>JAXIUI010000022.1:0-33175 GCA_034680725.1 Polynucleobacter sp.
ATATACCTCTGAATAGCCCGGAACTAAAATACGGCACGCAATTGCCCCCAACTGATCATGGCTTGCAACATAGGATTCTTTGCCAAGCCCGGCAAGGATACCAAACAGGGTTGCTGCTTCTACAGCATTCGAATCCTCGCCACAGCTTGAAAAATCCCACTCAACAAATTCATAAGCAGGCTTTGCACTAAAAAAGCGCCAGGACACGATGCCACTAGAATCAATAAAATGCTCAACAAAGTTATTGGGCTCTGTTACAGCCTCGCTTGAAAAAGTGGGTACGGGCAAATCATTCAAGCCCTCTAAACTCCGTCCCTGTAATAGCTCAGTCAAACTTCGCTCTAGCGCCACCTCCAAGCTTGGGTGTGCGCCAAATGAAGCAAATACACCACCTGTTCTTGGGTTCATTAGCGCGACACACATTACTGGATAAATTCCGCCAAGCGAAGCGTCCTTTACCAATACTGGAAAGCCTTGTTCTTCTAGACTCTCGATACCCGCCAGAATGCAGGGATATTTTGCCAATACTTCCTTAGGTACATCTGGCAAGGCAATTTCACCTTCGAGAATTTCGCGCTTGACAGCTCGCTCAAATATTTCAGATAAGCACTGCACCTGGGCTTCAGCCAAAGTATTACCAGCACTCATGCCGTTGCTGACAAAGAGATTTTCAATGAGGTTGGAAGGAAAATAAATTGTCTTGCCATCTGACTTGCGAACATAGGGCAAACAACAAATACCGCGCTCAACATTTCCAGAATTGGTATCAATTAAGTGTGAGCCACGCAATTCTCCGTCGGGATTAAAAATACCAAGGCAATGCTCATCCAAAATATCGACCGGTAGTTCATCCTTGCTGCCCGGCTTAAACCAGCGCTCATTCGGGTAGTGCACGAAGGGCTTGTTAGCAATATCTTCACCCCAAAATGATCCGGCGTAGAAGTGGTTATTACTCAGTCGCTCAATATACTCACCTAAAGCAGATGCCAAAGCGCTTTCTTTAGTAGAGCCCTTGCCATTGGTAAAGCACATTGGTGAATGTGCATCGCGAATATGTAGTGACCAGACGTTAGGAATAATATTGCGCCAAGAGGCAATTTCAATCTTGATACCTAAGTTTGCCAATACCGCAGACATATTGGCAATAGTTTGCTCTAGCGGGAGATCCTTGCCTGCTATGTAAGTATTAGTCTCCAGGCTTGGCTTTAATGCCAGCAAAGCTTGCGCATCTGCTTCTAGATTCTTTACCTCTTCGATCACAAACTCGGGTCCAGCCTGAACTACCTTTTTGACGGAGCAACGCTCAATAGAGCGCAAAATACCCTGACGATCATTGGCAGAAATATCCTCTGGTAGCTCTACTTGAATCTTAAAAATCTGTTGATAGCGATTTTCTGGATCAACAATATTATTTTGTGAAAGACGAATATTCTCGGTTGAAATATTACGCGTATCACAATAGAGTTTGACAAAATAGGCGGCGCACAATGCCGACGAAGCCAGAAAATAATCAAATGGCCCTGGTGCTGATCCGTCACCCTTATATCGAATAGGCTGATCGGCAATTACTGTGAAGTCATCGAACTTCGCTTCTAGACGTAGCTTGTCGAGAAAGTTAACCTTAATTTCCATGGGAATAATTCCGAAAGTGCTACATCAAAAAGAATGCCTCATCATTTCCTCACGGTAAATGATGAGGATCTCTTATTGCTCACCTTTGTTGCGTGAGGTATCAATGCCTAATGCCTTGAGCTTGCGGTAGAGATGGGTTCTTTCAAGGCCAGTGTATTCAGAAATCTTCGTCATGCTCCCGCCCATAATGATCATTTGGTGCTCAAAATAGGCTTTCTCGAAGAGATCTCGCGCCTCTCTCAACGGTAAATCAAAATAGGTTTTAGCAATGCCGCTAATGTATTGACCATCTTGTGCAGGGGACGATGACTCGCTTGGGTTAGCCTTAGGGCTTGAAGTAGCTGCTGGCGTTGGCTGTGCAGCCCTTTCCTCAGCCGGCTCGACAAACTTAGGCGAGTTCTCCAAAGCTTTAGTGACTGTTTTTAAGAGTTTTTGGAGGGCTATAGGCTTCTCAAGAAAATTCAGGGCGCCAATACGGGTTGCCTCAACTGCGGTATCGATCGTTGCATGTCCAGACATCATCACCACTGGCATAGTAAGCTGTCCTGATTTAGACCATTCCTTTAGCAAAGTAATGCCATCAACATCCGGCATCCAAATGTCGAGCAAGACCAAATCTGGACGCATTTGCTCGCGAATGGTTCGGGCCTGTGCGGCGCTCTCTGCTGCATAAACGGTATGGCCCTCATCCGTCAAAATCTCATTGAGAAGTTCCCGGATTCCCATCTCATCATCAACCACCAAAATACTTGCCATACTTATGCTGCCTCTTTTGCCAGATTCATAAACAATATTGATACTTTTGCGCCCACAACTTGATCGCCCTGCATGCGATTGCGGATTTCAATTTTTGCGCCATGATCATCAACAATTTTCTTTACTACCGCTAAACCTAATCCAGTGCCTTTACTTTTGGTGGTGACATAGGGCTCAAATGCCCTTGCCAATATCTTAGCTGGAAAACCTGAGCCAGAATCACTAATTGTGAGTCGCACTGCATTTTGCTGCATACCTCTCAACTCACCATAGGGCACTAATTCTGTTTTCACCTCCACGGGGGCGCCCTGATGCTTGCCCTCAAGAGTAGCATCTTGTGCATTTTGCAAAAGATTGTGAATGATCTGCCTTAATTGCGTGGAATCTCCCAAAATGCTTGGGCATTGTGGATCAAGTTGGGTTTTGATAGGACTGCCTTCATATAAACCTAGAATTTCTTGGGTCAGTGTATTAATGGAAACGGGCTTTAATTGAGGACTTGGCGTTTTAGCGAAATCTCTAAAATCATTCACCATTTCTTTCATAGCCTGTACTTGACCAATAATGGTTTCAGTACTGCGATTAATCATTTCTTCCTGCTCGGGACTTAATTTACCTGCCAATTTATGTTGAAGCCTTTCAGCAGAAAGCTGAATTGGGGTAAGCGGATTTTTAATCTCGTGGGCCAAACGTCTTGCCACTTCGCTCCAAGCAATCGAGCGCTGAGCACTGACAACATCAGTAATATCATCAAATACCACCATGCGTAAATCTGGGGTCAACTCCGTGCCCCTCACAAACAAAGTAACGCCTAATTCATTATCAAATTCATTGGTGCTATGCAGCTGAATTTGCTTTTGCCATACAGGTGCAGCTTTCTGCTGCTCCGCCAAAGTAGGCTCGCCCTCCACGCCGACAGCAAGCTTCATCGTAGCAAACCCTTCTTTAATAGCCTGTTCAAATTCAATTAAGGCGGGGCTATCACTCAAGGGGCGGCCATCAATCTGGGTTAAGTCTTGGCCAAATATGCGATCAGCACCTGTATTACTGGACACCACGTTAAAGTTTTTATCAAAAATGCAAACGCCTGCAGTGAGGTTGCCCAAGACGGTCTCCAAAAATGCTTTGGACTCCTGCAAAGAAGTACGCGTATCGGCAAGCTGACGTGTCATCAGATTAAATTGGCGCGTTAACATGCCAAGTTCATCACCAGTATCTAGTTCTGGCTTGGGAGATAAGTCCCCCTTTGCAACGGCCTGGGTTCCTTGAAGCAACATTAAAAGGGGTCTTGCCAGTTGACGTCCCAATATCAAGGCCAAGGTTACAGCCACAAAAACCGCAAAGAATAGCGTTAAAGTTAGGGTGCCCACAAACATCTTGCGCAAGCCTGAGCGCCCCAAGGATTTTTCTTGATATTCACTATAGGCAGATTCAACTGCAAAGATATTTTTAGCCAAGGGGGCCGGAATAAAGCGGACCAGCTGCACAAAGTAGCGATCTTCGGCAACCTTACCAGAATCCAATTTACCCTGAATCGGCTTCTTACGCACAATAGGCACAATCGCTCTTACACGATAGCCGCGCTGACCATCGACTTCGGTTTGCTCTAAAGCAGTAAGCCCGTTCTTTTTAAATGCTTCAGCAATTACATCGGCACTAGGAGCGGGGAAGAATTTCTTAGGCTTAATCTCGCTCGATAAAATTAAGTTACGCTGAATAGTAAAAAGGCTTACCTCTTGAATGCCAAATTGATTGCGAATTTTCATGACCATCGCCCCAACCTGATCCGAGCTCGTGCCCGAAGGAACCTGAGTAATCTGCTCAGCAATGAACTTACCTTCAGCCAAAATTTCTTCCTGTGCAACCTGCAAAGTAACGCGCCCTAACTCTAGACCAGAGTTAAGAGCAGACTCCACCTTGACATCAAACCAGGTTTCAATACTGCGAGAAACGAATTGCAAAGAAACGCCATACAAGATTAAACCCGGCACCACCCCCACCAAAGCAAAAATCATGGCAAGCTTTGCAATCAAGCGAGTACCAAAACGTCCCTTTCGCCAACGAATCGCAATCACGGTAACCAAGGTGAGAATCACCAAAATCAAACAAACACCGATGACTACGTTGGCTGCATAAAGCCAAATAAAGTAATTATCAAAAAATTCTGTATTCGATGAGGCAATCGAGAGAAGGGCTAAGAGCAGCAAAGCAAATGCGCCAATCAAACCCATTGCAATGGGCAGAGCGCGTCTTTTCCAAGCGCTCTTTTCAAAAGCATTTGACCCAATAAAGTCGAAAGATATCTTCATCGCTTAATTGGATTTGCGCTATTAGGAGGAAATGAAAAACGTAGCGAGTCACTAGAAACATTCCAGTCTCGGTTATTCAACGCATTTACCTGGAAAGGCTTTGGTAACTTGCTTAAGTCAAGCGTCATCCGCAATGCAGCTGTATAGGATTTGCTGGCATCAATTTGATTGTTGTCGACCACTTTCCAGCCGCCAATCGTACCTACGGCCTGCAATGCCTCAAGAATAGTTTTTGCTGAAAATGTAAACCCCTCCGAAGCAATGCGATATTGCTGCGTGATTGGCTGATAAGAGAGTCGAGTCTGGCGCTGAGCTAAAGTCGACTTCTCATCAAACCAATACCAACGCGCACGCGTGACATCAAACTCCGTTTGAAAATAGAGCACTACCCCTTTTTTAACGGCATCTTCTAAACCTGGGGCCAATTCAATTTGGAATGTCGCATTTAATAGCCAGTCGTTATCAACCCGCTCCATCTCAACGGACTTGATTTTGATTCCTTCTGCGCTTGCCGACACCGAAAAAAAGCTTACGGCCAACAAACTACAAAAAATGAATTGTTTAATGCACTGGCTCATGACCCATTTTTCTTAAACAAAGCATAGTAAAAGCCGTCATTTGTGCCCGTCGGCAAAATTTGTCCGGGGGCATCCAATCGTAATGCATCCGCGTACTCTGAAGCAAACCAGACCGCCTGATTTTCTCCCTCCTCTGGGAATACGGAGCAAGTAACATATAACAACATGCCTCCCGGTTTAAGCATTTTCCAAGACTGCGCCAAAATAGCGCGCTGACGTTGTCCTAAGGCCAGAATATCTGCTTCGCGTCTTAAAAAGGGAATGTCTGGGTGCCTAGAAACAATACCCGATGCAGAACATGGCGCATCTAACAAAATTTTGTCAAACAGTCTGCCATCCCACCATGCTGCTTTAGAGGCATCACCCCGTACTACTTTGACAGACGGTGACTGAAGACGTAATCGGTCTAGATTGCCGCCAATCTTATTTATTCGCTGTCCATCTAGCTCTAAGGCCAGCATCTCACAATCCGCAAGCTCTAATAAGTGGGCGCTCTTACCGCCCGGAGCGGCGCAAGCATCAAGTACTCGCTCGCCAGGCTTAGGATCGAGCAATACTGCTGCAAGCTGCGCTCCTGCATCTTGAACTGAAACTGCGCCGCTATAAAAGCCGGGCAAATCAGATACTGGAACAGGATCTTTTAATAGCAAAGCAGAGTGCAATGATACGCCAGCAAGTTCAGCAATGGGGCTGGCCACGATACCCGCCTCTGGCAAGAGATGCTGATACTCTTCACGCGTGTATTGACGTGCATTGACTCGTAAAATTAACGGCGCACGTTGGGCCTGTCCAATCAATATGGATTGCCACGATTTTGAATAATTTCGCTTTAAACTTGCGCGCCACCAGGGCGGGAAAAACATCGGGATCGGATCTGGAGGATAAGGTTTTTCATTTTCTGCTTTTATAGCGAGACCTACCTTGCGCAACACTGCATTGACCAAGCCCTTGGCATACATCGTTGGCTCATACTCACTACAAGCAGTTACCGCTTGATCCACAATCGTATGGGGTGCGTAGCCCTTACCATCACCATCGGATTGCAAAAACAAAGGTATGGCAACACTCAATAAATAGTCCACCTCGGGCGGTGGTGCTTTTGGAATAAATTCTTTAATAAGCTCGTGCGATCTCACCCATTTTCGCAAAGCATCAAAACTGAGGCTTTGAACAATCGGGCGCTCATGTGCATCAAGTTGATCAAGCACTTCTGTTAAGGATCGTCCAAGCATGACCTCGCCAACAGCTTGGGCTGAAATAGTGATTGCCTCTGAGAGCGGAAGACTGCGTGGTTTTTTCTGGTCCGTCAAATTACTCCGCTCCGGGATATATCCCATCTTTAGCCATACTTAATAAGCGCGCTACACGCTCTTCTGTTGGGGGGTGCGTTGAAAAGAGCTGCGCTAAACCACCAGCACTTAAAGGATTGAGAATCATCATTTGTGCAGTTTCTGGGTGTCGCTCTACCGCATAAAAAGGTGTGCCCTCTGCATAGGCATGAATTTTCTCTAGGGCACGAGCCAATGCCTCCGGATCAGAGCTAATTTCAGCGCCCCCACGATCTGCTTCATACTCTCTAGCGCGCGAGATACTCATTTGAATCAAGCTGGCTGCTAGCGGTGCCAATATGGCCACCAAAATGCTAGCGATTGGGTTGTGCGGTCGACCATCAGAATCTCGACCACCAAAGAACATCGCAAAATTGGCTAATGCGGATATTGCTCCTGCCATAGTTGCCGCAATCGTCGAAATTAAAATATCGCGATGGCGCACATGGGCAAGCTCATGGGCCATGACACCTCGCAGCTCGCGACGATTTAATACTTTTAATATGCCGGTCGTTGCTGCAACCGAAGCATTTTCAGGATTACGTCCGGTTGCAAAAGCATTGGGCGCAGCCTCATCAATCAAGAACACCTTGGGCATAGGCAAGCCAGCCCGATCTGCTAACTCTTTTACCATGGCATAAAACTCTGGGGCACTGCGCTCATCCACTTGCTGTGCATTGGTCATCTTCAGGACCATGGTGTCTGAAAACCAATAACTAAAGAAATTCATTCCCACAGCCATGACTAAGGCTATGAACATACCTTGCTCACCGCCGATCATGCCGCCAACAACAATGAAGAGCGCGGTGATTGCGGCCATTAACACTGCAGTCTTTGCAAAATTAAACATTCACTCCTCCTGGTTGATCATTGCGTTTTTGAAATTGCATCTTTGAATGCCCATCATGAGCAATTGCAATGCATTGGACTGCAGCCAGCCTTTTTCCGCCAGCCCTTTGCATTTCAAGAATTTCGATGACGCCTTCGCCACATTGAATATAAATACCGTCCTTACTGCTGCCCACCACTTCACCGGGCAACTTGCTTTGCACTTGTAAGTCCTGACTAGGTAAGGTCGAATTCCAAAATTTCAATTGTTCGCCATTTAAAGAGCTGGTAGCGCCTGGAAATGGATTAAATGCACGAATACGTCGATCTATTTGGGCTGCGCTCAGATGCCAATCAATTTCGGCCTCGCTCTTCAGTATTTTCTCTGCATAGCTAAGGCCTTCGGTTGGCTGAGCAATTTTTATAAGCTGCTCACCGCGGTCCAAATCATTGAGGACTTCTACCATTGCTTGCGCGCCAAGCTGAGCAAGCTCATCATGCAAGCTGGCCGTCGTTTCTTGTGCGGAAATCAGCAACTCTTTTATCAACACAATATCGCCTGTATCTAGACCTGCATCCATTTGCATGATGCTAATACCAGTAAGCGCATCGCCGCTTTCAATGCTTCGTTGAATGGGCGCAGCACCTCGCCAACGCGGTAATAAAGAAGCATGAATATTAAAACATCCATGTCTGCCCCGATCTGAGGCGATATCTAAAATTTCCTGGGGCAGGATTAGGCCGTAAGCCACCACTACCATTGCATCAAAATCTGTTTCACAAAGAACTTGGTACGTATTGCGGGCAGCATCCCGCTTTTGAATATCGGCGTGCGTCAGCTTTAAAGTCTCTGGCTGTAATACTGGAATATTTTTTTCCTGAGCAAAAATCTTTACGGGGCTTGACTGTAATTGCATACCCCGACCAGCACGACGATCTGGCTGCGTTAGGGCTAAAACAATTTCATGGCCAGCAGCGTCAATTGCACGCATTGCAATGGCAGCAAATTGTGGAGTGCCTGCAAAAACAATTTTCATCGGGCGCTTAGCGCTGACCTATCAATTCTTTAGCGCGTTTTTTCATCTTTAATGAGATTCGGTTTCGCTTAAGTAATGATAAATACTCAACAAAAACTTTTCCCTTTAGATGATCCATCTC
Source organism: Polynucleobacter sp. (assembly GCA_034680725.1). Classification (GTDB taxonomy): domain Bacteria; phylum Pseudomonadota; class Gammaproteobacteria; order Burkholderiales; family Burkholderiaceae; genus Polynucleobacter. The sequence continues at coordinate 8,590 of JAXIUI010000022.1, forward strand.
ATGCTGCAAACAAACAGACAGTAAACCGTCCGCTTCAAGCTCAAACTCTTTTCCATGAATATCAAGGGCCCTAACCTTCACCACGGCTGGACGATCAACTTCATCATAATATTCAGGCACGGATAAGCAGCCCTCACGCCATGATTTTTTTTCTGGGCTAGACCATACTAATTCTGGATTGATAAAAACCAGCAACCCATCTTGATTGTCTGATACATCAATCACAATAATTTGCTCATGAATGTCCACTTGGGTCGCAGCCAAACCAACCCCAGGCGCGTCATACATTGTTTCTGCCATATCGGCCACAATTTTGCGAATGCGGGCATCGACCTGCGTAACGGGTTTAGCAACCTTATGCAAGCGAGGATCGGGATAGCAGAGGACAGTTAATAAAGCCATGTAGGAATTATCTAACAGACTAATCATGCTGTCCTGATAGAGCAAATTTTCCATGGAAGGAAAATTGTTTTATGCACATCAGCAAACAATCTAAGCCCCCTCCAATCTTCACAATCACGCGCAATAGTTCAGAGTACCCAGGCCGACTCCTAGACCTCGCTGATCCACCCAAATTGCTTTATGTGGTGGGCAATCCTGCCCTCTTAAAGCTACCAATGATTGCCATTGTGGGCTCGCGTAATGCCAGCCTGGAAGGCCTTAAACATGCCCATTACTATGCCCAAGCGCTGAGCAAGCTTGGTCTACTGGTGATTTCTGGGATGGCGCGTGGCATTGATGGGGCAGCACATTGGGGCGCCCTTGCCCACCATGGCAAGGGCGCCACTGTGGCAGCTTGTGGCACAGGGCTTAATGTTGTCTATCCCAAAGAACATGGTCATTTGGCTTGGGAGGTCGGCCTCCACGGCCTATTACTCTCGGAGTTAGCCCCATCAGTCGGCCCAAGGCCCGAAAATTTTCCTCGGCGTAACCGCCTCATTGCCGCCCTGTCACTGGGGGTTTTAGTGATTGAGGCAGCCGAAAAATCTGGCTCCCTGATTACAGCCAGGCTAGCGTGTGAACTTGGCCGCGAAGTCTTTGCTTTGCCTGGGTCCACCCAAAACCCCCTCTCTAGAGGCTGTCACCGCCTCATTCAACAGGGGGCAAAGTTGGTCCAACAGCCGCAAGATATTCTTGAAGAACTGCGTTTTTAGCCTAAAAACCTACTTTAAATAGGCTTAAAAGGGGTTTTAGGCATTATTTCATTGCCCAATAGCAGCATGAATATGCCCAAAATTATGGGAATTTGGACTTTTAGTAATTTATCGGTTAATAATAAAAAAGGGTCTAAAGATGGCAAAACTGAGATTTGGTTTAAATTGATCATCCTTTTTCCCCATTAAAACTCCATTTAAAGCTCAAATTTAGGCAAACGCGTGGCTACTAAAGCAACTACCAAAAAAAGCGGTTCAAAAACTTCAGCAGTTGATCACCCTAAAGCGTTGATCATTGCTGAAAAGCCCTCGGTTGCCAACGATATCGCTAAAGCCTTAGGGGGTTTTACCAAGTATGAAGACTATTTTGAGAGCGATGACTTTGTGGTCTCTTCTGCTGTAGGCCATCTACTAGAGATTGCTGCTCCTGAAGAGTTTGATGTGAAACGGGGTAAGTGGTCCTTTGCCAACCTGCCGGTTGTCCCCCCTTATTTTGATTTACGTCCTATTGCCAAAACTGAAGCGCGCCTCAAGGTATTACAAAAACTGATTAAGCGCAAAGATATTACAGAGCTGATTAATGCCTGCGACGCGGGACGCGAAGGTGAGCTCATTTTCAGACTCATTGCACAGCATGCAAAAGCGCCTCAGTCTATTAAAAGATTGTGGTTACAGTCGATGACCCCAGCCGCAATTCGTGAAGGATTTGCCTCTTTGCGAAGCGATACCGACATGCAGCCCCTTGCTGATGCAGCCCGCTGCCGCTCTGAGGCTGATTGGCTAGTAGGTATTAATGGCACACGGGCAATGACGGCTTTTAATAGTAAAAGCGGCGGCTTCTTTCTGACAACCGTTGGCCGGGTTCAAACTCCAACACTATCCATCGTCGTTGAACGTGAAGAGCTGATTCGTAAATTTGTATCCAAAGACTACTGGGAAGTGAAGGCTGAGTTTATTGCATCAGCTGGGGTATATGAGGGCCGGTGGTTTGATCCTAAATTTAAAAAAGATGTTGCTGAGCCCGACGCTCGTGAAACTCGGCTCTGGAGTGAGGCGGCCGCTCAAAGTATTGTTGCAGCTTGCCGCGGGAAAAAAGCCAGCGTTAAAGAAGAGGCAAAACCAGCAACGCAACTAGCACCGCAATTATTTGATTTAACGAGCTTACAAAGAGAAGCTAATGCCCGCTTTGGCTTCTCTGCTAAAAATACTTTAGGCTTGGCTCAAGCGCTTTATGAACGCCATAAAGTACTTACTTATCCTCGTACAGACTCTAAAGCGTTGCCAGAGGACTACTTAGATACCGTTAAGCAAACTATGGAAAATCTTGCTGAGCATTCGCAAGAATATCGGCCTTTTGCAAAACAAATTTTGCAGGGCGATCCTAAAGATTCAAAAGGCAAAGCAGGCTATGGTTGGATTAAACCTAATAAACGAATTTTTGATAACTCCAAAATTTCAGATCACTTTGCCATTATTCCAACCTTAGAGGCCCCCAAGACTTTAAGTGAGCCCGAGCAAAAACTATACGACTTAGTAGTGCGTCGCTTCTTGGCAGTCTTTTATCCTGCGGCAGAATTCCGCGTTACCACTCGTATTACTGAAGCATCTGGTCATCACTTCAAGACCGAAGGTCGTGTGTTAGTAAACCCAGGGTGGCTAACGGTTTATGGAAGATCAAATCAGGCTGAGGATGAGCTAGTGCCAGTGCAAGAAGGTGAATCTGTCCAGAATGAATCTATTGCCGCAGTTCCATTAAAAACAAAGCCCCCAGCGCGCTATACCGAAGCAACTCTGTTATCAGCAATGGAGAGTGCTGGCAAATGGGTTGATGATGATGAGATGCGTGAAGCGATGGCTGAAAAAGGTTTGGGCACCCCAGCAACACGTGCAGCAATCATCGAGGGATTGCTTGCAGAAAAGTATATGGTTCGTGAAGCGCGTGAGCTCATACCGACTGCCAAGGCTTTTCAACTCATGACACTTTTACGTGGCCTCGATGTTGAAGAATTAACCCGGCCAGACCTTACGGGCAGCTGGGAAAACAAGCTCTCACTGATCGAGCGCGGCCAAATGAATCGCGAGACCTTCATGCAAGAAATTGCTCAGATGACTCAGCGAATTGTTAAGCGCGCTAAAGAATATGATAGCGATACCATCCCTGGTGACTACGCAACAATGTCAACCCCATGCCCACATTGCAAAGGGCCTGTCAAAGAAAACTATCGTCGTTTTGCTTGTGAAAAATGTGGCTTCACCATTAGCAAAACTCCGGGTGGGCGAGCATTTGAATATCCAGAAGTTGAAGAGCTCTTGCGCGAAAAAACCATTGGGCCATTGCAGGGCTTTCGCAGCAAAATGGGTAGACCTTTTGCGGCCATCATTAAGTTATCAGAAATTCCAGAGGACGATGCAGACTATCCAAATGCTGGCTTCAAGCTAGAATTTGATTTTGGTAATACACAAGAAGATGAATCTGAGGCCATCGACTTTACTGGTAGGCCTGCTCTTGGTGTTTGCCCGAAATGCTCTGGTGCTGTATACGAGGATGGCATGCGTTACCTTTGTGAAAACAATACCGGCCCAAATAAATCGTGTGACTTCAAGACGGGCAAGGTTGTTCTTCAGCAAGAGGTGTCAACCGAACAAGTGCAGAAATTGCTTAAAGAGGGCAAGACCGACTTGCTCACCAACTTTAAGTCCAATCGAACTGGCCGCGGCTTTAAGGCTTACTTGGCGCTAGGTCCAGATGGCAAAATCGGTTTTGAATTTGAAGCCAAAGCGCCTAAGGCCGATGGTGCCGCTAAGGCGCCGGCGAAGAAACGTGCTGGTGTAAGTGCGGCAAGTAAATCAGCGGCAAAACCTAAGCGGGTCAGCAAAGCAAAGTCGTCTTGAAGTACTTGTGCGCTAATTAACTTAGCAGCCAGAGCAGACCAAAGAATGCCTCTTGAGCCCAGAGCGGTTGCTATAAAAATGCCGGGGCGCTGTGATAGCTCGCCGATGATTGGTAGCCGATCGCCGGCAACGCAGCGTAGCCCTACAAAGCTGCTGCTTGTTAGCAAGTCCTTGCTATCGCCCTCCAAGTAATTGACTAAACCCTTTGCTTGCTCTCGATTAAATTCATCACTCGAGTCCCAATGACGAAGGTCTGTTTGCCCCTCATCAAAGCTAGAGCCGACCATCCAACGATAGCTTCCATCTTTTTGTTGCTCGGCTGGCAAGCAATAGCCGTCGCCCGAAATGGCGGTGCTTGGTAATTTTTTTACCCAAGGACTATCTTTGGCTATAGAAAATATACTGAGTTGACCTCGAACTGGCCTTAAAGGCAAACGCACGTCAATGCTCTCAAGTAAAGCTTTGGTTTCTAAAGCAGCAGCAATAATGATTTTATTCGCACTCAATAACTGCTTATTTTGATCATCAAAGACTACCCAGCGATCGCCCGATTTTTCTAATCGAGTAACCGCTGCACTCCAATTGCACTGGAGATTGGGATGGGGCTGCAATAATTCGTTTGTAGCTATAGATAGATTTAGTGAGGCGCCCCTAGGCAACCAAATTCCATTTTGCTCAATCCCGCAAATCTGTTTTGTCTCTGCCGCTAATAGCACTTGGGCAATATCAAGATCCAAGTCCAAGGAGCGCAGGTGTGCGATAAGTTCCTGGGTGTTAAATGGTTTGTCTTTTTTTGCCGGCTGAAAGATGCCATGCTGGTTCCATGCAGAGCCCCAACGCGCCTCGGCCATAAAAAACGCTAATCGGGTCAAACGCAATAAGCGAGGGGCGCCGCGTCCAATGTGTGGATGCGCAATAGCATATGCATGACTAGAGCATGCACTAGCTGGCGAGCTAGCACGGTCAACAATACAAACTTTTTGGCCTCGCTCTAGCAGCTCATTTGCAATTGTTGCGCCGGCAATGCCTGCCCCAATCACCACGATGTCATGGTGTTGGGGTGAGGTCATTTAATATAAATTGATTTGAAATGCGGGTGCAGCACCCAAGAAGATCTTAGGCGTGCAAACGCTTCTCAATTTTTCCACGCGCTTCAATCAGCTCTTTGGGCAAGCGGTCACCTAAATGCTCAAATAGTTCTGAATGGAGCTTGAGTTCGTTTTTCCAGTCTTCGACCGCGACATTAATGGCTTTGCCAAATTTTTCAGCAGAGTAATCTAAGCCATCCCAATGCATGTCAGCGTGCTCTGGGCAGATACCAAATACAGTCTCAGTGCCTTTTGCTTTACCTTCAGCTCGCTCTAAGATCCAAGAGAGAACGCGCATATTTTCGCCAAAACCAGGCCAAACAAACTTGCCGTTTTCATCCTTGCGGAACCAATTAACACAATAGATTTTTGGCAATACCGCACCTTCGGCTGCTAACTTGCTTCCAATGTTGAGCCAGTGCTGGAAATAATCGCTCATGTTGTAACCAGCAAATGCAATCATTGCAAATGGGTCACGACGCACAACGCCTACTTGACCAGTAATAGCTGCAGTAGTTTCAGATCCCATAGTGGCGGCCATATAAACACCTTCCACCCAATCGCGCGCCTCACTCACAAGCGGAACTGTATTGGATCGACGACCGCCGAATAAGAATGCATCAATTGCAACGCCTTCTGGGTTATCCCAATTTGGATCCACTGCTGGATTATTGGTGGCCGCAACTGTAAAGCGTGAGTTTGGATGCGCCGCCTTACGACCAGCAGCACCATCAGCTGGAGTCCAGTCTTTGCCCTGCCAATCAATTAAATGTGCGGGGGGTGTTTCAGTTAAGCCTTCCCACCATACATCACCATCGTCTGTTAAGCCTACATTCGTAAAGATCACGTCTTGGTTTAATGAATCCAAGCAATTGGGGTTGGTCTGGCGATTGGTGCCAGGAGCAACACCAAAGTAACCAGACTCAGGGTTAATTGCAAATAAACGGGTTTTGCCGGTAACTGGGTCTTTGCGTGGCTTAATCCAGGCGATGTCGTCACCAACAGTGGTGACTTTCCAACCCTCGAATCCTTTTGGTGGAATCATCATCGAAAAATTGGTTTTTCCACAAGCCGATGGGAATGCTGCAGCAATGTGATATTTTTTTCCTTCGGGCGAGGTGACACCCAAGATCAACATGTGTTCTGCTAACCAACCTTGATCGCGGCCCATGTTTGATGCAATACGCAATGCAAAACATTTTTTACCTAGCAAGGCATTACCACCGTAACCCGACCCAAAAGACCAAATCTCACGGGTTTCAGGGTAGTGAACAATATATTTAGTTTTATTGTTTGGCCAAGCAACATCTTTTTCACCTGCTGCCAGTGGCTTGCCCACCGTATGAATGCAAGGCACGAACTCGCCATTTGCACCAAGTTGATCGATTACCGCCTTGCCCATACGTGTCATTAAACGCATATTGATAGCAACATATGGACTATCTGAAACCTCAACGCCAATATGGGCGATAGGGGAGCCAATTGGGCCCATTGAGAAAGGCACAACATACATTGTTCTGCCGCGCATGCAGCCATCGAACAATGGATTTAGGGTGGCACGCATTTCGCTTGGCTCCACCCAGTTATTAGTAGGCCCTGCATCCTCTTTTTTAGCAGAGCAAATAAAGGTGCGGTCTTCAACTCGAGCAACATCATCTGGATCAGATAGTGCAAGGAACGCATTTTTACGTTTTGCAGGATTTAGGCGTTTAAATACGCCTGCGTTAACCAAAAGATCGCAAAATCCATCATATTCAGCCTGAGAACCGTCACACCAGTGGATTTTGTCGGGCTTAGTTAAGGCCGCTACATCGGCAACCCATTGAATTAACTTCTGATTTTTAACGTAATCGGGCGCATTTACCTGAATTTGCCCATTGCTAGTTGTAGTCATGTGAGTCCTATGAAGTAATAATTTTAATTGCAATATTTTAACATTTTGGGCCCCATTCAGGCCCCCGAACAACAAGGGTAAAGCTGCTACTTTCCAATACAAAATTGACTAAATATTTTCCCCAAAAGATCGTCAGGCAGCAGCTTTCCAGTAATTTGGCCAAGGTGATCTTGTGCTAAACGGAGCTCTTCTGCAAATAAATCCAAGGAAATGTTGCCATCTTCGGCGAATTTCTCGGCAATGTTCAAATGCTCAGCCGCCCTATCTAGGCAATCTAAGTGCCGCCTTCGGGCAATAACTACCCCCTCCTGAGCACTACCCCAACCCACAGAATCTAAGATTTTTTGCTTTAGCTCTTCTATACCAACACCTGTCTTGGCAGAGATATAAATGGCTTGGTCATCAGCTGTCTTGTTGATGGGTGCCAGTAGATCGACTTTATTAAAAAGCTCTAAAACAGGAACCGTCCTGGGGCTCACTTTTAACACCCGCTCTTTTAAACCGATAAGCTCGTTATTAATATTGCTTGAGTCCTGTATAAAAATCACCAAATCTGCTGATCGAATAGAGTCCCAGGATCTTTCAATTCCCTTTACCTCCACCTCATCATTGGTGTCACGAAGTCCAGCAGTATCAACGATGTGCATCGGAACGCCATCGATGCAAATAGTTTCTTTGACTCGGTCGCGGGTGGTGCCCGCTATGGGGGTAACAATAGCGATCTCCTCACCGGCAAGGCGATTAAGAAGAGAGCTTTTTCCAACATTCGGTGGGCCAGCCAAAACCAACACAATTCCATCTCGCAAAATCTTCCCTTGTTTTGCACTCTGTCTTAAAGCACGCAACTTTGCGGAAACTGCGGACAAGCGCTCACGAGCCTGTGCGTTTTCCAAAAACTCAATTTCTTCTTCTGGAAAGTCTAAGGTGGACTCGACCAAAATACGTAACTGTGTAATTTCTTCTATCAAACTATTGATATCGTTTGAAAAAGCACCCTGTAATGATCGAGCGGCTCCGCGAACTGCAGCCTCACTTTGAGCATCGATTAAATCTGCAATAGCCTCAGCTTGGGCTAAGTCGATCTTGTTGTTTAAATATGCGCGGAGGGTAAACTCTCCCGGCTCCGCAATGACTAATCCCCAATTTTTGCCAAGCTCTAGGCAGCGCTTCATCACTAACTCAAGGAGCTGGGGGCCGCCGTGACACTGCAACTCCAAAACATCCTCACCCGTAAATGAGGCTGGTGCAGCAAAGTAAATGGCGACTAGCTGGTCAATTGTTGAACCACTTTTATCGCGAAGCGTTAATAGGCTTGCTTGACGGGGAATTAATGCTTTTTGAAATAAAGCATGAGTAATGGCGGCGATGTCAGGGCCGCTCATTCGAATGACACCAACCCCAGCTTTTCCTGGGGCGGTGGCAAGCGCAATGATGGGAAGTTTTCTGGTCATCATTGCAGATCTTCTATTGAGTTACTAGTTTACTAATGCACTATTTGGCGTGTTTTTTTCCAAACATTTGATTAATCTGCCACTGTTGTGCAATGGAAAGTAAATTGTTGACCACCCAATACAATACCAATCCAGCAGGGAAGAAAAAGAACATGATGGAGAACACAAGCGGCATATACATCATGACCTTTGCTTGAACTGGATCCGGCGGTGTAGGGTTAAGCTTCGTTTGCACAAACATGGATACAGCCATAATGATCGGCAAAATATAGTACGGGTCTGGAACTGATAGATCATGAATCCACAAAATCCAAGGCGCATTACGCATCTCAACTGAGGAAAGCAATACCCAGTACAAGGCAATAAACACGGGGATTTGTACAACTATAGGCAAACAGCCGCCCAGTGGATTGATTTTTTCTTTGCGATACATTTCCATCATGGCTTGATTGAGCTTTTGTGGTTCACCCTTATATTGCTCTCTCATTGCCATTAAGCGCGGCTGCACTTCCTTCATTCGCGCCATTGATTTGTAACTTGCTGCAGACAACGGGAAAAATACTAATTTGATTAATACGGTCAAAAGAACAATTGACCAACCCCAGTTGCCAACATAGTTATGGATGTTTTCTAACAACCAAAAAATAGGCTTAGCAAGGATAGTCAGATAGCCATAGTCTTTTAATAAATCAAACCCTGGTGTGATGGTTTCTAAAACACTTTCTTCTTGTGGGCCAACAAATAATCGAGCCTTTTCAACCACGGTTGTGCCTGGCGCAACCACACCCAAAGGCGTCTGAATACCAATGCGATAAAGGTTGTTGTCGATCTTGCCCGCATAAATATCGCGCGCAAACTTATCTGTAGGAATCCAAGCGCTTGCAAAGTAGTGTTGCACCATCGCAATCCAAGCCGGGTCTCCAACAGCAGCCTGAGTAGGAATTGTGATTTTGTTTTTATCAATAGCGGTGAACTCTAGCTTGTTGAATTTTTCTTTATCTGTGTAGACTGCTGGTCCGGTGTAGGTGCTAGCCGAGAATGCGCCATCGAAGGGTCCAATTTTTTGCTCTTGTGAGGCATCTCGTACTAGCTCGGTGTAAAGCACTAATGGGTTTGGATTTGAGTTGCTCTGGCTAACTCGATGGCCCACCTCTACAACATAACTGCCGGGTTGCAAAATAAATGTTTTTTCAAGCTTCGCCCCGCCTCGTTCGCTTAATAAAACAATAAAAGGATTTCCAGCCCCATCTTTCCCTGACTGAATCAATTTAAATGTACTTGTGTGATTGGGCAACTCAAGATCGCCCAGGGTAATTAAACCGGAGCGAGCAAAGTACTTGTGGGTTGCGTTGTACTGAAATAAAGCGATCGGATTTTTTTCTGGTGTGAATTGTTTTAATAGTTTGGCATCAACAACATTGGCGCCACTCGCGCTAATTGCCAACTCTAAAACATCATTTTTCAACACAAATTTTTCAGCAGTCTCAATTGCACTGGAGTTAATAGCTGGTGTCTGAGCAATTACGGGAACTACCGCTCCTTGAAGTGGCGCAGGCACATCAACTTTGGTCTCTGAGGTTTTGGTGGCTGCAGGAATATTGCCCGTTGGCGCACCCCCAAACATCGATGGGTTGCCCTCGTGAACTTGCCAGTTGTTATAGAGCAAGAGGCCGGACATGGAGAACACTGCCCAAAGAATTGTTTTTTTAAAGTCCATTTAAGTTCACTTAATAATGAAATGTTTATTTGACAGCAGGGTCATGACCGCCCTGTGACCAGGGATTGCAACGCAATATACGCCAGACCACAAGCCTAACGCTTTTTAAAAATCCATAATGTCCGAAACAATCACAAGCGTATTGAGAGCAAGAGGGGGCAAATTTGCAATGCATGCCCATATAGGGGCTAAGTGCAATTTGGTAAACCCTGATAAGCTTGATAGCGATTGTATTTGGGAACTTCATATCAAATCAGTCCCAATATTTGTTTGCGCAAAGTATCGTGCTCTTGTTTCCTGAGTCTGCCACGAGTATCGCGGCCGATAGGTTTTTTTAGCTTGATGACAAGGTCGCTACTTTGGTTAACCCCTGCGCCTGTTCGCACCACCTCACGAATCATTCGCTTTAGTCGATTACGATCAACAGCACGCTTTGCTAGTTTTTTAGCAACCGCAATTCCTAAATCAGGTTTAGCACCTATAGTCGGTGATGCCAAATACAAACCCCAATACATACTTGTCTTGGGGCGTGTTTTTAGTAAATCCGAAATCCTAGCGCTGTTCAACTGCTAGTTTTAAACAGCTAGACGTTTGCGACCTTTAGCGCGACGGGCATTTAAAACTGCGCGTCCACTTTTGGTTTTCATGCGCACACGAAATCCATGGGTGCGTTTACGACGGGTTACTGAGGGTTGGTATGTTCTTTTCATGATTCATCCTGCAAAACCCCGTATTTTCCTTGTTGCACAGCAAAAGGTCAACCGCTGATGATGAATATATAGGTATTTTTCTCTAGATAGTGGCGATGAATATTACAAAGGCTTGTTTTTAATTGGGTTTTTGCTGTTGTGCACAAGTTATCCACAGCTTTTCCACGTTTTTTCAGCTTGTGGATAACTTTGATCGATCGCTACAATGGATCCTCCAAAAATATGAGTAATTTACAGAACCCCCCCACATTGAACTCACTTAACCCACTAGGGTTTTGGGACAACGCCCTTGCCACACTGGCTCGCGAACTCTCACCCCAACAATTTAAAACCTGGATTTTGCCACTAAGCCTGGTTTCTTATGATGAAAGTGAGCAGTCACTTATATTGGGGGCGCCGAATAGATTCAAGCTTGACTGGATTAAAAAGACCTTTGCAGATCGGTTTCAAGATTTGGCTGGGCAGTACTTTGGTCACCCCGTTGCACTTTCTTTCGTCCTAGATGTTGAGGGGGCTGGTGCTCAAAACACCAACCCAAGCACCCCCAAAGAGCCCTCAAACCTTAATAATCCCGTCATCCAAGATGCCGTCTCAATAGAGGTGGAAGAGCAGGCTTTTGAAATTGAAGACCACTCAAAACTAAACCCCAACCTAACTTTTGAGACTTTTGTAACAGGTAAAGCAAACCAGTTGGCTAGGGCGGCCTCAATTCAAGTGGCCCACAACCCCGGCACCTCATATAACCCCATGTTTTTATATGGTGGCGTTGGCTTGGGCAAAACCCACCTCATTCATGCCATTGGGAATCACCTTCTCAAAGAAAAACCTGGGGCCAGAATCCGCTATATCCATGCGGAACAGTACGTATCTGACGTAGTGAGAGCCTACCAACAAAAGGCTTTTGATCGATTTAAGCGGTATTATCACTCCCTAGACCTGCTCCTAATAGACGATATTCAGTTCTTTAGTGGTAAATCAAGAACTCAAGAAGAGTTCTTTTATGCATTTGAGGCTCTTTTAAGCAATAAAGCCCAAGTAATCATTACCAGCGACACTTATCCTAAGGAGATGGCTGGTATCGATGATCGCCTAATATCGCGTTTTGATTCTGGTTTAACGGTGGCAATAGAGCCACCAGAGCTTGAGATGCGGGTTGCTATTTTGATGAAAAAAGCACTTAGCGAAGGCATCCCCATGAGTGAAGATGTCGCATTTTTTGTGGCCAAGCATCTTCGATCGAATGTCCGAGAGCTAGAGGGGGCGCTGCGAAAGATCTTGGCATTCGTGCGCTTCCATGGCCGAGAGGTCACCATAGATGTTGCTAGAACTGCCCTAAAAGACCTTTTGTCTATTCAAAATCGGCAAATTTCAGTTGAAAACATCCAAAAGGCAGTTGCGGATTTTTACAGCATTAAGGTTGCAGACATGTACTCTAAGAAGCGCCCTGCCAATATTGCTAGGCCGCGGCAAATTGCTATGTTTATGGCCAAAGAATTAACGCAAAAAAGTTTGCCAGAAATTGGTGAGTTATTTGGTGGAAGGGACCACACCACAGTGCTGCACGCTGTTCGCAAAATTGGGGAAGAGCGCTCACACGATGGGCAACTTAACCATGAAATCCATGTAATTGAACAGACCTTAAAATCATAAAACCATTCCTGTGGATAAGTTTGTGGATGGTTTAGTGGATAAGTTTAGGGATAGCCTGTGGATAAATTGTGGAAAGCTAAGACTTCATGCAAAAATAGGGTATTGATTAAAAGTTATTCACTATTTATGCAGCGTTTATACAAAAGTTGTCCACACGTTTTTTTGGGTTTAGTGGCTTGTTTTATATACCGTTTTTGACTTATCCACTGAAATAACAAACCTTATTACTACTACTAATAAGATATATACAAGGATTTAAAAGCAATGCAACTAGTAAACACTTCGCGTGATAGTTTATTAAAGCCACTCCAGGTTGTTAGCGGTATTGTTGAACGTCGTCACACTTTACCAATTCTTGCAAACTTACTTTTTAAAAAACAGGCGGAGAAGATCTCTTTCGTCTCAACTGATATTGAAATTCAAATTACAACTAATGCTACTTTTGGGGTTGGTGTTGAGGATGTAACTACCACTGTTGCCGCCCGCAAATTATTGGATATATTGCGCGCACTACCGGAAGGGCCCGTTGCCTTAAACCTAAAAGACAATCGGATGGTTGTCCAAAGTGGCAAAAGCCGGTTTTCTTTACAAACACTTTCTGCTACTGAATTCCCAGTCATGCAAAGTGTTGGTGAGGTCACGGCCAGCTGGAAGATGTCACAAAAAAGTTTTCGGCAGCTTGTGAGTCAAGTGCATTTTGCAATGGCTCAACAAGATATTCGTTACTACCTAAATGGTATGCTGCTGGTTATTGAGGGAAAGCAAGTGATTGCGGTTGCTACTGATGGCCATCGTTTAGCGTATTCACAGGTGGAATTATCTGAAGCCCCCACTGGATCTGGTCAAAGGCAAGAGATTATTATTCCTCGTAAAACCATTCTTGAGTGTCAACACTTATTAGAGGACTCTGATGATTTATTGGAGATGAGTCTTACTTCTAACCAGGTGAAATTTACATTTGGCGACATCGAGTTAATTTCAAAATTAGTCGAAGGAAAATTCCCAGACTTTCAACGTGTGATTCCTAAAGGCCATAAAAACTCTTTAGTGGTTGGTAGAGATGTGTTGCAGTCTGCATTGCAGCGTGCGGCGATTCTGACAACTGATAAATTTAAAGGGGTACGTTTTTCACTATCCCCCAATAAAATTACAGTCCAATCAACTAATGCAGAGCAAGAAGAGGCTCAAGAAGAAATAGAAACTGAATATAGTGGAGATTCTGTTGAAATTGGTTTCAATGTTAGTTATTTGTTAGATGTTTTATCTAACTTAAAAAATGACAAGATTCAAATTAGTTTAGGTGATGCAAATAGTAGCGCTGTAATTACCCTACCAAATTCTGAAGACTTCAAGTATGTTGTGATGCCAATGCGTATTTAACTTAGAAAAAAATGACTGAAGAAAAAAAAGTAGTTGAGCAGTATGGTGCATCATCAATTCAAATATTAGAAGGTCTTGAGGCTGTTCGTAAACGCCCTGGTATGTACATCGGGGATACCTCTGATGGAACGGGATTACATCATTTAGTTTTTGAGGTCCTCGACAACTCAATTGATGAGGCTTTAGCAGGATATTGTTCTGAAATAACCGTGGTGATTCAGACGGATAATTCAATATCTATTGTCGATAATGGTCGTGGTGTTCCTACTGGCATCAAGTACGACGATAAACATGAGCCTAAACGAAGTGCCGCTGAAATTGTAATGACTGAGTTACATGCAGGTGGTAAGTTTGACCAGAATAGTTACAAAGTTTCTGGCGGTCTTCATGGTGTGGGTGTTAGTTGTGTAAATGCACTTTCTAAGTGGTTAAAGCTCACCATTCGCCGTGACGGTAAAGCGCATTACATGGAGTTTGCGCGCGGGGTAATTCAAAATCGCAATATTGTGGAGGAGAATGGGGTAGCAGTTTCTCCAATCACCGTTACTGGTGATACCACCCTATCTGGCACAGAGGTTCACTTCTTAGCAGATGAAGAAATCTTCGGCAACGTAGAGTTTCATTATGAAATTCTGGTTAAGCGTATTCGCGAACTTTCTTTCTTAAATAATGGTGTACATATCAAACTGATTGATCAGCGTTCTGGTCAAGAAGAAGATTTTGCTTTTTCTGGTGGTGTGAAGGGTTTTGTTGAATACATCAATCAAACTAAAAATGTTCTACACCCCAATATTTTTTATGCAGAAGGCGTTCGCCCATCTGATTTAGGTGGTCAAATTACTGCTGAAGTATCTATGCAGTGGAACGATAGCTTTAGTGAACAAGTATTGTGTTTTACTAATAACATTCCCCAGCGAGACGGTGGAACACATTTAACCGGTTTACGTGCGGCAATGACACGTGTCATCAATAAATACATTGATGAAAACGAAGTTGCCAAAAAAGCAAAAGTAGAAATCTCTGGCGATGATATGCGTGAAGGCCTTGCCTGCGTACTCTCTGTCAAAGTTCCAGAACCTAAATTTTCAAGCCAAACAAAAGATAAATTGGTTTCAAGTGAGGTTCGTGGCCCAGTAGAAGAAATTGTGGCGGAGGCGCTTAGTGCCTACCTACAAGAACGCCCTGCAGACGCAAAGATTCTGTGTGGAAAAATTGTAGACGCTGCTCGTGCACGCGAGGCGGCGCGTAAGGCGCGTGACATGACTCGGCGCAAGGGTGCGCTTGATGGGTTGGGTTTACCGGGTAAGTTGGCTGATTGCCAAGAAAAAGATCCTGCCAAATCAGAACTATTTATTGTGGAGGGTGATTCTGCGGGCGGCTCTGCAAAACAGGGCCGAGATCGTCGCTTCCAGGCAATTCTTCCTTTAAAAGGAAAGATTCTTAACGTTGAAAAAGCACGTTTTGACAAAATGTTAGCTAGCCAAGAAGTAGTCACACTGATTACGGTTCTTGGTACTGGAATTGGTATTGAAGAGTACAAGGCTGACAAATTAAGATATCACCGCATCATCATCATGACTGACGCGGATGTCGATGGCAGCCATATTCGCACCCTACTACTTACTTTCTTTTATAGACAGATGCCTGAGTTGATTGAGCGCGGTCATATTTATATTGCTCAACCACCTTTATATAAAGTGAAGTTTGGTAAGAATGAACAGTACATCAAAGATGACGCCCAGCTAAATCAACTCCTATTAAAAATCGCTTTAGAGTCTGCATCACTACAAACCCCATCAGGTGAAATCATTGAGGGCGATGCTTTAAATGAGTTGGCCAAACACTATCAAGTCATCCAGTCTGTGGTCGATCGTTTATCTCGCACCATTGATGAAGACGCGTTGCGCGCCATTGCTTCGGGCACCAAATTAAATTTAGACACCGAAAAAGAAGCGAATGATTCTGCTCAAAAGCTTCGGGCAGCATTGGCGGAGTCTTTAAACCCCCTAGCGTTGCCACCCGAAATCATTGTTCAAAAAGAAGAGCGCACTGAGCGCTTTAAGCTTTTGCTATCCCGTCGAATTCACGGCAATCTAAAGCTGTCAGCCATTAATTCGGATTTTGTCCATGGTGATGACTACCAAAGTTTGGCTAATGCAGCGGCAGTTTTGTCTGGCAAGGTGTTGCCAGGCTCTAAGGTGCGCAGGGGCGACCCCGATAAAAACCAAAAAGAACAATCGATTCAGGATTTTAGAGCTGCGTTTGCATGGTTGTTATCCGAAGCAGAGCGCGTCCTTAGTCGCCAACGGTACAAAGGCTTGGGTGAGATGAACCCCTCTCAATTGTGGGAAACCACCATGGATGCAGGATCGCGCACCCTTCTTCAAGTCAAAATAGAAGATGCTATTGCTGCTGATCAGGTCTTTACAACCCTAATGGGTGATGAGGTTGAACCTCGCCGTGCATTTATTGAGAAGAATGCCTTAATCGCTCGCAACCTAGATGTTTAATTGAATGAGTAAAAAGAAATTAAAGTTACCGAAGATCGACAGGTCACGCATCGCTGTTAAATCTTCACCAATTCATGGTAAGGGTGTATTTGTGGCAAAGCCAATTCAAAAAGGTGATGCCATCATTGAATACAAGGGCGAGAGAATTAGTTGGAAGTTGGCCGAGAAGCGCCATCCACATGACCCCAAAGATCCAAACCACACCTTTTATTTCTCTCTAGAGGATGGTAGGTGTATTGATGCGAAGTATGGCGGAAATGCTGCCCGGTGGATTAATCATTCTTGTAAGCCTAGTTGCGAGACGCGCGAGGATAATTTTTCTGGCCAACCCAGAGTATTTATTTATGCCAAGCGTGACCTTAAGGTTGGAGAAGAACTTTTCTACGATTACTCTCTTGGTGTTGAGGGGCGCATTACAAAGCGGATGAAAAAAGATTACGAGTGTCGTTGTGGTGCCAAGAAATGTCGTGGCACCATGTTGGCTCTTGATAATTAATAGTCACCCTCCATGCTGTTTATTAGCATTCAGGATTTAGAGGCTGCCATTAATTATTGGCGCAGTCAGTCCCCGGCTTTTGGTGAGGAATTACACCTTTGCTTAGAGGCCTCCGCTTTGGCAAAGCCATACGCGCTGATGATCGTTCAAGGCGCGCAAAGAATGCCAATGGACGTTCTTGACGAGACGGCAAAGACGGCAATTGAGACTTATCTTAAGCTTTCACAAGCAAAATAAGTGATTGATTTAATTAAAAACCCAATCAAATCAATCACTTATAAATAATTCCCGGTTTTCTAATGGGAATTTTTTATATTTGTTTCACGTGAAACCAACAAAATGCTATGATCATCGCCCTATCTGAGGCAAATCATGCGTTATTCAAAGAACTTCGATGTCATAGTGGTTGGTGGTGGACATGCCGGAACTGAGGCTGCCCTAGCTTCTGCACGCATGGGATGTGACACCCTATTAATTACCCATAGCATTGAAAGCCTCGGTGCTATGAGTTGCAACCCCTCTATTGGCGGGATTGGTAAGGGACATTTAGTAAAAGAAATTGATGCTATGGGCGGGGCTATGGCAGCTGCCACTGATGAGGCAGGTATTCAGTTTCGGATCCTCAACTCCAGCAAGGGCCCTGCAGTAAGGGCTACTCGTGCCCAGGGAGATCGTATTTTATATAAGGCGGCGATACGCCGTCGCCTAGAAAATCAAGAAAACCTCACCCTTTTTCAGGCCGCTGTTGATGACTTATTAGTGCAGGGCGATGAGATTCGGGGTGTTGTGACCCAAATGGGTTTAGAGTTCATGGCCGCAAAAGTGGTTCTCACCGCAGGAACATTTTTGGATGGCAAAATTCATGTTGGGTTAAATAATTATGCGGGTGGGCGCGCTGGAGATCCGGCAGCCGTTTCCCTGTCGGCTCGACTAAAGGAGCTAAAGCTTCCTCAGGGAAGACTAAAGACAGGTACGCCGCCACGAATTGATGGCAGAACGATTGATTTCTCTGTAATGCTCGAGCAGCCCGGAGATTTAGATCCGGTACCCGTTTTCTCTTATTTAGGCCGTCCTGAGCAGCACCCCAAACAGGTTCCCTGCTGGATTTCTCATACAAATGAACAAACCCACGATATTATTCGCGGTGGTTTAGATCGTTCTCCAATGTACACGGGTGTGATTGAGGGGGTTGGTCCCCGCTATTGCCCTTCGATTGAAGACAAGATTCATCGTTTTGCCTCTAGAAATAGCCATCAGATCTTTTTGGAGCCAGAGGGATTAACAACGAATGAGTTTTACCCCAACGGAATTTCAACCAGCCTACCATTTGATGTTCAATGGGATCTCGTTCGTAGTATTAGGGGCCTAGAATCTGCAGTCATTGTTCGCCCGGGCTATGCAATTGAGTATGATTTTTTCGACCCCCGTCACTTACGCCACAGCTTAGAAACAAGGGCCATTAAAGGCTTGTATTTTGCTGGTCAGATTAATGGCACGACAGGATACGAGGAGGCTGCAGCCCAGGGCATGCTTGCTGGCATCAATGCTGGCCTGGCCTCTCAGGGAAAAGAGCCTTGGCTGCCCAAACGTAGCGAGTCATATATTGGTGTTTTGGTCGACGATCTGATTACTTTGGGTGTACAAGAGCCTTACCGTATGTTTACCAGTCGTGCTGAATACCGCCTAAGCTTGCGTGAAGACAATGCGGATATGCGTTTAACTACGGTTGGGCGTGAGCTTGGCTTGGTTGACGATTATCGTTGGAACGTGTTCTGCAGAAAGCAAGAGGCTGTTTCACGTGAAACATCACGACTCCAGGATATTTGGGTTGGTCCAAAGCATGCGTCAGCGAGGGCTTTATCTGGTTTATTAGGCCAGGATTTATCACACGAGTGTAGTTTGGCTGATATTTTGCGCCGGCCCGGCGTTACCTATGATGCAATTACTGGCCTTGCTGATGGAA
This sequence comes from Polynucleobacter sp., assembly GCA_034680725.1. Classification (GTDB taxonomy): domain Bacteria; phylum Pseudomonadota; class Gammaproteobacteria; order Burkholderiales; family Burkholderiaceae; genus Polynucleobacter. The sequence continues at coordinate 27,495 of JAXIUI010000022.1, forward strand.
TGTGGGCGCCAGAAGTTCTGGATGAAGATTTGGGCTTGGCTCAGCAAATTAGCGATCAGGTTGAAATTTCGATTAAATATCAGGGATATATAGATAGACAGGCAGTTGAGATTGCCCGGCAAGAGCATAACGAAACATTCCCCCTGCCTGAGGTGCTTGATTACACCCAGGTTTTGGGCCTATCTAAAGAGGTTCAACAAAAGCTCAATTTGCACAAACCAGAAACCTTGGGTCAGGCTGGAAGAATTTCTGGTGTAACACCGGCTGCCCTCTCTTTGTTGTTGGTGCACCTAAAAAAAGGTTTGGGCCGCCCTCAAGCAGAAGTCCATGAGTAATGAGTTGCTTTCTTTGGGTATTGAGGAGCTTGGTTTAGATTTAAGCCCCGAGAATATTGCTAACTTAGAGCTTTTTTTACAGGAAATGGGGCGCTGGAATCAGGTGCACAACCTTACAGCCATTGAGGGTGAAAAAAACTCAGTACGATTGCATCTTATTGATTCTATTACAGTTTTACCTGTAATGCGCCAATTTCTTAAGTTACAAAATCCTCAAATTGCTGATCTTGGGTCTGGTGGCGGTTTGCCCGCGATTCCCATTGCAATTTTGCAGCCAGATTGGCAAGTAAGCCTAATAGAGGCCATACGAAAAAAGACGGCATTCTTGCAGCATGTACGCGGAAGGTTGGGCTTAAAAAACATTGAAGTCTTGAGTGAGCGCGTTGAAGCGGTTGCAAAAGTGCGACCTGGAGAGTTTGACGCCGTTATTTCAAGGGCCTTTACAAATTTAGCCCATTTTTTAGAGCTTTCTCTCCCCCTGCTTAAACCAGATGGCTTGGTGTTTGCCATGAAGGCCAAGCGCGCTGACGAGGAATTGCAAGATGTTTGTATGGATAGTTGGCGTTTGATTGCCGACGAGCCCCTGTGTATCCCCAACTTGACGGTGGAGAGGCGGTTATTGGTCCTCACCCCCATGAGAAAATTACCCCTTTAAGCAGCACATTTTTTAAGAAAAACCATGGCGAAAATATTCTGCATTGCAAATCAAAAAGGTGGGGTTGGAAAGACAACTACAGCCGTGAATTTAGCCGCTGGTTTAGCCGGACTTGAGCAGCGCGTTTTGTTGGTAGATTTAGATCCACAAGGTAATGCCACGATGGGTTCCGGCATTGAAAAAGCAGACCTGAATACCAGTGTGTATCAAGTGTTAATTGGACTCTCTTCGGTTAAAGAGTGTGCGCAGCGTTGTGAGAGCTCTGGTTATGATGTGTTGCCAGCAAATCGTGATTTAGCTGGCGCTGAAATTGAGTTAGTCGATTTAGATTCACGTGAGCAACGCTTAAAGGATGCGCTTGCTGTTGTCGCAAGTGATTACGATTTTATTTTGATTGACTGCCCACCAGCATTGTCATTGTTAACGCTTAATGGGTTGTGTGCAGCAAATGGTGTGATTGTGCCAATGCAGTGTGAATATTTTGCGTTGGAAGGATTGTCTGATTTGGTAAACACCATCAAACAAGTTCATGCCAATTTGAACCCCGACTTGGTCATTATTGGTTTATTGCGCGTCATGTTCGATTCGCGCATGACATTGCAGCAACAAGTATCAGAACAATTGCTTGAACACTTTGGGGATAAAGTATTTAAGACCATCATTCCCCGAAATGTACGCCTTGCTGAAGCCCCGTCCTATGGGCTTCCTGGGGTTGTGTTTGATAAATCATCACGCGGCGCTAAAGCTTACTTGGAGTTTGGCGCAGAGATGATTGAGCGTATTAAGCACATGTAAAAAATCTAGAAAGAAAATATTATGGTTGTGATTAAGAAAAAAGGTTTGGGTCGTGGGCTGGAGGCGCTACTGGGTGATAAAGCACAAAAAGAAACCACGGCAGAAATTAATCGTTTGCCATTGACTTCATTGCAGGCTGGTAAATATCAGCCCCGTCAAAAAATGGAGGCGGGCGCATTGCAAGAATTAGCAGATAGCATTCGTGAGCAAGGTGTAATGCAACCATTGTTGGTGCGTTTAGTTGCTTCGGGTAAATATGAAATTATTGCTGGAGAGCGGCGCTTTCGGGCAGCTACTATAGCGGGCCTAAAAGAAGTTCCAGTCTTAGTTTCTGGTGCAGATGATCAGGCCGCTGCAGCAATGGCATTGATTGAAAATATGCAGCGCGAAGACTTAAATCCTCTAGAGGAATCACAAGGTCTTGCAAGGTTGATTGAGGAGTTTGGCTTTACACATGAGCAGGCCGCAAAATCAGTCGGGAAATCACGCAGCGCAGTGAGTAATTTATTGCGTTTGAATCAGCTAGCAAAACCAGTACAGGCAATGCTGTTGGCTGGTGACATTGATATGGGTCATGCTCGCGCACTATTGCCGCTGCCGGGCGCCAGTCAAGTGGCCTTGGCCCAAAGAATCGCCGCTCAAAGACTATCCGTTCGCGAAGCTGAAAAGATGGCCACGGCCCTCGCGTTGGCTGGGGGTCAAATTGGCGACAAAAAGACTAAAACTAAAGCTGGGGCAGGTGCCCCTGGCCTTGACCCCGATATGCGCCGCTTAAGCCAAGAAATCGCCGATTTGATTGGATTAAGCGCCCAATTTAAGTTCAAAGGTAAGGGTGGTGAGTTGAGAATCCAGTTCAGCCAGTTTGACGAATTGGATTCTTTGTTGAAAAAGTTGGGTGTAGAAACTTAAATTTGCCAGAAATATGCCCCCAAATCCTTTGACATATTGCACTGCACACACTAAACTCTCGGGGCTAAATTGATTCCTCAAAAAAATCGATTTTCCGAGGCAAAAGATTGGGATGAGCCTGAAGAAGAAGTCATTCGGGTTCTAAGTAAGGCGGAAATGACTGCATTGCAAGAAAGCAATGCCCTCAAACACCCCCCCTTTTCTCCTTGGAAGATTTTGCTGGCGCAAATTGTAGTTACTGCGCTTTGTATGGTGTTTTGGTCTTTTTTTGGGGAGCCGGTAGGGTTAAGCCTTTATACTTACTCGGCCTTTTTAGGTGGTTTAATAAGCGTTTTGCCGTCAACCCTCTTTGTAATTAGGCTTGAATTGGCAAAAAAATCGCGAATGTTAAATCCAGGTAATTTTGTGGCAGCACTAGTTTCTGGCGAATTTATCAAGATTGCCGTGACATTAATGCTGTTTATTGGGGTGGCTTTTTTAATCCCCGGCGCGCTCTGGGTCCCGCTTTTGGTGACTTATGTGCTAGCCCTAAAGTGTGTGTGGCTGGCGTGGATGTGGCGCTAAAAGTAATAAATGAGATTGAACCTAAGGACTTTTAAGAGATGTCTAGCGAAGTAAACCAAGCCAACGGGGCAACTGAGCCAATGACGCCCACAGCGTACATTTCAGAGCATTTACAAAACCTTAACAATACTGGTGGACCTCAGTCATCCATCATTGACTTTAGCATTATCAATTTGGATACGATTTTTTGGGCCTCAGCAATGGGCTTGCTCGCAGTATTCATTTTGTTAATCGCAGCACGCCGTGCCACCCCAGGTGTTCCAGGCCGATTCCAGTGTTTTGTTGAAATGATTGTGGAAATGGCAGAAACGCAGTCAAAGAGTATTGTTCATGGTGATCGCTCTTACATTGCCCCTCTCGCCCTATTTGTATTTTTCTGGATCATCCTACTCAACACCCTGGATTTAGTTCCGGTGGATTGGGTTTTGGGCGTAAACCACTTTATTGAAAGCTTTGGCGTGCATGTTCCGCACCACAAAGTTGTTCCAACAACAGACCTCAATGCCACCATGGGCATGTCTATGTCTGTTTTGCTTTTAGTTTTCTTTTATAGCTTCAAAGTGAAGGGTGTTGGAGGTTTCTTGCATGAGCTCGTGTCTGCTCCATTTGGTGCGAAATGGTACTTGGCTCCCTTTAACCTCGCCTTGAACATCATCGAATACCTCGCAAAAGGTGTTTCATTGGGAATGCGACTGTTTGGCAATATGTATGCCGGTGAGTTGGTGTTCTTGTTGATTGCCTTGTTGGGTAGCGTGTGGACGTTTAATTTAGATTTATCCCTGTTCGGATTGGTGGGTCACGTTATTGCTGGATCAGCTTGGGCCATCTTCCACATTTTGGTTATTTTGTTGCAAGCCTTTATTTTTATGATGTTGACTTTGGTCTACATCGGGCAAGCGCATAGCCATCACTAAGATTTTTATTTTTAACTTATCTCTTTAACTTCAGGAGTCAGCAACATGCAACAATTTCTCGCAAACATTCAAGGTTTCACAGCAATCGCTATTGGCATCATCATTGGCCTAGGCGCGATTGGTGCTTGTTTGGGCATTGCTTTGATGGGTGGTAAATACATCGAAGCTTGCGCACGTCAACCAGAATTGATGGAGCCACTCCAAACCAAAATGTTCCTGTTGGCTGGTTTGATCGACGCTGCGTTCTTGATCGGCGTTGGTGTTGCAATGTTGTTTGCTTTCGCAAACCCACTGCTCGCAGTTATTAAGTAATTGTTTTGGCGTGGATGACCACCGGGTCATCCAACCGTTCTCAACAATACTGAAAGGAATATCGTGAATCTGAACGCGACCCTATTCGCGCAAATGATCGTTTTCTTCGTCTTATGGTGGGTTGTTGCACGCTTCGTGTGGCCACCGCTGGTTAAGGCGTTAGATGAGCGTTCAAGCAAAATTGCTGATGGCTTAGCTGCTGCCGAGCGCGGTAAAGAAGCACTCGCATTAGCAAGCAATGAAGCAGAACAAGAATTAAATAAAGCGCGCCAAGAAGGTGCGCAGCGTGTTGCAGAAGCAGAAAAACGTGCACAAATGTCCGCTGAAGAAATTCGCGTCAACGCACAAGCAGAAGCAGCTCGCATCATCTCTCAAGCTAAGCAAGATGCAGATCAACAAGTGACCCGTGCTCGCGAAGTATTGCGCGCTGAAGTTGCTGTATTGGCTGTTAAAGGTGCTGAGCAAATTTTGCGTCGTGAAGTAGATGCAAAAGCGCACGGTGCATTGCTTGATCAACTAAAGGCAGAACTTTGATATGGCTGATTTAGCCACCATTGCACGCCCTTACGCAGAGGCGCTTTTTCAAAGCACTAAGCCTGCTGAGCTTGCTGTTTGTTTGGAGCAATTGAATGAATTGGCACAGCTTGCTGTCTTGCCAGAGGTTGCCGTTTTATCAAACAATCCAAAAGTATCTGCAGATGATTTAAGTAAATTGCTTTCTGGCATGGTGAAGACCAAGCTTGACGGCAGAATCTCAAGCTTTTTGAGTCTTGTAAATCAAAACCATCGCTTAGTAGCCATCCCCGAAATTGCACGTCAATTTGAGGCAATGAAAAATCAGAGCGAAGGTGCGGCAGAAGTAATGATTACAAGCGCATTCCCATTAGAGGGCTCTGCGCTAAATGATTTATTGTCAAGTTTGAAAAAGCGTTTTGGGGGTAAAGAATTGCGCCCAACTATTCAAGTTGACCCAGCTTTGATTGGCGGAGTTCGCATTCAAGTTGGTGATGAGGTAATGGATAGTTCTGTGAAAGCACAACTCGCTCAAATGCAAGCAAGTCTTGGCGCATAGATATCCCTATTAAGAACATACGAAATAAGACCCAGGAGTAAGTAATGCAACTCAACCCTTCCGAGATCAGTGAACTGATCAAAAGCCGAATTAGCGAATTGGGTGTTGATTCCCAACTTCGCAAC
>JAXIUI010000023.1:0-31388 GCA_034680725.1 Polynucleobacter sp.
CAGGCTGAACCATACGTTAGCCAAGCTTGATCATGATCAGATCAATAGGCCACAATTGACCAAGCTAAAACAATATTAAATGAAGGAGTTTGGCCTGCCCAGCACGATTCGAACGTGCGACCTACGCCTTAGAAGGGCGTTGCTCTATCCAGCTGAGCTATAGGCAGTGTGTACTGGGACTAAAAAACGTAAAACGGATAAGAAAATGGTCGGAGTACAAGGATTCGAACCATGGACCCCCTGCTCCCAAAGCAGGTGCGCTACCAGGCTGCGCTACACTCCGACGGAACCGATATTCTACACCGAGAAGGCTTGCAGGGGCAAATCCTGTAAGATACTGGGCATGAGCGCCTCATTTTTAAGCAAATATAGCAAACAATTCCGCGGGTGGATTGCCCTTGGTTTTCTGCTAGCCAGCTTAGTTGGCACGCACTGGATTGGCTTTGCACATAGCATTAATCACTCCGGCATTCATGCTCAAAACCTTGAGCTCAGCTGTCATGATCAAAGCCCAAATGCACAGCATGGCTCTGCCACATGTCACCTGCTAGATGCCTTAACGCTTGCTGGTTTTATTACCTCTGATAGCAATACTTTTACTAGCAGCAAACTTGCCAGCCAAGCTTTAAATATATCCGCTCACTCCAGAGCAGAGCGCATTCATATTGGGCTGTATCAATCTAGAGCCCCACCCTCTTTCATTCTGTAAATCTCCTAAATAAACCAAACGTGTTGTTTGGTAATTTGATTTATTTCGCCATTCCTGGTGAATGCGCGTATTTGAGTGAAAGAATGCAATGTACCCAATTCATAAAAATGTAGCTAAGCACAAGCTAATCTACATTCTCGTTTCAAGCCTTGTGAGCACAAGCGCTTTAGCCCAATCTGAACCCTCATTAGAAATTACTGCCACTGGATCACAAGAGGCGACCCAGAGTATTTTGACGCCAACCAAGATTTTGCAAGGCGATGAACTGCTCAATAAATTGGGCTCTACCCTCGGAGCCACCATTGCTAATGAACTTGGTGTATCGGCCACAGGTTATGGGGCAGGATCATCTCGCCCTGTCATTCGCGGCCTAGAGGGCCCACGTGTCCAAATTTTACAAAATGGTCTGTCGGTTGGGGATGTATCTAACATCTCACAAGATCATGCGGTTGGTAACAATATGCAAAATACCCATCAAATTGAAATCTTGCGTGGCGCTGCTGCCCTCCTCTATGGATCAGGCTCTAGTGGCGGACTGGTCAACGTGATCAATGATCGTATTTTGACCAACCTGCCTGATAGACCAACTGGTGCTATTAATACTAGCTATGAAACTGTCAATAACGGCAGAGCTGGAGCGCTAGAGGTCGACGGAGCCTTTGGTTCAGTGGCAGTGCACGTTGATACAGCAATTAATAATGCCAATAACTACACCATTCCAGGCAACTCCATTCAGTCGCCCGGTGGATGGACAGTACCAGCTAAAGGTGCTGATGCGCCCAATTACACCGGTAAGCTCCCGAATACTTTTAGCAACCAAAATAATCTCGGCGTCGGCGCATCCTATATTGGAAAATCTGGCTATACCGGGGTTTCAATTGAACGCTTGAATAATAACTATGGCATTCCCACACCTGAAGGCGGATCGATTAATCAATCACAAAATCGCTACGACTTACAACATCAGACACGCGATCCTTTTGCAGGGTTCTCCTCTTTCAAATTTAGCGCTGCCAACACGAATTACAACCATACTGAATTTACCAACGAAGGTGAAGCAGCCTCCCAGTGGAAGAATATTGCCAATGAAGCACGCCTTGAGCTAACGCATAACCCTATTGCTGGCTGGAAAGGCACCTTTGGTGCACAAGTGACCGCATCGTCTTTAAATGCTACTGAAGTGGGCTCTGGAAGTTATGCGATTGTTCCGCCAACCAAGACTAATTCCAATGCGCTATTTTGGATTGAAGAAGGTAGATGGAATTCTCTGCAAGGTAACTTAGGGCTACGCTATAACAATGTTGCGCAAAAACCCAATCTTGGTACCGAGCTAGAGGGTCAAGCGATGGAGAACCCCGCCGGCGACCCTGCTGGTCCAACACCAAGTATTACCTTACAAAATAGGACATTTAATTTAATGTCTTACTCCGCTGGTGGTTTATGGAACTTTATGCCAGGTCATGGTGCTGGTGTTGCCTATACCGTTTCCCAACGTGCGCCAAGTGCACAAGAGCTTTACTCTTACGGCGCGCATGAATCTACTGCCACTTTTGATATTGGTAACCCCAATCTGAATAAAGAAACTTCACACAACTTAGAATTTAATATCCAAAAGACCAGCGGCTTATTGCGCGGCAAAGCCAGTCTTTATGCCAATCGCTTTAATAACTATATCTATGGTTTTTATACGGGTGATTCCGTTCCAGCGGTGGAAGAATTCTCAGTAGTAGTTGCTCAGCAAGCATCAGCCACCATCAAAGGAATTGAGGGTGAACTGACCTATAACTGGCGACAGCATGGCGTTGGTGGGCGTATTTTTGGTGATGCCTCTCAAGGCACCTTTGATGCTGGCGGGAATCTGCCGCTGCAACCAGCGCCCCGCTTAGGTGCTGAAATTGCGCATCAACGTAATGGCTGGCTCACCAATGCGACTTATATCTATAGCTATCAGCAAAATAGACTGGCGGCATGGGAACAAGGTCCAGCGCCCAGTTACAACCTACTCAATGCCGGTATCTCCTATACAGAGAAGATTAAAGACGTTAATTGGACTGTGTATATGAACCTGAAAAATTTACTCAATGAGCAAATTCGTTATGCCACTACACCAATGGCAGTACGCCTATATGCGCCACAACCCGCTAGAAGTCTCATGGTTGGTTTGAGGGGTACTTTCTAAATAAAGATTATTTCAGATAGATCATCAGTAATGCACCGAATCCTCCAGAACCTAAAATGACCAATACTGGGTTAATTTTGGTTCTGAGGATAAGGTAAAGTGTAACTAAAGCAAGCGCTGCAGTAACGCCCCCCACTATAGAAGCCTTACCTACCGCATAGACTCCAGAGGCCATGAGGCCAATTGAAATGGGTTCCAAGGCATTTTGAATAGAACGTCTCCATGGGTTCTCGCCAAAACGATCCCACAGGCGACCCACAAAAAAACATAAGAAACTCGATGGCAGGAAAAAGGAAAGTAATACCACTCCCGCTCCTATCAGCCCTGCTATTTGATAGCCGATCACTAGGACCATCAACATATTCGGCCCTGGGGCAAGCTGACCAATACTATAAATATGAACGAATTGAGTGTGATTAATACCAAACTGCTGCGCCAATAGCGTTTGCATCTCCGGCAGCACTGCGGTACCTCCGCCAACCGCCAAAATGGACAGCAAGGCAAAGCTGAGGGCCAAATGAATTAATGTACTCATGCTGTTTTACTCGGCCGATACAAGTAAATCGAGATCGGGGCCATGATCAAAATGACATAAGGCAAAGATAATTTCACAACACTCATCAAGAAAAAAGTGCAAATGATGATAAGTAATGACTGCAGATGTTTCCAGTGATCGCTGCCAATTTTGTAAGTAATTGCAGCCAATAGGCCAGTTGCTGCAGCAGCAATACCTGCTAACACATAGTTGACCAAGGGATGATCGGCAGCGCTTGCATAGATGATGCCTGCAAGCAATACGAATATTGATCCTGGAAGAATAAGACCTAAGCTTGCCGTAATTGCCCCTATGGCACCCCGCAAATGGTCGCCAGAGATGACCGCGAGATTCACTGAGTTAAGACCAGGCATGGTCTGGCTAATGGCAAGATAAGCCATAAACTCATCTGCCGAGAGCCACTTGCGTTTTTCAACCAATAGAATTCTCTCGTAGGCAATAATCCCACCACCAAAGCTGACTGCCCCAATGATGAAAAATTGCACAAAGAGATCTTTTAAGCTCGGCGCTCCAACATTGACGGCCTCGATATCTGAACCCATTACTATTCAGGCTTTCCATAAACCAAAGCAGTTTTAGTGCTACCTATCTCCAGCCAGCTCGCCAGTTCAACTTGGAGTTTTTTGAAGAACTTATCAGCACGCTTATGGGCCTTAGCTTGCTTACGATTTGTATCATTTATCCGATAGGAAAATGCGAGCTCACCAACAATCGGATCACCAACACTTCTCATCCAGATGGCGATTTCACAATGAGCCTGTACACCATCCCCAAAGACCAAATTTCCAATCGGCAAGCAAGCTTCCAGAATCTTATTGGTATTCCCACCAACAATGCGCAGCGGCTTCTTCTTATCAATAGACAGCTTAGCCAATCCCGGAAAATATTTGATCACGCTCGATAAAGACCGATCAAATAGGCTATCTAGTGGAACGGCATCCAGAATTGCATTATTTGAATAAATAGATCTTGCTGAGCCAATAGCATCCCCACGCAAGATCTCTTCTTTGAGACGTAGGCGAGATTTAATCGATTTTTTAGGGGTAGGATCAAATTGATTGGATTTGGCAATATCTCCAGTGCGACATTTCAGGGTCACTTCGCACCAGTCATCAACCCAAATATTTTGGCGAGACTCACGCACCCTAAGAATCACATTGTTGAGGCGAAAATCCTCGCCTGGCGTGTCGAAGAAATAGATGCTACGCAAACCCGTTGTCGCATTATCAAGATGAAAAAACTCCACCTTATTTTTCTTACAAAAATTCAGAATTTGATCACTGAGGGCAGTAATTCTGCTGCGCCTATCAAGACCCTGAGGCTTAATAAGTAGCTTAAATTCCCGATTGGTAATTTCTGCTGTAGATTTCAAGGTGTGCTCCCACTAATAATTAGTAAGAGGTTAACACCCTCTAGGTAAACTAGTAAATCTCAGGGACGTACATTTCCTTGGGAACGGGGCCTCGGAGGTAATCGGGGTTGTGAACCCGCTCTGGCAAGGTAATGACTGGATGGTCAATCTCCCGATAAGGGATTTGATTCAGTAGATGCGAGATACAGTTAAGACGCGCTTTTTTCTTATCATTAGCAGCCACTACCCACCAAGGCGCCTCCGGAATAGAAGTGCGCTCAAGCATGGTTTCTTTAGCCTTGGTATAGGCCTCCCATAAGCGCCGCGCCTCTAAATCCATGGGGCTCAGCTTCCACTGCTTCAGTGGATCATGAATACGCATCATGAAGCGGTTGTATTGCTCATCATCTGAAATCGAGAACCAGTACTTAATCAGAATAATTCCCGAGCGAATAATCATTCGCTCGAACTCCGGAACCGTACGCAAAAACTCCTCGTATTCATCGTCCGTACAAAAACCCATGACCTTTTCAACACCGGCGCGGTTATACCAACTGCGGTCAAATAGCACGATCTCACCACCGGCAGGCAAGTTAGAGACATAACGCTGAAAATACCACTGGGTTTTCTCACGCTCACTAGGAGCATTGAGTGCAACCACACGACAAACTCGAGGATTGAGTCGCTGGGTAATCCGCTTGATAGCGCCACCCTTACCCGCTGAATCTCGACCTTCAAATAAGACGGCAACTTTGAGCTTATTCTCAACTACCCAATCTTGGAGCTTCACTAATTCGCCCTGAAGGCGAAAGAGTTCCTTGAAGTAAACCTGGCGAGGAATGACAGATGCGCTTCCACCATCTTGCGTGAGGCGGTCATCATCGAGCTCCATTTCGAGCTCTTCATCCATGCTATCGAGAATCTCTTCTTGAGCACGCCGATACCACTCGGCCATCTCATTGTGTTTTGACGTCATTTATTCCTCTAAGGCTTATTTATCTTTGTATCCCAAGAGTATGACATTTTTATTACATATCTTGTTTATAGGGTTCGGGTGATCGATTCCTGACAATAAAGAGCTGCCATCTTACGATCAAAACCCCCGGAAATGTGGGGTTGGCAGGGACTCAAAAAATGCACATTGACTCGTAATCCACGACTATTAATCACTCTAGACATGGACTCTAAAAGGCCCATATCCCCGATAAAGGCAGGGGAATCACTTCTCATACCCGTTTTCTCGCAGATGTAGCCAATGGCGATGGGATAAATCGGGCTGTGGGCTACTAAGGCTGACTCAAATAGATTAGGCCTAAAAGCGAGAACTTGCTCACCATTAGTGGATGTCCCCTCAGGAAAGATGCAAATAGATTCCGTTTTCAGGACTCCAGCCATCTGCTCAACCACTTCGCGTGCGTGACGAGCATTATCTCTGCGAATAAAAACAGTACCGAGTTGTTTTGCCATCCAACCAAAGATTGGCCAAGCCCTTACTTCGGACTTGGCAACAAAGCGAATTGGCTTGCAGGCATTGATCACATGGATATCTAACCAAGAAATGTGATTTGCTGCAAATAAAGCTGGGGCAGCTATCACATCTTCTAAACCAGTAAGGATCAACTTCATTTTAAAAATCCGCAAAAGGCGCCTAGACCATGCTTGAATATGGCGATCCTTCTTAGATCCATTAATCCATGGAAATACTAAAGACAATATGAATACGCCAGCCAGCACATGAATAATAATTTGCGCCCAAATCCAAATGTATAGCGCCTTTCCTACGGCATTATTTTCTGATGCATGAGATGTCATAAGCTCAGAATATAAATCAAGTCATCAAACTGACTTAAAAGTGTCATGAGGCCTTCATAAATGACAGGCTAAATATCTACTCATGATGCACTACAGAGCTATCTGGATTTCAGATGTACACCTGGGAACTTCAGGGTGTCAGGCAAACTACCTCCTCGATTTTCTAAAACACAATGAGGCAGACACATTGTATTTGGTGGGTGACATCATTGATGGTTGGCGCTTAAAACAATCATTTTATTGGCCACAAGCACATAACGATGTAGTGCAAAAGTTGCTGCGTAAGGCTCGCAAAGGTGCTGAAGTCATTTATATTCCCGGCAATCACGATGAGGCAGCAAGACAATACTTTGGCATGTCATTTGGTGACATCAAAGTCGAAGAGGAAGTCATTCACACCCTTCTAGATGGTCGCAAACTGTGGGTCACACACGGCGATCTATTTGATGGCGTCATGCAATATGCCAAATGGCTTGCCTATGTGGGTGACTCCTTATATTCATTCATTCTCTATATCAACCGCTACTTTAATATGTTGCGTGTCAAGATGGGCTTGCAATATTGGTCTCTCTCCCAATACCTAAAACATCAAGTGAAGAATGCTGTAAGTTACATCGCCGACTTTGAGCACATTATGGCTAGAGAAGCGCGCATTCGAGACTGTGACGGCGTAGTCTGTGGTCATATTCACAAGGCTGAGATTCGTGAAATTGATGGACTGCTGTATTGCAATGGTGGCGATTGGGTTGAAAGTCTATCTGCCCTCGTGGAAACCACTACTGGTGAACTCAAAATCATTTACTGGACCCATATCAAGGGTGATCCAGTTCAACAAATAGAAGTTACACATCAACCTGCTATTCAAGCAGTTATCGAAGAGGCTACTGTATGAAAATTATGATTATTACGGACGCATGGGATCCCCAAGTCAATGGCGTTGTCAGAACCCTCAAGCAAACCCGTGCTGAATTAATCGGTATGGGCCATGAAGTAGACATGATTACGCCAACTGGATTTAAATCTATCCCCTGCCCTACTTATCCCGACATTGCCCTATCCCTGTTTCCTGGCAAAGAGGTAGCGCGCAGAATAAAAGAATTTGCACCCGATGCGATGCATATTGCTACTGAAGGTCCCTTAGGCCTTTCAGCACGCGCATATGCTGTTAAAAATAATCTACCCTTTTCCACTGCCTACCATACCCGTTTTCCAGAATACGTTAAAGCACGCACCGGCATTCCACTGGCCATCACGTATGCCTTTATTCGTTGGTTTCATGGCCCCTCAATGGCAGTAATGGCCCCCACGATTGTGGTTAAAAATGACTTAGAAGCCTATGGACTCAAAAATGTGGTTCTCTGGTCACGTGGAGTTGATCTTGATATTTTCAAAATGCAGGACTCTAAAGCACTCAATAGCGCTCACCCAATTTTTCTATATGTCGGACGAGTTGCTGTAGAAAAGAACATCAACGCATTTTTAGAAATCGACTTGCCAGGCTCTAAATGGGTAGTTGGCGATGGCCCTGCCATGGCGGAGATCAAGCAAAAATATCCCAATATCAATTACCTAGGCGTTTTGCAACAAGATGAGTTGGCAAAAGTCTATGCAGCGGCCGATGTCTTTGTTTTCCCCAGCAAAACGGATACGTTTGGCTTAGTGCTTCTTGAGGCTATGGCTTGTGGCACTCCCGTTGCTGCCTACCCTGTCACTGGCCCAATTGATGTTCTCGGTGATTCTCCAGCAGGTGCAATGCATGAAGATCTCAGAGAAGCCTGTATGCAGGCATTGCGAATACCGCGTGAAGTCGCCAGAGCCCATGCCGAGAAATTCTCTTGGAGAGCTGCCTCAGAGCAATTTGCAAAACACCTTAAACCTGTGCCTTCTGCGCAAGTTCACGTTACCGCCTTAGCTTAAGAAGATATTTTGACTACCCCTTACGATATCAAGCAAAATCCACACAAAGGAAATCGTGGACTAACGAGAGCTTGGCATGCTGCAAAAAACTCTTGGTGCGGTATTGTGTATGCCTTTAAAGAAGAGAGTGCTTTTAGGCAAGAACTCACCTTACTAGCCTTACTAACTCCGATCGCATTATGGATACCGGTGAGCCCAATTGAACAATGCATTCTCATTACCTCACTATTGCTTGTTTTAGTGGTGGAGCTACTCAATTCTAGCGTTGAGGCAGCCATTGATCGAATCTCTTTTGAGCATCATGACCTATCCAAAAGAGCCAAAGATTTTGGTTCAGCAGCCGTCATGATGGCGCTACTGATCGCCACCCTACTATGGGCAACGATCTGCATTCCGCTTGTCATCAATTGGTAATAGAGCCCCTCTAAGATCCATAAAACTACATAAGGAAACTCATGTCCGATATTCCAAATCCACTCGGTGCATTTGATCTATTTAATTCCCGCTTTGAGAAAAAGCTAAAGAAAGAAAAAGCTAGTAAAACTCAGGCTATTAAAAAACTCTTTTCAAAGAAAATAGCCAAGAAGCTATTTGGTAAAAAGTTTGCCTTACGCGCTCGAAGCGAAGCGCTTGCCCTTGAGCCCGTTAGTACTGAGAAAATAATTCAGAAGCCGAAGCGGCCAGCCTTTCAAATTACCTGGGCATCCAATTCAAATGAGGTCAAAGAAGCCCAGCGCTTACGCTATAAGGTTTTTGCAGAGGAGATGGGTGCCAGTTTGCCAACCCATCCTGAAGACTTAGATGTCGATGATTTTGATGCTTACTGCGACCACTTACTCATCCGTGATCAAGAGACCCTCAAGGTGGTGGGTACCTACCGCGTACTTCCACCGCATAAGGCCGCTGAAATTGGTCGCCTGTATTCTGATGCGGAATTTGACCTTGCTCGCTTAAATCACTTGCGCCCCAAGATGGTGGAATTAGGTCGCTCATGTGTTCATGCGGACTATCGCTCTGGTGCCGTCATCATGGCATTGTGGAGTGGCCTTGCGCAATATATGCAAAAACATGATTACGAAATCATGTTGGGTTGTGCAAGCATTCCGATGGCCGATGGTGGCCATTTTGCTGCTAGCTTATATAACTCGCTGAGTAGCGATCAAATGGCTCCCGTTGAAAATCATGCTTTCCCTCGCCTACCACTACCTCTAGAGCGTTTAAATGGTGGATTGGAAGTTGAGCCGCCTCCTTTGATTAAAGGCTATCTCAAGCTAGGCGCTAAGATTTGCAGTGCACCGGCATGGGATCCGGACTTTAATACTGCTGATGTATTAACGATGTTGCGCTTATCTGAAATCAACCCTCGCTACGCCAAGCATTTCTTGGGGTTGTAATTAGTTAACGCAGAATCACCTTGTAAGGACGGCCGATACGCTCCCACTCGGCCGCCTCTTTGAGCAAGCTAAATTCAGTCAAGGGATGCGCATCCACCCAATCTTTTGACAGACTCACAAAATAAGAGCCATCCACCTCAGATACTTTTACTTTGGGCATTTGGATATCACTTCGCCCGCGGCAAAGTACTTGAGACAATCTTAAGCAGAACAACATCCGCCAATCTCTAAAGCTTGGGTTATTTGCTAATTTACCGAGCTTTCCTGCATGGCCGATGAGAAGTGCAGCAAGCCTAGCTTGGTCGTTTTTTGAAAAGCCGGGCATATCTGCATTTCCTGCAATATAAGCTGAGTGCTTGTGATAGCCGTTATGAGCAATCGTTAATCCGATTTCATGCAGATTAGCCGCCCATTGTAATAAGACAATATTATCGTCACGATCTTCGGAGTCTGGCTTAGGCAGTTGCGCTAAAAATTCAGCAGCATGTATACCTACTCTTTTTGCTTGCTCGCGATCCACAGCATAACGTTGCATAAATTGCTCAACGGTTACAAAGCGCATATCGTCATGTTGAGAGCGGCCCAAAAGATCATAAAGAACACCGACCCTTAAAGCCGCATCGGTTACTTCCATGCTCTCAATACCAAGCTCATCAAAGACTGCAATCATGATGGCTAAACCGCCTGGCCAGACAGATCTGCGGTCATCTTTTAAACCTGCAAGCTCAACCTGACTAATGTTGTCATACTTAAGCAGGTGCTTCTTCATGGCTTTTAAACCCTCGCGAGTAATAAACCCGCCAGCGCCGTTCACGCGACCCATGGTCAAGCCTTCGCTTTGTTGGCCATTAAAGTTATTTTCTGCGATCAGGTCTGCTAAAGCACGGGCAGTTCCGGAGGAGCCAATCACTTGCTTCCATCCGCTTTTGAGGTAAGCCCCAGAGATCACCTGAATCTCTCGACGTGCTGCTAATTCTGCTTCCTTAAAAGCATGGGCATCAATATTGCCTTTAGGGAAAAATCGGAGGCTATGCGAGACACAGCCAATATAAAGACTCTCCATGAGCTTGGGCTCATACCCCTTGCCGATAATAAATTCCGTAGAACCGCCACCGATATCTACGACTAGGCGATTTCCTTGAATAGCCGAAACTTCATGGGCGGCGCCGATATAAATCAGGCGCGCCTCTTCTACACCCGCAATGACCTCAATCGGAAAACCCAATGCTTCCTCTGCATCAGCAATAAAACTAGGGGCATTTTTTGCAACCCTGAGAGTATTAGTAGCCACTGCACGCACTTTGGTGGGATCAAAACCTCGGATGCGCTCGCCAAAACGTCGGATAGCGGTAAGCCCTCGTTGATACGCATCATTTCCTAACAACTTATTGTCCGTAAGGCCAGCAGCAAGGCGAACTGACTCACGTAAAGTGTCAATAGGACGCAGCTGAGTTCCAGAGGGTGTCTTGACTACTTGGGCAACCAGCATACGAAAACTGTTTGACCCTAAGTCAACTGCCGCCACCAAGTCACTTGAGTTATTCCCTGAAATGTCTTTATTAACAGCCAAAATGGTTCCAGTAAGCAAATGAGAGCAAAGTAAATATGTCTATTTTATGAAACTATCATGACATATTCATGAAAATGCACCCTAGTCTACTGGTAAATGCTTAAGCGGCTAAATTTTGCTCTGAACTGGCACAATCCCGGTTACCAAAGCTACATAAAATGCAGCAATCACCTGATTTTGCTTTCAAGAGGCTATTGCAAGATGGGCATCGATAAAGGTGCATGGAGCCCTCTTGGTGAGCATCTACAATTTCGTGACCCTGGCAATTTGGGCAAGTAATGATGGCTTGCTGGATTTGATTCGATATATTCACAGCCCTAATGATGGCCAAGAATTGTTTCAGCAATAAGACACTCGCACAGATTGATGCAATGGGAGTTAAATAGCCTTTTCTTTAGCAACCTTAATCCGTCCAGACTTCACAGCACTACAAAACTCTTTGTAATCGGCTGCATTCTGTTTGGCGTAGGAGCTTGCAAACCGGTATAAGGCTTTATCTAGATCTTTGGATTGACCACAATAGCCAGAGATTAATGCAGCATCCCCTGAGCGTGCATGCCCTAGAGCTAGGGCCCAGCCAAACAGCCTTGCATAGTCTGGAAAATTTTCTAGACTAACGCCACCAGGGCCGATAACAATCCCCCCTTTCATATCCCTGAGCTGACGAAGATAGAAGCCTTGGATGTCCGTACCGTGATGCTTGATTTCACCGCTACTCAGAAAAATATCAGGGGCTCCTTGGAGCATTCTCTGACCAGAGACTACTCGTTGCCCCATATTTTCATAAATTGACTTACCTAAATAAGGCGTTAACACCGACTCTTGTGCTTCTTTATATTGCAAGAACAAGGGGTCATTCTCCTTGTCGCCCTCAAAATACATCATCATGCAGACCGTTCCGACGCTGCCGATACCAACCACTTTTCTAGCAAAGTCTTTTAAGGTATAGCGACCAAACAATATCTGCCGATCTGCCAGTAAAGTAGTGCTGTAATTGCTAAGCGCCTTATCAACTAAGCCTGAAAAAGAAACTCCATAAGCCGTTTTATTCAGGTGTTCTATTAAGGGGGGTTTATTGATAATTTTTCGGTTTTTGCCAACCAAAGTAGTGTACTTCTGCAAAACCTGAATATTTGTTTGGCCTTTTGTCGCTTTTAAATACTCATCTAAAGTCTTCTGATGCACTTTACTAAAGTGCTTGCGAATCTCTTTTTCGCCAATAAACTTCTGAGCAATCTCTAGGTATGGCATTTGTGCATATTCAGCCATCCGTTTTTGATATTCAGAGCTAATACGAAAAACCAATTTTTTACACATTGACTCATTGCCGCCCAAAGTTTGACAGGCAATCACGGCGCTAGCTACTAAACGCTTCATATCCCACTCCCAACTTCCCGGAAGCGTTTCATCAAAATCATTGATGCCAAATACTAGGCGGTGCTCAGCAGTGCCAAATAATCCAAAATTAGATACGTGCATATCACCGCAAAGTTGTACTGTGATATTGGTAGTTGCTTGATTTGCTAAATCTTGCGCCATGATGGCTGCTGCACCCCGATAAAAAGCAAAGGGGGATTGCTGCATGCGTGCATACCGAATGGGAATCAGTGAATTAATGCGTAGATCTGCCTGCAGCTTCAAAATGTCGATTGGATCAATTCGATGCTTTGGCGGAACATAGCTCCCCTGCTCTTCAAAGCTGACTTTATTGCGCAAGCTTTTCCCCAGAGCCAAACGTTTGGCTATGCTCAATGGCTTACCATGATGCGATACCACTGGTTGCAAAGTTGAAAACTGACCCGTACTGAGCGATGTGAGTATTTTTGGTAAAGATCGGCGAGTAAGGGGCATAAACAATCCAGCATTTAGACGGGATCTATTATTGCAGTAATTCCTCCTATTTCAGCCGCTGACCCAACCAGCTGGAGGATTGCCAAGATGTTTATTGCAAAATACCGGCGCCAATAAACAGAAAAAGTTCGATTAGTACTCTAAAAACATCAAAAAACGGGTTTTGTCATATTACTTTGCTAGGATTAGCCCGTTCTGACAACTTTACGTGGAAATTTATGAGTGAATATAAGTACGAAGACGCTGTCAAACAGCTTCAAGAGTCAGGAGCCATTGGCCTGCAAGACTTTAAAAACCTATCTTATGAGGACCTCACTGAACTCCTAGAGGAAATTAAAGTATGGTGTCTTTACGCAAACGGTAAGTTAGACAAATTACCCAAGGAATCTAAGCGTAAGAAAGAAAAGAAGGATAAAAAGGACAAGAAAGACAAAAAAGATAAGAAGGATTAATCCTCCCGCTTAGTCTGTCAATCTTTCTTTGGGGAAGCGCATCGTAAATGTACTTCCCTGACCTGGAGTACTCTCAATCAATAATTGGGCTTGATGTCTGCTAGCAATATGTTTAACAATGGCGAGCCCCAAGCCTGTTCCACCAGTATCGCGCGAGCGACTACGATCTACTCTATAGAAACGCTCTGTCAGCCGAGAAAGATGCTCAGAAGCAATTCCTGGGCCGGTGTCTACCACTGAGAATTCACCCTCTCCCGCAGGATTAATACGCCAGGTTGCGCGAATAGACCCACCATCGGGCGTATATCGAATGGCGTTGGAAACTAAATTACCAAAAGCCGAGAGAATTTCTCGCTCCTCTCCCATCACATCCCGAGAGCTTTCTATATCAAAATGGAATGTATGGTGACCTTGCGAGAGCGCCTGCGCATCATTCTTTAATAAAGCCATGAGCGTTTGTATTGGTATTGGCTGAGTTGGCGCCGGCAAAGAATTTGCCTCTAAATTAGCCAGGGTCAGCAAGTCCTCGACGAGGCTTTTCATGCGCTGAGCTTGAGACATCATCATCTCAAAATATTGATCCTGCTGGGCTTTATCTAAATCTAGAGATTGGATAGTTTCCAGAAAGCCCATTAATACGGTAATGGGGGTGCGCATCTCATGGGAAACGTTGGCCACAAAGTCCCTGCGCATAGCATCTGCTTTTTGTAGATCGGTAACGTCTTGCACTAGGAGTAAATGTCGCTTTTCACCAAATGGAAAGGCCTGCAACATGAGACTCAAGTTCGATTGAGGTCCCATACGCTCTAACAATAATGGCTCTTCGAAATGGCGAGCCAACAAATAACGAATAAATTCAGGTCGGCGAATCAGAAAATTTACCCGCTGCATAACGTCGCGCTTAAACTGAAGACCAAAGAACCGTTCAGAGATTGCATTACACCATTCGATTTGATCCTGATCATCGAGCATCATGATGCCGTTGGGCGATGCCTGAAAGGCTTCAATAAACCGATTGTGCTGCTTCTCAACCGACAGCATTTGCGACTTGAGGTTACGCACCAAACGTTGTAGATAAAAGCAAACTTCCTCCCAGTAACCACCAGGCAGCGGCATTGAATCTAAGTGGTCCTCAATGGTGTATTTGCGTAGCCGCGCTAAATTAATATAAGAATTGATGAGCGGAATCGACAACACCGCAATTCCTGCAGAAATACCAAAAAAGGAGCCTAAATTGGCTTCGGCAATAAAAGCAGCAATAAATGCCAGGCAAAGAAGTAGGAAAAACCGGATAAAAACGGAGAACATCCGACAATCTTAGAGCATCCGCAACCAGGGATCAGAAAAACGCTGTTCTGACCAATAAAATCAGGTCTGAGTAGGCGTTTTGGTAATTCTGTATCCGCTGCCCCGGACGGTCTCAATTAAGCGATCGCAGTCTGCAGGAGATAAGGCAGCTCTAAGCCTCTTGATGTGCACATCCACAGTACGCTCTTCGATGTAAACCTCGTTACCCCAGACTTTATCGAGTAGATTCTCACGAGAATGCACCCTTTCTGAGTTAGCCATCATAAATTGGAGCAAGCGGAACTCAGTAGGACCAAGCGATAAAGTCTGCGGCTCAGAATTTGGCCAAACAGCACTTACCCGATGAGAAACAGGATCTAGCCTTAGGGGCCCAACAGCCAAAGGACCACTTCCTTCAAGTGGCATTTGACGGCGCAGCAATGCCTTGACACGGGCAACTAGCTCTTTGGGTGAAAACGGTTTGGTAACGTAGTCATCAGCCCCTGAATCAAGCCCTAAGACCTTATCCGTCTCCTCACTCTTAGCGGTGAGCATTAATATTGGCAAAGATCTTGTACGCTCATTGGCTCTAAGCTCACGAGCAAACTGAACGCCAGATTTACCGGGAAGCATCCAGTCCAAAATCAATAGACTAGGCAGCTCATCGCGCATCATATTTAAAGCAATGTCTGTTTGAAGCGCCTTCTGCACTTCATACCCGGCATGGCTTAAATTAATTGCAATAAGCTCTGCAATCGAAGGCTCATCTTCAACAATCAATATCCGGTGAGTCATAGCAAATTCCGTTTGAGTATGAAAATTTACGGTTTATTCGCCTCGCGAACCAAGTCTTCATGGGGTATATGTCGCACATCTGAGCCCTTGGCAATATAGATCACAAACTCGGCAATATTTTTAGCGTGATCACCAATGCGTTCAATGGCTTTAGCAATGGTGAGCATATCTAGGCCGGTGGTAATCGTATGGGGATCTTCCATCATATGCGTAATCAACTTACGAACAAAGCCTTTGAACTCTTCATCAATCTGTCGATCTTCCTGAACAACTTCAGCTGCTGCAACTGTATCGAGACGCGCAAAGGCATCCAAGCTACGACGCAATAGTGAGATAGCCATCTGACCGGACAAACGAATCTCTGCAACATTAATATTATTTACGACACCAGATTCAATGAGTCGCTTGGTTCTTTTAGCCACACGCTCAGCCTCATCTCCCGCACGCTCTAAATTGGTAATCGCTTTAGAAACTGCCATCACTAGACGTAAGTCACGTGCCGTAGGCTGGCGACGAGCAATTAATTCGGTGCAGGCCATGTCGATCTGTATTTCCAGATCATTGACGATCTTTTCATTCGCAATGACCACATTACAGGTATCAATATCCATTTGCGTAAAAGCACGCATAGCAGAGGAGATTTGAGACTCAACTAGTCCACCCATTTCTAGTAAACGACTAGAAAGAGAATTTAAATCCGCATCAAACTGCGAGGAAAGGTGTTTATCTGGCATATTCATCTCCAATTAACCGAATCGACCGGTTATGTAATCTTCTGTTTCTTTGCGCTTAGGTTTAATAAAGATTTCGTCGGTTTTTCCGTACTCAATTAAGCTGCCAAGATACATGTATGCAGTGTAGTCTGATACTCGAGCCGCTTGCTGCATATTATGGGTAACGATTGCAATCGTGTAATCATGCTTGAGCTCATTAATCAACTCTTCAATCTTGCCCGTTGAAATCGGATCCAAAGCAGAAGTCGGTTCATCCAAGAGGATGACAGAAGGCTTTACTGCAACACCACGAGCAATACATAAACGCTGTTGTTGTCCACCGGACAAGGAAAGGCCGCTTTGATTAAGCTTGTCCTTAGCCTCATTCCATAAAGCAGCCTTATTTAATGCCCACTCAACGCGCTCATCCATTTCGGAGCGAGAAAGCTTTTCATAGAGGCGCACACCAAAGGCAATGTTTTCATAAATCGACATGGGGAATGGAGTTGGTTTTTGGAAAACCATACCAATCCGGGAGCGCAAGAGGTTGAGATCTTGTCCAGGCTCCAAAATATTCTGACCGTAAAAGTTAATCTCCCCTTCAGCGCGCTGACCAGGATAGAGGTCATACATCCGATTGAGCGTGCGCAGCAAAGTAGACTTACCACAACCTGATGGCCCAATAAATGCGGTTACCTTGCCCTCTTGGATATCTAGGTTAATGTCTTTTAGGCCCTGAAATGAGCCATAGAAGAAGTTCAGATTCCGAACCTCTAGGGCATTTTTAACATCAATATTGGCTGGTGTTGTTGTGTCGTTCATTCTTGTTCCTTGACTATCAATCGTGTTTAAGTCAAACATGGTTTTCATATTACTCATTAACTCTGTACTTTCTCGCGGAACACTACACGCGCAAGAATATTCAGGCCCAGTACAGCAAACGTAATCAGTAAAGCAGCCGCCCAAGCTAAGTTCACCCAATTATCATAGGGACTCATTGCAAACTGGAAGATCACCACCGGTAAATTAGCCATGGGGGCGTTCATATTGCTGGAGAAAAACTGATTATTCAAAGCAGTAAAGAGTAATGGTGCCGTTTCACCACTTACTCGAGCAAGCGCCAGCAAAATACCGGTAATGACCCCACTTTTGGCTGCACGCAAGGTGATCATGAATGCTACCTTCCACTTAGGCGTACCCAATGCATAGGCAGCCTCTCGCAAGCTTCCGGGTACTAAGCGCAACATATTCTCAGTGGTGCGAACTACCACTGGAATAGCAATTAAAGCTAAAGCAATCGTACCCGCCCAGCCAGAGAAGTGACGCACTTGTGCCACCACAATCGCATATACGAAAAGACCAATCACAATTGATGGCGCAGACAACATGATATCGGTAACAAAACGGGTAATCGAGGCCACCTTACTTCTATCGCCATACTCGGATAGGTATAAGCCCGCTAACACACCAATTGGAGTGCTAATGAGCGTACAGCTTCCTACAATCATTAAGCTTCCAACAATGGCATTGGCTAAACCACCACCCTCAGAGCCCGGCGCAGGAGTGCTCTGAGTAAATACATCCAGATCAATAGAAGAAAAGCCTTTTAAAAATAAAACACTTAAAATCCACAACAAAAAAGCCATGCCTAATGCCATAGCGGCAGTTGAGAGGAGTAGACCGATCTTATTGGCACGCTTACGTTTCGCGTAAATTGCTGGATTAAGATTTGATAAGCCGTTCATGTTTTAAGCCCCTGCTTTTTTTCCATACTAATGAGCATCCATTTGGCAATCGCTAGAACAATGAAAGTAATCATGAACAGCGCAAGACCTAAGGCAAATAAGGATGAATAATGGGCTCCAAGTTCAGCCTCGCCGAACTCATTAGCCAATGTTGAGGCAATCGAATTACCTGGTGAAAATAATGAAGGGGAAAGACGGTGCGCATTACCAATCACAAAAGTCACGGCCATGGTTTCACCAAGAGCTCGACCTAAACCTAACATGATGCCGCCAATAACACCTGCCTTTGTATAAGGAAGCACTACATTCTTGACGACTTCCCAAGTTGTACAGCCAATACCATAAGCCGATTCTTTTAACACTGGTGGAACAATTTCAAAAACGTCGCGCATTACTGAGGCAATAAAAGGCAAAATCATCATTGCCAAAATGAGGCCTGCACATAAGATACCGATACCATTAAAGGCACCCGAAAATAAAATGCCTAACCCGGGTATTTGCCCCAAGGTTGCAGCCAAGGCTGGTTGAATATAGTCAGCAAATAATGGCGCAAAAATAAATAAGCCAAACATACCGTAAATAATGGATGGAACGGCTGCGAGTAACTCAACAGCAGTACCCAATGGTCGACGAAGTGGAGCCGGGCAAAGCTCAGTCAGAAATACCGCAATACCAAAGCTCAATGGAACTGCAATGAGCAAAGCAATCAAAGAGGTCACTAAGGTTCCATAAATAGCAATCAGCCCACCAAATTCACCATTAATGATGTCCCACTCTTTGGTAAAGAAAAAGCCAATACCAAACTTATCTAATGCTGGCCAAGCATTAATGATTAGTGAAATAATAATTCCAAGTAATGCAATCAAGACCGATAAAGCAAACAATTGCGTGATTCCATGAAATAGGAAATCTTGAATACGTTGCAACTTAGCAATACGCAGGGCCTGAGGCGTTGGCGCTGAATGTGACTGGGTTGATTCAATCATGTTTGGACTTCAATAAATGCTGAAAAAGCCCCACTAATAGTGGAGCTGATTCAGCGTTGAGATTAAACAGTTAATCTAACAAATTACTTGGCAATATTGGACCATACATTCTTGCGAATAAAGTCAGTAGTGACATCTGGCATTGGAACATAGTCAAGCTCAAGAGCCATTTGCTTACCTTCTTTGAAAGCAAAGTCAAAGAACTTCAATACTTCAGCAGAGTTAGCTTTCTTCTCTGGGTTTTTGTACATCAGAATGAATGATGCGCCAGTAATCGGCCATGCTTTGGCACCAGAAGCATTGGTAATAAATGTACCCATACCTGGAATCTTAGACCAATCAGTACCTGCCGCAGCTGCTGCAAAAGTAGTGTCGTCAGGCTGAACGAATTGACCGTCTTTGTTTTTTAAAGAAACACTGATCAGCTTGTTTTTCTTGGCATATGCATACTCTACGTAACCAATAGCACCTTTAACTCGAGATACGTTCGCCGCAACACCTTCGTTACCCTTACCGCCAACAGAAGAAGCAGCAGGCCACTTCACAGCTGCACCCTCACCAACAGCATCTTTCCAGTTTTGACTTACTTTAGCCAAATAATTGGTAAAAATTGCAGTGGTTCCAGAACCGTCCGCACGGTGAACAACAGTGATTGGCATGTCAGGCATCTTCAAGCCAGGATTATTCAACACAAGGCGTCTATCGTTCCAATTGGTGATTACACCTTGAAAAATATCAGCCAAAGTATCTGGCGATAACTTGAGCTCGTAAGGTTTAACACCTTCAACGTTAATTACTGGGACTACACCACCAATGATCGCCGGGAACTGGACTAAACCATCCTTTTCTAAATCCTCAAATTTAACTGGATTATCGGATGCACCAAAATCCACAGTCTTTGCTTTAATTTGCTTAATGCCACCGGAAGAACCAATGGACTGGTAATTTAAGTTTGAGCCTGTTTTGGCTTTGTAGGCTTCTGCCCATTTCGCGTACATTGGATAAGGGAATGTTGCACCAGCACCGGTCATATCGGCTGCATAGGCAACTGGGGCTAATGAAATAGCGCCAATAATGAGCGCTTTTTTCAAGAATGATTTCATGTGGAGTAATCCTCGTTTAGTTCACGCAACATTGCGATAACTGAACAATACGGATTGAGTATGACTCTTTTATGACAGGGAATTTCTTGAAAAATATCTTAATAAATTCAATTACTTAGGCCGATGGAATACATTTGGTAATACTCTTGGCGGCATTCAGGGCAACAGCGCCATCATTCGCTTCAACCATCACCCTAAGCACAGGCTCTGTGCCTGACGCCCGAATCAGCACCCTACCCGTGCCTTGAAGCTCTGTTTCTACTTGAGCAATCTGGGAATGAAGAGCGTTGTCCGCTTTCCAATCGTAACCAGTCTTAAATTTAATATTGAGAAGCACTTGGGGGAAGATTTTTACGGAATCGAGTAGTTGCGCCAAGCTCTGCTGGTTTTGACTCATGGCAGCTAAGACCTGCAAAGCAGCAATCGTGCCATCGCCTGTGGTGTGACGATCTAAACATAACAAATGTCCAGATCCTTCACCACCAATCAGCCAGCCTTTTTGCTTGAGCAATTCCAAGACATAACGATCACCGACATTTGCGCGCTCAAATCCAATACCCATTGCTTTAATGGCATTTTCAACAGCCAGATTGGTCATCAGAGTACCAACCACACCGCCTAACTTTTCTCCACGGGCAAGACGATCTTTGGCGAGTACGTATAAGAGCTCATCCCCATTAAATAATCTTCCTGAAGCATCTACCATTTGCAAACGATCAGCATCACCATCTAAAGCAATGCCAAGATCTGCTTTGGTTTCTTTCACTTTTTCAATAAGCGCCGCTGGTGCCGTAGCACCACAACCCTCATTAATGTTTCTACCGTCAGGATGAACACCAATCGAGATCACTTCAGCACCAAGCTCATGAAATACATGTGGTGCTATATGGTATGCAGCGCCATTAGCGCAATCAACCACCAACTTCATCCCCTTGAGATTGAGCTCACCCGGAAAAGTAGATTTACAAAACTCAATATAACGACCAGCAGCATCGTCAATACGAAATGCCTTGCCTAATTCTTTAGAGCTAACGCAACCCATGGGTTTTTCAAGCTCTGCTTCAATGGCTAACTCGAACTCATCTGTCAGCTTTCCGCCTTGTGCCGAGAAAAATTTAATACCATTATCTTGATAAGGATTGTGTGAAGCGGAAATGACTACCCCAGCTGACAAACGTAATGCCTTAGTCAGGTAAGCAACGCCAGGCGTTGGCATCGGTCCGCACAACATCACGTCAACACCAGCAGCAGCAAAGCCTGCCTCTAAGGCAGCTTCCAGTAAATAACCAGAAACACGCGTATCTTTACCAATCAATACTTTGCAACGTTGCCCCTGCTGTGTATTTTTGCTTAATACTTTTCCAGCGGCATAACCCAAACGCGTAATGAACTCGGGAACAATCGGAAATTGCCCCACTTCACCGCGAATACCATCCGTTCCAAAGTATTGTTTTTTCATAGGTTTAATTATAAAACTTGTGGCTATCTAGTTAAATCTCATGAACTAGCGTTGAACTGCAGCCCATATCCTCAGGGCATCAACCGTTTCGGGTACATCGTGAACCCGAAGAATGCGTGCGCCCCGATCGGCAGCGAGAATAGCCGCCGCAATACTAGGCGCTACCCGCTCATGGGTATCGCACCCTGTTAACTTGCCCAACATGGATTTACGGGAGATGCCTGCCAATACGGGGTAACCCAATGCCGAGAATTGCTCAAAATCTGCGAGCATTTTTAGGTTGTGATCCAGGCTTTTACCAAAACCAAATCCAGGATCGATGGCAATGCGATCCTGAGAAATGCCCTGTTTTTCCAATAGATTAGCTCGCTCTTGCAAAAAAGCCTTTACCTCGGCCATCACATCTTGATAGTGAGGATCAAATTGCATGGTTTGTGGATCACGCTGCATGTGCATGAGTACGACACCACATTGCTTGCCTGGATTGAGATCGCTCTCAAGCACAGCCTCTAGCGCACCCTCTTGTCTAAGCGCCCAAATATCATTCACACAATCCACACCAGCACTGAGCGATTGGAGCATCGTCTCTGCTTTATAAGTGTCAATCGATAAGGCAACACCACAATCTTTTAAAGCCTCAATCACAGGCAAGACCCGATCCAATTCTTCCTGAAGTGGAACGGGCTCTGCACCGGGACGAGTGGACTCTCCACCAATATCAATGATGTCAACGCCATGAGCAATCATGCGCTCCGCTTGTGCAATAGCATCACTTGGAGCTCTGAACTGACCGCCATCCGAAAAGGAATCCGGGGTGGCATTGAGAATACCCATTACCAAGGGGGTATTGCGTTTGCTAAAGTCAAAAAGAAAACGCCCGCAACGCCATGTTGCGGGCATGTTTGACTTACTCACCTCAAATAATTGGTGAAATTAAGCCGTCGCAGGTGCGCTACCAGCCGCCGGCCCAGGAGTACCGGCTGAATTACCAAAGGTAGTTGCAGGAGGTGGTTTAGGAGCGCGTGGTGGACGACCTTCCATGATGTCATTGATCTGCTCAGCATCGATGGTTTCCCATTCGAGCAAAGCAGCAACCATCGCTTCGACCTTATCTCGATTTTGCTCAAGAATCGATCTTGCTAAAGCATACTGACTATCCACTAGCGCACGAATTTCTGCATCAACCTTTTGCTGCGTCAATTCAGAAACGGTTTTGGAGCTAGTACGGCCAAACATGCTTTCGGATTCAGTATCGACATACACCATCGTACCTAAGCTATCGCTCATACCGTAACGCGTTACCATGTCGCGCGCCATCTTCGTAGCTCGCTCAAAGTCATTTGATGCGCCAGTACTCATGGAGTGCAAGAAAACCTCTTCCGCAGCACGACCACCAAACAAAATAGCCAACTCTTCCATCATGCGATCTTTGTATAAGTTCACACGATCAAACTCAGGCAATTGCCATGTCACACCTAAAGCCATGCCACGCGGCATGATGGTGACCTTATGCACTGGGTCAGCTTTTGGCAAGACCTTAGCAACCACAGCATGACCAGACTCGTGATAGGCCGTATTACGACGCTCTTCTTCACGCATCACGGCAGACTTACGCTCTGGACCCATGTAGATCTTGTCCTTAGCATCTTCAAAGTCTTTCATATCTACAGCACGCTTACTACGACGTGCAGCAAATAAAGCAGCTTCGTTGACTAAGTTTGCCAAATCCGCACCAGAGAAACCAGGAGTGCCACGAGCCAAGACAGCAGCGTTCACATCTGGATCAATCGGGACTTTGCGCATATGCACTTGCAAAATTTGCTCACGACCACGGATGTCTGGCAAACCAACATGCACCTGACGATCGAAACGGCCTGGGCGCAATAAAGCGCGATCCAAAACATCGGAACGGTTGGTTGCAGCAACAACGATCACACCGCTATTGCTTTCAAAGCCATCCATCTCAACTAGCATTTGGTTCAGAGTTTGCTCACGCTCGTCATTACCACCACCCATACCTGCGCCACGATGGCGACCAACTGCATCGATCTCATCAATGAAGATGATGCAAGGAGAATTTTTCTTGGCAGTTTCAAACATATCACGCACACGTGATGCACCGACACCGACAAACATCTCTACGAAATCAGAACCAGAAATGGAGAAGAACGGTACTTTGGCTTCACCCGCAATCGCCCGTGCCAACAGGGTCTTACCGGTTCCTGGAGGGCCAACCAATAAAACACCGTGCGGAATACGGCCACCCAGTTTTTGGAACTTTTGTGGATCTTTTAAGAAGTCGACAATTTCAAAGACTTCTTCTTTAGCCTCATCGCAACCGGCTACATCAGCAAAAGTAACCGTGTTACTGTTTTCATCAATTAAGCGAGCTTTTGATTTTCCAAAGGAGAATGCTCCTCCTTTGCCGCCGCCCTGCATTTGGCGCATCATGAAAAACCAAAAACCAATAATGAGTAATGTTGGTCCGAGGTAGTACAAAGCAGAAACCAACATATTGGGTTCATCGTCTGCCTTACCAGTGACCTGGACACCGTATTTCATGAGGTCACCCACCATCCAAATATCCCCTGGGGAGATGATGGAGTACTTGCTACCGTCATTTGGCGTTACCTGCAATGTGCGACCCTGCACATCCACTCGCTTCACTTTGCCAGCCTTGGCATCGTCCATGAATTGAGAATAAGTGACTTGATTAACGTCTCTTGGCTTATCAAACTGTTTAAAAACAGTAAAAAGCACAAGACCCACGATGAGCCACACACCAATTTTTTGCAACATGTTGTTGTTCAAAACAGACCTTTGCCGGATTAATCCGGGAGTTAAAGCGGATTGCTATATCTAAGTATTTGATTCTACTACCAGCCTTTTTCAAGTGCTAATGGCATTTTTATTTACCAAACCCCTATATTGTCGGGGTTATTGCGCCTTTGGGGGCACTTTGGAGCATTTATTTAGCTGGCTTGAGATTTCTACCCAACAGGAAGATCTCGGAAGATCTAGCCCTTGAGGCCTTTGGTTTTCGGGGGGAGACCGTCTTAAATACCTTTTTGAAGGATTCCACGATTTGACTATAGCCACTCCCGTTAAAGCACTTAATGAGGAGCGCTCCTTCGGGTTTGAGGTGGGCAAGGGCAAAATCGAGAGCAATTTCAGCCAAAAAGGCCATTCTGGCGGCATCAGCGACCCCAACCCCAGATAAATTTGGCGCCATATCAGAAAGCACTAGATCCACTTTTCCATTGGCATTGGCAGGCAATAGGGCTTCTAGGGCCTTCAGACCCTCTTCCTCCCTAAAATCCCCCTGAATAAAGCTCACATCTGCAATATCTTCCATAGGCAGAATATCAATCGCAATGATGCTGCCATCGGGCTTGCCAGACTCAATCTGAGGGTTGCTTTTACCCAACTCGGTTAGCCGATTGCGGGCGTACTGAGACCAACTCCCTGGCGCACTGCCCAAATCCACAATAGTCATCCCCGCCTTGATCAGGTGATCTTGCTCATCAATTTCACTCAGCTTATAGACGGCTCTCGCGCGATAGCCCTCTTTTTGGGCCATCTTGACGTAAGGATCCGTTAAATGATCCTGCAACCAACTTTTATTAAATTTATTCTTTGCCACAACTTACCCACTTTCGGTGTCTATTTTCCCTGTTTATCACCGCGATGGCAAAAGGAATCATCCCAATACGTCTTCTCATAAACCCATATATGGGCAAGAGGGTCAATTTACAAGCCCTAATGCTCTATCATCGAGCCCATGACAGCACTTACCATTACCCCCGCACAAAGAAAATCCCTTAAAGCTGATGCCCATGATCTGAGTCCCGTAGTCATGATTGGTGGCGAAGGTCTCACTCCAGCCGTAATCAAAGAAGCCAAATCTGCAATATCGCACCATGGCTTGATCAAGATACGTGTTTTTGGTGATGATCGTGATGCCCGTATCGCTATGTACGAAGAGTTGTGTGACAAATTAGATGCTGCTCCAGTTCAGCATATTGGTAAATTGTTGGTGCTGTGGAAACCAAAAGATATGGTGGATGAAGCATTTGCCAATCTAGGAAGATCAAGTAAGCAAACCAAAAAATCCTTACAGGCACCCCGCACCAAGCGCCAGCCAAATCGTACTGTTGCCAAAGCCGGTGTTCGCACTAGCAGCTCTGAGCGATCAGATCGACGCTCAGCAGCAAGTAAATCACCCTTTGCTAGAGCGGCAGCTGTTAAAAGTGCCACGCCTAAAAAACGTGTTCTTCGTTCTGAGGCCGCCGAGTCAAAAATTGGCTGGTCATCACCCGGCTACCGCAAAGCTGCTGCCGCGCCAGCACCAATCAAGAAACGCAAAGTACGCATGAGCAGTACCAAGAAAAAATCGCTAGGCTCTTAAGCGATTTCAAGCAATGAATGAGGTATACCTTGATACAGTAAAAGCGCCGCTAGTCGGCGTTTTTTATGGCTGTGATTTAGTCAGACGCCAAACTAAGAATAAGCCCAAGAGACTTTGAATCGTAAAGAAGATACTCGATGCGCCATGAAGTTTGCCAAAGAGATCTGCCGATGGAGAGAGCATCACTGGCATGCCTTGTGCCAAAGCATTATCGCGAAGAGAGTTCATCCAAGGAATAAAGACAAAGGCTGCTGCAACAGAACACAGAAGCATTGCCAATAAAACCCAACGAATCAAGCGATATTGATTTAGGCCGCGTGTCACCAAAAGATTTGCAAGCACCATCAATGCCATACAAATAATCAAACTGAGATAAGCCTCGATTGTAAAAATAGCGCCGGCAACCATTCCGGCCGCCTGCCGATCAGTCATCGTAGAAAACACTGCTGGAGCGACTAAATAACCGACTGTGAGCAAGCTACCTACCCACAAACTCGCTATCAGCATGAAGAGTCTTTGGGCCCCAATATGCCGAGAAGCATTTAAAAGCGTCATCTCAATCAATGCATTAAATATAGCGAATAGCTAATATCTCAACCTCGCGATTACCACCCGGAGCTTGAACTGCTACAACATCACCCTCTTCCTTGCTGATCAAGGCTCGGGCAATCGGTGAGCTAATAGAGATTTTATTGGAGGCAATATCGGCTTCATCATCACCAACAATTTGATAAGTGAACTTCGTACCGTCCTCTAAGTCTTCAAGATCAACCGTGGCACCGAAAACAATGCGGCCCGATACATCCAAGGCAGCAGGATCAATAATTTGAGCGGCAGACAATTTACCCTCTAACTCCTGAATACGGCCTTCGATAAAGCCTTGTTTTTCTTTGGCAGCATCGTACTCAGCATTTTCAGAGAGGTCACCTTGTGCGCGTGCTTCAGAAATCGCAATGATCACTGCTGGACGCTCCACATGTTTAAGGCGATGCAACTCCTCTTTGAGAAGTTCTGCGCCGCGCTTAGTAATTGGAATTGTGCTCATGCTTCTAACCTAACGTAAATTAATTGAGGGTCTTGTGTAGGTTTTGCAAACCATACACTTCAATAGACTCTTTGCTGCCATTTTGTGATGCCATTAAACCATCCATTACAGCACGTGCAGCACTAATCGTCGTGTAATAGGTTACGCCATTTGCTTGCGCACTGGTTCGGATAGAGCGTGAATCTGCAATCGCTGTCCGGGTTTCATCTACAGTGGTAAAGACCAAAGAGATTTCGCCGTTTTTGATTAAGTCCACAATATGCGGGCGACCATCTTTGACCTTATTCACTACGCGCACCGGCAAACCAGCAGCCTCAATAGCAGCAGCAGTGCCTTTGGTAGCTACCATGGGGAAGCCTAATTGATGCAATAACTTGGCCACCCCAACCGCTTTAGGCTTGTCGCTATCTTTTACCGTCAGCACTACAGTGCCGCTCTTAGGCAATTTAATTCCTGCACCTAGCTGAGATTTAAATAAAGCTTCACCAAAAGTTTTGCCTACACCCATCACTTCGCCCGTTGAGCGCATCTCAGGACCTAGAATTGGATCAATACCTGGGAACTTATTAAATGGAAATACCGCTTCTTTCACAGAGAAGTAAGCAGGCTTAACTTCATCTTGAATGCCCTGCTGATCTAAAGTCTGACCAACCATGCAACGCGCAGCAATCTTGGCCAACTGCAAGCCGGTGGCTTTAGAAACGAATGGCACAGTCCGTGATGCACGTGGGTTGACCTCAAGAACATAAATGACATCCTTGCCATCGACATTCTGAATCGCAAACTGCACGTTCATTAGACCAACAACATTTAAGCCTTTTGCCATTGCTGCAGTTTGACGTTTGATCTCTTCAATCGTCTCGTCGGATAAGGAGTACGGTGGCAATGAACAGGCAGAGTCACCAGAGTGCACGCCAGCTTGCTCGATATGCTCCATGACCCCACCGATAAATACCCGTTGGCCATCGCTAATACAGTCAACATCACACTCAATGGCATCATTTAAGAAGCGGTCTAACAACACTGGGGAGTCATGAGAAACCTTGACAGCTTCACGCATATATCGCTCTAAATCACGGCCATCATGAACGATTTCCATAGCGCGACCACCTAATACATAGGAAGGACGTACAACCAATGGATAGCCAATCTCTTCAGCCAACTTGAGGGCCTCATCTTCAGCACGTGCAGTTCGGTTAGGCGGCTGGCGTAAGTTCAGCTCATGCAATAACTTCTGGAAGCGCTCACGATCTTCTGCCGCGTCGATCATATCTGGCGAAGTACCAATGATAGGAACCCCATTGCGCTCAAGATCTAAAGCGAGCTTCAAAGGAGTTTGACCGCCGTACTGCACGATCACACCTTTGGGCTTTTCTTTAGCAACAATCTCGAGTACATCTTCTAATGTCAAGGGCTCAAAGTACAAGCGGTCAGAAGTGTCATAGTCAGTAGAGACGGTTTCAGGGTTGCAGTTGACCATGATGGTTTCATAACCATCTTCACGCATAGCTAAGGCGGCATGTACGCAGCAGTAGTCAAACTCAATACCCTGACCAATCCGGTTAGGACCACCACCCAAGACCATGATCTTGTCTTTATTGGTAGGCTGAGATTCGCACTCACCATGCTCCGCTTCGTATGTAGAGTACAGGTAGGCGGTATTGGTTGAAAACTCTGCCGCACATGTATCAACCCGCTTATAAACCGGGAGCACCTTTAAGCGGTGACGTGCGGCACGCACGGAAGCAGCGTCCACTCCTAGCAACTTAGCTAGGCGACGATCTGAAAAACCTTTTTGTTTAATGAAGCGTAATTCAGCAGCAGATAGGCTATCAATCTTGCGTTGCTTGAGCTCCGTTTCAATCGTGATGAGCTCTTCAATTTGCTCCAAGAACCACGGATCTACCTTAGTCTCACTATAGACCTCGTCCAAACCCATACCCATGCGGAAGGCATCAGCCAAATACCAAATACGATCTGGGCCTGGCTCGCCAATCTCTTGAATGATGTCATCTAGATCTGTAGATACTTCATCTAAACCATCAACACCAACTTCAAGTCCGCGCAAGGCCTTTTGGAATGACTCTTGGAAGGTGCGGCCAATAGCCATCACCTCACCTACAGATTTCATCTGCGTTGTTAAACGAGAATCTGCTTGCGGGAACTTCTCAAACGCAAAGCGAGGAATCTTCGTTACAACATAGTCAATTGAAGGCTCAAATGAAGCGGGCGTTGCACCACCCGTAATGTCATTTTTCAACTCATCCAAGGTATAACCAACCGCTAGCTTTGCAGCAATTTTTGCAATTGGAAAGCCTGTTGCTTTAGAGGCTAAAGCAGATGAACGTGAAACACGTGGATTCATCTCAATCACAATCATGCGGCCATCTACCGGGTTGATCGAAAACTGCACGTTGGAACCGCCAGTATCAACACCAATCTCACGCAGCACTGCAATTGATGCATTGCGCATCAATTGATACTCTTTATCAGTCAGGGTTTGCGCAGGAGCAACAGTGATCGAGTCACCGGTATGCACACCCATAGGATCTAAGTTTTCGATTGAGCACACGATGATGCAGTTATCTGCACGGTCACGCACCACCTCCATCTCAAACTCTTTCCAACCTAAGAGGGACTCTTCAATCAAGAGCTCTCGGGTCGGCGATAAATCTAAACCACGCTTACAAATCTCTTCAAACTCTTCACGGTTATAGGCAATGCCACCACCGGATCCACCCATGGTGAACGAAGGACGAATCACCACTGGGAAACCTAAACTACCGGTTTCTTTTTGAATACGCTGCTGCACTTCATGGGCTTCTTCTAGGGAATGGGCAATACCAGATTTAGCCGAACCCAAGCCAATCTTGGTCATCGCATCTTTAAATTTCTGACGATCTTCGGCTTTATCAATCGCTTCTGGGGATGCGCCGATTAACTCGCAACCGTATTTTTTAAGAATGCCGTGACGATGCAAATCCAGGGCACAGTTCAGGGCAGTTTGACCGCCCATCGTTGGCAAAATGGCATCCGGTCTTTCGGTGTCAATAATGCGCTCTACCACTTCCCAAGTAATGGGCTCAATGTAGGTCACATCAGCCATCTCGGGATCAGTCATGATGGTGGCAGGATTGCTGTTCACCAAAATAACTTTGTACCCTTCGTCACGCAACGCTTTACAAGCCTGTGCACCCGAGTAATCAAACTCACAAGCCTGTCCAATCACAATTGGACCGGCACCAATAATCAGAATGCTCTTAATGTCGCTACGCTTAGGCATTATTTGCCCCCCTTATTACCAACAGCGGCAGCATTCATGAGCTCCACAAAACGATCAAATAAATAGGCAATGTCATGAGGGCCCGGCGAAGCTTCTGGATGCCCTTGGAAACACAAAGCAGGCTTATCTTTCCAGGCAAGGCCTTGCAACGATCCATCAAATAAAGAGACATGAGTGACACGAATATTGTCTGGCAATGAATTTGCATCCACGGCAAAACCATGATTTTGAGAAGTGATTGCAACGCGCCCCGTATCGACATCTTTCACTGGATGGTTTGCACCGTGGTGACCAAACTTCATCTTCAAGGTTTTAGCGCCAGCGGCTAGGCCCATAATTTGATGACCTAAGCAGATACCAAAGGTAGGAATACCCTTTTCAATCATTTCTTTTGCTGCAGCGATTGCGTAGTCACAGGGGCCAGGATCACCTGGGCCGTTGGAGAAGAAAACGCCATCAGGATTCATGGCCAATACTTCTGCAGCACTCGTTTGGGCTGGAACTACTGTGAGTTCGCAGCCACGCTCAGTGAGCATACGCAAAATATTGCGCTTTACGCCAAAGTCATAAGCCACTACCTTTTTAACTGGCTTTGAGGTGTCCAATGCTCTATAGGCAGGCTTGCCATCAGGGCCGTGCAAATCCCACTCCGCTTCACGCCATTGATAAGCGGTTTGATTTGTAACCACCTTCGCCAAATCTAAACCAGCCATCCCAGGGAAAGCCTTTGCCAATTCCAATGCTTTTTTGCTGAGCGCTTCGATGTCATCGCC
>JAXIUI010000024.1:0-30956 GCA_034680725.1 Polynucleobacter sp.
AGGGAATGATATCTACTATGTTGATAACACGGGTGATGTGGTTACCGAGCTAAGTAAAGACAATACCGTCTCCCAAGAGAAGTTCAGTATGGGTAATAACAATGACGTAGTTGTTGCCTCAATTAGCTATACGCTTGCAGCGGGTACCACTGGCATCGAAGATATGATGGCTGAAGGGTCATTAACTGGATCTCTTAATAGTAACGCTATTAATTTGACAGGTAATGCGCTGGGTCAAGGATTGATTGGTAATGATGCTATCAATGTCCTCAATGGCATGGCTGGTGATGATGCTCTCGTTGGAGCTGGTGGCGCTGATACCCTGATTGGTGGCGATGGCAATGATTGGTTCTTTAGTGGGGCTGGCAATGATTCGATGTTAGGCGGCAAAGGGACAGATCTCTTTTTCTTTAATTTTGGCGCTTCACCAGGAACTTATTTAGTAGGTGACGCAGGCGATTTTGATTTAACTGGTGGCTCAGATACTGCTGACGGTGGTGAAGGTACTGCCGATGTTTTATTAATGAAGGGAACACTGGCTAATTACAACATCAGCCGAACCGCTCTTACCCAATACGCAATCACTACAAAGGAAGGCATTGACGGGATTAGTAGTGACGAACAAATTACATTCCAAAATATTGAGTACCTCAAGTTTGGAGACCTCTCGGAGCTGGGCTCTTCCCCATTGGTTGCTCTGTCATCAATCAATATTGTCTCTAGCTTTAACGACACCATCAGAGGCACCTCTGGCAACGATACCCTCGATGGTGACGCTGGTGCCGATACGCTGATTGGCGGAGCAGGCGATGATATTTATATCGTGGATAACATCGGTGATAAAACTACCGAAGTGGCAGCCCAAGGAATGGATACTGTTCGATCATCCATTACGTGGACAGCCTTAGCTGCTCACATAGAAAACCTCACCTTAACTGGTACTGGCGACATCAACGGTACTGGCAATACTCTAAATAACATCATCACTGGTAATAGCGGCAACAACATTCTGAATGGCGGTGCTGGTAACGATACGATTGATGGTGGGGATGGGGCTGATACGATCAACGGAGGCGATGGAAACGATACACTCTCTGCCAATGCGGGAGGAGGAGCCATTAATGGTGGGGTAGGTAACGATACCCTCTATGGTGGTACTGGCACTGATACCTTAGATGGTGGTGCTGGTAATGATATTTTGTATAACGGTGGCTCTGGAGACACCTTAATTGGCGGTGCTGGCAACGATACCTACTACATTGACAACAGCACCACATTGAGAGAATCTGCCAATGGCGGTATTGATACGATCATCACGAGTATTTCTTTTGATCTTCAATGGTTAACCAATCACGAAAACCTTACTCTAACGGGTAGCAGTTCTTTATTTGCCGCTGGCAATAGCCTAGCCAACACCATTATTGGTAATGATGGCGACAATACGATCAATGGCAGCTTAGGCAACGATACCCTCACTGGCGGCTTAGGCAACGACATTTTTGTCTTCAATACTGCACCCAACCGAACTTCTAACGTTGATCGGATTACGGACTTTAATGTAACCGATGACACCATCCAGCTAGAGAATGCGGTATTTACTGGTTTGGGTTCTGGTACAGGTACTTTGGATTCTTCTATGTTTAGAAGTGGCGCTGGTTTTACTACTGCGGGTGATGGCACAGATCGGATTATTTACAACACCACATCAGGCGCACTTTTTTACGATGCCGATGGTACGGGCGGCACTGCAGCAGTGCAGATAGCGCTGATTGGTAACCAAGCCAATCTGACTGTTGCTGACTTGGTGGTGATTTAAAAATCAAAAGTTTAAAATGTAAGTTGTAGTTACCTTCGGAAGCCTGTTATGAATACGCATCTCACCAAAGAGCAAATCTTAGGGCGGATACAAGCCCTGCCTAAGAAGTCCAAATACCTCACTAGGGAAGAAATAGTGCAGCGGATGAATCTAGCCTGTGAGCTTGGCTTATTCCCCAATAATCCAACGGATCTCAAATATGCTGTGCGGAGCTAAGCTCAGGGGTAGGGATGCCCATTGCCAGAAACATGGGATGTTTAATGGTCGGTGCAGACTTCACGGTGGGCTATCTCCCAAGGGGTTTGATCATTGGAACTACCAAGGCAAAGGCTGCACCAAAGCAGACCGCCAGCGATCCGTGGAAACAAATGCCTACATAAATCTCCTAGAACAGCTGGCTATTAACCTTGGGATGATTGAAACAAAGAGGTAGTCGGTATTACGGTTTTTCGCCATTTTTTTGATATATTTTTGCAGACAAAAACGCTACCCTTTATAAGACTTTCAAATACCCCTATATGGTCAGCCTTGCCATATTCTTTATTTGTACCCATAAATAACTTGTAACAGATGATCCACATCCGAATCACCTGTTACAAACTTTCAATTTATTAAGTTGGTATGAAGATCATTCAACCCTACTTTATGTTGGAGTTGTTTTGATGCTCGCCAGAACCTCCTCATACGAAATACCTAAAGCGTATAAATATGGCTCAGGACGGGCAAAGATTGATTGAAGAATAGGATGCTCTAATACGTTCTTAATTTCTGATTCAGGTAGCCTTTGGTAGCGGTTGATAGCCAGCGCTGCGCCAGCCTTCTTCTCTGCACCTTTCAGATATACAGGAAAGGTTAAGCCATATCTTTTATCCAGGTATTCAAATAGAGAGATATTACGCTTAGTGCTTACGCCTTTGTATCCGCATATCTTATCTGCATCAAGCCTGCCGTTGACTATCGGTACCAAAATCACATGCATGTGAGGCGTATCCTCATCGTGATGAATTACTGCATGAACAATATGGGATTCTGGGTAGTAGTTTCTTAGCCAATCTAGGCTATTGGCATACATAGCATTAAAGTCACAACGATGTCCTGCCGTTACTGAAAAAATAAGTTCTACAGCGAAGCCACGATTCTTTTTACGGTAGCTGTAATGGCTCAAATCAAGCCCTAGGGAGCGCAATACTCTAAGGACTTCCTCCTCATATGAGCTGCCATTTAACGATACTAGCTCAAGGTTTAATAGCGTCCTTCTGCCGTCAATGCCACCATAGCCACCAATTTCTTGAGCTATTAATCTACAGTTGTGTTTCTCAGCCAGCGCCAGAGTTTTTTTATGGCCGTTGAGCCGAAGGTTGTGTGCAAATATTGTTACTTTAGACATATTAATTTTCCTTTAAATTTGAGCAAATGGGGACAGGCCTCAATTTGCTATTTGTGTGTTTTTCCAAGATTGATGAAATTGCTGCATGGAGGCTTTTTCGACTTGCTCAATGTCAATCGCTCGATGCCAGGCCTCTATATCTAGCTTGCATAGGATTGAGCTTTGAACGCACTCACGAAGTGTTACTGGAGACATAGCGTCAAGTTCCCAGCAGTTATGCCCAAAGTTACTTACGAACCATTGGTAGCGAGAATCACCAGTTTTAGTGTCTGCTTTGAAAGAGGGTAAGTCTCCGTTAAAAACATCTGTCTCTAAAAGTGCAATTCGCTCTATGGTAATTTTTGCGCCATAGCGTCCTAATCGTTCAGGCAGGTCTATATCTGACATGTGCTTGCCCGAGGGGTCAAAGTCACCACAATAAAATGCAATAAGAGGTTTATCGCTCATGTTTGATTCCTCAGCAATCGTATTAATTACCGTTGCTGAGCTATAGCCATGCATGGCACGAAAAGTTACGCCATACTCATCTAGAATGGGTGCCAAGGTTCCCCTGACAGTTCCTTTTTCAGACCAAACCTCTATGCGGTAGGGCTGCTCCTGCCAATAGTCTCTTCTGTAGTTTCTAACGGCTGCATTGATTCTTTCATCGGTGTTAGTCCAAGTTAAAACTTTTTCTGCCGATCTAGTTTCATCAACAATCCATCCCCAAGGAATGATGCTGTTTTCTCTGGCATAGACAAGCTGCTTACTTACTTTTCCAGTTGATCCTTTACTCATATTAGGAATCATCCCCATCGTAAATAACCGATAGCAGACCGCCCTAACAGATGCTGGTTGAATCTCTTTTAGGATTTGATATGAAGCCTCTATCAGACGTTTGGACGCTTCTGATCTTCCCCTCATGATTCACCTCTCGATGACTCTTGAGCGGCTTTCTGAGTCTCAATCCAATTAACTACGTCCTGTAATTTCCATACCTTGACAGTAGTAGATAGGGTGATTGGTTTGGGAAACTTAGACTGGGCGACCCAGAGATTAATTGAGGACTTGGCTAAGGTAGTTATTGCACTTACCTGATCAATCCTTATTAGCTGAATCTTTTGTACTAGGTCTTGGTTGGACGGATCCAGTAATTCTTTGGCATCTGCTGAAGCATTATTTGATATTTCCATTTTGATTCTCCTTTAAGAAGAATCAATTACAAAGGTTTGCTACTTATAAGAAAACGCATCAAAGGTTTGGTGCGTGATTAGTCGTGAACTAAATCATCAAATTCGCCAGCTTTCCACCATTTGATCCAGTCATCATAGGTTCGCCTCTCAATCATAAGCTCGGGTAGTTGATGGGCAACTCTGACTTCATTTACGGCAACTAAGTCCAGCCAAATATCTTCTATATTCGGGAATTTATCTGGAAAGGTTAGCTGGTGTGCTGTCACAATCTTCCTGAAGTACTCTCGTTCTTCATAATGTATCCGAGCGCCTGGCAACTTATTGATATCAGTAATGGATTTATCAGTCATGCGATATTGATCAATAAAATGAAGGATATCAAGTCCTAATTCATATATCGCTGCTCGTAACTTTGGATCTACTGTCTCTACGGGAATCTGTGTGCATACACCCCTAAACTCCAATAGATCTATCTCAAGTTTATTGACTAAGCTCCGCTTGATTTCTGCATTACTGACGGACTTCCTCTTAGTTGCCATCACCATCTCCTGCTGATATTCCTGCAATAGAAACTACGCCAAGGAGAGCAGGGTTCTCCTATTCGCCCCGTCAGGCTAGGCGTAGCTGTTAAGTTTACGCAGCTTTTTGCTCGGAAAGAGTAATTACATTGCCCCAGGATCCAGTTTGGCAATAAGACTCCCAGTCTATCGCCAGCCTTTTTCTTCTTTCAAGTAAATCTCCACGTCTATATGCCGCCTCAACTTGATTTGCAACTGTATGTGCCAGCGCCTTTTCCGCTACCTCTGGAAAGTGGTCTGTCTCTTCGGCAACCCAATCTCGAAAGGCGGATCGAAAACCATGGACAGTAATATCTGACTTAATTCTTTTAGCCAAATTAGCCATAGCTACATTATTTAACGGTCTTTTATTATTAGAAAAAAGGTAGGTGCTTTTTAGATCCTTTGACCTTGCGATTCTAAGTAGCTCCATTGATCTATTGCATAGCGGTACCCGATGCTCTCTTTTAGCTTTCATACGCTCCGCTGGAATAATCCAAACGCCATCACAGATCTCATCTCGAATTCCAAAAATTACCTCGCCAGTACGGTTTGCATTAAGTATTAAGAACTCAAGCGCTAGAGCGGTTACGCTATCGTATTCCTTGAGTGCTTTGATGAATTCTGGTATCTCTTTGTATGGCAAAGCCTTGTGATGCTGAACTGGAGTTACCTTTGAAGGTTTTTGTAGAATTGTCTCCAAATGTCCTCGCCATAATGCTGGATTAAATCCCAAGCGCATTTTTCTAGTTGTAGCTGATGCTAGTACCCATTCGATCCTGGCTCTAAGTCTTGACGCTGTTTCTGTCTTTTTTGTCCATATTGGCTCAAGAATCTGAAGGATATGATCGGTATCTACCTCGTTGATTGGTAAATCTCCAATTATTGGAAATGCGTAGTCACGTAGTGTATTAATCCACTGGTTGCTATGTTTTTTATTAATCCATTCCAAGCTCTTTAGCTCATGACAGGCAAGGGCATACTCTTTGAATGTAGGTAATGTTGCCGCTGCCTTGGCGGGTTCTATTAAAGGCTTTTTGTCTGGCTTTGGATTGATACCCTGATTAAGTTTATTTCGTGCCTCAATGGCTCTTTTTCTAGCTTCTTTAAGGCTTATTTCTGGGTAAGATCCGATACTCAAGTCATATCGCTTTCCATTAAAAAGGTATCTAAGCACCCAATATCTTTGTAGGCTTTGTTTTACCTGTAGATTTAATCCTTTTGTTTCGCTATCTGTATAGCGACCAGGTTTAGTAATGTTCTTGATAAATAAGTCAGTTAGTGAGTTTTTCATTAATATTCCCTATCAAAAATCCCCACAAATTTCCCCACACTATTGTGGTGATTTATCATGGGAGGTGTTGATAGGCAATGTATGTTCTTGAGTAGAAAAGTACTACGCATTAAAGGTTTAATGCGCTATTTCTACATTAAATACAATGGTTTCCGTAGATAAGACCTTCTAAGGGGATCCAAGTGCGTACAATGCCTTTCAGACATATACTTTGGTCTCGTCTCCGCCAAGATATTGGCTTCAGGTAGTTTCGTGTAGTGTCAAATAACCCCTCTAAGTCATTGAACTTATGGGGGTTTTCTTTT
Source organism: Polynucleobacter sp. (assembly GCA_034680725.1). Lineage (GTDB taxonomy): Bacteria > Pseudomonadota > Gammaproteobacteria > Burkholderiales > Burkholderiaceae > Polynucleobacter. The sequence goes on from JAXIUI010000024.1 coordinate 6,532, forward strand.
ATGTAGTGTAAATTAATCTCTCATCGCGGGCAGCTTAATCTTGGCAAGAGGGCAGAGGATTTTTGTGGGCCCCATGTATGTGGCTATGGCTTGCCTGTTTTCTCCAAAGGTGAGAATTACTGGAATTGGGCTTGGGTGCATTTTTTAGTTGGCGTGTTTGGGTAGGTATTCATTAGTACAGCCCCCACTATTGTTATTGCTTGAGGAGCACTAATCTCTTTGATAGCGCTAAGTAATAGTATCTGGAAGAGTGCGGGTGAGTTTCTTCCTGGCGATACTCAATCCCCCTGAATTAGTTGCTACAAACTATATTTAATCTGATATTAAAATTCCCATAACTTAAGGAGTACGAAAATATGACCCACTTATCCCGTCGACATTTTTTAAGGACTTCGGCACTTGGTGTTGCCGCTCTTGCTAGCAATGAAACATTAGCTGCTAATGCCGAGGTGAGAAAAATAACGCCTCCAAATTTAGATGATGCCTATTTAGGGGAAAGAATCTTGTGTTATCGGCCTATGCGACATGGTTCACCAAATCTCAGTGTAGTGAATGTAAATGGAAAGATAGTTGCGCATAACTATGGTCATGGTGGTAGCGGCTGGACATTAGGTCCTGGGTCAGCAAGCTATGTTAATTCACTGCTAATTAACTCTAAGTATGCAGATGGAATGTCCAATAAATCGGAACCCATTGCTATTATTGGCGCTGGCGTTATTGGGCTATTTACAGCTTACGATTTAAATAAACGAGGCTATAAAAATGTTACGATTTACGCTGATCGTGTAAATTCTTTAACATCACATAATGCGGGTGGATTATTGGCACCGGTATCTATGGATAATGCACCTGATATGCAGGCTACTATTGATCAGATAGGCATAGACGCATATCGTTTTTATGATGCCATTGCTAAAAATAAAAATGCTGACTTTAAAGCTGGAGCATTGATTGTTCCAACCTATTTCAATGATAGAGAAGATTCAGGATTAGAGCCCTATGTTGGCAAGGTTATGCAGCCAGCAAAAGAGGTGATACTTGATTTTGGTAATGGTACAAAACGTCAAATGGTGGTTTATGACGATGGTATTTATATGGATACCGCTACGTTGATGGGCGAGTTAAATAAATATATGAAGACACATAATATTGCCATTGTGAAAAAAAGGATAAATTCATTTGCTGACTTACAGCAGAAATACATTGTAAATTGCAGTGGACTGGGCGCATCTCAGCTAGCCAATGACGCTGATGTGATGCCGGTACAAGGACATTTGATTATGCTGAAGGATCAAGTGGCGACAAGCCTTAATTATATGATCTTGGTCTACTTTGGTGATGGAAAAACTGAGGCAGATCAAAAGATCAAGCGATCTTTTTATATTTTTCCAAAACGCTTAGCCAATTCAAGGCCCCAAGATATTGGAGTTATTGGAGGAACCTTCGTTGAGGGTGGTAACCCAAACACGCCTAATCTAAAAGAGTTTGAAACAGTCATTAAAGGCGCTAAGCAGTTTTATGGCATTAGCTAGGACAAGCAATTATAGAAATCATGGTTCAGTGACCACTTGTGCGCCGCACTCCCCGTCTTCGCTAACTATGACCGTAAATGCCCGTTGATAGCGCTTAGAAAGATTCTCGCCCAAGGCCCTAGCCATCATTTCGCATGACTGGTTGCCCCTCTCAGGCTCGTCAAAGAAGGCTTTGGATTCATCCAATAGATCATGGAACTCGATTTCACGATCATCGTTATTCACTAAGCATTTCACCTCAACACCAAAAAGATGGCGATGGCGCGCAGCAAGGTAGGAGCGATGTGCAGGAGCGCTATCCCAGCGATGAAATCCGGCGAAGGTAAAGCGAATAAAAATTTCGGCTTTGTTGATCATGACTAAATTAAATTGAGGTAGGGCTAACCGGCCAGGGGCGGTATATACGTGAGTGTTCTTCCTAGGATCCAGAGTAGAAACAATACTATTGGTAAGTGCACTAAAAATTGGACAAATGAGAAGCCAATAATGTCGCGCGCTTTAATTCCCAAGATACCCAGAAGCGGCAACATATAAAAGGGGTTAATCAAATTAGGTAGAGCTTCAGCAGCGTTGTAAATTTGTACAGACCAGCCTAGATGGTATTGCAAATCTTTGGCCACTTGCATGACGTAGGGAGCTTCAATAATCCATTTGCCGCCACCAGATGGAATAAAGAATCCCAGTACTGCAGAATAAATGCCCATTACTATGGGGTAGGTTTCTTTGGTGGCAATGGAGACAAAAAATTCAGAAATATATTGCGATAGGGACAATCCATCAACACCTTTTGCTTGTGTCATCAGAGCAGCAATGGAGCCATAAAGCGGAAATTGAATTAATATGCCAGTTGTAGTGGGTACTGCATTTTTGACTGCCTGGAGAAAGCTTGCGGGTCGCCAGTGCAGTAATACTCCCAGCATTAAAAAAAGGAAATTATAGGTATTTAGATTGGAGATCGCAGTAACAACAGGTTTTGATGAGAACTCCTCATATAACCACCCGGCAGCAAGGAGGCTAAGGACGATCACAAGCAGTGGACTTCTCTCAAGCCATTCCCCGGGTCTTGTTTGTTCAGTGATTTTTGTTGCAGGAATTGAAGTATTGATTCCGTAGTCTAGCGCTGTTTTAGCGGTCCCTTCACTGGGGGCAGAGAGATACGCGATAACTAAAGATACGATAATGAGCGCTAACAACATCACTCCTGATTGCCAAAGAAAAATAGTTTGCGTAAATGGAATTACCCCTGTGATTGCCAAAATTGAGGGTGGCAAGCTGGCTGCATTGGCTTGTAGCTGCGCCGCAGAAGATGAGAGACCAAGTGCCCATATAGCGCCTAAGCCTAAATAGGCCGCTGCAGCTGCAGCTCGGTAATCCATTTTCAAATCTTGACGTTTGGCCAAAGATTTAACTAGTAGGGCGCTAAATACGATGGACAGACCCCAATTTAATATAGAACTAGTCATTGAGACGAACGCTACGAGTGTAATTGCGGTACGCCCATTTTTGGGAATCTTAGCAATTTGACCAATGAGTTTCATTACCGGAGGAGAGCTTGCCACCACATAGCCACTAATGACAACAAATGCCATTTGCATAGTGAAGGGGATGAGCGTCCAGAAGCCGTTACCAAAAGCATTCGCAATTTGAGCTGGGGGAGAGCCTATTAGTAAGGCGGCTAGCGTCACGACTGACAAGGCAGTGCTAGCAAAAACCCATGAATCAGGAAACCAGCGTTCAGCCCAGTTGGCGCACCGAATGGCAAAACCAACGCGAGGCGTTTTGTCATTAGGGATATTCATAAGGCTAGAAAATAAGTTTTAGTGAGATGCTGATTGCATTGCCAAACGTATTTCCCTCAGGGCTAGCTCTTGTGCATTAAATGCTTTTATTTCTGGGTTTGCACTATCAAGAATCACTCTGACATACATCCAGGTGACCTTATTAGCACTTGATGCTGGAAATAGGAAGGGGAGCAGAGAGTGAATAATGGACTGAATTCCAGCATAAATGAGTATGAAGCCTAATTTAAATGCTTGATAAAGATGGGGAAAATAATTCGTATTCGATACTTTGAGATGGTCTTTACTTAGCTTAATGGGATTCATGGCGGTAGTTCTTAAATTATGTATAAAGCTTGAGGCAATGCTCAGTATTTAAGGAGATTAAGAAAATTATCTCATAATTAAAGGGGTTAAATTGATCAGTCAATCAATACCGACTTATAGTTTGCAGCAAAACTAAAGTGACAGTATTTTGGTATTAACTCTAGTCGCAGAATTTTTTATTTATTAGAACTTTCTACTGCCATCAGATAGCCCTTGATGTACTGAGGGGGAATATACAAAACAGTTTGGTTACCGGCTTTTGAGCCCAAGCTAATTTGAAAGCCTTTATCCAGATGCTCTTTTAGGAAAGCCTCGGTAATCGAGATCGATAGCAACTCTCTAAAGATGCAACCACGATCTCCGCAAGCGCCTGCCTCTCTGCTCACCACTTTAAATGTGGTCAGCGGTGTGCCTTTGAGTGATGCGGAATCGTAATAACGCCATTGCGAGAAATACGTCAGTTGTGCGAGTATTTCAAAGGACTTTGCGCCCTGGCTTGTGCGTTCACCACGAATGCTAAACATTTGATACGTATTTGCCTCATCCATCGAGTTGATCGGAGGGCCTTGATACGATTTGCTATTGTTTGATGGGTTTGGGGTGATGATGGTTGAGTGATACACATCATTTACTTCCCAGCCGCTAATCTTTTTATCATTGTTGCTGCAGGCAATGAGCCCCAAACTGATTGCTAATACAAAAATAATTCTGTACATGGTTATCCTCTGTAATTTCTGATCTTATTATCGTCTAATCAGAATGCGACTTTTTAAAACACTCTTCCGCAAAAGCGGCGATATTGATTAATTTTTGATCCTCCAATACATCGCCAATGAGCTGCACCCCAAGCGGCAGGCCATTTTGAGACTTGCTAAAGGGTAGGGCAATGGCTGGGGTACCTATAAAACTCCACAAAGAGCAGAAAATGGGATTCCCTGTAAATTCAAGGCCTTTTGGTGCCTCACCAGTAGCAGCTGGAGCCAAAATAGTATCAAAACGTTTAAAGACTTCCTGGATGGATTTCCTGAGGCGCTGCTGTAGATTCTTCGCCTTAATGTAATCAGGGGCGCTATAAGCATTGCCTTTTTGAACAAGCTCTCTAATGTCTGCGCTAATCAGTTCTGGATATTTGGCAAGATGTTGCTCGTGCACTATGGCAGCCTCACAGGACATCAGCACTGCCAAAGCTTCAATGCCATCCCAATAGTCAGCTGGAAGCTCCAATACTTCTAGCGTGGCGCCAGCTTTTTCTAGGACAGTGCCCGCAGCTTTCATTGTCGAGATTTGTTCTTCACTTAACAAGTCATCGTATGGGGTTTTCAGTACTGCAATATGGGGCATGCGCTGTTGCAAAATCTCGCCGATGGGTTTGATTACCAATGCATCCATCACATGATCACCATCTTCTGTGACGCTGGTATTTTTAAGCAGATTAAATGCAAAGGCGGCGTCAGCTACAGACCTTGTAAAAAATCCAACATGGTCCAAGGAGCTCGAGACTGGGTGCACCCCAAGGCGCGGTACAGCACCAAAGCTGGCTTTGTAACCTACCACGCCACAGTATGTGGCTGGCCTGATGATAGACCCAGCAGTTTGGGAGCCTAAGCCTAGTGGCGCAATGCCGCTAGCTACTGCAGCAGCAGAGCCACTGGAGGATCCTCCAGGAGTATGGGCAAGATTCCAGGGGTTGCTCGTTTTTCCTGGTGTACGCCAAGCAAACTCCGTTGTGACGGTTTTTCCAAAGATGACGCCACCGAGCTTACGCACTTGTTTGACGATTTGCGCATCATCGGCTGGGACATGGTTTTTGTAGATAGCGGAACCATAGCTAGTCACAAAGTCTTTGGTATTAATGAGATCTTTAACGACCACCGGTATTCCCATTAGTGGGCCTGGGTGAACCTCGTCAATCAATTTCGCTAGCGAGGCCCTAACTGTAAATGCATTGATAGAGGGCTCCAGTTCATCTGCCCGCGCCACGCATTCCCCAAGGTATTGGTTTACTGAGAGTTGCCCACTGGCAATCAGATTACAGGCTTCTATTAGTCCTAGGGCTGGCTTCATGGGGATGTCTCATTCAATGAATTGTTGTTCATCCGCCACTGTATCACTAGCTCGCAATCCCTGTTTCCCCAATGTCAATTTTTAGTCAGTGTATCCAAAATCCAACAATTTTATAAAGTTCACAACTTCACAACTTCTGTGGTATAGTATTTATCAAGGAGGGAAAATGCGAAGAGTCATACCAAAAACACATCAGGCGCTAGATTGGATAGGGAAGGGAATGAGTGCAGCGCAAGCCGCACGCAAGATGGAGATTTCCGAATCTAGTGTTTACGCGGCTCTGAGAAAAAGCAGGGCGAAAGATTTAGGTTGCTGTCCAACTTGTGGTCATAAATTAAGGAAATAATATGAAAAAAACTCTACTAGCAATCACCTCAATCTCTATTGCAGCTTTTGCCTATGCAAATTCATCAAACGACTCCGCTGCATTAGTGAACCAACAATGCAAGATTTCAGCCGAAGCAGTATCAACATTAAAAGAGTTGCGCTACGGCAATACCTCGATCCGTAAGGATGTCGCCAGCCTGATTAATGTCAATCTGAAAGTAGCAGAAAATAAAGCAGCTGCAGCGCAGACCTTAAACCGTATGATTGATGATTCTGTAACTACCGCATCGGTGCTAGAGGCAAAGTATTGCTCTTAAAATTGATTCCTCAAGGTGGGTCATCCAAATGCCACATCATTGGTAAATATGACCTATTCTTTTGAGTGCCCGGATTGTGGCAATCCTCGCGGAATGGGGCAGGAGTGTGGGCATTGCGGCAGCATTACGGCGCCACACTCCTTAACGGATACTTTGGTTTTTAATCTCAAGCAAGATGGCCCTACGGTAGAGGAAGCGTTAGAGCGTCTTAGAAACTGCTTACGAAGTGCCACAGATTTAGGAATCAAGGTCATTATTCTGATTCATGGCTATGGAGCGAGTGGGCAGGGTGGACGAATAAAATGGGCGATCCATGAAGCTCTAGAGAACAATCATTTTTCCGATCGCGTAGAGGAATATCACTTTGGGGAAAATACTGCTTACGGCAGTACTGCCTATCATGCCCTGTTACGGCGAAGACCGAGCTTAAAGACCCATCTAAAGCACTTCAAGGAGGGTAATGCCGGCATGACGGTATTAATCTTGAACACTTATTCCAGAATTGCTTAGAATGGTCTTATTGAGCAATTAACAAGATCACTAAGGATAGCTATGACTGTGAAAAAATCTCTTCATGCGCAAGACGATGCGCCGTCCAGTTCTGAACACTTAATTAGTGACTTTAAGGCCTTAATGGCCGACGCTGAGGCCCTCATTAAGGCAACAGCCCATCATGAAGAGGGGCCACTTAGTGCGATTCGTTCAAAAGCTTTAGATACTTTAGCCAATGCCAAGGAAACCCTCTCTTCTGCAGAGGGTACTTTGACAGAGAAGGCCAAAGTTGTAGCGGAGGGCGCCGATGATTTTGTCCATCGCAATCCCTGGGAGGCTGTCGGAGTGGCTGCTGGATTGGGTTTATTAATTGGTCTATTCATCGGTCGTCGCTAGGCAGTCCATGTCCCAAGAAAATCTTTTATCTTCACTTAAGAATTTAGTATCGACTGGTGCATCGATTGCGCAGACTCGTCTTGAGTTGCTTTCTACTGATGTCCAAATTGCACGCAGTAAATTTTTCAGTGCCTTGGTGCTGATTGCCTGCACCTTATTTTTTCTTTTCTTTGGCTTAGTCATGCTCGCGCTTCTGATCGTCATCTACAGCTGGGAAAGTGATCGGATGATGGCCCTCAGCTTGCTGACCAGTGGATTTCTAGTGATTGGTTTAGTACTTGCTTTCGTGCTTCTGCGCTCCCTTAAAACCATGCCAAAGTTATTTGAAGCGAGTATTGCCGAGCTGGCTAAAGATCGCCAGGAGCTTATTAAAAAATGAGTCGTAGCTTAGAACAGCTAGAGGCTCGCCAAAAGCAATTGCAAGCAAGGGCCGCTATTGAACGCGCTCAATTTGCAGAGCATTTTGAGCCAATCGAAAAACCCTTATCTTGGGCAGATAAAGGATTAGATGCATTTCATTTTATGAAAAATAATCCGGTGCTCTGGACCAGTGCATTTGCAGTGCTAGCCCACTATCGTCCAAAATTGGCTAGCAAAGTCTTGGCAGTCGGTTGGGGTGGTATTAAGTTACTTAAAAGCGTCAAAACCCTGATTTAAATCTGCGCTTGCCTTAAGCAATGAGTACCGTCTTGCAAATAATGCCTTTTTGCATCAGCGTATCACTTCCTTGAAGCCCACTGATCTCCAGTAAAGCAATGGCTCCTGCCACTTCAAATCCTGCATTCTTGAGCAATTGACTGGCTGCAATAATCGTGCCGCCAGTTGCTAGGACGTCATCCACAATTAATACCTTGGCATTCTTGGGCAAGGTTGACTGCTGGAGCTCTAAAGAATCTGAGCCATATTCCAGACCATATGATTCACGATGGCTTGCTAGTGGGAGCTTATTGGGCTTTCTGGCTAGTGCAAATCCAGTGCCCGTGTGATGCGCTAGGGTTGCTCCAAAGATAAAGCCACGGGATTCTATGCCTAAAATATGGCTATATTCAAACGGCTTAGAGGCGCTCTCTAGTTGCAAGATAGCCTCTTTAAATGCTGCAGGATTGGCTAATAGAGGGGAAATATCCCGAAAGAGAATTCCGGGCTTGGGAAAGTTGGGGACTCCGGGTAGATAATCTAATAAATTCATTTTGGGCTGATATGAAATCACAATTACTCATTATTACCGCATTGGAGTCTGAGCTCAATAAAGCAGCGTTACCTTCTGGTGTCAGCCTCGTCTATTCCGGTATTGGCAAGATTAATGCGGCAATGACCAGTTTTGCGGCAATCCATGAGTTTGAGCCCAAAAGGGTGATCAATTTTGGCACTGCCGGTACTGTTAAATCGGATTTACAGGGTTTGCTCGAGATTGGTAAAGTGATTCAGCGCGACATGTTGGCAGAGCCTTTAGCGCCTCGTGGCCAAACGCCTTTCTGCAGCAAGCCCCGAGAGTATCTTTCTATGGGTGGTGAGCATATCTGTGGTTCAGGCGATAGTTTTGTGACGGCTACGGACCCCTGGTTGCTCGAGCAAGGTATTGATGTCGTCGATATGGAACTATTTTCTATTGCCGCTAGCGCATATCACTTTAATATTCCTTGGCAATCCTTTAAGTACATTACAGATGCTGCTAATGAAGACGCAGGTAAAGATTGGCATGAAAAGAAAAATCATGGTCAAGAGCTATTCTTGATGCGTTTAAAAGAGCTGTTGTAATTACATAGTCATTTTTATTCAGTCAATGTCGCATATGAATCCAAAGTTCCCTTGGCTTAAGCATTATCTGCAGGGTGTTCCGCATGAGATCAATGTAGCCGGTCATGCCTCTTTGCTTGAATTAATCGAATCCTCTTTTGCGCAATTTCCTGATCGCATCGCAATGGAGGCGATGGGTAAGAAGATGTCTTATCGCAAACTCGATGTTTTATCTCAAGAATTTGCCGGATATCTTCAGACCTTAGGTCTAGAGCCTGGAGCGCGAGTAGCCATCATGTTTCCCAATGTGCCGCAATATTTAATTGCGATGTTGGGAACTCTGCGTGCTGGTTATACCGTCGTGAATGTCAATCCGCTCTACACGCCCCGTGAACTGGAACATCAATTACGAGACAGTGGCGCCCAGGTATTAGCCATTTTAGAAAACTTTGCGCATGTCTATCAATCTATCGGTAATCCATCGCTTGTACAAAAAGTTATCGTCAGTAGTCTGGGAGAGAGTCTGGGACCTAAAGGGGTCTTGGTCAATTTCATTGCACGCCATGTCAAGAAAATGGTGCCACCCTGGAGCTTTCCATGTATTCCATTTAACCAAGCGCTAAAGATTGGAAGGGGCCATGGTTATAGAAGGCCGACTCTCAACTTAGATGACATAGCTTTCTTGCAATACACCGGCGGTACCACCGGTGTCTCTAAAGGCGCAGTGTTACTTCACCGTAATATTTTGGCCAATATCATCCAGATTGAGGCATGGCTAGATCCCGCCTTGGTTTCTCGTTACGAGCAGCAGTTAGTATTTCTATGTGCTTTGCCTATGACCCATATTTTTGCTTTAACGGCTTGTGCGCTTTTGGGCATGCGCAAAGGTGGCCAGTTGTTGTTGGTAGTAAATCCAAGGGATATTAGTGGTTTTATCAAATACCTTGCCAAACATCCAGAGATCAATATTTTCCCTGGGGTAAACACGCTCTTTCATGCCTTGATTCACCGCCCAGAGTTTTTAAAGGTGAAGTTTCCCAATCTGCTGGTAACGATTGGTGGTGGCATGGCAGTCCAAAGAAAAACGGCAGAGCTGTGGCAAAAAATCACTGGCGTACCCATTGCGCAAGGTTATGGACTTTCAGAAACTTCCCCCGTAGTGTGCGTCAATACCCCTTTTGTTACAGAGTTCACTGGATCGATTGGAATGCCAGTGCCTAGTACGGATGTCTTAATTTTGGATGAGAACGAGAAGGAGGTTCCTTTTGGTAGTCCTGGTGAGATTGCCATTAAAGGCCCCCAAGTGATGGCTGGTTACTGGAATAGACCTGAAGATACTCAGGAGTGTATGACGCCAGAGGGCTTTTTTAAGTCTGGGGATATCGGCACCATGAGCCCAGATGGTTTTGTCCATATTGTGGATCGCAAAAAAGATATGATTGTTGTAGCGGGCTTTAAAGTATTTCCAAATGAAGTGGAAGAGATTATTTCTCAGATGCCTGGGGTAGGTGAGTGCGCTGTCGTTGGGGCGCCTCATCGAAAGCTTGGTGAGATCGTGAAGGCCTTTATTGTGAAGATTGATCCTGATCTGAGTGAGTCTCAAGTCATTGCTTACTGTAAAGAGCAAATGACAAACTATAAACGCCCACGAAAAATTATCTTTATCGATGAAATGCCAAAATCCATTGTGGGAAAAATCTTACGGCGCCATTTGCGTGATGCTTAAAGGGTCTCTAGAGGCCACCACCAAAGCGATATTGCCAAGACAGGCCAATGAGGTCGTAATTATTATTCGTCCTAGAATAAGCGCCGGTACTGGCTGAAAGCCGAATTGAGTTGTGTCGATTAATCGGATAGGACAGTGTGCTACCAAAGCGCCAGTTCTCTTGATTCCCGCTAATAGGGTTGCCATTCAAATAGGATTGACCCCCGGTGAAATAGGTAGCGTCTACAGAAAGCCAGGCGGTATTTTGAAAATAATAAATAGCATGGGTTTGGGTAGAGTAAACCGGAGATTGTGATAGAGAGTTACCACCCATAAAGTCTGTATTGCTGGTGTAGAAAATGCCAGCACCCGCTAATTCAAAGCGCCAAGGCCCGACGGCCTTAGATGCTCCAATACCAGGCTGAACAAACCAACGATTGGCACCCACATTGATTATTTGGCTATCGTTATATTTGCCCCAAGGGACTGAGGCTGTCATGCTGACGCCAACAATTAAATCTTGTTGGTAGTTCTTAAACTGATCCAAGCTCAATGCTGGCGCCCCATATAAATTAATAGCAGCCTTAATTAAGGGATCTGATAATCCCTCCGTGCTAGCGTTTACAGTGCTGCCACCAACTCTGCTTGAGCCTGTTAGTTGGCTATAGGGAAGTACTAAGGTGAGTTTTCCGGATTGTCCGCCAGCATCAAAAATATGGGTCAAGCTCATCACTTCGCTAGTGAGCGTATAGCTACCACTCTTGGCCTGGACTACACCTGCACTCAGAAAGTTAATGCCAATCGGCGCATTGGAATAAGTGCGTGCTTCAATCTCTTGGGCGCTGACGAGATTTGGCAGCAATGCTAACCACAATAGAAGGGTGGTAAAAAAAATAGCAAAAGAACTTCTTGTTTCGAAGCGTATTGTGTTGTTCACAAAAAATTTTGCTAAAAGAATTAGGACTTCTTGCCTAATAAAAGTTCATGTGTTGCTGTACTGCCAAGAGCCAGTTTAAAGCCGGTAAAGATCAAGTAAGGCCACACTATTAACCAGTAGACAATCGACATTGCCAAAACATGCAAGGGGTCAGATTGTCCAAAATCGGCTAAGGAGGTAATAAAGTCTTTACCGTGAATGACACCATCAACCCCTGCTTCAAGATAGTTCAATGCGATGACAACCAATATATAAAAGAGTGATTCAAGAAACAGAGAGTTCACGATGCCACTCTTTTGATTAATTTTGATGGGGTATATCACTTGTGCGATCAGCATAAACTTGGCGCATAAAGCGGCTTTAATGATCGCAAAGCCAAAAAGGGTGAAAGAGATTGACTGAGTATGCAGTGTGGTTACTGATAAAAGCGTTAAAGCACAAAACCAAATAGAAAAGTAAACCGTCAGCTCAAACGCCTTCAGAATTTCTTCTTTGATTTTGGTCTTGAGGTTACGAGACGGCATGGAAGATTCTGGCGTATGGGTCATAGATGCATTTTAAGCGTGTTTATATTTAGTTAACTTTTGTTGAATATACTCGAGTTTATGAGATGTCATAAAGCGATCATTGCAATGTGTTTTTTCTTGCCCGGGCTGATTTATGCTCAGGCGGAAGCGCCATCTAGCATACTTTTGGATAGCAGCTTATCTCTATCGCTTGATTCTAAGACAGTTGATGTCACTGATTTCGGAAAAATTCAATTTAATGCAATAGTGACTGGAATTGGAATTGCGCAAACCAATCCAATGGCCGGAGACTTTAATTCTCTCGTAGATGTTTCTAATGCGCAGCTGGTCGTGCAAAAAAACTCTGGTTTAGTTCAATTCTATCTGCAATCAGGCTACTATTCCACACCCTCCCTTGGAACGGACTTTCAGCGTGCTAGCGTCCAAACTGAGGATAGTTTTGGCTTGCTCCCGCTCGCATCCATCTCCTTGTCTCCGGAAAAAGATTTTTTATTGACTGCTGGAAAAATTAATTCTTTCGGTGGATTTGAAAATACATTTACTTTTCAAAATAATAATATTGACCGAGGTCTTTTATGGAATCAAACAAGTAATGTTAGTAGGGGATTTCAAGCATCTTATAAGCTGGGATCTACAAGTTCTGCCATCACCTTCAATGATGGTTTTTATTCCAACCAATTAAGCTGGATGGGGGCATCAGTAAATCACCAATTCAATGATGGGGAAAATATGACTCTCAGTTGGGCTGGTGCAATTAAGGCAAATTCAGACGATACTTTTATTACGCCTAAGAATCAAAATAACTCTCAAATATTCAATGCAATTTATACTCGCACCTCTCATCGATGGTCCATAAGCCCTTATTTACAGTACACTCTGGTTCCCGAAAATCCATCAATCGGAATTTTGTCAAGCGCTCATACCTATGGCGCTGCAATCTTAACTAACTATCGTTTTTTTACTCAAGAATTACATAAGGTAACTTTGCCATTTCGTCTTGAGTATATTAGTTCCGCCGGAAGGGTTAACTCCAATTCTCCCAATCTGTTGTATGGCGCAGGGAGTGCGGCGTGGTCTGCAACTATTACGCCTACGTACCAATATCAGCGTTTTTTTGTCCGCGGTGAATTGTCATATGTGCAGGCAATCAATGTAGCTGATGGGCAAGCTTTTGGATCTCTCGGAAACGCTACTAATCAAGCCAGGATTATGTTTGAAACAGGCGTTTTATACTAAGGTCCCTAGCAGGGTATAGAAAATTGTTAACAGTAGTAATTTGCTAGTTTAGCAATTGCTACAAGAGGAACCTGCCTCTACTGGAGCAGGCTCTTGTGTATAGCGGGCAATAAAAGCACGTTTACCTTTGATTGGCAATTGAATCCAGACGAAGTGCCCCGATCCGGGTGCAACATCTATAGACTCACCATTCATATTCCACATTTCAGTCAGGACAATATCGGTGTTGCCGTTTGGTTCAATAATCTCTAGTTTGTCACCAACGGAGAAGCGGTTTTTAACGTCTACCTTAACGCGGCCGCTAGTTGGATCAATATCTAAAGTCTCCCCAACATATAAGCTTCGTCCTGATAAAGAGTAGCCACGCATATAGAGTTGGTACTCTTTGTCATGATGGCGCTCATAAAAGCCATCGGTATAACCGCGATTGGCTAAGCCCTCTAATTGACCCAAAAGAGCGGTATTGAATGGTTTGCCTGCAACCGCATCATTAATTGCTGCTCGATAGGATTGCACGGTGCGCGAAACGTAATAGGGTGACTTGGTGCGACCTTCAATCTTAAAAGAGTCAACGCCCATCTTGGTGAGGCGCTCAATGTGTTCAACCGCTCGTAGATCTTTGGAGTTCATGATGTAAGTGCCATGCTCATCTTCTTCCATTGGCATCAAATCATCGGGGCGACGAGCTTCTTGAAGTAGCACTACATCACCACTGCCATTTTGCTGGCCAGGTTTAACTTTATAGTCCCAGCGGCAAGCATTGGTGCATGCGCCTTGATTGGAGTCACGATGCGACATATAGCCAGAAAGTAAGCAGCGACCTGAATAGGCAATGCACAACGCGCCATGCACAAATACCTCAAGCTCCATTTCAGGACAATCTTGGCGAACTTCTTCGATTTCATCAAAAGATAGCTCGCGAGACAAAATCACACGACTAATGCCAACAGAGCGCCAGAACTTTGCTGAAGCGCCATTGACGGTATTGGCTTGGACTGATAGATGGATAGGCATATCTGGCCATGCTTCACGAGCCATCATGATCAATCCAGGATCAGACATGATTAAAGCGTCTGGCTTTAATGCAATGACGGGATCCATATCTTTAATATAAGTACGCGTCTTACCACCATGTGGCAATAAATTCGAAACCAAGTAAAACTTCTTACCCAATTCATGGGTGGTATCAATACCTTGCTTCAAAACTTCAATCCTGCCAAAGTCGTTATTGCGAACCCGCAGTGAATAGCGAGGCTGGCCAGCATAAATCGCGTCTGCACCAAAATCAAAGGCAGTACGGAGCATTGAAAGGCTGCCCGCTGGGGCTAGAAGTTCAGGAATCTTAGTCATGAAGCTATTTTAATGTGACTGTGTATTTATTGCGCTGCCAAAAGCAAGATTTGGTCAGTTTTCAAGTGTTAATTGAGGTTATTTAAAGGTAAAATCAGCCATCACTCAATAGACTCCAGGATCCTAGCTCATTTTGAGGGGTTTTTGATTTTTAGGGTTGTGTGTACACCTTTCTTCTAATGATGAAGCGAATGTTTGAGAAAAATTATCTGCTATTGGTGGTTCGAGATGAGCTGATTGCCCTTAAAGAGCTATTTATTGAGAACAGGATATTGGTTCTCGTTCTGCTTATGGTGTTTGTAGGTAGTCTTTACTTTATTAACCCCATACCCCCTCACATTGTTCGCATTGCGTTTACGGGTTCGGATTCTGGGTATGCCCTCATTGCCAGAGACCAGCAGATTTATTTGAAAGAAAAGGGTATAGATTTAAGCACTCAAGAGGCTAAAAACTCAAAACAAAGTGCCTTGCTATTAACTGACCCTAGCAGCGGTGTTGATGCTGCTTTTATTCAAGGTGGTGTTCTAGATACAAGATTGGCCGAGAGTATTGAATCTCTTGGCAGCGTGTCTTATGAGCCCGTCTGGATCTTTTACAACAAGCGTATTGAGAGAAAGCTCGATCGATTTAAGGATTTAGCCAAACTAAAGGTTGGGTTGGGCCATAAAGATTCTGGAACTTGGGCGGTAGCAAAGCAACTATTTGCTTTAAATGGTATTGATATTGATGCTGATCCCCATTATCAGTCTGATACCTATGAAAACAATCTAACGGACTTTTTAAGTGGTAAGTTGGATGTGGTAATTAATGTGAATCCTCATATTGATCCAGTTGTGAATCGCCTATTGCATGAGCCATCAGCTGCCATTTTTGAGTTAACCCATGCGGTAGCTTACGATAAAAATTTACCATTCGTTAAAGTGGTTATGCTGCCAGCCTCATCAATTGATGTTGCCAAGCAAATCCCATCGAGGGATATTGCTCTATTAGCAACGCCTACAACATTGGCAGTGCGTAAGGGAGTTCATCCTAGTCTACAGATGATGTTGTTGATGGCAACTAAGGATGCGCAACGCGTAACGAACAATTTATATACTAGCAATGAGGAAAAGTTTCCTGCATACATCGATACAACCATCCCTATTAGCAATGCAGCTACCCAGTACTATGATTTTGGTCTTCCTGCGTCTTTGCGGTATCTGCCATTTTGGTTAGGGGGTTTTGTTGAGCGAATGTGGTTAGTTCTACTAGGCTTATTCGCTATCGCTTATCCACTTTCTAAGATCAATGTGAGCTTACGAAAAGTGAGATATGACAATCAACTATCCTATATTTGGAGACAGTGTGTAGCAATTGAGGGTGAATTAGCCCAAGCGCAAGAAAATTCTGTTCGCAAACAACAGGTATTAGCCCGCTTAAATACTATGCGTGAAAAAGTGCTGAGTCAGAGAGTACCGGTTGATTGTGAGTCGTCCTACTTTGACTTAATCGAATTGCTAGATGACTTAATCTCAAAAGCGCAATGATCTTGTTTTGCCCTCAAAGAAAATGCTTTGTTCACCTATGGATAGACTTTTATATAGCGCTAGTTTCACCCTCTGTTTGGGCTGAAACCGAGCCTCTAGTCAACCCCTGGCCGCATTTTCATCATCTTTGAGTATGGGGAGAAATCCATCAGGATTGGTAATTTCAAGCGGAGCGAGATGCGAAGATGTATCAATTTGGCTGTTTTTCAATGCTTTACAATGAATAGTCATGTCAGCTATAGGCGGGCAGGATTCTAATCATTGTCCTACATGGGGTTAACTGAGTGCATTTCTTGAAATTGACGTTCCTCATGGTTTCATTTAGTTTGATGGGTGGCATTCAGTCGACCTCAGCGATTACGCTCGATGAGTTGATTTCCCAGGCCCTACAAACCTATCCAACCGTCCTTTCGAAGCAGGCTTATAAGGATGCGGCATCAACCGATATGACTGCAGCTAAGTTAAGGTTTTTACCAAGCCCTTCCGTTGGCACTCAACGGAATCAAGTTGCTTATAACGGGCAGGGCACTAGCAATCTACCTGCTACCAATATTTCAATTACCCAGCCATTATTTATGGGTGGTGGCCTTATTGCTGGTTACAACAAAGCTGATGCCCGCTTGAGTGCCGCAGACTTTTCTCTTCTTGAGGCGCGCGAAGATGTCAGCAAGCGGCTTATTACCAGTTATGGAGAGTGGCTGAGGGCCTGGCTCAAAATTCAAGCTTTAGAAGAGAGTGTGCGACTACATGACAAGTTTGTTGGTTTGATTACTCGTCGATATGAGCAAGGTGTTGCCTCAGGCGCTGATAAGGATCTCGGTATTTCGCGTCTTCACCAGGCGCGCGCTGAATTGGAGTCACAAAAATCAGCAGAAGAGAGTGCTTTGACAACGATTAGTGAATTGTCTGGGATGCCTGTTAAGCGTGCTGATTTAATTTCCAAAACTGAAGGTAAGGTGCCTGTACCCAATAAGAGTGAAGGCATTTCACGGGGACTTATTAATAGCGTTGCAATACAGCGGTTTAAGTATGAAGCTGAAGTTGCTGATGCCGAGGCAAAAGAGGTTAGAGCTCAGGCTTTACCTCAAGTTTCTTTTCAGGCTCAGCGACAGATTGGTAATGCCTATCTACCCGGAGCACAAGGTTATGATTTATATGGATTAGTTGTGAGTTATGCACCTGGCGGTGGCTTATCCTCTATAGCAAGCTCTAGCGCAGCGCTAGATAGGGCTAGGGGAGCGCTTATTGGCGTGGATACTGCAAAGCGTGATTTGACTGATAAGCTCAATGCGGAATATAACGAGCATGATTTTGCCTTGCTTAAAAAAGAGAACTTACAAAGGTCAGTAGAGTTGTCTGGAGATATCAGCGCATCTTATGATCGGCAGTATTTAGTTGGACGTAAAAGCTGGCTTGATCTGATGAATGCAGTACGTGAACGTGCTCAAACGAGAGTTCAGTTAGCTGATGCGGAAGCAAGTTTAATTGCATCAAGCCGCAGATTGCTTGTGTACATTAACGGCACCTCACAGTTTGAGATAACTCAATCCTCCCCATCGACCCAGAAATGATTACAGTGGCCAATATTCCAGAGTCTGATCAGTCGTCCGCAATCATTATGTCATTGACCTTTGCGATCAACACTACTGCCAAGCTCCAGGGCAGGGTTATTGATCGACTGCGCCTGCATCAGGCAACCACAAAGTATGAAGCTGAGCTTGCTCATACCAAGCTCGAAAATTGGCAAGAGCATCTCCGTATGGTCGCTCTAGAGTCTGGCATAGACGCCCTTGATTGGCATGAGCAGCCTGATCCAGCCCGCTTACCAGCTATTTCTTGGTTTTCTGATCTAGGTTGGGTGGTAATTCGCTCTCAAACGCCAAGTGGTGACTGGTTGGTTGATAAATGCGGCAAGTTATTGCAGCGCAATGCGCACGATGGTCATTTTAGGGTGGCAAGACTGATATTGCCTGAAGCGCAAAATGAAAATCATCAAAATCCCGTTAAAGAAATTTTTAAGAAAGCATTTTTAGCCCATAAGAAGACCTTTATCGAAGGGGCTATCGCAGGGGCTGTGATTAATTTGCTCGCCTTAGGCACCTCTTTGTATTCAATGCAAGTGTATGACCGTGTTATTCCGTCACAAGGCTATTCCACTTTATTGGTTCTGACCTTAGGCGTAGGGATTTCGATAGTATTTGAATTGGTTTTAAAGATCATCCGCTCCTATCTAATGGAGCATGCTGTAGTTGATATCGATAGTCGTCTATCGCGCGATATCTTTAGCCGTCTTTTGCATATTCGCCTGGATCAGTTGCCAGGTACCGTGGGATCCCTTTCTTCGCAAATCCGTGGCTATGAGACGATTCGCGCATTTCTTTCGGCCACTACCTTTTATGCATTGGTAGATGCACCCTTTGGAATTTTGTTTGTAATTCTTATAGCGCTTATTGGTAATCCATTAGTTGCTATGGTGCCATTATTTTTCTTGGTGATCTCTATTGCCATGGGCATCGTGATGCGCAAGAAGATTGATTACCATGCCAAGCAAGCAACAGCGGCCGCTAATTTGAAGACAGGTATCTTGGTCGAGGCTATTGAAGGTGCTGAAACTATCAAGGCTGGAGGCGGGGGGTGGGGTACATTATCTCGCTGGCTTGATGTGGTTGATGAGGCGATCAAACATGAGCTAGTCAATCGGAGCATTAGCGAAAAGAGTGGCTATTTTGCGGCCGTATTGCAGCAAATAAGTTATGTAGGGTTGGTGGCTACTGGCGCTTACTTTGCTGCCGAAGGTAATTTAACCATGGGCTCCTTGATTGCTTGCTCCATTTTAAGTGGCCGAGCTTTAGGGCCAATTGCTCAAATACCGGGTTTGATGGTGCAACGAGCTCATGCAAAGGCGGCCTTAGACGGCTTAGAAAAAGTATTTGCCCTGGAGACTGATAATCATCAGGTGGATAGACCCTTAACGCCAGAGAATATTCATGGCGATTACGATCTTGAGCGAGTTCGATTTGCATATCCCGGCGCTCCACAAGCCTTAGCCATTTCAAAATTGCAGATCCGCGCAGGTGAAAAGATTGGCGTTATCGGCCCCATTGGCTCTGGAAAATCAACACTTTTGCGTTTGCTCTCTGGGATGTATCGGGCAAACGAGGGGCGCATTCTTTTGGATGGCTTAGACATTGATCAAATCAGCCGTGCTTTGCTTTCTCATCAGATTGGATATTTACAGCAAGAACATCGCCTCTTTAGTGGTACTTTGCGCCAAAATCTATTAATTGGCACGCCCGATCCTGGTGACGAGCAGATTCGAAATGCTGCGGCGAAGACCGGTCTTCTCGTTGCCATCAACAATCATCCCAAAGGCTTGGACTTGAGTATTGCCGAGGGTGGTAAAGGTCTATCAGGTGGTCAGCGTCAGCTAGTTGCTTTGACTCGCTTATTGCTAAGCAACCCTTCAATTTGGTTGCTTGACGAGCCTACTGCCTCCATAGATGATCAAACTGAGCGTCGTTGTATTAATGTTCTTCGCGAAGCTATCAAATCAGACCACACGATGATATTGGTAACCCATAAACCTAGCTTACTCACCTTGGTTGATCGCTTAATTGTTGTCTCTTCCAATCAAGTGATCTTGGATGGACCGCGTGATTCCATCATCGCTAAGTTGCAAGAAAGTATCAAAAATCAACAGGCACAAAATAAGCCGCAGGCTCCTAATTCTGGAGTTGTTTCATGAAAAATCCATTGAATTCATTGCCCCGGAGCTGGTTGAAAAAAATGCAACCAGGAGCCCAAAAAATTTGGCTTCAATTTGAATCTAGCGCTGAAAAGATATTTGATCTTTCAGACCACTCTGCTATTAGAACCCCTCGTATCTTGCTAAGAGTATTTATCTTAATGCTGGCAATTTTCTTTCTATGGGCCAGCCTTTTTAAAATTGGACAAGTAGTCCACGCTCAGGGTCAGGTAATTGCTAATTCACGCTCCCAAATCGTACAGGCTGCAGATGGTGGAATCTTGGCGGAAATGAAAGTAAATGAGGGTGATGAGGTTCAGGCCGGTCAAGTGATTGCAGTCTTGGAGAAAGATAGGGCATTGGCCTCATTTACCGAGAGTAGAGGAAAGGTGATGGCTTTGCGTATGACGGTTGCTCGCCTGCAGGCTGAGCTGGGTAGAAAAGATCTGGAGTTTGGCCCCGCGCTACAAAAGTCTTATCCGGAGCTAGTTGAAACCCAAATGAATCTGTATCAGCAGAAGCAAAAGGCCCTAAATTACCAATTGAAGGTTCTGAAGGAAAATGTACAGCTTGCTGAGCAAGAATTGGCAATGAACTTACCCTTAGAGAAGTATGGCGATATCAGCAAGACCGATATCTTGCGTTTAAAGCGGGCTGCGAATGAAGCACGTAATCAATATGCTACGGTTGAAAATAAATATCTACAGGATGCTAGTGCTGAGCTTAATAAAGCTCAGGAAGATTTGAACACCCAGGAGCAGGTTTTGGCTGATCGTGAAGAGCTTTTAGATCACACCGACATTATTGCGCCGGCAACTGGCATTATAAAAAGCATCAAAGTGACAACGCTTGGGGGAGTGGTTCGCCAGGGAGACGAAATTTTGCAAATTCTCCCGACGGAATCTGACCTCATCGTAGAGGCTAAGGTAAAGCCTGCTGATATGGCAAGTATCAAGTCGGGATTGCCAGCCAAGGTGAAGCTCGACGCGTACGATTATGCAATCTTTGGAAGCATGAACGGCAAGGTGACTTATGTAAGTGCTGATACCTTGAGCGAAGAGACTAAGGCAGGCCCCGTGTCTTTCTATCGCGTCAAGATCAGTATTGCTGAAAAAGATTTCAAAGGAAATAAATCGCAGGAGATAGAGGTTCGACCTGGGATGACAGCAACAGTTGATATTGAAACCGGTAAGCGCTCAGTACTCTCGTATTTGACTAAGCCTCTAACTAAGACTTTTTCCGAGTCATTGGGTGAGAGATAATATTTGAGTGGTATTCTCAAATGGGCTGTCAACAATGCGATTAATTAAGCCGAAGTGTTATAAAGCTGACCCTAGGACTCCCCTCTTTAAAACTCCTAGTTTTTTCTAATCTATATGCCAATTACTGACTAATCCTGACATTTATTAGGAATCAGTAAAAAGCTCATTAGTATTGAGAAATTACAAATAAATAGCCAGATAAATTCAGTGAAAATTCTAATAGTTGAGGATGAGCAGGATTTTAGTAGGGCCCTGAAGGAGATATTAATCATTGAGGGATTCGAGGTTGATACCGTAGAATCTCTGGCCTCTTACTACGCTTGGATTGAATTGAATCAGTGCGATCTGTTGATATTAGACAGAACGCTATCTGATGGCGATGGAATTGAAATTCTTCGACAGCCATTAAGAGGTAGCGCAAAGGCAACTATATTTTTAACGGGTATGGGTCATGCTGAAGAGAGAATTCGGGCATTTGACCTCGATGCTGATTATTATTTAGTAAAGCCAGTTGATATAAATGAGCTCGTATCGATTGCTCGCAGATATTCACGTCGAATTGATATTAAGCCTTCCTCGAAATATCCAGCTTGGTTACTTGATTGCAAGGCTTGGACCTTAAAAAATATTACAGACGATGATATTGAGTTGACGCATAAAGAAATGACTTTTATGAAATGCTTTGTTGGTTTGGAGGGTCTCGCAGTGCGTCGACAAACCATTATTCGTGCACTTGGATTTTCTCCAGATGCTTATGATATTCGTAGGCTTGAGGCGATGGTCTCAAGACTACGAAAAAAAATGGAGGATGCAGGATTTCAGAATTTTCCTCTCTCGACTGTCTATGGAGTGGGGTACGCGTTTAACGATGCAATTGATGTTACTTCGCCGGAGTTAGATTCTTAAGCAATACTCTCTGGAAACCATAGGGTGATCTCTGTCCCTATATTTTCTTGGCTGCGAATTTCTATGCGGCCATCATGTGCTTCCATAATCCGTTTAACAAAGGCTAGCCCTAGACCAACTCCTTGGGTATCTTTGCTCGAATCTATTCTGATGTATGGCTCTAGTATTTTTTCTTGCATTTGAAGCGGTATACCGCAGCCACTGTCTTTCACATAAATTCCAACGGCATAGTCATCAAACTTGAGGCCGATTTCAATTTGCGAATTTGATGCGCTGTATTTACATGCGTTTTCAATTAGATTCAGAATAGCAATTTGCAATAGATGGTCATCTCCAACTATCTGTACTGGGTGCAATTGCATGGCAATGTTGATTTGATGGCTTGAATAATATTCTCGATAGAGGTCAATTAAGGTTTTAAGCCAAACATTGACTTCAATTGCTTGGACATGAATCTGGTTGTCGGCGTGGCTTAATCTGTCGCTCTCAAGCCATTGATCAAATAGACGAGTTAATCTGGTTACCGCACCATGAATGACTGAGGTCCTCGCGAGAACCTTATCTGGACTTGTATTTAAATCAAGCTCTAATAAGGTAGTTTGTGCGCCAATAATATTCAATGGATTACGAAATTCATGTGCAATCATGGCGCCGAATCTTACATATTGCTCCCGTATATGCTGCTCACTTAACAGTAATTTCTGCAATCTTTCTGTGCGAGTATTTACAGCAATCTCCAGGCGCTCCTCCGACAGTCGGGACGCTGCTAATGCCTCTTCCTTGGACTTAAGAAGATCCTCTTGAATCTCTGTTTTTTGCTCCTGTTCTGCTTGAAAATGGTGTGCTAATGCAAATGCAAATAGGAGCATTTCAATTGCCGAGCTAATTTGCA
The DNA here is from genome assembly GCA_034680725.1 of Polynucleobacter sp. GTDB lineage: Bacteria > Pseudomonadota > Gammaproteobacteria > Burkholderiales > Burkholderiaceae > Polynucleobacter. The sequence goes on from JAXIUI010000024.1 coordinate 29,588, forward strand.
ATGCATAAAGCGTAAAGGTATTGTTTGGAATTAATGTGAGTAGGCGAAGTGTTGCTACTGCAGTACCAAGGCAAAACACGCCCCATCCCAATATTGCAAAACTAGCGCTATTAACGCCAGCCATTACAGTTCTTACGCTGGTGTAGAGAGCTATGCCAGGAGAGGCAAGGGAGAGTATAAAAAATACAAGATAAATTGGTGTTGTCGGAATGGGAAGGTATAGGGTACAAATAAAACTGGCTGCTAATACTATGTAAATCAGGGACATTAATCCCATTAGCTTATTTGCAATGGGTGCAGTTTGACTGGCACGTAAAAAACGCATGGTAAATAGAAGTGCGAAAGTGCCAGCTAGGCAAAGCAAGGTGCTTTGCGAAATTTGATCCCAATTTGCTGAGTTTTGCCATAGATACATTCGACCATAGCCATTGCCAGCAAAAATCCCCAATCCAGTAGCGGCGGCAAACAATGAATACAGGAGATATTTTTTATCCTTAATAATGATAAAGAGCACTAGGTTATAGAATAAAAGGCTTAAAAGACCACCGTAATATAGAGCTTGAAATAAATTTTCAGAAAATTGAGTTTGGTTAAAGCTATTGGTTTCTGCAATTCGCAGGGGAATGGTAATCGGAGAGTTTGACTCTATTTTTAAATAAAATATTTTTGCTTGTTCGCTCAACTCAACTGGGAATGCATAGTACCTAGAAAAATAAGGCCTTTGCTTTACATCTACTGCCGCGCCATTTTTGAGAATTTGGCCATCCTCGAGATAGAGATTAGCCAGATCGATACCTAAATATGGAATTTCTAAAATCCAATGTGGTGTTGCAGTGGGGCTTCTATTTAAGGTAATTTTTAGCCATACAGAGCCAGTAACAAAACCAAGATTAAGTGCCTGGTCTGTAGTTGGAATTGATTTAAATAATTCTGTTTGCTTACTAGCATTGAGGGCTCTAGGATCAAAACTCTTATCTGCACTCACAACATATTGAACATCGTGAATCAGGTTGTACTCACTTTGGACATCAGTGACCTCAAACCCCATGGCAATTGTTGAAAGAAAAAGGCAAAAAAGTATGGATACTTTTTTATGCAGCCTGGATAAGTGCGTTCTCATTCTGATCTATTGTATGGTGAGTTAGAGCTTAGACTAACAATGCATCAACATATTTATTCTGAGCATGGATCTGCCGTCTAGATGGGTAATTTTTTTACTTTGTTGTTGTGGCTAAAGACTTTTCTATTATTTCTTCAATAAGCGATATCGAAAAGGCGCAGATGGGATAAATCAACATGATGATCAAGGGATTTCCTGATTTGATCCAATAACTGGCGACTATAAAAATAATCAGAAAAGAGTGGGATG
>JAXIUI010000025.1:0-28164 GCA_034680725.1 Polynucleobacter sp.
CATCGCGTTGGCCAACCTTATGGAACATTGATATTGGCCATTGCTGTTACTGTGATTGAAGTGGCGCTGATTGCCAGCATTTTATTAAGCAGAAGTCCTGGTAGCGAAGCGGTTGTGCGAGACTCAATCTTCGCCACCATCATGATTGTCTGTAATGGCATAGTGGGCGTGAGTTTATTAATAGGCGCTATTAAGCATCACGAAACGGTATTTAAGCCCGAGGGAAGCAATATTGCATTGGCGCTTCTAATTACTTCATCCACACTAGCCTTTGTATTGCCTACTTACACTACTAGTACACCGGGCCCCAATTACAACCTTGTACAGCTTCGAGGGGCTGCAATAGCGTGTTTTATTTTGTATGTAACCTATGTCTATGCTCAGACTATTCGGCACAAGACCTTGTTTTTGGCGCCTGTCTTTGACCACGCGATGCATGGCTCAAAATTGCATCCCAAGCCAAGTAATCAGAAAACCATCATCAGCGGCTTAGCGCTCATCATTACATTGATAGCGGTAATTGTGTTGGCTAAGGAGCTGGCTCCCTTTATTGAGGCTGGAGTTCAAGCCATTGGAGCGCCTCACGAAGTAGTCGGCATTCTGATTGCTTGTTTAGTCTTGTTGCCGGAGTCTTTCACGGCGATCAGACAGGCTATGGATAACAAAATGCAAAACAGCTTTAACTTGGCCTTTGGTTCGGGTTTGGCCAGTGTCGGCCTTACTATTCCGGTGGTGGCAATTGTTTCCTATGTATTTGGGATAACCCTTACCCTTGGCCTAGATGCAAAATCATTAGTCTTTTTAATGCTGACCTTTATCTTAAGCATAATGACAATATCTATGGGTAGAGCCACATTTGCCCAAGGCATTATTCACTTGGTTGTTTTTGCGGCATATTTACGGTTAAGCATTACTCCCTAAAACAAATTCCAAGTTAGCTCATTTCATAAATCGGACCTTTTTGGTACTGCCATCTTGGTAGTGAAGTATTACGCAATAAGGCCCCGCTATTTTTACTTCTTTGAGTGCTTTTTCGCCAATGTTAACTTCAGTCCGAATACCAAACTGCTTATCTTCCAATATCACTATATTTCTAATGGGATCAATCTCTTCAACGACAAAAGAGCTTCTCGGTTCAAAAAAGAAGTTGAATAATTTTTTAAGCATAAAATTGTTATAAAAACTATATTCATTATATTTGCTAAAAATTTTTTCCGCTTTAGGCGATATCTAGCCACTCAAACTACCGACAAATAAGGGTAAGTACCAAGCTCTTGGATCGATAAAATTGACCAAAGACAAGGGCAATTCACTATTAAGTGTTAAAAATGACTTATGGTTATTACAAACGCTAGCTCCAAAAATATCCTTGCTTATCTCGATTTTGTGGATCGTAGAGATGCCATGCGTAACAAATGCAATCTCTCGGCAAAAGAGTGCTTGGTTTTGCGCATCATCACGAGACAATTTCTGAAGAAAGACCCGTTAAGGGTGAAGCAATTGCTGGACATGAGCTTTATAGCCTCGCCTGCAACTATCCACGGCATTATTAAAAAGTTGGTTGCTAAAAAAGTGATTCATCTTTTGCAAGATAAGGTTGATGGCAGAGTCAAATACTTGGCGCCAAGCACCAAGGCTGTCAATTTGCTTGCTGAGCTTGGCAAGCTAGTGCGTTAGTAGCTTGCAGGACAATGCTTGATTCAGATTAGATCAGCTTGGCCGCCCCCTCGTATTATTAAGATTCCTGCATTCTCAATTTAAGGCGCTGTTAGTTAAAAATGTCCATCATGAAAGAAGTCGTCATCATTGGGGATGGCTTTGCTGCGGCGGCGATGGTGACGCATCTCTTGCGCGTAGGGGTGGCGCCCTCATCAATGTTGGTAATTGGTCCGGGGGAGCTGGGTAAAGGCAATGCTTATGGTTGCGACAGTCCATTTTTTCGACTCAATGTCCGCGAAGATCTACCAATCATTTTTTCGGATGATCCCTTGCATTTTTCAAGGTGGGCTCAAGAATATGTAAATGATCCACATGCCAAGACTGACGCAGGATATTTCTATCGACGACAAGATTTCGGGCGCTATGTTGCCGGGCTCATCAAGCAAGAGTCTCCATTAAGTCAACCAGAGCACATTAAAGCTAGAGTGCTGAGTATTAGCGGAACAGACGGGGCTTGGTGCCTTTCACTGGATGATCACAGTGTATTAAGTGCGCAGCAATTGATTATCGCCGCCGGTAATCCGCCTCCCACCTGGCCCTGTGAAGTAAGCAAGCCCAAGACCGCTGCACTTCCATCGCGCCTTATTGAAAACCCATGGACGGGGTCTGGCCTGCAAACTATTGGTCCTCAAGAGAATGTTATTTTGCTTGGCGGAGGATTAACGGCTTTAGACGTTATTAGTACCTTGGTAGAGCGCAATCATCTAGGCATGATTCATGTAATCAGTCCACGCGCAGTATTTCCACCGCCTCAGGCAAATTGGCAAAGAAAGTCTCAGCCTAGCTGGCCGCAGAATTTAACCCCAGCTAAGTTGGTTCGCTTTATGCGAAATTATTTACCGTCTGCGCCGACAACAAGTCCAGAGTGGCAGAGCGCTTGGGAGGAGTTAAGGCCCAACTTAAATACAATTTGGCAACAATTTTCACCATATCAAAAACGATCCTTATTTAAACGACTTGGATGGCTATGGAATTTGTATCGCTTTAGAGCATCCCCACAAACCATCGTTGCATATGAGCAGCTTAGATCGAACAAGCAGATTCAGTTTGTATTGGGGCGAGCTAAAGAAATCGAAGACTCAGAAACTAATGTGAGGGCGCTCTTAGCAAATGGTCTTGAAGTTCAGGGAGATCGAATGATTAATTGCACCGGTGTTGCATCAGATCCACTGCTCAGGAGATTGAATGAAGATCGATTGGCCATTCCTGATCCTTTGGGGCATGGGATCGCCGTTGATGAAAACTTTAGAGTTCTCCATGCATTAGGCGAAAGCTGGAATACCTTATGGATGATTGGACCTGCAACTATGGGCAGTGTGGGTGATGTGATTGCCGCTAGCGCCATTGCCAAGCAAGCAGAGCAACTAGCCACTCAGATTGCGACAAGTGGCTTACGTAATAATCCTTGAGGTCCTCAGGAGGGTCAGATAGTCAGCGGTTTGCCCATATTCACTAGAGCACAAGATTGAAAGGCTAAACAGCTCTTTATGAAAAGGCCGCTTAAGTTTCATAGCCCTCTAGCGCAAACGTTTCGGGATAGCCAAACAAAGCAGCACTGCCGCCGGTGTGTAAAAAAATCACCGTATCATCTTTAGTAAAGCGGCCATGACGAACCCAATCAATTAAGCCGGAGAGACCTTTGCCTGTATAGACCGGGTCAAATAAAAGGCCTTCCATTTGAGCCAGCATTTTTACAGCCTCAACCATGCCTTCAGTGGGTAAGCCGTAGCCTGCCCCTACATAGTTACAGTCTGCAAAAACATCTTCGCGCTGGACTATCCCTTCATGTCCAAGCATTGCGGCAGTCCGACAGGCAAGGTCATAGACCATTTGCTCTTGTTTCTCTTTGGGTGCGCGCACACCAAAGCCAATGACTTTGAGAGAGCTATTGAGTATCTTTAGTCCGGCGATCAGTCCAGCATGCGTGCCTGCGCTGCCGGTTGCGAGCACTAGGTGAGTAGCCTTAAGTCCCACCTCATTCATCTGGTAGGTGATTTCCAATGCTGCATTGACGTAACCCAAGGCGCCGAGCGGATTAGACCCGCCGCCAGGAATCACATACGGTTTTTTGCCTGCGGCTTTTAATGATTCAGCAAAAATCTCCATTTCAGTTTGCATATTTGCGCCGGCTGGCCTTGAAGATACGGTAGCGCCATGAAGGCGGTCTAACAGTACGTTGCCATTGAGTCGATAAGCCTCGTCTTCGAAACCCGTGCGGTCTTCCAGCAAAATATGGCAAGTAAGTTTCAGTTTGGCGCACAGAGCAGCAGTTTGGCGGGCATGGTTTGATTGCACCGCGCCTTGCGTAATCACCGTATCAGCACCCTTAGCTAGGGCATCAGCAAGGAGGTATTCCAGCTTACGAGTTTTATTGCCACCCGTAGATAATCCAGTGCAGTCATCACGCTTGACCCATAAAGCAGGGCCGCCCAATTCAGAGGACAGGTTCAGCATAGGCTCAAGCGGCGTAGGCCAATGACCACAACGGATTCGGGGATAGTGACTAAGATCCATGACGCTTCCTTCATTCGATTAACAAATTAAAGTAAGAGTAGCATCAGTCAGACACATTTAGATAGTTTGATTAACCCTCTTCTAATTAAGTGCCTTGCCTCAAATTATTCGAAGGTTTAGATGCGGGGATATTGGTTGTAACGCTACTTTTAGTAAATAGATTGGTTATTTTGCGGCACTATATGTATAGCTTCCTGACTAATGTCAACCTATTGCTCGGCGTGCTGCTGCTATTATTATTAACGTTAACTATTCCATCAGCAAAAGGAAATCATCATGGCGTATTGCATTGTTACTTTCTATCCAGGCGGAACAAAAGCTCAATATGATGCTGAAATTGCAGTGGTGCATCCGAATGGTGGCGCCAATCTTCCAGCTGGGCAGCTATATCATGCTGCCGGACCATCTAATGGAGGCTGGTCAGTTGTTGCAATTCACGACTCCAAAGAGTCTTGGGAAAAGTTTTTAAATAGCATTTTGCTGCCTACGATCCAATCTCAGATAAAAGATGGATTTACAACGGAGCCTCAGGTAACCTGTTTTGAGGTCGATCATTTGCAAGAAGCTTGATTCTATTTTTCGGAGTGTTCTAGACGCTTTAGCGCTGTTTTAATTAACTTATGTCCTATATGTATCGAACGATATTGCGTAGGAAAACCCATCGCAAATAAATAGAATTTATAGGGACCCAAGCGAAGAAGGCAGGATTTTTCAGATTTAGAGGGCTCATCACAGTTTCATTTATAAAATTTAATCTTGGCCTGGTAGAGCAGAGGATTGAAAAGTTAGGATGGAGGGCTAAAACAGCTCTGCACATTAGGCCTAAGCTGGTTGCGACCCGCCGCCCTTCAAGTGCCGAATCTCGTGGCTTTCAGCAGTTTCAAATATTTCCCGAATGGCATCGACAGAGCTATGGGCTGGCCTCTCTGTTATTACATTAATGGGCAGCTCATTCGCCAGTCGTGTTGGGGCAAGTAATCCACGGATACTGGCTGAAATAAGAGGTCACCTTGAGAGTGGGCGCATTACTTGTAAGCTATTCGACACACTAAGATATACAAATGATATTGAGTGGGCATATATAAAAATGATTGAGCAATATAGGCCGGGCAATCCTCTAGAGTACATTCCATATTAGGGTCGAACGTATCTTAGGTGCAAAAAGATGGCAAAGATTGTAGAGGGCTTATTTTGGGTATTAGGGCGCCATGCTTAATGCGATAGAAAGATCTTTTTATGCCCTTGGGAAATAACGGCCCCTAGGCCAATTCTGCCGAGGTTTTTGGCATTTAATCTAAAATTACTCATGTCAAAAAATATCGAGCAAAGTCAAGTGCATCCAAAATATCGTCCTGATATTGATGGGCTTAGAGCGATAGCTGTTTTATTGGTTGTCGCCTTTCATGCTTATCCTAAGTCGGTAAAGGGCGGCTTTATAGGGGTAGACATTTTTTTCGTTATTTCCGGATATCTGATTTCTACAATTATTTTTGCAAATTTGCAAAATAATACTTTCAGCTTTAAAGATTTTTACATTAGGCGAGTTAGAAGAATATTCCCACCATTAATTTTGGTCCTTTTTTCTTGCATAGTATTTGGATGGTTTGGCCTAATTCCTGATGAGTATGTGGAACTTGGTAGCCATATATTTGGCGGCGCAAGCTTTACTTCGAACATTATTCTTTGGCATGAGGCAGGTTATTTTGACAATTCAACTGAGCTAAAGCCACTTCTACATTTATGGAGTCTTGGGGTTGAGGAGCAGTTTTACATCCTGTGGCCTTTTTTAATTTGGGCTGCCTGGCGCTTAGGTTTTGATATTTTCAAAACTATTTTGGCTATTGGAATTGCATCCTTTTGTTTAAATATTTACATGGCTAATCAGAATGCGGTTATTGATTTTTATTCTCCGCTAACTCGCTTCTGGGAATTGTTGTTTGGGGCTGCATTGTCATGGTTGGTGCTGCAAAAAAAGGTCAACCTATCAAACCACGGAAATCTAGCCACTCTTGGATCAAGTGTTGGCATTGGGCTATTGGTAGCTGGGTGTGCATTAATTACAAGCTCTACAGCATTCCCTGGTTGGTGGGCTTTATTGCCTACCTTAGGCGCAACTCTTCTTATTGCAATGGGACCATACTCTTGGATCAATAGAAAAATTTTATCAAATCAAGTTTTAGTATGGTTTGGCTTAATTAGCTTCCCGCTTTACTTGTGGCATTGGAGTTTACTGGCATTTTGGAGGGTAGCGGAGGGGGTGGAAACTCATTCCTACATTAGGATAAGGATTGTCTTAATTTCTATTCTTCTTGCCTGGCTAACCTACTATTTTGTTGAGAGACCAATACGTCTAAAGGGAAAAATAAAAACGAGATATTTGGTTCTTGCACTTGCTTTAATGGGGTTTATTGGTGGCCATATTTACTTGACTGGGGGATATCAATTTAGGGGCTCTATAAAGAATGTAGGCATAACTGCAGAAGCTAGAGATCAATTTGTGGGCCGCAACTATAAGTATGTAAAAAATGATGCCTGCCTTAAGCGCTATCAATTTGAAGGTAGCAATAATTATGGTTGGTGGTTTTGTATCAAGAGTTCTGATAAAAAACCAACAGTAATTTTGCTTGGAAATTCATTTGCAAATCAACTCTATCCCGGCTTTATTGCGAACCAAGCTTTATCGGGACAAACAATTTTATCCATCGGGGCATGTGACTTTGCAACAGACTATAGTCGTAAAACGGACATCGGCTCAAACAATGACCCATGCGGTGGAGATCGACCTATTCGCGAAAAAGAATTTATTGAGAAGATGATTGTTGATGAGGCTTCAATAAGATATGCAATATTAGATGGTTTGCTTGGAGTAGCCGACCCACAATACATTGCCCGTATTAAATCCCGTATTGACTTTTTAGAGGCGGCAGGAATTAAGGTTATTGTTTTTTCCCCCCACCTCAGGCCAAGCTTTGATCCAAAGCTGTGTTATTCGACCCCATTTAGGGGGGTTGCAAAAGACTGCACTTTCCCTATTGCCGAAAGAGATTCTTTGCAAAAAAACTTTAAACAGTTGACCGAGTCGTTATCAAAATCCAATCCCAATACATTATTCTTTGATCAAAATGAGATGTACTGCAAAGATGGAATTTGCTCATATCTTTCGAATGGCATGCCCTTTCATCGCGATGCCGGCCATTTATCCGAATATGGGTCTATTAGGCTGCAGGAGAGCTTTACAGATTGGGCAAAAAGAAATATCCCAGAAATTTTTAATTAACTTTAGATCTGCAATACTTGGGCAAAGGATTGGGGTTGGTAGTAGTGCGCTGCGTAGTGTTAATAATTGACGGCACCAATTTCTTCCCCGAGAGATCTAAGTGGAAAAATTCAAATTAGCCATTAATTTGTTGATGGCGATTGGCCTGTTCGGCTACTCACTAGATAAGCCCAATTTTTATATGAGATCACTAATCCATTTAGAGTCTCAGAGCACTATCGTTGATCTAGAAAATCAGGTAACTGGAATAACATTTACAGCGACGCCTTCAGTTCATGCTGAGTGGCCAACTCTTTCAGAGCGTGATTTTTCGACTGAAGACGCTCAAAACACATAAAGAAAGCATTTAAGATGCTAAACCTATATAACGACACCGAAAAGATGCCCAATCCTACATTGCTTATTGAAATAACTGATGTGAGACTCAGGTCGACTTTTCAGGCCCGTGATCTAGGTTTGGCTAAGGGCGTTGACTGCATAAAGATTAATGCTTCGCCGAAAGATGCTGGTGGAAATATTGTGCTGAGCTCATGCCTGAAAAGACCTGACTTATATTGTTGCCCCTCCCGATGAGGGGTTCTCGATATCCCATTGTGGAGCTTCACCTCCAAAGAGGGGTCAGAATATTTGTACGATTAATAGGCGGAAGGGCTTTATGCTGAGCTTGTTGGGAAAATTAAAGTTGAGAAATAGCCGCGCGTATTTTGGCGGATGCCAGAATTCTGACAAACAGGATGAAAATCCCTGTTCGCTGGGATTTATAAGGTTTTTCCAAGAGTAAGCGCAGTTTTCTGCATTTCCTAGACTGCCGAGTAGTTTCATTTATAATTCCCACTCTTGGCCTGGTAGCTCAGTCGGTAGAGCAGAGGATTGAAAATCCTTGTGTCGGTGGTTCGATTCCGCCCCGGGCCACCAAGAAATACCAAAACCACCTTCGGGTGGTTTTTTCATTTTCTTTGTTCCACAAAATCCTACTGCCTTATGTAGAATGGATTTATGACCAATCTTAATCAGTTACCTGTTGATTTACCTATTCCAGAAGATGATGGCTCAACAAATCATCTACAGGGAATGAAACTACCTAATGTTTCTTTAATTACGACTAATGGCAAAACTATTAATCTTGGCGGCATCAAGGGTAAATTGGTTATTTATTGTTATCCGATGACAGGGCGGCCTAATGTTGCTTTGCCAGATGGTTGGGATCAAATTCCTGGGGCAAGAGGTTGTACGCCGCAAAGCTGTTCATTTAGAGATCACTATCAAGAGATTCAAGCATTGGGCGCAGAGGTTGTGGGCTTGAGCGTTCAAACAACTGAGTATCAAAAAGAGATGGCCGATAGACTTCATCTCCCATTTCCGGTGGTTAGTGATGCGAACTATCAATTTCAAAAGGCATTGAATATGCCAACCTTTGTAGTGGCTGGAATGAAATTATTAAAGCGCGTTACCTTAATTGCCAATAATGGAGTAATTGAGGCAGTTCACTATCCCATTTTCCCAAGTGATAGTGATCCGGCATGGGTCATTGATTATCTGAAGAGTCATCAAAGCTAGATATCATTGAACCTGATCAGCTCGGTCCCGGGACACCAAGAGATACCAAAACCACCTTTGGGTGGTTTTTCTTTGGACTCGTCCCAGTGGTAATTTTTCTATAACACTCCCCGAGCAGACTCCTGTTTTCTGTAAGGAATTTCAATAAAGTAAGTGTTTGCCCTATCAAAATGAGGGCGAATTGTCTTTTAGATTAAAAATTAATATGTTATGTTTTGTTTAAGCGCCATCAAATGAATAGCCCTTTTCTAAACGGAAGACAAAATGAACTTCAAAACATTATCTATAGCATGCAGTTTGATGTTGATGGCTGGATCGGCTATTGCAGACAGCAAAGTGAAGTGGGGCTACGAGGGAAATATTGGCCCAGCAAAATGGGGTGATCTAAGCCCAGAATTTGCGATGTGCAAAACTGGAAAAGTACAAGCGCCAATTGATATTTCTTCTAAAGGCTTGGGGAAAGCAGGTGCTCCAGTGAAAACTTTCTATCATGATTCAAAAGCTACGGTAGTAAACAATGGTCACACCATTCAGGTGGACCTTCCAGATGGCGGTTATGCAACGCTGTCAGATGATGATTTCAATATCTTGCAATTTCATATGCATGCTCCCGGTGAGGAGACTGTTGATGGCAAGCGTTATCCATTCAATGCCCACTTAGTCCACATTAATCCAGGCGATAACGAGGGTGATACTGAGAGAGGCAAATTAGCTGTCATTGGTATTTTCTTCCAAGAGGGTAAAGAGAATGCCGCACTAAAGCCTATTTTTGAGGTGATGCCAACTAAGGTTGGCAAGGTGGTCATGAAGCAAAAGTTTGACGTATCCAAGCTACTTCCTAAATCGTTGGCCTATTACAGTTATTCAGGTTCCTTAACTACCCCAGGCTGTAATGAAGGAGTTACTTTTTATATTCTCAAAACGCCTGTAGAAATGTCAGCCGATCAATTAGCGCAGTTCAAGAAAATCTTCCCAATGAATGCGCGCCCAGTAATGCCCTTGAATGGACGTAAGGTTACAGAGGGAGGCTAATTCACAGATTAAAACCTAGGCCCTGGTTGATTTCGCCCTGGGCCACTAGGAAACGCCAAAACCACCTTCGGGTGGTTTTTTTCATTATGCTTAGGTAAAGATTATTTAGGATAAAAGCATGAACCGTCGCCGCGCCTTAATTTGCCTATGTAGCATTGGGGCTTTTGGAATCAGTCGAGCTGCCCCACCAACAAGCAGGATCTTTAATGCAATTCCGCTAAAGCAGCATGAATTGGGGATGCGCGCTGCAATAGCTATGGCGGCACAAAATCCCGTGTATCCCTTTGGTGCGGTGATTACGAATGCGAGCAATGGAGCCTTGCTGGCCAAAGGTGTTAATACAACCTACGAAAATCCAACTTTCCACGGTGAAATAGCGTGCATGAATGACTACGTCAGGCAGCACGGCAATAAAAATTGGGCGGATCTTATTTTGTACACAACTGGAGAGCCATGCCCCATGTGTATGAGTGCCTTAATTTGGGCTGGAATTCAGGGCGTTGTCTTTGGAAGTTCCATCGGCACCATTAAAAAATCAGGCATTGATGCTTTTATTTTTAGCGCAAAAGATATCAATAAGGGTGGTGGGTTTAGTAAAACCCAGATATTGGGGGGCATTCTTGAATCAGAGTGTGATGCGCTATTTATCAATCGAAGGCGATCCTGACCAAATCTCGTTTAAAAAATCGTTTCACTTCTTGGCAAAACTTTAGAATCAATTATTGATGTAATAACAGGGTGAGCAGAGTTGAATATTCTTCGTATTTCTAAAATTATCATTTGCGTATCGCTTGCTACCCTCGCACTTCTAGTGGGGTTTAATAATTTAGCTGATTACGAGGCTAATTACGCTTTTGTTCAGCATACGCTTTCAATGGATACTGTTTTTCCGGAGAATACCTTGAAGTCCCGGGCTATTTTGGACCCCTTTCTTTGGGGTCTTGCCTACGGAATAATCATATTTGTAGAATTTTTAACGGGGATATTGTTGTTGGTTGGTGCTATGAGCATGCTGAGAAATATTAATTCTACTTTGGCATTTTCTAGAGCTAAGAGCTGGATTTATCTCGGGTGTTTGCTTGGACTGTTGCTGTGGTTTTTTGGATTTATTGTTGTCGGTGGCGAATGGTTTTGTATGTGGCAATCTGAGAAATGGAATGGTATTGAGGCAGCCTTTCGATTTGTTGTTCTTATTATGCTGACATTACTGTTTACCGCAATGCCCGAATCTGACGGCAATAAGCAATAGAGCAAAAAATCCCTATGTTCTCGGTTCGATTACGCCCCAGGCCATCAAGCAATATAAAACCACCTTCGGGTGGTTTTATATTGATGGGGCGTAGAATAGGGTAATGAACAGGATATGTATTGCTCTTTGCCTTAGTTTGTTTGCCAGCTTGATTCATGCTGCGGTGATGCCTGTTGATTTATCCGCTCATCAGCCTCAACACCAAGTTACCGTTGCTGATAATTTTGCGCACCACTGTGATGAGGCGCTTAATAATGCTCAAGATACCAATACTAAGCAGCCCTGTCATAGCGACAGTTATCAGTGCTGTTTGGGTTTGGTAGTCATTCCAATAGTTGGCATTGAGCTTTTGCTTGCCTCAACCCAAGCCCCGCCTTCAACGGGCTCATCATTGACTCTTCAGCCAATGATTAACTTTATCTATAAGCCTCCAAAATCCAGGTTAGTTTTGTAATACAACTTAGCTTGATTTGTGACATCTAGTCACGCATATATTTTGGAGAAGCATCATGAATATGACCCATTACATGGAGTTGTTGGCTGTTAATCAGCCTTGGAATTTAATTATCTTTATGGCCATACCGATTGTGTTGGCTGAGACTTTGGCAATTACTGAGCTGTATATCCTCTTTACCCGTAAGTTTGACGGCGCCATTTACTATCTCAATCGTTTTGCCGGAATTGCTGTTGGCATCTACTTTATAGGCATTATTTATTACATTGTTGCTAATGCCATCATTCCCATTACAAAGGCGGATGAATGGAGAACGGTGATTGATGTCATTGCTGTCAGCACTTATGTCATTGCAGGATTGCCATTGATTTGGATTGCCCTACAAGAGCTAGGTTTAGTGAATCGAGCATTAGATCAAATGGGCAAACTAAAGATTCATGCCATATGCGTTGCCATATTTTTAGTCTTTGGGCATATCGCCATGATTGCTGGCATGGTAGATCCAAGCATCCTTGGTTACAAGGGCAACAGCCCTCATCAAATGAGTGGTAGTTCAGATCATGAGTATTGCCATCCAGATGGGCATGAGGACATGATGAAACAACACCAGGGAATGATGAATAATCCAATGCCAAAGAACAATAAAGGCCATGCGCATTAATCCTTCGGAATCTGATATCCCAGGCCTCGGTCTATTTCATCCTAGGCTATCCATAAACAGCAAAACCACCTTCGGGTGGTTTTTATTTATCAAATATATAAATTAACCAACTTAATGATCATCCCGCCATGCATTGCAATCTTTTTTCTTGGGCATTAGTGGTATTACTCCTCTGGCGATGCTAATAAATGCATTGGATTTTGCAAGCACTGTTTTTCCAATGATTGATGAATCCCTATTGGGCCTGATTAAATCGGATCCATTTAAGGATTGCAGAAATGACACTTTGATGGGTCAGCTTTCATTTGATTGGGGATGATTTCCTCTTTCTTGTAATTGCACTTCACGCATGACCAAACTTGAGCTATCGGTAAATTAGTTGGAGCCTCGCAATAAGAACATGGCAAGCCTTGCTTTCTTTCTGTCACCCAAAATCCAGGTGACTTGCATCCTGGGCATACTGAATTCATTTTTCTGGAGAGATCTTGCGTAGCCTTGAGAATGTTAGCCATACGGGTTGGATTGGAGTGGGCTCTTAAATCGTTCTCTATAAAAACATCTCCCTTTTTTGAAAGATGTATTGCCCATGCATAAGCCTCTTTTAAAGATTCCATATCTTTAATGCCTTTGCGACATTCTGGGTGATATTCATCATCAGGGCGAATGACCAGTTGATGCGAGGCAAATTGAACCTCTGAAAGAAGTGCATTTAATTCATCCCAGCTAGACACTAGACCATTAGCGCTTTGGGCTTGACCGCTAAAAAATCCAACAATTTCGATCTGTCTCGTGTCATCAATTAATAAAACTAATTCATAATTCCAGGGAAGCATGCCCGTGTAGGGATCATTATCAAAAGCCCCTTCACTGGCAATTCCCAGCATGGCGCCGGATAACTCCATGCCAATGCGAGCTTTCTTTCTGGCGGCATCCAGTTGTGAGCCATATCTTGGAACATCTCGCGTAAAAGTACCCAGTTGATCTGTGTCATAGCCTGTCACATGCATGACCTCCAAGCCATTGGATTCAAAAAGCTCTGGACACATGACAGACTCTTTGCCGTGTTGAGTCAGTAGGCTTGCTTTCAGTCCGGCGTAGGGTTTTAGATGCTTGAGCATTTTCTTGAAAGACTTTCTTAAACAAAATATTTGGCAATGGCGCTATATATAGGGATGCCCAAAATGATATTTAAGGGGAAAGTGATCCCTAAAGACATTCCCATATACAGTGCTGGACTTACCTCAGGTAAAGCATGTCGCAATACGGCTGGCACTGCAATATAAGAAGCACTTGCCGCCAAAATCATCAAAAGAATAGTGTCGCCTAAAGGGACTTTGAATAGGTGGCATAAAACTAAGGCAAGCATGGCGTGGGTAGGTGGCGCAACGAAGGCGTAAACAAGGCTTATGGAAGGCTTTCCTTTTAGCTCTCCCAAACTCTTGGCTGCGAGTAATCCCATGTCTAGTAAGAAGAAAGCTAACAGACCCTTAAATAAATCAATGGAGAAAGGCGCCATAACTTTGAGGCCCAAATCTCCAGATATCAAGCCTACTCCCAAGGATCCCAGTAAGAGGAGTTGTCCACCATCGGTAAAAGATTCGTGAAGTATTTTCCCTAATGAAATATGTCCATTGTGGTTACCAGAGCGTTGCTGACGAATTCTATTGGCAAGAACGATAGCAATGATGATGGCTGGCGATTCCATTAAAGCCATAGCAGCAGCCATATGGCCGCCATAACCAATTCCTGCTTGATCCAATACCTGTGTAGTCGTAATGAAGGTAACCGCACTAATAGATCCGTAGGTGGCAGCAATAGCGGCGGCATCAAGCTTATCTAGCCTGCGTTTCAGAAAGTTGTAACCCAATAGCGGAATCAGAATTGCGAGGGTTATCGCCAAACCAAGGCTAATGGCAATCTCAGGCGTAAAGCCAGATTTGTTTAAGGCAAATCCACCCTTTAGTCCCAGGGCCATGAGTAGGTATAGGGAAAGAAATCGAGAAATTGGCTGTGGAATTTCTAAATTGGATTTCACCAAACCCGCAAAGATACCAAAGATGAAAAAGAGGATGGCAGGGTCTAGCAAGATATTCATCAATTGTCCTTTGGCCGTATCTTAGGGAAATGTATGTATAAAGTAAAATCGATATTTATATACTTATATATAGATAAAAAACTATGAATATTACGTTTAGACAATTGCGCCTCTTTATGGCACTTGCCGAGACTGGAAGCGTCAGTGCGGCAGCGCGCATGCTGCATGTTGCTCAACCAACGGCCTCAATGGGCTTGAGGGAAATAACGGATGCAATTGGGGTGCCGCTTTATGAGGTGGTGGCCAGAAAAGTACATTTGACTCAGATGGGTCATGAGCTGGCTAAAACAGCGCGAGCCATTTCTGCCGAGTGGGAAGTCTTTGAGCAGCAAGTGCATGGCATAAAGGGGCTAACGCAAGGTAAGTTAAAGGTAGCAGTTGTTAGCACTGCAAAGTATTTCATTCCAAGAATATTGGGGACCTTTTGTGCAAAGTATCCACAAATAGATATTGCTTTGGAGGTGCTAAATCGTGATGGCGTCGTAAAAAGATTAGAAGAGAACTTAGATGACCTTTACATCATGTCCCAGCCGCCGCTACATCTAGATATAGAGGACGAAGTGTTTATGCCAAACCCTTTGCTACTGGTCGCCCCCAAAGAGCATCTCTTAGCGAGGAAGAAAACGGTTGACCTGGACTCTTTAAAAAATGAAAAATTTATCTTCAGAGAAAAGGGCTCTGGCACAAGAATGACTGTGGATGCGCACTTCAAAAAAATGAACTTCAATCCAGATATTCGCTTGGAGCTAGGAAGTAATGAAGCCATTAAGCAGGCAGTTATAGGCCACCTTGGGATAGCAGTTTTATCTCAATATTCTCTTGGTGATAAATCTGACCAGGAAGAGGTTGCCATCTTAAGATGTAAAGGATTTCCAATTGAGTCTAGTTGGCATATTGTGAGCCCAAAGGGTAAAAAGCTATCCCCAATAGCAATGATATTTAAGAAGCATTTATCTGAGCAGGCCAAAGGCTGGAGATAGAAATACTGTTTTGACCGCTGTAGACTAGAATTTCTAGATTCAAATCTCCATTGGGACTCAATATGAAGCATCTTATTTCAGTGCTATTGATCGCGCTTTCCTTGCCTTCATTGGCCCAGCCAGAACAGGCAGCTCAAAATTCGGGCGAAGTAAAGGTTAAGCAGATACTGAAAGCTACCAAAGAGTGGGACGGAACTCCACTACCACCTTATCCATCGCAGAATCCAGAAATTACTATTCTGAGTTATGAAATACCGCCAGGCACTAGATTGCCCATGCACAAGCACCCAGTAATTAATGCGGGGGTAGTCTTGCAAGGACAGTTAACGGTGATTGCTAAAGATGGCAAAGAGTTAATTTTGAATGAGGGTGATTCGATTGTTGAGTTGGTAGATAAATGGCACTATGGCCGCAATACAGGAACTGTGCCAGTAAAACTCATCATGTTTTATGTTGGACAAGTGGGCGTTCCTTTAGTCATTAGAGAGCAGAATTAAATCATTTAGGCACCCAAGAAGTGTCAATGCTGGACCTCTTTTTCGTTTGAGGATCTGCTATAAATGCACTACCTATTCATGGAGGCAGTATGACCCAATCTTCTCGCCGTAGTTTCTTAAAAACCTCTGTAATGGGCTCTGCATCTCTCGTTGGGGCTGCTGCAATTGCAATTGAGCCAGCTCAAGCCCAGCCCTATCTTCCAAAATCAAGTTTAGAACTCAAGGCAAATGAGATTACTAAAAGTCTCTATGCTGATGATGGTTTGGTAATTCCAATCGCCACTAAACCTATGGCCTCAAGATTAGCAAAGGGCATGGACCGCACGATGGTGCTGGGCGGTGGCGGTGAATACTATATCGCTTGGTATTGCGGGTTTTTTCATGGGCTCCTTGAAGCCGGGCTTGATATGGTTCAAATTCCTGAAATGGTGGTCGGGACTTCAGCTGGATCATATATGGGCTCATCTTTGCTATCAGGTGAGTTTTTACGTTTGCGATCCGAGTTCGATTTTTTTGGAAAGTTTCCGCAAATACTGGCAAAAATTGCCCCAGTCACAAAACCTAATATGAGTCAGATGCGAGCTGATCAAATTAATATGAGTGCAGCAGATGGCAGTATGGAGACGCTTAAAGTGATTGGCCACGCCGCATTGGCCGCTGATAATAAGTTAAATGGCGATCGTCTTGAAAAGCTAGCCGCATTGCTAACGGGCGATAGTAAAAAAGATTGGCCGACTAGTCGAATGTATACAACCGGTATCGACTGCTACACCGGCGAGCGCATCGTCGTTAGTCAACAAGCTGCCAGAAAAAACAACATTCCTTTGGCGCACGGTGCCGCAGCAAGCAGTTCTTTGCCCGGCGTTGTTGGGCCAACGCTATTAGGTCAGCGCTATGTCATGGATGGCGGCATTTGCTCCAACCCCGCACACGTCGATTTAGTGGCGGGCTCGAAAAGAGTACTCATCATTACCTTGACTGATGGCGTGACGGGCGCAGTGCTCACGACTATTCCACATCCGATTGCGCAAAATATTAAAGATATTGAGGCTGTGGGTAGTAAGGCAATGTGGATTGTTGCGGGCACACCCAAGGGCGTAAATTTGCTTGATCCTAAGCAGATTGCAGGCGCTCTACGTACAGGCTATGATCGATCAAAGGTCGAGGCAGCACAAATCAAAGCGTTTTGGGCCTAAGGGGATTGGTATGAGATGGTTTTTAGGTATTTTTGCGCTTGTTTGTTTTAATCAGTCTATTGCGCAAACGATGACGCCGATTCTTTTGGAGGTGGATGCTGGGCGCGAGTCGGGAGTATTTTCAAAGGCACCGGTCGTACAAAGAGCCATTTTGTTAAAGCCATCAATACCATCGGATACTGCATTACTCTTCTATCGTGGCTGGTCTGGAATTGCCAATATTAAGTCTGAGAACGACTGGAAAAGAAATCTCAACTACTTAAAGGACAATGTCGATTTATTTGCTCAGGCAGGTATAGCACTGGTAGTGATGGATTGCCCTAGCGATGAAAATAAAGTTGCTCCTGGTAACAAGCCGCTGGCTTGTAATGATGACTATCGATCTTCAAAACAGCATGCGGACGACGTACGAAAAATCATCACGCTACTTAAACATCAGTATGGCATTAATAACTTTTACGTTATGGGCCATAGTTATGGAACGATTTCATCAAAGTGGCTAGCTAAAAATCTGGGCAATGAAATACAGGGCAGTATTCATTCGGCATCTATGACGGTTGCCAATAATTACAACAGAAGTTATGGCTCTTCAGTTGAATCATTTGATATGTCAGCTTTAAAGGCTCCCGTATTAAATATTCATCATAGAGGTGATCAATGCTCGCACACACCGTACGCAACCGTTGTTGCGTACTCTAAAAATAATCTCATAACAGTAAAGGGCGGAGAAGGGACTGGAGATATCTGTGGAGGCACTCATCTACATTCCATGGCTGGAAGAGAGGAGCTCACTTCTAAAGCAATTATTCAGTGGATTAAAACCCGACAGATTGAAGCCATTATTGGAGAGTAGCTTTTGCACAAAACACTACATTCGTGTGAACTCTTCAATTAGCCGCTTATTTTCTGGCGAGTCACCAAATTCTTCTAATAAGATTTCTCGGTTTGCAATTTCAAAATCTTCAAATTCAAATCCGGGTGCCACCGCACAGCTTACCAAGCTAAAGGATTCTTTTTGTAAGGGCTTAGCTGCAAACCAGGTGTGAGCAAGAATAGTTGCCTGAAAATTTTGAGATTGAGGACCCAGCGGTATTGTCTGTAAGACTTTATTTTGATCAAAAAAGTAAATCAATAGATCGCAGCCAAGATGAAAGTACCAAGTTTCATCAGAGCAAATCCGATGCCAAGAAGAAAAGTCATCCCCTGAGAGAAGATAGTAGATACTAGTTTGCGCGCTTTTCTTGCCCGCCTTATTGACATCTTGTATTACTGTTGTAGAGCGATGCATTTCCTTATAAAAACCACCCTCTGGGTGCGGCTGTAGTTGTAGTGTATTAACGAGAGTATTTATTTCATGCATGCTGTATTCCGATGATTAATTCCAAATGAAGCAAAGATTACAAATAAATTTACTGGTTTGGGTATAGTAATGTATATCGTTAGTACTGCGTTTGGATAATGAGTCCTACAGTCGTATGGAGAAAAATTGCTTTAATGACTTTGAATAAATGAAAGCATTGAAAAATACTCATGAAGCAATAAAAAAAGGGGGTAGAAATCTACCCCCTTTTTGAGTGCCAACAAATGATGCTTTTAGTCTGTGATGTCAGCGTTCATTACCTTGGTCCAAGCCGCAACAAAGTCATTCACAAATTTTTCTTTATTGTCATCTTGTGCATAAACTTCAGCATAAGCACGCAATATCGAATTTGACCCAAATACTAGATCTACGCGAGTAGCAGTCCACTTCAGCTTTCCTGAATTCCGCTCAACTATGTCGTAGCTATTGATCCCAGTTGGCTTCCATGAGTTACCCATGTCGGTTAAATTAACAAAGAAGTCATTACTCAATACCCCAACCTTCTCGGTAAATACGCCATGTTTTGAGTCGCCATAGTTTGTCCCCAGCATACGCATGCCACCAATGAGTACCGTCATTTCATTAGCAGTCAGACCCATCAGCTGCGTGCGATCTAAAAGCAATTCTTCAGGCGTAACAACATAATTTTCTTTTAACCAGTTGCGATAACCATCAGCTAGCGGCTCAAGCACTTCAAATGATTCAATATCGGTCATTTCTTGAGTCGCATCTCCGCGCCCTGGATTAAATGGCACCTTGATATCAAAGCCGCCTGCTTTAGCAGCTTGTTCAATGCCGACATTTCCAGCAAGCACAATGATGTCGGCAATACTGACACCAGATTCTTTAGCAATTTTCTCGTAGATAGCGAGAACTTTTGCTAGGCGTTCAGGCTCATTACCTTTCCAGTCTTTCTGAGGCGCTAAGCGAATTCTGGCACCGTT
Organism: Polynucleobacter sp.; assembly: GCA_034680725.1. Classification (GTDB taxonomy): domain Bacteria; phylum Pseudomonadota; class Gammaproteobacteria; order Burkholderiales; family Burkholderiaceae; genus Polynucleobacter. The sequence goes on from JAXIUI010000025.1 coordinate 19,536, forward strand.
GGCTCCACCACGTTTATCAGAGCCACGGTAAGTGCGCGCACTATCCCAGGCCGTATTTACCATTTCACTAATAGATAAGCCACTTGCTTTGATCTTGGTCTTTACTGCCTCAATCCCATAGTCTTTTGGGCCGGCGGGTACAGGATCTTGCCAAATTAAATCTTCTTTTGGCACATCAGGACCAAAATACCTTGCCTTGGGACCCAAATCACGATGGGTTAACTTGAACCATGCTCTGGCGAACGTTTCTGAAAAATAGGCTTGATCTTGATAAAAGCGCTCGGAGATTTTCCGATACTCAGGATCTAATTTCATCGCCATATCAGCATCGGTCATCATGGGCATACAACGAATGCTAGGGTCTTCAACATCTACAGGCATATCTTCTGCTTTGATGTTGATGGGCTCATACTGCCAAGCACCTGCTGGACTCTTAGTTAACTTCCATTCGTAATTGAGTAGCAAATGAAAGTAACCGTTATCCCATTGAGTTGGGTGTGTAGTCCATGCGCCTTCAATACCGCTTGTGACCGTATCACGACCAATACCCCTTGTTTTATGGTTCATCCACCCAAGGCCCTGCTCATTAATTGGCGCGCCTTCAGGGGCAGGTCCTAAATTTGCAGCATCACCATTACCATGAGATTTGCCAACGGTATGTCCACCAGCAGTCAAGGCCACCGTCTCTTCATCATTCATCGCCATACGGGCAAATGTGACGCGGATATCATGGGCAGTTTTGAGGGGATCTGGGTTGCCATCAACACCTTCTGGATTGACATAAATTAAACCCATCATGACTGCTGCTAGCGGATTACTTAAATCGCGCTCACCTGAATATCGACTACCTTCGCCGCCAGACTTTTGGAGCCATTCTTTTTCAGAGCCCCAGTAAATATCTTTTTCAGGATGCCAAATATCATCACGTCCAAATGAAAAGCCAAAAGTCTTGAGGCCCATAGATTCATAGGCAATTGTTCCAGCCAAGATCATCAGATCGGCCCAGCTAATCTTATTGCCATATTTCTTTTTAATCGGCCATAAGAGTCGACGTGCTTTATCTAGGTTAGCGTTATCTGGCCAAGAGTTAATTGGGGCAAAGCGCTGATTACCAGTGCCTGCACCACCACGCCCATCAGAAATTCGATAGGTGCCCGCTGAATGCCAGGCCATACGAATCATCAGGCCGCCATAGTGACCCCAATCTGCCGGCCACCAATCTTGGCTCGCCGTCATCAAATCTGTCATGTCTTTTTTAAGGGCTGCAACATCGAGTTTTTTTAATTCCTCGCGATAGTTAAAAGACGAACCCATGGGATTGGTCTTTGAGTCATGCTGATGAAGAATATCGAGATTGAGTGATTTTGGCCACCAAGCCATCGGGGTATTGCCTGATTCAGTATTGGCTCCGTGCGCTACGGGGCACATTCCTTTTGCTGTCATATAAATCTCCTGTAAGTTAAAACAATTTCGGTTGATTGGTCTGACTAAGTCAGAGTAACTGAAAAATCAGTATTTGGCTGTTCGCGTACCAGCGCTATTTATTCGCCTGCAAGATAGGCAATCAAAATACCCATATTTATTCTCCTTGTAGGGTTACTGGTTTCAAAATACTCGCAAAATCCATGTCTATTGGGTATTGCTATAGGGACATACTGCGCCTTATAGAATCATCAGTCCAATGAATTTATATGAAGAACTTAATCGATTTAATCGATAACGCTATCAAGCGGATTTAGCATCTTGCTACCACCCTAAATCAGCGGATTACGCCGGTGTTTGCTAGACTGCAGGAGGTAAATTACAAAAGGTTTATATGTCTGCAATTCGTAATATCCGAATGCTGATGCGCTATAACCGCTGGGCGAATGATATGTTCTTCAGCGCAATAACCCATTTGCCATCTGAAGAGGTGTATCGAAAGCGAGCCGCTGCTTTTGGGGGCATGATTTTTACATTAGCCCACGTTAATATTGTGGATCAAATTTGGCAATGTCACTTACTAGGCATTGAGCACAGCTTTACATCTCGCACTACTGAGACCCCAGCACCCCTAGAAGATCTGATTCAGGAGTTAAGGGTGTCGGGAGACTGGTTTATTCAATATGCTGATACGATCAGTGAAGCCCAATTAGATGACATGATCTCCTTTTCATTTGTTGGCGGTGGCCAAGGCCAAATGACTCGGGGCGATATCTTGCTACATGTTTGTAACCATAAAACTTTGCATCGCGGTCATTTGGGGGATATGTTCTACCAGTCAGGCTTAAGGCCCCCCTCCATCGATTTGCCGGTCTTTATAAGAGATGCATGGATTGAGGCGGATCTTGATGCTTGAGCATGCCATCACAAATTACAGAATTGGATTTCAGAATGTATAAGCTCATTGCTTTTGATGCCTATGGCACCCTATTCGATGTTTACTCAATTGGTGAGTTAGCTGAAGCACTTTTTCCTGGTCATGGCCAATCAATGGCTTTAATGTGGCGCGATCGCCAAATTGAATACACACGCCTTGTGACTATGAGCGATCCCAATCCGGAGGGTAGCAAACACTATTTACCCTTTTGGGATATTACGATTTTGTCTTTGCGTTATGTTTGTAAGCGGATGAATTTGACTCTGACTGCCAACCATGAGCAGTGCCTAATGGACCAATACGCTAAGCTCACGACCTTTGAAGATAGCCTTAGTGTTTTGAAAACAATTAAAGAGCAGAATCAATTTACTGCGATTTTATCTAATGGCAGTAAAGAAATGCTTGCTACCGTTGTGCAGAGCGGCGGATTAAGTCCTTATCTCGATCGCTTGCTTACAGTCGAAGATGTGCGATTATTTAAAACAGCACCACAAGTGTATGCGCTCTTATTAAAAGCATTTCCTGTGCAAACACAGGAGATCTTATTTGTTTCTAGTAATGCCTGGGATGCTTTAGCGGCCAAATGGTTTGGTCTGGATGTCTTTTGGGTCAATCGCTTGGGCCATCCCTTTGAAGAGATTGGTGATCCCCCTAACTATGTTGGAAGATCTTTAAGTGAAGTATTAGCCATTCTCTAAAATATTGCTGCCAGCTAAATATTGATAATCCTAATTCAGAAATAAGGCACCACTTTATTACTATGCGACATCTATTGACTATTACCCTACTTGCTTTTATAGCAACCACTTTGGCAGGGTGTCTGGCAAGCACCACATCGCCTGATGGGGTGGGTTGTGATTTTAAGCAAGGTAAGCCTTTGTGGGAGATGCCCTTAGTGTGTCAGGGCAGATAGTCACGATGTTCAGAGTCAGAATAGATTAATTGCAATGACTCAGTCTCAACTCATTTCTCTGAGTTACATTAGTAAAGCCACTCAAGACATGGGGGTCTTGACTTTAATGCGCCTGACCGATCAAGCTGCCAAGCTTAACCAAAAGCTATCTATTACGGGCGTACTGCTATATGAGAATCAGCATTTTGGCCAAACTATTGAAGGCCCCAGGGCAGCAGTAATGCAGTTGTGGGAAAAAATTCAGAAAGACCCACGTCATCAACATGTCCGCATGCTGGAGATACTTGATATTGAGGCTAGACTTTTTCCAGCTTGGTCAATGAGATTCGTCTTAGCAAACGAGATTGTTAAAAAAATGCCTCAATTAGCAGGTGTTCTTGATGGCTTGCCAGAAAATGATGATGCTTTATTAAAGCTGATGCGTGTGGCCAATAGTGAGTACTGAGCCCCAAAATACGGCTTAGGAAATACCTTTTAGACTGGCTTTCTGGCCCTGAAGCGTATGTTATGCTGCTTTGCAGCAATTATTCCTTGCTAATACCAAAATATGGGCTTAATATGGTGCAGTGCAACAAATTAACCTTTTAAGGAAATGCCATGTTCAATAACCAGTTCGCAGAAAATCAATCTAAGTCGGTCGAAAATGCCCGTGCTTTAGGCCAAACAGCTTTGGAGAATGCTCAAGAGCTTGCAGAAATTAATTACCAGGCTGCCCAGCAAGCTGTAGCAAATGCCCAAGCAAAAGCAGCAGAGTTACTTAAAGGCAAGGATGCCAAGGCAGCATTGGAGTTGCTACAAAGTCCAGAGGTACAAGAAGCGGTAACTCAAGTTGCCGACTATCAAAAAAAGGTTGCAGCAGTATTGCGTCGTGGCAATCAGGAATTGGTTGAGGCAGTTGAAGCTGCTATTGATCAATCACAGGACGATTTGAAGAACTTCGTGGCTACAGCAACATCAAAGGCGCCTGCAGGCTCAGAAGCTTACATTAGCGCATTTAGTGCGGCATTTAATACTGCCATGCAAAATTTTGACCAAGTTCGTTCAACAGCTCAGGATACGTTTGCCAGTTTCGAGAAAAATATTGATGCTGCAATGAAGAGTGCTCAAGGCCAATTTGCACAAAATCAAAAAGCTTCAAAAGCCCGCAGCAAATAATCAGTGTAGTTCCCCAGTCTTATAAAGCCCCGTCAATGCGGGGCTTTATTTATTGCACTCAAGATATCGGCATACACCAAAATAAATTTCAAGATATACTTTGTTCAAGCAGGAGAGCGAGGTTAATACCTCCACCGAAGGCGCAAACTCCCATGAACGCTCAGGTACCGAATTGGAAAGTACTGCTTATCCTAAATAGCCGTCTGGAGAGTCACCGATTGTGGTGCACCGAAGGAGCAAGCCTTGAGCAAAGCTTAAGGTGAATCTCTCAGGTATCAAGGACAGGGGGAGCGGCAGGTGCGTATGCATAAAAGCATGCCCGCTAATAATTAGGAGCCTCGCAATGAAAACCATCCCTAGCTAATTTAGTAGTTTGAGATTTGATCTTTCAACCGATCCATGAATAACTGACTAAATAAGGATAGCAATATGAGTAATCAATTTACCCAAGAAGCCCCATACCATCCTGGATATGAGGATGCATGCTTTAAGAATGAAGTATCTAAAGATGTTTCGGAGTTAAGCGAGTTTCGGAAAGTTAATGCGCGTTACTTAAAGTTCTCAGACGCAATTGTTGAGTTTTGTAAGTCTGGTGCTGGTAGTCGTATTTAAGCAAAATCGCTTCAAGTAAAACCACCTTCGGGTGGTTTTTTTAATTCAATCCTTGTTAAGATAAATCATCTTAATAACAAGAAGTAAATACCGTATGAAATTGATCCGTATTTTTACCATCTTTATGCTCTCAATCGTACTCTTGGGAGCCTGCTCAAAAGAAGAGACTGCAAATGTCATTAAGGTGGCAGTATCGCCATCTATCCCACCAATGTTATTTGAAAAAGATGGCAAATATACCGGGATTGATTTGGAAATCTTTGAGGGCTATTGCAAGTCCCGCAACTGCAATTTCAAGATGACCGCTTATGACTGGCTGGGTATGTTGGGTGCGGTTGCTAGTGGACAGGCAGATGTCGCTTTTTCAGGGCTATCCATTACCGATAAACGCAAGGAAGTAATGGATTTTTCCAACCCATACTTTGTCAGTAGCTGGGATCTTATTGGCCTCAATAAGCGCAATATCAAGATAACCGATTTATCACAACTCAAAAATTACCGGATTGCTTACCCAACGGGCACTGTCTTTGATGACTATGTAAAAAATGTATTGCAACCCCAGGGTTACTATTCTGTTAACCAGGTGAAGCTATATCCATCTCCAGCAGAGGCATTAATTGCTTTGCAAAATGGCAATGTAGACTTGGTATTTGTAGATAAGGTGATGTTGGTGAATTATCAAAAATCGCTCAATTTGCCAGTCAGCAGCAGTTACCAAGTGGTGGGTTTCGATAAGCTGGGATTTGCCTTCAAAAAAGGTTCAAAGTTACGCGAAGACTTTAATCAATATTTAAATGAACTTGGACCAGAGGGGCTTAAAGCTATCATTGATCGTTGGACGCAATAAGTAGCGCATTCGTTAGGTAATAGGTTAAAGTGCATCTTAGGCAGAATCATTTAACAATCTATAAGGAAAACTATGTCTCATCATGACAAATTAATCGCAGCTTTTGAAACATATCAAGCTGAAAATGAGAAGTTTCATGGAAAAGGGGTTAAAGCCTCTGCTGCTAGGGCGCGCAAAGCCCTGCAAGAGATTGCTGGTTCCTGTAAAGAGCGCCGTAAAGAAATTACCGCCGAAAAAGAAGGATTAGAAGGCAAGCCAAGAGGCGATGGTATGTCACAAGATGCTGCACGTCATGCCCATATTCGAAAGTAATCCAGACTCCTCTACACTGCAAAGCCGCCTAAGGGCGGCTTTTTTACTAGAGGTCTACGTTTTCAAGAGAGTCATCTTGAAGATGGCGGGTATCCGCCCACCGCTCAACGGACCAGCCTTGATCGTTATGCACAATCCAGTTTAGAGAAGCGTTGGGTACTGAAACAACCCGTTCAGAACCTAGGGACTGTTTACTAGCAATGCGATACATCATGTCTAGAGTTCCACCATGGCTAACAACAAGCACTGTTTTTCCACTATGTTGCATGCGTAGTTTTTCAATTACCCCTTCTACGCGCTTTGCAAACTGAATAATGCTCTCGCCGCCAGCGAGCTCATGATCAAGTTCACGAGCAAGATGCGCTTGCCATATTGAGGGGTGAGCCAGCGGCGCTTGTTCAATACTTAAGCCTTGTAACGCCCCAAAATGCCGCTCTCGTAAGGCGCTATCTCTGGTGGCTTTGACCCCAAATAACTGCTCGATCGCATTAGCAGTATCAGCTGCTCGCTGTAGATCGCTAGAATATAAAACATCAAAAGTCAGATGAGTACTTTTGAGGGCTTGGGCCATTTGACGGGCTTGTATCTGGCCCCGCGGGTTAAGCGGAGTATCCGTGTGGCCTTGAAGGCGCCTTTCAGTATTCCAGCTTGTTTCGCCATGCCGAATTAGGCAGAATCTTGTCGTGCTCATGACTTCAGTATTACATAAGAAAAACCCCGAATAAACGGGGCTGTTGATTGGTGCTTTATGCTGCAAGTGGAGGGATGACTTTTCCAAGTTTATTTAGCGCCCTCTGAATCTTATCTTTTTCTTTGGGTTTGGTGCTCGATTCTAGTAATTTGCTCAGTTGAGTAGCATTGAGAGGCCCCAATCTTGCTTTGCCGGTTTTGGTCAGCATGGAGTCATTTTTTCTATTTCTTTGATTTTGGCCAACAGCCATATGGTTTCCTAGAGTAATGGATGATGAGATTCTGACTTTGGTCAGAGAGCTCCCCTATCTAGGGCGCAAAATAGTGATCACCATTTCAGAATAACAGTTAAGTACAGCACAAGCTATGATTAAGCTATACAAAGTTTTAATGGGAATGCACATGAGTCGATTAGCGCAATTATTATTACTAGGCACGTTCTTTTTGAGTGGGTGTGCGGCAGTGTATACCGATGCTTCAGATGCGAATCATGTGACCTTTCTCAATAGCGATGGCGAATCGATGCAATCACTCACGCAAAAGGCAAATGATTACTGTGCACAGTATGGAAAAACTGCCAGCTTTAGAAAGAGCGACACACAGTTGGTCGCAGTATTTGATTGCAGCTACCCAAAATCTAAATAGCGCTAAGTTAACCTGCTAAATCAGATTGATAGATTAAGCCGGCATGTTCACGTAGTGCATGGAACTGAATAGATTCCCAGCGTTGCTGTGCAACGTCGAGCTCTGATTTATGGGAAGCTAAAAATACTGAAGCACCCACGACATCTTCAGCCATGCGATGAATATTTTCTTGGATGAATTTTTTGAGAGCAACCGGATCATCAGAGCTAACCCAGCGAGCTAGGTTATAGCGCGCAGGTAGTAAGCGAACTTCTGCACCATATTCTGTTTGTAAGCGGTGACTGACGACTTCAAATTGAAGTTGCCCAAAAGCGCCAAGGAGCATCGTGCCTCCGCTCATTGGACGAAACACCTGAATAGCACCCTCTTCGCCAAGTTGCATTAAGCCAGTGCGTAACTGTTTAGAACGTAACGGATCGGCAGATTCAACCATGCGAAAAATTTCTGGGGCAAAAAATGGCAGACCCGTAAACTGGAGTTGTTCCCCTTCGGTTAGGGTGTCACCCAGCCTTAAGAGCCCATGATTGGGCAATCCGATAATGTCGCCTGGAAATGCTTCATCTAAGATATCGCGTCTTTGGGATAAGAAAGAGAGTGCATTATTAGTGCGCACCTCTTTGCCATTACGACAGATTTTAAGTTTCATGCCGCGCTGAAAATGACCCGAGCAAATTCGTAAAAAGGCTACTCGATCACGGTGGGCGGGATCCATATTGGCTTGGATCTTAAAAACTACTGCTGAGAATTTATTTTCTGCGGGACTTACTTCCCGTTGCAATGCCTTGCGTGATCCAGGAGATGGGGCTAGCTCAACCAAAGTGTTGAGAATTTCCCGTACACCAAAGTTATTGATGGCAGATCCAAAAAAAACTGGAGACTGGCGCCCTGCTAAAAAAGCCTCTTTATTAAAAGCGGGCATCGCATTTTTAATCAAATCGACTTCAGCTAAGGCATTTTCTAAATCCGTACCTAATCGCTCTTTGAGGGCTGGATCATTAATGTCAACAATTGCGTGTGAGTTTTCAGTTACACGATCTTCACCAGCTTTAAACATGCGCATTTGCGAGTTGGCGATATCAATCACACCAGCAAATGA
>JAXIUI010000026.1:0-27215 GCA_034680725.1 Polynucleobacter sp.
AATAGAGAGGCATCTTCCATCTTAATTTTTGGTGATGAGAATCCAAATTCTTTGATTTCTCCACCATTCACGGGTGGCTTCCAGCGAAAAGTGATTGGGCTTAGATTATCAAGCGGCGCATCATTTGGTGCGGTGCTATTGCGCCAGGCCAAGGTCTTGGTAGTAATCGAGTTGACCCCACGATTATTTTCTTGAATGAGATTGGTTTCCAGCCTTCCAAATGTGAGGGCATCCTCATCTTGATTGAGCTGCACCTTGAGTTGATCGGCTGCAAGATAGATTTCACTTTGATCTATGCTGCCCATATCTAATTTCAAACTTCCTTTAGTGGCGAGCTTGCCAGTAAGAGCTTGTAAGGGGAGAACAATATCTTGAGAAATCTGACTGAGGTTTAAATCAGCAATATCCCATCTTAAGGATCCGATCCAATCCTCCCAATTACCAGCTTGACCACCTAAACGATGGACAAAGTTCGCTGTAATGTTAATAGGATTGGGGCTCCAGGGCGAAGATACTGTGAGCTCACCTTCATGTTGGCGCACTCCATTGCTGAGTCGAAAGCGCTCAATATTAATTGCCGTGCTTAATTTGCGACTCTTTTGGTCTTGCCAAAATATAGTGGCATTAGAAATTTGGATGTCATTTTGGGCAAGCAGCCAATTCTCGGTAGAAAGATCATTGGCTTTACTGTGAATGGGGATGCCAGCAACAGAGATCATACCTTTGGCATCGCGTTGAGCATATAGCTGAACCTTATCAAAGGTGATCTCATGAAAGTAGGGGGATAAATGATAAAAGGAGAGCCAGCTCAATTCTCCTTGAATGTTTTCAATCAGCAAGGGAGGCGGATTTTGTGATGTATTGGGATCATTAAAGCGAAGCCCTTTCACCTCGAAGCTTGGCCGAATGCCGGTCCAAGAAACTTGCACATCCTCCATGCTCACATTCGCACCAAGGCGGGCACTGATGAGGCGCTCTAGGGAGGGCTTTGATTTTTCTATTTGTGGCCATAAAACAAAGCGAACTCCGAGATGACCAAGGATAAACAAGGCCACGACCATACCTGCCAGAATCAGAGCGCGTTTGCGCCAGCGACTGCCAAAACCGGGTAGACGTTTTTGCGGCGAACTCGGTAAGCGATTGCGGAGGAAATTTCTAAGCATGCCCTCTATTATCCGTCAGCCTCATGGGCATCGCCAAGCTTATCCAGTTTTACTTCGAAGTCGGATTAAGATGGTGTTATGCGAGACTTTTCCACCCAAATTGATTTTTTAAGGCAGCACTCGACCTATGCACAGCGTTGGCTGAATGCTCGCCCTGACTGGGAAGATTGGCTGAAGCTCAAGGGTGCTCAACAGATCGACATTGATGGGATTTTGGAGCTTCTTCACCCTTGTCAGGCAGCGCTTCTCACCAAAGATCAGGATGAGGCTCAATTTATGGCGGATCTGCGCCTGGCTAGGCAGCGTTTGATGCTATGGGTTGCCTTTCGCGACCTCAATGGCATGGCTAGCCTGAAAGAGGTTACTCATGCTTTAAGCCATTTTGCTCAAGAGGTGCTCGCTTTATCGATTGCTTATATTCGAGAGGATCTGCAACAGCGCTTTGGTTTGCCATGGAGCTCGGTCACAGATCAAGAAATGCCTTTGATGGTGGTTGGCATGGGAAAGCTCGGCGGGCTAGAGCTGAACCTTTCCTCTGATATAGACCTCATTTTCTTGTACGAGCATGAAGGCGAGACTCAAGGTGCTCCTAAGAGTTTGTCATATCACGAGTGGTTTACACGCATGGGTAAGCGTTTAATCCGCTTATTGGCAGAACATGATGCAAATGGTTTTGTATTTCGGGTAGATATGCGTTTGCGCCCTAACGGTGACTCTGGGCCCTTGGTTTGTAGTTTGGATATGCTCGAAGAGTACCTCTTAGTGCAGGGTAGGGAGTGGGAACGTTACGCCTGGATAAAGGGTAGATTGATCGCTCCTCTGCCCAGCTCTCCCGCATACGCCCATTGTGAAAAAGAATTAGATCAACTAATTCGACCTTTTGTTTATCGACGTCATTTGGACTATGGAGTCATAGCCTCTATTCGAGAGCTGCACGCACAAATTCAACATGAAGCAGAAAAGCGTTCATCTAATCATCATGGCCGCTCCAAAGACATCAAGCTGGGTCGTGGCGGCATTCGAGAAATTGAATTCTTGGCGCAGATGTTCCAGTTAATGCGAGGGGGTACCGATCCACGCTTTCGGATTCGCCCAACATTAGAGGTATTAGACTTAATTAAGCAGCAAGATATTTTGCCTGCTCAAGATATTGAATCCTTGCAAAATGCTTATGTTTTTCTGCGTCGCCTAGAGCATCGCATTCAGATTTGGGAAGATCAGCAAACCCATTACTTGCCTGAGGATGATGTAGCGCGAACCCGTTTGGGTATTAGTATGGGCAACCTTGAGCAGTCACAAGAGCAGAGCGTATTTATCAGTGAGCTCGATAGACATCAGACGGCAGTTGCGCAACTGTTTGGTAAGGCTTTTGTGCTGGATGATGGCGCTAGACTGGATAGCACCTCCTTGCCAGTTGGCTGGGAGCCGGATGCCACTGCCTTTCCAGAGTCTGCAGCACGTTGGTCAGCATGGGGTAATAGCCCAAAGCAAAAGCAATTACCTGATAAGAGCCGTTTAATTTTTAATAATTTAATTCGCAAGGCTGCAGATATTTTGCAAGCGGATTGCCGCACTGCACTTGGTGAAGATACGACTTTATTCCGTTTTTTTGATCTGCTTGAGGCGATTGCACGGCGAAGTGCGTATCTATCCATTTTGTCTGAATACCCTCAAGCACTAGTGAATGTCCTGGCCTTATTGAGAGATTCTCAATGGGGTGCAGAGTACTTAACAAGACACCCTCATTTGCTCGATTACTTGCTGAACTCGCGTACTGAGAAAGCATTGATTGATAACCCCGAGCAATATTGGCTGGAGGTCAAAAAGACGCTAGACATGCGCTTAGACGATGTAATGCGTGATGGTGATGGCGCTGAACAAGCCATGGATATTTTGCGCATTACTCATCACACGGAGACCTTTATTACCTTATTGGCAGATTTGGGTATCGGCGTAGAGCAGGCTTTAACAGTAGAAAAGGTTAGCGATCATTTATCTGCGCTAGCCGACTTAATGTTGCAGGCGACATTTGAACGTGTTTGGCCAAGTGTTGCTAAGAAGTTTGGCATACCTGAGTCAGTGATTCCGCCCTTTGCTGTGATTTCCTACGGAAAGCTAGGCGGCAAGGAGTTAGGTTACGCCTCAGACTTAGATTTAGTATTTTTATATCAAGCCGATGAAACGGATTATGCAGCCCAGGAAGTGTATGCCTTGCTAGCAAAAAGAATGATCAATTGGTTAACTGCCTACACTTCAGTTGGCAGCTTATTTGAAATCGATACGCGTTTGCGCCCTAATGGCTCAGCAGGATTTTTGGTTACCAATGCGGAAGCTTTTAAAAAGTATCAATTACGCGAGGGAGACAATGCTGCCTGGGTTTGGGAGCATCAGGCACTAACACGCGCGAGATTCTCTTCGGGTAATCCGATGGTTGGTGCATTTTTTGATGAGGTGCGTTCGCAAGTCTTGAGTCAGAAGCGCGACATTCATCAGTTGCGTTCTGAGATTTTAGAAATGCGACGTAAGGTGCATGCCGGACATCCCAATCCTAGCCCGACATTTGATTTAAAGCATGATGCTGGTGGCATGGTCGATATTGAATTTATTGTCCAGTTTTTGGTTTTAGCCTATGCCAATGTGCATCCACGGTTGATTGGCAACCTGGGAAACATCGCACTGCTCCATATCGCTGGAGAAGTTGGCTTAATTGAGGTGCACGCTGCCCTCAAGGTTGGAGATGCCTATCGTTTATTGCGAGCTAGGCAACATCGTTTACGTCTCGATGGCGCAGAAAAGACTAGGGTGGATTTAGTAGAGGAGCGCCAACTGGTGGAGGCAAGGCAAGCTGTTTTAGAGCTCTGGCAATACATCTTTCATGCGCCTTCGAATAGTTCAGACGCTACCTAAACCATTTTAATGTTGCTCTAGTAATTCTCGTGCATGGCGAAGTGTGGTGTCGGTAATGGTTGCACCACCCAGCATGCGGGCAACTTCTTCTACGCGCTCAGATCTTCCAAGCGGAGAGACTTGAGACAGAGTTTTATCTCCAGATTGGGATTTGCTTACCTTCAGATGGTGATTTCCCTGTGCGGCTACTTGTGGCAAGTGCGTTACACACAGAATCTGATGTGACTGACCAAGTTGGCGTAACAGTTTGCCTACCGTCTCTGCCACGGCGCCGCCAATACCAGCATCTACTTCATCAAATATTAGCGAGGGTGTAAAAGATGCTTTGCTAGTGATCACGCTGATTGCTAGGCTAATACGAGCTAGCTCGCCACCGGAGGCAACTTTTGCTAAAGAACGAGGTGTGCTACCTGCATGACCTGCTACTAAAAACTCAATTTGCTCAAGACCATATGCGCCCCCCTTCAGCTAAAGGGCTTAATGCAATTTCAAGTTGACCGCCTGCCATAGATAAATCTTGCATCGCACTAGTCACCTGCTCTCCTAAATTAAGAGCTGCCTTACTGCGCTTTTGGGATAGTTGCTTGGCAAGTTTGATGTATGCAGCCTCTTCCAGCTTTACTTTCTCACGTAGGGCATCGATATTTTGAGAGGCTGTTAGAGCTTCTAGACGCTCTGCAGTTTCATTAAGCAACTTGGGGAGCTCATCTGCTTCCGTGCGATATTTTCTAGCAGTGCTGTGTAGTGCTTGCATGCGCTCTTCAACCTCACTTAAGCGCGCTGGATCTAAGTCTAGTTTTTGTAAGTAGCGATTGAGGCTATGTACTGCTTCATCAATCTGAATCTGAGCAGATTCAAGTGCTTGACTGATGTCACTGAGCGCAGCATCATGTGCTGCCAATGCGCTCATATTTGTATTTACTTTCGAGAGAATTGATTCAACAGAATTATCCGCCTCACTGAGGGTATCAAGCGCCTCTTGGCAGCCGCTGATAATTTTTGCACCATTGGCCAGACGCGCATGTTCAGCTTGAACGGTGGACCATTCACCTTCTTGGGGAGCAAGCTCACTGAGTTCTTCCAGTTGCCACTCTAGGCGCTCTCGCTCACGCTCAACATCTTGCCCAGCATTTTCTGCTTGCTCTAATAGGCGACGAGAATCATGCAATTTTTTAAATGACTGGGAGACTTCATTCACCAAATCCATATGATTGGCATGTCGGTCAAGTAACTCTCGCTGCGCCCCGCTTTTCAGAAGCAGTTGATGTGCATGTTGGCCATGAATATCGACCAGTTGATCGCCAGCTTCGCGCAGTTGGCTTACGGTTGCAATACTGCCATTGATGAAGGCGCGGCTACGACCATTTGCATCAATGGTTCTTTTCAGGAGTAAGCTTTGGCCACTATCCTCGCTTGGAAAACCTTGCTCATCTAACCAGCCATTAAAGTGCTCCACTTGGTCTGCCGCAATCCGAAATAAGGCGGTGATCTCGGCGCGATTGCTGCCCTCACGAATTTGACTACTATCGGCACGTTCCCCCAAAACTAAGCCAAGTGCATCAAGCAGAATGGATTTACCAGCACCCGTTTCGCCGGTCAGCACGGTAAAGCCAGAGGAAAAATCAAGCTCTAGTTGATCAACAATGACAAAGTCACGGAGCGAGAGGGTTTGCAGCATGCCTTAGCGTACCAAAAAATTCGACATCAAAATGTCGATGGATACTCATTCCAATGTAATTTTTCTCGCAAAGTTTTGTAGTCACTATGGCTGCGAGGATGGAGCAAGGTGATGGTTTTAGTGGACTGGCGTACTTCAATCTTGTCCCCACTTTGTAAATCAGTTTGAGACTGCATATCAAAATTGACAATGACTTCTCTTCCATCTACTACTTCAATACTAACCACAATGTCTTGCGGCAAAACAATGGGTCGATTAGATAGAGAGTGTGGTGCGATGGGTGCTAATAGAATCCCCGCAACTCGTGGGTGCAGAATGGGCCCACCAGCTGATAGGGCATAAGCAGTTGAGCCTGTCGGGGTAGAGACAATTAAGCCATCTGAGCGTTGGTTATACATAAAGGAGCCATTGACTCGAACCGCAAGCTCAACCATGCCAGAAATTCCGGAGCGGTTCACCACCACATCGTTTAGTGCTAAAGCGCGGTTGATTTCTTGACCACCTCGCAGCACAACGGCATCTAGAAGGGTGCGGGTGTCAGCTTCGTATTCACCAGCAATAATTTGAGGCAGAACGGTTTCGACGTTTTGAATGGGAATATCAGTCATATACCCTAAACGACCCATATTGATTCCGACCAAAGGAACCTGGCTACCAGCCAACTGACGTCCAATACCGAGCATGGTGCCATCGCCCCCTAAAACAACCGCCAGATCAATGGTGCCCGCAAATTCCTCTACTTTTTTGCTTGGAAAGCTGGTAAGGCCCAGATTGGCTGCAGTGGCTGACTCTAGAAATACCTCACATTCCTGCTTGGATAGGAGGGTGGCGAGATCTTTTAGGCGTTCTTGCATTCCATCGGCCTGGTATTTGCCTACCAGGGCAACCCGGCTAAATGCCTTTTTGATGGAATTTTGGGATGGGCTTAACATATAACGATTAAACCATACGCATAAAATCCCTTCCACTATGGATGATCGTTCTCGCGCCTTACTTAAAACACTCATCGAGCGCTATATCGAGGAGGGCCAGCCTATTGGCTCGCGCACCCTTTCGCGGTTCTCTGGACTGGATTTGTCTGCCGCTACTATTCGTAATGTGATGGCTGATCTAGAGGATATGGGCTTGGTAACTAGCCCGCATACCTCTGCAGGACGTATTCCTACCCCTAGGGGCTACCGCTTATTTGTAGATACGATGGTGACGGTACGGCCTTTAGAGGAAATTGCTGCCCGTGAAGTGGAAAAAGGGCTTCTGCCAGATTCGCCGCAGCGGGTCCTAAATTCTGCAGCGCAGATTTTGTCTAATCTGACCCACTTTGCTGGAGTAGTAATGACGCCTAAACGGGCTCAGGTATTTAAGCATATTGAGTTCTTGCGCCTGGGTGAGGGTAAGATTTTGCTTATTATGGTCACACCGGAGGGGGATGTGCAGAACCGTATTCTGCCAACCACTCAGGATTACACCCCAAGTCAGTTAATCGAAGCAGGTAATTACATTAACAGCCAGTTTGCTGGAAAAAGCTTTGCGCAGGTACGCGCACACCTCATATCGGATTTAGATAATCTGCGCAGTGATATCTCAGGTTTAATGGCCTTGGCTTTGCATAGTGGTGTAAGTGATTACGGTATGGGCCAGGGCGATATGCTGCTATCTGGCGAGAAACGTTTATTGAATGTCGGTGATCTGAGTACCAATTTAGATAAGTTGCGTAAGATGTTTGACATGCTTGAGCAAAAATCAGTACTCATGCAGCTACTTGATGTTTCAAGTCATGCCGATGGGATTCAGATTTTTATTGGTGGCGAAAGTGACTTGTTGCCTTATGAGGATTTAGCGGTCATCAGCGCGCCCTATAGCGTGGATGGTCAGATTGTGGGAACGCTTGGGGTGATTGGGCCTACTCGCATGGCGTACGATCGAGTTATTCCAATTGTTGACATTACTTCTAAATTATTATCTGGTGCTTTGAGCTCTTAGATAGCAATATTTTTATTACCTTTTTAGATGGATTTCCTTTGAACCAAAACCCCCATTTACGCCCTTCCAAGACAGCGATTTTATTGCTCAATCTTGGCACGCCTTCAGCGCCAACTGCAAAAGCAGTCAGGGTTTATCTCAAAGAATTTTTATCCGATCCGCGTGTCGTGGAAATTCCCCGCGTGATTTGGTGGTTTATTTTGAATGGCATTATTTTGCCGATTCGTAGTAGTGCATCGGCAAAAAAATATGCTTCGATCTGGTTGCCAAAGTTGGGCTCGCCATTGATGCATTATTCACGCTTGCAAGCAAAAGAGTTGGGTGAGAAATTTGCTAACCACGGAGAAGTGGTGTTGGTGGACTTAGCGATGCGCTATGGCGAGCCTTCCACTTTGCAAGCACTTGAGGCTCTTCAGGAAAAAGGCATGGAAAGGTTGTTGCTCTTGCCTTTGTACCCTCAGTATTCAGCCACAACAACTGCCTCAAGTTTTGATGAAGTATTCCGGGTCTTGAGTACTTGGCGTAATCAGCCTGAGCTGCGCTTAGTGAAGTACTATCACGACAACCCTGCATATATTTCCGCTCTGCGCGATCAGGTCCTCAGTGCATGGGATAAAGATGGACGTCCTGATTTTGCCAATGGAGATCGCTTGGTAATGTCATTTCATGGGTTGCCTAAGCGCAATCTCATGAAAGGGGATCCCTATCATTGTGAATGTTTGAAAACAGGTCGTCTATTGGGTGAGTCTTTGGGTTTAGATGCTGGCCAGTATCTAGTAACCTTTCAATCGCGCTTTGGAAAGGCTGAGTGGCTCAAGCCCTACACTGCACCGACTATCGAAAAGCTAGCTAAGGAAGGCTGTCAACGGATTGATATTTTCTGTCCTGGTTTTCCAGCAGATTGTTTGGAGACCTTAGAGGAGATCGCCATGGAGGCACGTGACATCTTCTTAGAGTATGGTGGAAAAGATTACCGCTATATTCCTTGTTTAAATGGGAATCCCAAGTGGATCGAGGCCCTTTATGACATTGCCCAAGTGCACTTGTCTGGTTGGTCTTTGGGTCAAGAGTCGGAAGCTGAGTTGGCTGGGCGCGATCGACGTGCGGAATTGGCTAAAGCAAAAATTGCTTAAACTGGGGAACTACTTGAAATCATGCTGATGGATCCCCATATTCATCACAACGAGCCATTCTTATAGAAAAGTGAATTTGTATCCATGACCCAAGAAAATCAAAATTCCCCACCTGAACAGGAAAATCCTGAGCAAACCCCGGCAGAGGCTGGTTCAGATCAATCTGCCAGCGAGGTCAAAACCCCAGACCAAGAAATTGCTGAGCTCAGTCAGCAGCTGAGTGACATGCAAGATAACTATTTGCGAGCCAAGGCTGAAGGAGAGAACATCCGACGCCGTGCCGCAGAAGATGTTACGAAGGCGCATAAGTTTGCGATTGAGAGTTTTGCGGAGCATCTCGTACCCGTAACGGATAGTTTGTACGCGGCCCTTAATGCTGAAGCAGTTGATGCTAAGGCGTTTAAGGAAGGCCTTGAAATTACGCTTAAGCAGCTTTTATCTGCCTTTGAAAAGGGCAAAATGACGGAAATTAACCCAGCTATAGGCGATAAGTTTGATCCGCATCATCATCAAGCGATTGCCTCTGTGCCTTCGGATCAGGAAGCAAATACCGTTGTTTCGGTGTTGCAAAGAGGTTATTCCATTGCCGACCGCATTTTGCGACCAGCCTTGGTTACCGTGAGCGCGCCGAAATAATTCCCCGAAATGGCATAAATCGATGGATTTTTAAGTTTTGTGAAGGTTTTTAGTCAAAAAGTGGCGTAAAAAGGGCAGATTTCTGCCCTTTTTGTATTTTTAGCCCTTGAAATCCCTTTGATAGACCCCATTTATTGAATATCGATTTATTCACAGTTTTACGAAGTTATACATAACTTAATTTTTGGAGCCATTATGGGAAAGATTATCGGAATCGACTTGGGAACCACAAACTCGTGCGTTTCAGTCGTTGAAAACAATGCACCTAAGGTCGTCGAGAACGCCGAGGGCGCGCGCACAACGCCATCAATCATCGCTTATGTTGAAGATGGTGAAGTATTGGTTGGCGCACCTGCAAAACGCCAGTCAGTAACCAATCCTAAAAATACTATTTACGCCGTAAAGCGTTTGATGGGTCGTAAATTTACTGATCCTGAGGTGCAAAAAGATATTGGCTTGATGCCTTACAAGATTGTTCAAGCAGACAATGGAGATGCTTGGGTTGAGGCACGCGATAAGAAAATGGCGCCACAACAAGTCTCTGCAGAAATTCTGCGTAAGATGAAAAAGACCGCTGAAGACTATCTTGGTGAGGAAGTGACTGAAGCGGTAATTACCGTGCCTGCTTACTTTAATGACAGCCAACGTCAAGCCACTAAAGATGCTGGCCGTATCGCGGGTTTAGATGTCAAGCGCATCATCAATGAGCCTACAGCTGCAGCATTGGCATTTGGTTTGGATAAGCAAGACAAGGTAGACCGTAAGATTGCAGTCTATGACTTGGGTGGCGGTACATTTGACGTATCTATCATTGAAATTGCCAACGTAGATGGTGAAAAGCAGTTCGAAGTACTCTCCACTAACGGCGATACCTTCTTAGGTGGCGAAGACTTTGACCAGCGCATCATTGATTGGATCATTGCTGAGTTCAAAAAAGAGCAAGGCGTTGATTTGAGCAAAGACGTATTAGCATTGCAGCGCTTGAAAGATGCGGCTGAAAAGGCCAAGATCGAATTGTCTTCTGCGCAGCAAACTGAAATCAACTTACCCTACGTGACTGCAGACGCAGGTGGCCCCAAGCATTTGAACTTGAAGCTCACTCGCGCTAAGCTGGAATCTTTGGTAGAGGAGTTGATTAACCGTACTGCGGGCCCTTGTTTAACTGCTATTAAAGATGCTGGCGTGAATGTAGCTGATATCGACGACGTGATTTTAGTCGGCGGTCAAACTCGTATGCCTGCAGTGCAAGAAAAAGTGAAAGAGATTTTTGGTAAAGATCCACGTAAGGATGTGAACCCAGATGAAGCAGTTGCGGTTGGCGCTGCAATTCAGGGATCTGTTCTCTCTGGTGATCGTAAAGACGTGTTGCTCTTGGACGTTACTCCATTGTCACTGGGTATTGAAACCTTGGGTGGTGTGATGACTAAGATGATTCCAAAGAATACAACCATTCCTACTAAGCACTCACAGGTCTACTCCACAGCGGAAGACAACCAACCAGCGGTAACCATTAAGTGCTTCCAGGGTGAGCGTGAGATGGCTGCGGCTAATAAATTGCTTGGCGAATTTAATTTGGAAGGTATTGCTCCAGCGCAGCGCGGTATGCCACAAATTGAAGTGACTTTTGATATTGATGCCAATGGTATTTTGCATGTCACCGCAAAAGATAAAACGACTGGCAAAGAGAACAAAATCACGATCAAGGCAAACTCTGGCTTAACTGAAGAAGAAATTCAGCGCATGGTAAAAGATGCCGAAGCCAATGCTGATGAAGATAAAAAAGCATTAGAGCTGGTAACTGCCCGTAATACTGCTGATGCCTTAGCTCACTCAACCAAGAAGGCCTTGGAGGAGCATGGCGCTGCTTTAGAAGCCTCTGAAAAAGAAGCAATTGAAGCCGCCTTGAAAGAGTTGGATGAAGCAATCAAAGGCAGTGATAAAGCAGTGATTGAAGCAAAAACCGAAGCTTTGGGTAAAGCAAGTCAGAAGCTAGGCGAAAAAGCGATGGCTGCAGAGCAAGCTAAGGCTGGTGGTGCCGCTCCTGGCGCAGCTCCCGGCGGTTCGCAAGGGGCGGCTCCAGATGCTGATGTTGTCGATGCAGATTTCAAAGAGGTTGATGATAAGAAATAATCGAGTCATCTGAGATTGAATGACGTATTCATTACGGTATTTTTGAAGTGCTTAAATAACAAGTCGGCCTCGTGCCGACTTGTGTCATTGAGGTAGTTGAGAGGAACAAGCTGTGTCCAAAAGTAAACGCGATTTTTACGAAGTGCTTGGTGTTGCAAAAGGTGCTAGCGATGAAGAGCTCAAAAAAGCTTATCGCAAGCTGGCGATGAAGCATCATCCTGATCGCAATCCTGATAGCAAAACATCTGAAGCCCAATTTAAAGAAGTTAAGGAAGCGTATGAAACTTTAACTGACCCTAATAAGCGTGCTGCCTATGACCAGTATGGTCATGCGGGAGTTGATCCATCAATGGGTGGCTTTGGTGGAGGCGGTTTCGCTGGCGGCGGTTTTGCTGATGCCTTTGGTGATATTTTCGGTGATATTTTTGGTCAAGGTGGCGGGCGTCAGTCTGGCCCACAAGTTTATAAAGGCGCTGATCTTCGTTACAACATGGAGATCACGCTCGAGCAGGCGGCAGAGGGTTACACCACTCAAATTCGGGTTCCGAGCTGGAGTAATTGCAAAACCTGTAATGGCAGTGGCGCTGAGCCTGGCAGTAAGCCAGAAAAATGCACGACCTGTGATGGTCACGGCCAGGTCCGAGTGCAGCAGGGCTTCTTTTCAATGCAGCAGACTTGCCCAAAGTGCCGCGGTACTGGTGAATATATTCCCAAGCCTTGTAAAACTTGTCACGGCAGTGGAAAGCATAAGGAGCAAAAAACACTCGAGATTAAGATTCCTGCCGGAATTGATGATGGTATGCGTGTTCGCTCTGTAGGTAATGGTGAGCCAGGTATCAATGGTGGCCCAGCTGGGGATCTTTATGTTGAGGTTAGGGTAAAGCCACATAAGGTCTTTGAGCGTGATGGCAGTGACTTGCATGTGCAGATGCCGATCTCGTTTGCAACCGCAACTATTGGCGGCGATATCGAAGTACCAACCTTATCTGGGCGAGTAGAATTCCCGATCCCTGAGGGTACTCAAACTGGTAAGACTTTCCGCTTACGTAATAAGGGGATTAAAGGCTTGCGTTCTACTTTAGTTGGGGATTTATTTGTACATGTTGCCGTCGAGACGCCTGTCAAATTGACTGAGGAGCAGAAGAAATTGCTGCAAAAGTTTGATGACAGTCTGAAGTCGGGAGGCGACAAACACAATCCCCATCAAAAGGGTTGGTTTGATGGGGTGAAAAGCTTCTTTAGCTAAGAGTTAAAACAATATTGATTGGAGTTAACCAGCAAAGCCGTGTTCTGGACCAGGGAATTTTCCAGATTTTACTTCCCGAACATAGGCTTTGACTGCCGCCTCAATAGAGGCGTGACCGTCCATAAAGTTCTTCACAAATTTTGGCGGCTTACCCGGGCTAATACCCAACATGTCTTGCAAGACTAAGACTTGTCCAGAGCAATCTATTCCTGCACCAATTCCAATTGTTGGAATAGAAAGTGATTCAGTAATATGTTCACCTAACGAGGATGGAATGGCTTCGAGCACAATCATTTGAGCGCCAGCTTGTTCGCAAGCGATGGCTTGTTCAAGCATGAGGCTAGCCGCATCTTTCGATTTGCCTTGCACCTTATAGCCACCCAAAAGATGAACCGATTGCGGCAGCAAACCAAGGTGGGCACAAACCGGTACGCTGCGCTCTACTAAATATCGAATGATCTCGATCTGCCAATCCCCGCCCTCTAGTTTGACCATATCTGCACCAGCACGCATCAGTTCTGCAGCTGAATCTAATGCTTGGACTGGGTCGCCATAACTGGCAAAGGGAAGGTCGGCAATCACAAATGCATGGGTATTAACGCGTGCTACACACGCAGTGTGATACGCCATTTGCTCTACCGTCACAGGTGTTGTGCTGCTATGACCTTGAATCACATTGCCCAGTGAATCACCAATAAGAAGAATATCCACTCCGCAGCGGTCAAGTAAGGCTGACATGGTTGAATCGTATGCAGTCAGCATAGCAATTTTCTCACCCTCGACATACATCGAGAGCAGCTTAGAAATAGTGATTGGCTTTTCGCCCTGCAAGTAACCCATGGCGAGAGTTTAATGAATTAATGCGCAGATTGGCTATAAACCGCTTTTTCACCACAATTACAGTTGCGACAAGGCAGTTTTTCAATGCGCTGATCGGCAACTTGGGGGAGATAGGTTTTTAATTCACCAAATTGAGGGAGGAAGAAATTGGGCGCAATTTCTAGCAGGGGTAATAGAACAAATGATCGCTCAATGATTCTGGGGTGGGGAAGCGTCAGTTCAGAATCTTCTTGAGAGACGCCCTCAAATGACAAGATATCAAGATCTAAAGTGCGGGGTGCATTTTCATAAGGGCGCTCACGACCAAACTCTTGTTCGACAGCTTGGCAGAGATACAGAAGACCATAGGGACTCAGTTGCGTTTCAATTTCAATCACAGCGTTGATATAGTCACCACCAGTGGCTTGATAAGGCGCGCTTTGATAGAAACAACTTTTTGCCAGAATTTGCAGTTCACAGCGTTGAGCAAGGCAAATAATGGCGTCAGTAATGAGCTGACGCGTATCGCCTATGTTTCCGCCAAATCCAATAAAAGCTCGAGCCATGCGCATCCCAAACAAAATAAAACTTTATCCAACGTTCGAGCTACTTTACTGAATTTTCTTCAAGTCTGCTTAACTTGTCGCCGCATCAGTAGGGGCGGCTGACTTGGCCTTTCTACGACGCCGTCGCTTGGCAGGCAAAGCATTAGTTCCTGTGCTGCCGGTGTCTTTTTTAGCGCTAGCCATGAGAGCCTCCTGACCTTCGGGATTTGATTCGATGAAGCTGGTCCACCACTCGCCTAAGGCCGGATTTTGTTCCCCGGTAGCGCAACGCAGCAACATAAAGTCGTATCCAGCCCTAAAGCGAGGCGATTCAATTAGGCGATAGGGGTAACGACCAACCCGTTTTTCAAAACGCGGCTGCATAGACCAAATCTCACGCATATCACTCTCAAAACGACGCTGAATCACCATGCCGCTACTTTGGCTGGCAATCGTCTCATCCATCGCATCGAGAAGGGCGGGAACATTAGAGACCCCTTTGGCGATATTGTTCTTCCAATTGTGCAAAAGGTCGGGCCATAACAAGGTGGCAAAGAGAAAGCCTGCAGAAACACTTTTCCCCGCCTGAATGCGTTGATCGGTATTTGCTAAGGCAATGCGTACAAAATCATTAGCCGCTTTGGAGCCTTCTTTGCTATCGAGAATATGGTCTAGAAGCGGTAAGAGACCATGGTGCAGTCCTGCATCACGTAAACCCTGAATGGCCGCCCATGAATAACCGGACATTAAGAGTTTGAGGATTTCATCAAATAGCCGCGCTGAGGGCACGTCATGAATTAACTTACCTAGCTTTGCAATTGGGGCCAGTGTTTGTGCATCCAGGGTAAAGCCTGTTTTGGCAGCAAAACGAATGGCCCGGAGCATCCGAATCGGATCTTCACGATAGCGTTTGGCAGGGTCACCAATCATGCGCAAAGTTTTCTTTTGCATGTCTGCCATGCCGCCGTGATAGTCGAGCACAGTCTCAGAACTAGGGTCGTAGTACATGGCATTGATGCTGAAATCACGCCGAGCAGCATCTTCATGTTGATTGCCCCACACGTTATCTCGCAGGATGCGGCCATTTTCAGCAACGTGCTCCCCAGCATTTTCGAGTAAAGCGCGGAAGGTAGAAACCTCAATAATTTCTGGCTGTCCTTTGCCAAAGAAAGTGACGTGCACAATTTGGAAGCGGCGTCCAATGAGGCGAGCTTTACGAAACAGTTTTTGTACCTGCTCTGGTGTGGCATTAGTTGCCACATCGAAATCTTTTGGGCTAATCCCTAGGGCTAAGTCCCTTACCGCGCCACCGACAATAAATGCTTCATAACCAGCCTGCTGTAGGGTTTGCGTAACTTTGACAGCATTTTTGGATAGTAAGTTAGGATCAATCTGATGAGATTTTTTTGGGATCCGCTTTGGCGCACCGGAAGTATGAGCCGCAGCATGTCGGACCATGGGATCGCGGCGCAAAATCCGTTTTATAAATTTTGTAATCATGCAAACAGTTCAAGTATTGGCCAGTTGCGCTTCTTCGCTTCTTCGCGCAGGCGGGCGTCTGGATTGGTTGCAACGGGATGACTCACTTTCTCTAAAAGAGGTAAGTCATTCATGGAATCTGAGTAAAAGTAGCTATAGCTGAGCTTGCTTAGTTCCAAGTTTTGACTAGCAAGCCAATCATCTACTCGATGAATTTTCCCATCCCGAAAGCTAGGAATTCCCTTTACTTCACCCGTGAAGTTAGCGAGCGGATTATCGTTGAGGGTAGCAGGCTCGGTTGCAACTAAATGCTCGATACCAAAACTTTCTACGATAGGCCGCGTGACAAAGCTATTCGTAGCAGTGACAACACAACAGAGATCGCCCGCATCTTGATGGCGCTTGACTAGATCGAGGGCTGACTGCTTGAGTTGACCGCTAATCACTTCTTTCATAAAAGCATCGTGCCATTCTTTTAATTGGGTACGAGAATGCTCAGAAAGAGGTTTTAAGGCAAAGCGCAAAAACTCTTGAATGTTGAGATTGCCATCTTTGTAGTCTTGATAAAAACGGTCATTTTGCTCTGCATAATATTGACTATCAACCACGCCAATGCGAGCTAAAAATTGCCCCCACTCGTAATCGCTATCGCAGGGAAGAAGGGTGTGATCTAAATCAAAGAGTGCTAGTTGAGTCATTAATCTTTATTTGGGCTGTAACAGTTCTCGTACCAGAGCTAGAGTTACAGCACGTTTTGTTTCAAGTGAATAGGCATCCAAAGCATCAATTAAGGCCATTAGATTGGGCATATCGCGATAAAAGCGATTGAGCAACCAAGGCAATACATCTGGGGACAAAACTAAGCCGCGCGCTTGCGCTGCCTGTTTTAAAGCTTGTATTTTCTCATCATCGTCCAAAAGATGGGTTTGAAAGATCAAACCCCAGCCTAAACGGGTTCGCAGGTCCTCTCTGAGCTTGAGTGCTCCTGGGGCAGCATTGCCTGCCATAAAGATATGGATTCTTTTGCTTGCTTGAATTTGATTCAGAATGCGAAATAAAGCGGCTACTTGGCGTTCATCGAGGCGATCTACGTCATCCACAGTAATGACTGAAATTTGATCGCTACGACTTAAATCTGGCAACTTTTCTTCAAGTCGTATCCATGAAGTTGGTTCATGAGGGGTCAGTGAAAACTGTACTAAACCCAATTGTTTTGCTAAGTTGCCAAGAGCATGGAGCAAGTGGCTGCGTCCCGAACCCTCTGATCCCCACCAATAAATCCAGCGGTTATTCAGAGCGTTATCACTCAAAGAAGTTTCGAACTGTTGCCCCCATGACTTCACCAAGTTTTGCAAGGTGGCGTGCAGTGCGAGATTGGCGCCAGTTAAAAAATTATTCAGGCTTGGGGCTGGGGTATGACCGATATCGAGAGCAAATTGTCGTGGAAGCGAGGAGTGATTCATTGCAAGGATGATTTACTGTTGATACCAAGAGCTCTGGACATAGCGTGACCAGCCATACTGTAGTAATACCAGACTCACTGCGCTAATTGGGAGTGCAAGTAGTACGCCAAAAAACCCAAATAATTTTCCAAATAGCAGTAAGGCAAAAAGCACTGCTACTGGATGCAAGCCAATGCGCTCACCTACCAAGCGTGGAGTAAGGAGGAATCCCTCAATAAATTGACCTAGACCATAGAGAACTAGTACGCCAACGATCGCGCCGCCAGGACCAAATTGTAAAAGGGCTGCAAGCAGCGCCAGGGAGAAGCCTAGGGCAATGCCAATATAGGGAATCACAATCATGAGTGCCGTAAAGACGCCTAGGGCTACAGCACCTTGAATACCCATAACGCTTAATCCAGCGCTGTAAAAGACTGACATGATGGAAATGACTATCAGCATGCCACGCAGATATTGCGATAACAGACCATCGGTATGCATAGCTAGATGGTGAACAGTGTCTTGTGCACGAATGGGCACAATCTTTTTTAGTAGCGAAAAAAAATGATCCCAATCGATTAATAAATAAAACATTACGAATAGGATTAGGACGGCATTCACAAATCCTGCAATAACAGAGCTTCCAGATACCAAAACAGTCTGCAATGTGGAAGACATGAGCGCATCGGAGTTATCTGATAAATGTTCAGTAATTTTTTGGGTTGCGCTGGATTTGAGGGTGGCCCAGTCAATGTGAATATTGAATTCACCTAGCTTGGGTCCAAGCCAAGATTGGGTGTTTTGAATCCAATTAGGTAATTGGGCCTTAATTAACGGAATTTCAGTGCGCAGGAGGTTTATAAAGAGGGCCACAATCAAAAATAAGACCACCAAGCCAATAATCATGGCAATTCCAGCGGCAAGCGCGCGGGGTAGTCGTCGCCCCTCAAGCCATAGGCAAACTGGGCGGAGGGCATAAGCCAGAATAAATGCAGTCAAAAAAGGGGTAAAAATTTCAGCCATCTTGCTTGAATCCTCTAGAATTCAATGATTCTACCGACCAAGTAGTGTTTTTTACTAATCTTCTATCTCTGCCATGAACTCATCTACCAATTCTTCTGCAAAAGGCCTTTCCTACCGTGACGCGGGTGTCGATATTGACGCTGGCGATGATTTAGTAGATCGCATCAAACCTTTGGCTAAAAAAACCATGCGCGA
The DNA here is from genome assembly GCA_034680725.1 of Polynucleobacter sp. GTDB lineage: Bacteria > Pseudomonadota > Gammaproteobacteria > Burkholderiales > Burkholderiaceae > Polynucleobacter. Next base: position 18,377 of record JAXIUI010000026.1, read on the forward strand.
GGGGGTATTGGCTGGAATAGGCGGCTTCGGGGCCTTATTTGAGGTCCCTAAGCGGTATAAAGAGCCAGTGTTGGTCTCCGGTACTGATGGAGTTGGCACCAAGCTGCGCTTAGCTTTTGAGTGGAATCGTCACGATACGATTGGCCAGGACCTTGTGGCAATGAGCGTTAATGACATCTTGGTGCAGGGGGCTGAACCCCTATTTTTCTTGGATTATTTTGCTTGCGGTAAGTTAACGGTTGATACGGCAGCCACTGTTGTTGGCGGTATCGCTCATGGCTGCGAATTATCTGGTTGTGCCCTGATTGGCGGTGAAACTGCCGAAATGCCGGGCATGTATCCTCCCGGTGAATATGATTTAGCGGGTTTTGCTGTCGGCGCTGTTGAAAAATCCAAAATTATTACAGGTGCAACGATTGCTCCTGGAGATGTGGTGGTAGCGATTGGTTCTAGCGGCGCACATTCCAACGGCTATTCGTTGGTACGTAAGATTATTGAGCGGGCTGGAGCTAAACCAACTGATGATCTTGGTGGTCGCCCATTGGGAGATGTGGTGATGGCCCCTACACAAATTTACGTAAAGCCACTCTTAAAGTTGATTGCGCAGATCAATGTCAAAGGGATGGCCCACATTACTGGAGGTGGTTTAGTTGATAACGTACCCCGCGTACTTCCAGAAAATACTCAAGCTGTATTGCATCGTGACAGCTGGCAAATGCCTGAACTCTTCCGTTGGTTGCAAATGAAGGGTGGTGTTGCAGATGCTGAAATGGTGCGCGTCTTTAACTGTGGCATTGGAATGGTCGTCATTGTGTCAGCTGATCAAGCAGACCTTGCTATTAAGTCACTTCAGGCTGAAGGTCTCAAGGCATGGACGGTTGGCGAAGTGGTCGAGCGAGCAGTTGGTGCGCCACAAACTATTGTTATCTAAGTTTGGCTACTTAAACTCTGCTTGCAGTAATCAAGAGCCGCCTTGAGTTCTTCTGGGTTGAATGGGTCAAATGTGTTTCTGCCAGAGATGGCGCGTAACCAAGTCAGCTGTCTTTTTCCGAGCTGCCTTGTAGCTGCCAGCGCTTTGTAGCGCATTTGCTCCCAATTGGTTTGACCATCTAGGTATTCCCAAACCTGTCGATAACCGACCGATCGAATTGCAGGTAGGTCTGCATGAAGCTCTGGCATGTTCTTCAGTTTCTGCACTTCTGCTATCAATCCACTAGTAAGCATTTCATCAAAACGTTTTTCTAGATTTTGATGCAGGCGTGAGCGATCGCAGGGTTCTAGCGACACTAAATTAATCCAATCAGGAATAGCTGAACCTGCTCTACCATCCTCGCTTGGTGAGTCGGCTAGTAAGGCCGACATCGGTTTGCCAGTGATTTCATAAACCTCTAAAGCCCGTTGCACTCTTTGTGAGTCATTAGCCTGTAAGCGTGCAGCAGTCTGCGGGTCGAGCGTAGCTAATAAGGCATGCATTGCAGGCCAACCAATACGCTGACCTTGCTCATCAAGACGAGCGCGGATTTCAGGGTTGGCAGGCGGTAGTGATGAAAGCCCATGAGCCCATGCGCGCCAATACAACATTGTGCCGCCTACAACAATAGGAATGTTGCCGCGTGCTCGAATTTCTTGACACAATCGCTTAGCATCGTTTGCAAAGCATGCTGCTGAATAAGACTGCGTTGGTTCCAGTATGTCAATCAGATGGTGCTTGATTTCAGCTTGCTCTGATGCAGTAGGCTTAGCACTTCCAATGTCTAGACCTCGATAGACTAGTGCGGAATCCATGCTAATGAGTTCAAGACTTAGGCCAATAGATTGCGCATGTTTCGCTAAAGACATGGCGAGATGGGTTTTGCCTGAGCCAGTAGGGCCAACAATGCAGAGAGTAGGTGGCTGATCTAGGGCATGCACAGGCTGAATGTAGGGTTCAGATAGCATGCCTCATTATAAGAATGAAATACAGCTTTTAGGCCCTGCACATCAAAATGCGCTGCGTTTAGTGCAGTTTGGTTTGGCCCTCGAGGGTGGCGATATGTTCACGAATATCAGCCGCATCTTCTGCACCCGGCATTTCATTGAGATACCTATGCATATCTTCAAGTGCGGGGCGCACATACTCTAGTTGAGCAAAGATTAAGCCACGGTCGCGGATCTCTTCTATTGAGTCGGGCAACAGAATCACTAAGCGCTCTTGAATGCCAAGCAGTCTCTCCCAGCGCTCATTCTCCGAATAGATCATTTTGAGATTTTTTAAGAAGCGCGACAAAATTTCACGTGCACTTGAAGCGCGTAAGAAAATATTGAGCGGGAGACTCAACTCACCGCGATAGCCTTTTGCATCCAAATAGGGATCGAGCATTTCTTGGAGTTGATTTTTGGAGAGAGATTCGCCCGTTAATGGGTCCATGATGATCTCACCTTGTTGCAGGGAGATCCGCATCATAAAGTGGTTAGGAAATGACACCCCACGAATATTTAAGCCAATTTGCTGACCTAACTCCATCATGAGTATTGCTAAAGAAATGGGTATACCCCGACGGCTTTCGATGATCTGGTGCAGATATGAATTTTCAGGTGCATAAAAATCATTGGGGTTGGGGCCAAATCCCAGCTCGTTGTAGAAAAAATGTTTTAACAACTGCAGGCGCTGAATGGGAGGCGTATCTGGAGTAATGCGTTGTTTGAGTTTGGTACCCCACTGATCAATTTGATCAAGCACTCCTTGTACATCTAGGTCTGGATAAGCATGCTGAGCAACTGCAACCGCTGCTTCAGTTAAAGGGAAGTGTTCATCCTCGGCAACTAGCGAGGTGAAATAGTCGAGTTGTTGTGTAGGCATACAAGCTATTTTGCATGACGCAGGAATTTTTGCCAGCGAATTCCTACAAGACCCAAAGCGACAAAGTAAATAGCAGCAGCTGCGATTAGCCAGCAAGCGAGTAAACCAATTCGCAGCCAGGGGCTTGCCTGCATGGCGATCCAATCATGCGCTGTGGAGGCATAAAACAATAATGCTGAAAACGGGATTAGCGCCAATAGCAGCTGCCCTAGGTATTTAAACCAGGCTGAGCTTGGGAGAGCGCCACGTCGATGTAGGCCGATCCAAAGTAAGGCAGCATTCAGGCAGGCGCCTACGCCGATTGACAGCGCAAGACCAGCATGACCCAACCACGGAACAAAAACCAAATTGGCTAATTGAGTAGCCACCAAAACAAATAAACCAATCTTCACGGGTGTGCGAATGTCTTGGCGCGAGTAAAACCCAGGGGCTAATATTTTGACGAGAATGAGGCCAACCAGGCCAACGCCATAGGCTGCTAAGGCGCGCTGCGTCATTAAGACATCTAGGGCATTGAATTGTCCGTAGTGATACAGCACTGCGGCTAGAGGCTCGCCAAAGATGAATAGGGTGATTGCGCAAGGCGCTGCTAGTAAAAAGGTGAGTTGTAGGCCCCAAATTAATAATTCACCTGCCTGAGTTAAATCATTTCTTGCGTTAGCTTTGCTAAGACTGGGTAGCAGGACTGTTCCCAGTGCTACGCCCAAAAGTGCCGTGGGAAATTCCATCAATCTATCTGCATAGGAAAGCCATGACACGCTGCCAGTTTGCAGCCGTGAGGCAATGTTGGTGTTAATGATGAGGGAGATCTGTGCCACTGATACCGCAAACACCGCTGGACCCATTAGCTTGAGCACTCGCCGTGCATCAGGATTATGAATTGCTGTTTTGATGGCTCCAGGCATCAGGGCGACTCGTGGCAATAGGCCTAAACGTGCCAGTGCTGGAATTTGAATGGCAAGCTGCAAAACACCGCCCAATAGAACGCCAATGCCAAGTGCATAAATTGGCTGCTCAAGATGGGGCGCTAAGAAGATGGCGCTACCAATGAGGGCTAGATTGAGTAAAACCGGAGTAAATGCCGGAATAGCAAAGCGCCCGAAGGTATTGAGAATTCCAGCCGATAAGGAAACCATCGAAATCAGCCCGATATACGGGAACATGATGCGCGTCATCACAACACTTGCCTCGTACGCTGGTCCACCCTTAAAGCCCGTAGCAATTGCCAGAATGAGCAAGGGCGCGCCTATGACGCCAAGTAGTACCGTGACGAGCAAAGCCCAAAATAAGAGGGTGGCGACGGCATTAACAAGGATTTGGGACTGTTTAATGTCCCCTTTGCTCGAAATTTCCCCCAAAATAGGCACAAATGCCTGGGAAAAGGCTCCTTCGGCAAAGAGTCGGCGTAGCAGATTTGGTAGCCTAAAAGCCACATTAAAGGCGTCAGTCCACTCCGAAGCCCCAAAGCTACGGGCAATCAAGGTTTCCCGAAGCAGCCCCGTAATTCGGGATAGCATCGTTAAAGAGCTGACTTTGGCGGCGGCAGAAAGCAGATTCATGGGCTAATTTTCCCCTATTTATCAAGCTACTGGGCTTTTTTAGTCCTTTAATGTAAAATCTTGGGTTTTGGTGAGTCAGCTTACAAATTTGGCGAACCCACACAGAATTCCAGTTAATCGTATTTTGTAATTTTTATATAGCAAGGTTTAAAGAGATGGCCAATACCGCACAAGCGCGTAAACGCGCACGGCAGGCAGTAAAACAAAACGAACACAATTCCAGTTTGCGTTCAAAGCTTCGTACTTCTATCAAGGCAGTACGTAAAGCAATTGAAACTGGTGATAAAGCTGCCGCAGCTAAAGTGTTTGCAGCAACGCAATCCACAATCGATAAGATTGCTGACAAGAAGATTGCTCATAAAAACACTGCAGCTCGTCAGAAATCCCGCTTGTCTGCAGCTATTAAGGCGATGGCAGCGTAAACGTTTTAGTTTTTAGGCAGGTCTAGATTTCTAGACCTAAGCCCGCTCCTTATCAGAGCGGGTTTTTGTTTTTAGGACTGGGTTTGCGATTTGGGTTCGAATTCGCAGGCCTCTTCAATTGGCAGGCTATTGTCTTTGGCGAAGTTCACGACAAAGTCTAGCGCTCTTGGATCTAGCTCTCCCAGTCTAGTATCGATCACAACGCATTTCACTTGTGCAATGAGCACTGGCCTGACATAGGGTGAGTAGGTGAAGCGGGGGTCGCCAGCATCGCCTGGTGGGCGAAAAGTGGCCATCACACCGCAAAGACGTTCAGCCCAGTCACTTGGGCGAAAAGATTTGCCTGAGGTCGTAATGCCTTGAATGAAAAGCTTTTTGTGGTTCAAGTTGACGTAAAAATGGATGTAATGAATTGGTATTGAATGGCCCTCTAGCTTAACAGTCAGAGAAGGCCTTAAGATGACTTTAGGAACTATTTTCGTGCAGTTCGAAGCCCATAAAAAATGCAAGCTAAAACTTCAGTAGAAAGCTCAACGATGACATCTTTGGCAAAGCCCCAAGTGCCTGGCCAGGTTAAGCATTACTTGCAGTTTTCTGACCTGACTCGCCAAGAGTATGACTATCTTCTTAAGCGCGCTGCCTGGCTTAAAACCCAGTTCAAGGGTTACGAAACCTGGCATCCCTTGCACGATCGTACCTTGGCAATGATCTTTGAGAAGAACTCTACACGGACTCGCCTTTCTTTTGAGGCTGGCATACACCAGCTTGGGGGGCATGCCGTATATCTGAATACTCGTGATACCCAGTTAGGTCGTGGGGAGCCTGTAGAGGATGCTGCACAGGTGATTTCACGGATGACAGACATCATCATGATCCGTACTTTCGGCCAAGAGATTATTGAGCGCTTTGCCTCAAACTCCCGTGTACCAGTCATCAATGGCCTAACCAATGAATATCACCCTTGCCAAGTTTTAGCCGACATCTTCACTTTTGTGGAGGCGCGTGGCCCGATTCAGGGTAAAACAGTTGCCTGGGTTGGTGATGCAAATAATATGGCGTACACCTGGATACAGGCTGCCGAGTGTTTGGATTTTCAATTCCGTTTTTCGGCGCCGGGTGGTTATCAATTAGATGAGTCACGCTTGAATGCTAAGGCCAAGGAGCACCTTACCGTTTGCGCTAATCCTAAAGATGCCTGTAGAGGTGCGGACTTGGTGACAACCGATGTTTGGACTAGCATGGGCTATGAGGATGAGAATACTTCCCGTATGAGTGCCTTTAAGGACTGGATGGTCGATGCAGAGTTGATGTCCATAGCCAAGCCTGATGCTGTATTTATGCATTGCCTGCCAGCCCATCGCGGCGAAGAAGTCTCTGCCGAAGTCATTGATGGTCCTCAAAGCCTCGTCTGGGAGGAGGCTGAAAATCGTTTACATGTGCAAAAAGCATTAATGGAGTATTTGCTTTGCGGACGTTTGGATTAAATTTTTAAGTAATTTGTTTTGGTTCATTTTTAATTGAAAAGAAATCATGTCTGATATTAAAAAAGTTGTTCTAGCGTATTCCGGTGGTCTTGATACAAGCGTGATCTTGAAATGGCTTCAAGATACTTATCAATGTGAGATCGTCACTTTTACTGCTGACTTGGGTCAGGGCGAGGAGCTTGAGCCAGCGCGCGCGAAAGCTTTGCAGTTTGGCATCAAGCCTGAAAATATTTTTATCGATGATTTGCGCGAAGAGTTTGTGCGTGATTTTGTATTTCCAATGTTCCGCGCTAATACGATTTATGAGGGCGAGTACTTATTGGGCACGTCGATTGCGCGCCCGCTTATTGCAAAACGTCAGATTGAAATCGCTCGGCAAACAGGAGCAGATTCTGTATCACATGGTGCAACCGGTAAAGGTAACGATCAAGTTCGCTTTGAGCTGGGTTACTACGCTCTCGAGCCAGGAATTAAGGTTATTGCCCCATGGCGTGAGTGGGACTTACTCTCCCGCGAAAAACTGATGGCCTATGCAGAGAAGCATGGTATCCCAGTCGAGATGAAGCACAAGCAGGGTGGCTCACCTTATTCCATGGATGCTAACCTCTTACATATCAGCTATGAAGGTCGCCATCTTGAAAATCCCAATGCAGAGGCTGAAGAGTCTATGTGGCGCTGGACGACTTCTCCTGAGAAAGCGCCCGATGCTGCAGAGATTATTGAAATTGAATTCCGAGCCGGTGATCCGGTAGCTATCAATGGCAAAGCTTATAAGCCCCATGAATTATTAGCCGAACTCAATCGCATTGGCGGCAAGCATGGCATTGGCCGCTTGGATTTGGTGGAGAATCGCTTTGTTGGCATGAAGAGCCGCGGTTGTTATGAAACGCCTGGCGGTACCATTCTGTTAAAGGCCCATCGTGGTATTGAGAGCATCACTTTGGATCGTGAAGTAGCGCATCTGAAGGATGATCTCATGCCACGTTATGCCAGCTTGATCTATAACGGTTTATGGTGGGCCCCAGAGCGCCTAGCTCTGCAAACCTTAATTGATCACACTCAGCAAATGGTAAATGGGGTAGTTCGTTTGAAGCTTTATAAGGGTTCCGTATCGGTAATTTCTCGTGATTCTGCCAATACCTTGTTTGATCAGACGATTGCAACCTTTGACGACGATGGTGGCGCATATAACCAGGCCGATGCTGGCGGCTTCATTAAGCTCAATGCCTTGCGTATGCGGATTGCTGAAACTGCTAAGCGTAAGCGCGCTAAATAATTAAGATAAACAATAAATTAGTAATTCAGATTAGAAAGAATAAAGATGCAATTTGATCAAGTTTCTGTAGGCAAGAAAGCCAATGTATTTTTTGATGGCAAGTGCGTGTCACATACTGTGACTCTGCCTAATGGCGTACGCAAATCTGTTGGTGTTGTATTGCCGAGCACCTTGCGTTTTGACCTGAGCACTAAAGAAATTATGGAAGTGGTCGATGGCAATGCCTTTGTGAGCATTAATGGTGCTCCGGAAGCGGAGTTTAAGGCTGGCCAAAGCTGGGAAGTGGAAAAGGGGGGTTATTTCATCATCCGCGCAGAATCCCCTGTGCACTATGTTTGCCACTTTGAATAGGTTTTAAATCCAGCAGAGGATTTCTCAGCTAAAAAAATAAACGCAGACTTGGGTCTGCGTTTTTTATTCTGAAGGGTCGAAAAGACCCATTATTTCTTGGGTAGACCTTGAATGACCATGCCCGGCACAATCACTCTTTCAGAGAACCATTGTTTATTCATCTCTAGGGCATAGCGCACTGGAGCTTGAGGACAGTGGTTATTGGTGGTTTGTGCCTGCATCTCCTCAATATTCACAATCTTGCCATCATCTGCAATAAAGGCAATGGAGAGAGGGATCTTGGTGTTGTTCATCCAGAAGCAATGCCCAGCTTTTTGCTCGAAGATAAAAAGCATCCCAGAGTTCATTGGCATGCTGGTGCGATTCATTAGTCCAACCTCGCGCGCCTTAGGAGTATCTGCTAACTCCGCTTGAATGCGATATACGCCCACCTTGAGCTCAGTAGTTGGTAAGCCGGTATTGATTTGCGCAAATGCAGTAGGGAAAAAGATACTGGAAGCTGTGATCAGAGCAACCAGGATTTTGTGGAATACGGATTGGGACATGATATTTCTAAGGGGTGAAGGTGCAGTCATTCTAAGTCAGGGATAAATGAAATCAAAAGTAGGGCGAAAAAAAACCCAGGAACAAGTCCTGGGTTTTAGTAATGATCTAAAGCAGATTAAGCTGCTTGGATATTAGTAGCTTGTTTGCCTTTAGGGCCTTGGGTAATGTCAAACGTTACCTTTTGGTTTTCCTTAAGGGTTTTGAACCCAGGCATTGTGATCGCGCTGAAATGCGCGAACAACTCTTCTTCACCATCATCAGGTTTGATAAAGCCAAAACCTTTTGCATCATTGAACCACTTAACAATTCCGGTCGCCATGCGAACTCCATTACATAAACTTAAAACAACCGTGATGAGGGTG
>JAXIUI010000027.1:0-26704 GCA_034680725.1 Polynucleobacter sp.
CAATGGTGAAGCAAAAACAGAAAACTTTTACCTGATTCCTACTGCAGAAGTGCCGGTAACTAATTTAGTGCGCGATACGATTACTGCAGAGCAAGATTTACCACTTAAATTTGTTGCTCATACGCCTTGCTTTAGGTCTGAGGCGGGAAGTTATGGACGTGATGTACGTGGCATGATTCGTCAACATCAGTTTGAAAAAGTAGAGTTAGTGCAAATTGCGAAGCCAGAAGAATCCATGCAGTTGCTAGAAGAGCTAACAGCTCACGCAGAAAAGATTTTAGAGTTGCTCGAATTGCCTTACAGAAAAGTATTGCTCTGCACGGGTGATATGGGTTTTGGTAGCACCAAGACTTATGACTTAGAGGTATGGATTCCATCGCAAAATGCCTATCGAGAAATTAGTTCTTGCTCCAATATGGGTGACTTCCAAGCCAGACGCATGCAGGCAAGATTTAAAGCTGGGCAAGGAAAACCTGAATTAGTGCACACCCTCAACGGCTCTGGTCTTGCAGTTGGTAGAACAGGTGTTGCTTTACTGGAGAACTTCCAACAAGCCGATGGCAGTATTGCTATCCCTAAAGCATTGCAACCGTATATGGGCGGTTTGGAAGTGCTTAAGCCTTTTTAAAGCTAAAGGGTTTAAAAGTAGAAGATGGCCCCATCGCTATAATTGCCTTTCGGTTCGGAGAGGTGGCAGAGTGGTCGAATGTACCTGACTCGAAATCAGGCGTAGGGTCAAACCTACCGAGGGTTCGAATCCCTCCCTCTCCGCCATAATCGACATTAAAGTCTCTATATAAGGCAATTTCTTTAGGGTTTAATCAATGAAAGAAATTTCAATTCAAGATCTGTCTTCCTTTGGCCTGCTCATGGGATTTATCGTGGTATTTTTTATATTGATCGTATATCACGGACTCTGTTTGTGGGGTGCTCAGGCAATCTATCATCGGCATGCCAATCAAATGATTGCTAAGAAGCAATATATCAGAATGGAAATTTTTTTCTTTATGGGCTTATCGGCCTTAGCATTTATTCATTTAAGTGAGATCGGTATTCTCTCGATTTTGGGTTTATGGCATGGGGTGGCATCTAGCATTGATCATGCCATTGTTGTGATTGGCGGCATTTACACCACCATTGGATCAGAGCAGGCTGTTGCTAGCTTACCCAGCAGGTATCGTATTCTCGCTGTCGTTCTCTCAATGAGCAGTCTCTTTTGCTTTGCTTGGAGTACGGCTGTCATGATGGATATGATGCGCACCTATCGTAGGATAAAGCCTTTAGACGGACCCCCTTAAGTAGTTAAGGGCTTCACTTTAGTAAACATGAGTGATGATCAATCGTTATTTCAAAGATTCTATTGGCCATCTAGTATTTGCTCAAGAGCTTGGGCATTCTTAATGTATTCAATCTTCGTCATTTGTCCTTGGTTTAAGAAGACGGCTGTTATTGCATCCTCTTCTCTGGGCCATGCTTGACTATCTTCTCCATTCAGAATAATGCCTACGGAGTAGGGGAGATCTCGCATCGATGGCAAGGCAAATGTTCGCGTGATAAATCCTGGCATTTTGCTCAGGTCAGAAAAATAGACAGTTTTCTTACTACTTAAATAGTCCGCACCTTTTTGGCTCAAAATGCTTTGTGCAATAGTATTAGCGCCTCTACTGCCACTAAACAGCACTAATTTGGCATTGGCAGGAATTTGCCAAGGCTTGTCATGCTGGTCATTAATAGCCATCTTGGGAATGGGGCTACCAACTTGAAGCATCGGGCTTTGTGCCCATAGCGCTGTACTGACGCTAATTAGGGTGATAAGGCCTAAAAGTGTCTTTTTAATGGTTTTCATGTGCTTTCTCTCTGCACTCTAAGAATGGGTTGATAGCCCTAATCAATCAATGTCATATAAAAATACATTATATATAAATATAAAATAATGTACTATGGAGTTGTGACATTAACGAAATAAAAAGGAAGACATCATGAGTGAAATGACAGTGCAGTTCCCAAGATTAAACGAGAGAGCTCCAGAATTTAACGCTAAGACAACTTTTGGAGAAAAGAAGTTATCTGACTACGAAGGTAAGTGGCTGATTTTGTTTTCACATCCAGCAGACTTCACTCCAGTATGTACAACAGAATTTATCGGCTTTGCAAAGGCTGCAGAGACATTTAAGTCTATGAACTGTGAATTGTTAGGTTTGTCGATTGATAGCCTGTTTTCACACTTGGCTTGGGTCAGAAATATTGAGGAGAAGTTTGGTCAAAAGATCACTTTCCCGATTATTGAAGATATCAAGATGGAAGTTGCTTCTGCCTACGGCATGGTTCACCCAGGTGCAGCTGATACCCAGGCAGTGCGGGCAACCTTCTTTATTGACCCTAAGGGAATTTTGCGTGCCATGGTGTACTACCCAATGAGCAATGGTCGCTCCATCGATGAGTTTGTGCGTTTATTGCAAGCTATGCAAACGAGCGATAAGAATTCGGTTGCGACCCCTGAAGGTTGGACTCCTGGATGCGATGTCATCGTACCGCCTCCTAAGACTTCAGAAGCTGCAGATAAGCGCGCTAGCGAAGGCTACAACACAGTAGATTGGTATTTCAGTACCAAGAAGCTATAAGTTTTCAAAGCAATTGCCAGTATCGGGAGCCCCGTCAATATGGCGGGGTTTTTCTTGATTGCATCAGCGTATTTGATCGATTACTGTCACAATTGAGTGTAATTACTGCTAACCCTAGGAGCCACTGTGCTTGATACGCTGTTATATAGCCGCATTCAGTTCGGCGCCAATATTTCGTTTCACATCCTTTTTCCGACAATCTCGATTGCCTTGGGTTGGTTCCTATTATTTTTCAAGATTCAATTTAATCGCACAGGCTTAGCGTACTGGCAAGAAGCGTATCAATTCTGGGTCAAGATTTTTGCTTTGACATTTGCGCTTGGTGTCGTGAGTGGCATCACCATGAGCTTTCAGTTTGGGACAAATTGGCCTGGCTATATGGAAACCGTCGGTAATATTGCCGGCCCATTATTGGCGTATGAGGTGTTAACTGCTTTTTTTCTAGAGGCCACATTTTTAGGGGTCATGCTCTTTGGCGCAAAGCGCGTCTCCGCCAGAATGCATACCATAGCGACTTTTCTGGTTGCTTTTGGAACCAGTCTTTCAGCATTTTGGATCATTGCTTTAAATTCTTGGATGCAAACCCCGCAAGGTTTCACCATGATTGATGGTAAGGCTCATGCAGTAGATTGGATGGCTATCATTTTTAATCCATCGATGCCTTACCGCTTAGGACATATGATGCTGGCTTCATTTTTGACAGTCGCATTCTTTCTGGCTGGTATCTCTGCCTACCGATATTTACGCAATAGCCGATCAATAGCCAATGTCATGGTCATGAAATTGGCCGTGACAGTGGCAATGGTTTTAATCCCTGTACAAATTATGTTGGGTGATTTGCATGGCTTAAATACCATGGAACACCAGCCGGCCAAGCTTGCAGCCATGGAAGGTATCTGGCAAAGCGGTTCCGGGGTGCCTGCGGTGATCTTTGCTGTTCCCAATCAACAAACCCGCTCTAATGATTACGAGATCAGTATTCCCAAACTGGCCTCGCTGTATTTGACTCATAACCTGGATGGGGAGGTCAAAGGTTTAGATGCTTTTGGCGACAAGATTCCGCCAGTAGGACCAGTATTTTTTGCGTTTCGAGTCATGGTCGGTGTTGGTGTACTCATGCTATTGGTTTCCTGGCTTGCGTGTTGGCAGATGCGGGGCGCTCATACCTTGCCAAAGTGGTCAGCCAAAGTCTTGGTCCTCATGACTTTCTCTGGTTGGGTTGCAGTCTTGTCGGGCTGGTATGTGACAGAGATTGGCCGTCAACCCTATTTAGTGACTGGTGTATTAACGACAGCCCAAGCAGTGACCACCTTGCCATCCAATATGGTGCTATCAACTTTACTGGCATATATCGCCTTGTACATTGGCTTGTTAGTCGCTTATATCTGGGCAGTATTTTATTTAGCGCGGCAAGCGGATGAGAAGGGCGCTGCTCATGCGCCTTCTCCTCAAACAGCCGCTATCAAAACCCCATTGGGTGCTTAGATCATGAATTCTATGGATCTCACCCAGGCATCGGTATGGTTACCACTATTTTTCTTTGTGGCTATGGGCATCGCGATGTTGTCTTATGTTGTACTGGATGGCTATGACTTAGGTATTGGCATGTTATTAAATCGTGCTGCCGATCCAGAGAAGGACATCATGATTGCATCCATTGGCCCTTTTTGGGACGCCAATGAGACGTGGATCGTATTGGGAGTTGGCCTACTCTTGGTGGCCTTTCCATTAGCGCATGGCTTGATCTTGACCGAGCTTTATTTGCCGGTTGCAGTCATGTTACTGGGCTTGATTTTGAGAGGTGTATCTTTTGACTTTAGAGTCAAAGTGAATATTGAGCAAAAGCCTTTGTGGAACTTTTTGTTTTATGTAGGCAGTCTTTTGGCCTCAGTCTCACAGGGCATCATGATTGGCCGTTTGATTGTGGGTTTTGAGTCAGGACTCTTGGGCTGGTTGTTTTCGATCTTGGTAGCCATTTGCTTGCCAGCAGGTTACATCTTGTTAGGATCAACTTGGTTGATCCTCAAGACGGAAGGCGCTTTGCAAAAGCGCGCCTTTACCTGGGCCAAAACCAGCCTCTGGTTAACCGCATTTGGAGTAGCGCTAGTCTCTTTAGCAACGCCATACTTTAGTCCGGAGATCATGCATAAATGGTTTGCCTGGCCACAGATTATTTGGTTATCCCCAGTCCCGATTGCAACTGCTATTTTGTTTTTACTAACCCATCGCTTTATTAATGCCTTAGAGAACAAAACGAGCACGCGGGAATGGCTACCGTTTGCCAGTGTGGTTGCCATCTTCTGGCTCTCATTCTTTGGGATTGCATACAGCATCTTTCCATATGTGATTATTGGTGAGATGACTTTATGGCAAGCTGCCGCTGCTACGGAATCTTTATGGGTGATTTTTTGGGGTGCAATAGTGGTGTTGCCAACGATTTTGGGCTACACACTATTTTCGTATCGCATCTTCAAAGGTAAGGCCAGCGCACTGACCTACTACTAGAGGGTATTGTTACTTAGTCCTTAAAAGTAACAACGTGATCAGCCACTAAGTGAATACCAATTTTTTCACCAATGGCATGATCATGGTGACTAGGAACAAAAGCAAAAATCTCTACTCCTGAAGCCAGTTTAAGGGTGTATAAAAAATCAGCACCACGGAAAATCTTACGCACTACTTCTGCTTGCATCGGGCTGTGGTCATCATGAGAGATATCGTCTGCACGCAAAAGAACATCAATCTTTTCGCCTACTTTTCCGGTATGTCCTGCATCTAAATCTAGCTCACCTAATTCAATCAGGACTTTGTTATTGGGCTGTACAAGACCTTGTACAAAGACGCCACGACCAATGAAGTCAGCAACATAGCGATTAACCGGTTGGTGATAGAGCTCATAGGGAATATCCCATTGAATCACTTTGCCTTCGGCCATGACACCAATCTTGTCAGCAATAGCAAAAGCCTCATATTGATCATGAGTTACGAGTAGGGCGGTGATGTTGTTGGCCTTCAGAATATCCCGCGTTTCAGCAGCAAGACGCTCTCTGAGCTCAATATCCAGGCTGGAGAAGGGCTCATCTAACAAAATCAAATCAGGTTCCGGTGCCATAGCTCTTGCCAGTGCCACGCGCTGTTGTTGACCGCCACTAAGTTCATGTGGATATGCATCAGCCTTATCCGATAAAGCAACTCTCTTGAGCCACTCCAATGCCACGGCAGCCTTTTGAGGACCTGTGAGGTGCTGCAAGCCAAAGGCAATATTGTCTAAAACCGTCAGATGGGGGAAGAGGGCGAATTCTTGAAAGACCATACCAACCCGTCTTTGGCTTGGTGGAATATGTACCGTATCGGAGCTCACCACTTTTTCACGTAGCAAGATTTGGCCACCTTTGATCGGCTCAAAACCGCAAATTGCTCGCAGTACAGTGGATTTGCCGCATCCCGAGGAGCCTAATAAGCAGCCGATTTCACCTTGTTCTAGGTCTAAGTTCAGCCCTTTAACGGCTGTCACACGACCATGGCCATCGCGGCTGGGGTAGTCGATTTCAAGCTGTTTTATTGAAAGTAGAGTGTGAGCGGAGTTCATCCCTATAATTTTCTCATTAATGCTAATGGTTTAATACATAGCTAGAGTCTAAACGGAATGCCGATGACATGAATCGAATAGTAGTGCCACTTGCCCTGTTGTTATTTCTGCCCTTATTTGGCTTGGCGGCACCTTTTCTATTTCCAGGCTTAAGCACCCATCCCGAGCTGATAGCGTCTGGCACGCTAAGCCATTTATGGAATTATGTGCTGGGTGGTTATATCGCCTCTACCTTAGTTCTCATCGGGGGTGTTGGCTTTGGTGT
Organism: Polynucleobacter sp.; assembly: GCA_034680725.1. GTDB lineage: Bacteria > Pseudomonadota > Gammaproteobacteria > Burkholderiales > Burkholderiaceae > Polynucleobacter. Next base: position 6,476 of record JAXIUI010000027.1, read on the forward strand.
CTTTGTTTTAGGGGTTGGCAATGCCTGGATTATTGCTAGCTATGACTTTCCGGGCAAGAAAGTATTTGAGTGGGCGTTGATACTACCACTGGCAGTGCCTACCTATGTGATGGCCTATCTTTTTGTGGATCTCTTGCAGTTTTCAGGCCCGGTTCAAACTGGCATCCGTGCCATCTTGGGTTTAGATACGCTCTGGTTCTTCCCTGATCCCCGGTCGTTAACAGGGGCAATTTGGTCTTTCTCCTTTTGTTTATTTCCCTATGTGTATTTGATTACACGCACTGCTTTTTTAGAGCGCAGTAGACGCTTAATCGAAGTCTCAGAAACTTTGGGCTACAGCCCATTTCAAGGTTTTATGAAGTTAGTACTCCCTATGGCAAGGCCAGCGATCTTTGCCGGCATGGCATTAGCACTCATGGAGGTCTTGGCAGACTTTGGGGCTGTGTCTTATTTTGGTGTGCAAACTTTCGCCACTGGAATTTTTAAGGCCTGGCTGTCCTTTGGTGATCGCCTTGCAGCTGTCCAGTTATCCCTGGGTCTCTTGACTCTGGTGCTACTCATATTTTTTATTGAGCAAAATAGCCGCTCTAAATTACGCTACGCCTCTGCTTCGCAAAGTAAGCCTATTGCCATTCAACTGCGCGGCAAAAAATCGTTCTTTGCGTTTTCTTTTTGTGGGTTGACCTTATTGTTTGGATTTTTACTGCCTGCATTTGCACTGTTCCAACTGCTATATCAGCAAGGTCTTAGTGTGGATATTCGTTATCTCGATTGGCTGGGAAATTCTTTATCAGTGTCCTTGATTACTGCAGTAGTGTCGGTTGCTTTTGCTGTATTTTTTGCTTACGCCGTCCGTATTAACAGTCGTTTGGCATGGGTCAATCGTCTACTGGGATTTGGTTATGCCTTGCCAGGTGCTGTTCTCGCTATTGGCATCCTGTCTTTCTTAGAAATTTTTCAATTGGCTTGGTGGATGTCGGCAAGCGTCTTGGTGTTGGTGTATGCCTACTTGGTCCGCTTTCTTTCTTCCAGTTTGCAAAGCGTGGAAGCCGGCCTTTCTCGTATTACGCCATCGATGGATGGCTCGGCTGCTTTACTTGGCTTATCCAAGGTGCAAATTCTCAAAAGGGTGCACGTTCCACTTCTGAAGCGCAGCCTCATTACTGCTGGCCTCTTTGTTTTTGTTGATGTCATGAAAGAGTTGCCTGCGACCTTGCTTTTGCGCCCATTTAACTTTGATACTTTGGCAGTCGCTACCTATCAGTTAGCTGCTGATGAGCGCCTTGCTGAGCTGGCATTACCTTCCTTAACCATTGTTTTAGTTGGACTTTTTCCTGTTTTAATCCTCTCTCGGGTGATTGCAAAGTCTTAGTTTACACAGTAAATTTCAATTATTAATTGATAATCATTCGTATTTATGATAAATTGGAGTCATCTAATTTAAATCGTCAATATTGCAATGACAACCAAACAGTCTTTCAGAATTTTTAGTATTTCATCAGTGCTGCTGGCAATCTGGTTTGTGGCGCCTACTTATGCGCAAACTACTGAAAAAGCAACAGAACTCAATTTATATTCTGCACGTCACTACAAAACAGATGAGGCTCTGTATAGTGACTTCACCAAAAAGACGGGCATCAAGATTAATCGCATTGAAGCGGATGACAATGCCTTGGCTGAACGCTTGAAGAGCGAAGGCTCCAATAGTCCAGCAGATGTCATTTTGATGGTTGATGCTGCCAGATTATGGCGTGCTCAGATTGATGGCGTCTTTAAGCCCATCCAATCAAAATATTTAGAGAGCCGCATTCCAGCCAATCTTCGCTCTAAACCAGACCCAGAAGGCTCTACTTGGTTTGGTTTCTCAACCAGGGCGCGCTTGGTGGTTTACAACAAAGACAAGGTAAACCCACAAGATGTGGATACCTATGAAAAGCTAGCTGAGCCTATGAATAAGGGTAAGGTATGCACCCGCTCTGGTGCTCACCCATATATGCTGTCCTTGATTGGGGCAATGATTGAGCGCCGTGGTGAGGCCCAGACAGAGGCGTGGGCTAAGGGAATGGTAGCGAATATGGCTCGCCCCCCAAGAGGTGGCGATACTGATCAGATTAAGGCGGTTGCATCTGGCGAGTGTGGCGTAGCACTGGCGAACTCATACTATCTGGTGAGATTGTTGCGCTCTCATAAACCGGAAGATCAAGCTATCGTTTCAAAGATTGGATTTATTTGGCCTAATCAGAAAACCTCGGGAGCGCACATCAATATTGCCGGTGGTGGCGTAGCTAAAAATGCCCCACATCCTAAGGCGGCTATAGAGTTCTTAGAGTACCTAGCCAGTGATTCAGCTCAAGAGTACTTCGCGAATGGCAATAACGAATGGCCAGTCGTTAAATCAGTCAAGATTGATAATGAAGGCCTCAAGATGCTGGGATCCTTTAAGGAGGAGAATATTTCTGTTGCGGCAATTGGCAGAAATCAGATTGCCGCCCAACGATTACTTGACCGGGTAGGGTACAAGTAATCGGATTGAACCAATCTTCTAGAGAAAAGTGACGCGCTTTTCTAGATCAGCAATACTGACAATCGCAGATTGAAGGGTCTTCCCGCCATCTGGACTATTGATAATGACACCTATTCCGGCTACCGGGGCAAGGCTGTCGACCTTAAAACGCCCCACATTACTTTGTTGTCGAATAAAGCATTCCTCATCAAAAAATAGACGATCACCATTGTCATCAATTTCATCAGAATCAATGGTGGCAAAGCCAATAGCCTGAGCCAGCGCTTCTTTAGTATTCGGGATTTCTAAAGCTTTAATTTCTTTAGTGCTTGGATTAATCATCAAGGCTTGCATGCGTATCGCTTTCAATCAAGGTTTGTATATTTAAGCTATATCCTAATTGAAATCGCTCAAATTTGCTGGGCGACTGAGCTCTTAGCAAAGAGGGATAGAATGAATCATTCTTTTAGGAATGCCTAATACCAGTTTATGAAACATCTTCAAAAAATCTTCCTCTTATCTTTGGGTGTAATGCTAGTAGCCTGCTCAACGCCAGTGAGTGAGTTTGGCGCCTATCGTCAGTCTGATGGAACTGTTGGCGTACATGCGCCCAAGGGTGCAAAGGACTCTGAAGCACATGCTGCAGCGGAAGAGGAATGTAAAAAACTAGGAAAGCGGAGCGCCACTATTCTTGAAACTCGTAAAACAGTGAACGATCGCTTTCCTATCACCTACATTTATAGGTGCAATACCTATTAATTTCTGACAAGAGAATAGGACGCTTAACTCAGCAACCATTTCTTGATGGATTTATTGACGCACATCGCATCTAAAGCCAAGCCAAAGAATTCTGATCCATTGGTGATCATGCTTTCGATAGCCTCTACTTTTCCAGACTTAATGCCGCGTAGGTAAGTAGCAGCACGGTAACGTAGGAAATGCTCATTCTCACCATCTTCGTTATCAGTCGAGCAGATTTCTAAGCTGCCGTAACGGGTTTCAGGATTGATATTGAGAATCGATAAGCCGAGAGCGCCAATGAGTTTTTCCGGTATAGCAATCGGAACATAGGAATAGAGTGAAATCAACTGCTCTTGCTCATCTACCTCAATGATGTGATCAACGTCAAAGACATCCTTTTCAGTAAGCTCGGTTTCACCGGAGTCGCCGCCACCAAAGGTCGATTCAAACTGCAACATAGCAGTGTTGCTATCTTTGGAGATTTCAATCATGTCTGGGTAGCCCAAAAGACCTTTCCACCAATACATCAATGAGAAGGTGCACGGCTTTACCTCAACCAAACCTTTCTTAGTGGACTTGGCAAAGTACAGACCATAAAACTCATCATCTTCCTCAAGTCCGTACTGATCGACTTTAAGTTTCTTTGGAGCAGCTACCTTAGTTGATTTTTTAGCAATCTTTTTAGGGGTCGGTTTTTTAGCGACCGGCTTCTTGACCACAGTTTTTTTAGCAACTGCCTTTTTGGCAACCACTTTTTTGACTACTTTTTTTACTGCTGTCTTGGCAGCTAGCTTTTTAGCAGCGACTTTCTTAACGGCCTTTTTTGTAGGGGCTTTTTTTACCACCTTGCTAGCTACTTTCTTTTTTGCTGGTGACTTCTTTGTAGCCATGGTCTATTACCCTTCATTTCAGTAGTTAAAGTGCTTAGTGCACAGAAAGATATTACTGCACTTATTGCTCATTTATAGCAATCTCTATATGGGGATTTACCTAGAAATACTAAGGTCATCAATTGCTAGGTTTATTCCAGCTTGAAATTGGCACCCATATTGATACACTGAACGTGTGCTTTTATCCTAACCTCAACCTAAAGAGAATCTATGTTCCCTGAATATCGTGAGTTAATTACTAAGCTGAAAACATCGGATCGCCATTTTTCCCATTTATTCGACAAGCACAATAACCTGGATCAAAAAATTCTCAGGATGGAGTCGCATTCTGAGCCCAGCACCCCAGAAGAAATTGAAACCTTAAAAAAAGAAAAGTTATTACTCAAAGATCAGATTTACGCGGTCTTAAAAAAGGCCAGTGCCCAGCAATAATTTCAATATCAGGCCTTAGCTTGGGCTGAGGTCTGATCAAAAGTCGCAGGATCTCATTATTTTGGGATCTTGAGTGAGCGAGATGCTCTCGCGATCTACCAATCTATGGGTTAAGACTGGCGCTCGGATTCATCGCAATAGCCTAGGCGGGGTGGGTTGAAGATATTTTGGTCTCAGAGCTCCTGACAAAGTTAGAATGAATCATTCATGAATAAAGTTACCAAGATTGTTTTAGGCGTATTGGGCGGCATCGTCCTGTTAGGTGGGCTAGGTGCTTGGTATGCTTCTGCGACTATCGATCCCGCTCAATTAGCGAGATTGCTCTCATCCTCCGTGAAGTCGGCTACGGGTCGTGATCTAAAGATCGAGGGGCCTATTTCATTAAGTGTGTTTCCAAAGATTGCCGTGAGAGCTGAGCGCTTAAGTTTGAGCAATGCATCCTGGGCGCAGGCTTCAGACATGCTCACTCTCAAGTACATTGAGCTCAATATTAAAACGCTACCACTGATGAGTGCTAGGGTAGAAATTGACAATATTGAACTACACGGTGTCAATGTGTACCTGCAAGCAAACGCGGCAGGTAAGGTTAATTGGGACTTAGATGATGGCGCATCCGCTTCAAATACCCCCACTGACAAAGTTGCATCATCAACTGATTCGGGGGATAGTAGCTTTATTGGTATTGAGAAACTCTCTCTAGCTGATGCACAGATTCAGTATCGCAATGCGCTCAATGAAGAATCTAATTATCAGGTGCGTCGCCTCTCCTTAGAGAGGAGTGGGAATAAAACTGCATTAGCCTTTAGCGGTATCTATCGAGATCTATCGATCGACATTAGTGGTAAGACAGGTTTGATCTCAGAGTTACTCAAGAACTGGGAGAGCGTTACGGTGCAGTTTCCAGTTGACCTCAATATGGTTGTGAATAAAAAGAGTTTGGCGCTTAAAGGAAACTTCAAAAAGGATCCCAAGGAAGATGTAGTGCTTGACATGATGCTAAGCTCAAAGTCCTTTGATTGGCCCACCTTGGGCTTGGCCTCATCTCAAAATAGGGCTGCTTCTAAGGACGGGACAACAGTCTCATCTGCAGAAAATAAGCCTGTACGCAAATCATCCCCATATTTATTTAGCAACGAATCATTGCCCTTCAATAGCCTTCCTAAGCTGCAGGGCAAGGTCAGTATTGATATTGCTGAACTGGGACTACCTGCACGCAAGCCTATTGAAAATCTTAAAGTAAATATGATTTTGCGAGGCAATGCCATTGATATTTCTCAGCTCACTTTTCAGATGGGAAAAGGGACAGCAGATTTACAGATGAAGATGGCAAATCTTGATGGTCCTGCCCCAACAGTTCAATTAAGGGGTGCCACGAAAGATTTCACCTTAGAGAGTCTGCTGGCGAGATTGGATCCCAGCTCTAAAGTCAGCGGAGGCAATATGAAACTGGCATTGGATCTGCAGCTGAGTGGAAATAGTCTGCATCAAATGGCTGCCAATTCTACTGGCAAGATTCAAGTGAGTATTGATCAAGCAAAAATGGGAAGTAATTTTTTGAATGATGCAGGTGATTTTGTCATTACCGTACTGGATTCCATGAATCCCTTGCGTAAAAAATCAAGCGAAACAGTCGTAGAGTGTGCCGTGGCCTATCTTCCTATTCATAATGGACAAATGAGCATTGCTAACACTGTAGGCATGGAGACCGACCGTTTGAATGTTGTGTTGGCAGGCTCCATTAATCTAAAGAATGAAGCAGTGAATCTAACCATTGATCCAAAAGAAAAATCGGGATTTACCACCGGCCTTGATTTAGCCGGTTTAGTGAAGGTCGGTGGTACGCTCTCCCATCCAAAGGCAATGATTAATCAGGCTGGAGTGGTTAATAGCGCCGTCTCGATCGGCCTTGGTTTTTTGACGGGCGGCGCCAGTATCCTGGCTGAGAATGCCCGCTCACTTAGCTCAAAAAGTCACCCTTGCCGGGATGCGCTTCATCCCTGGTCAGATATTTACTCAGGGGCGCAATAAGGTTTAAAACAGCATACCGCTGATAAAAAGGCTGAACAAAGAAATAAAAATACTAGCAAAGAATGCTGTCCAAAAGCCAGAAATCGTAAAGCCGCTGACAAGGGCTGATACCAGCATTAATACCAGGGCATTGACTACCAGTAAGAACAGACCCATGGTGAGTACGGTTAGTGGCAAGGTAAACAGAATTAATAGCGGTTTAACAACCGCATTAGCAAAACCAAGCAGTAGGGCGGCAATTAACAGGGATCCGCCATCAGCAAAGCGAAGGCCACTAAAAAGATAGCTGGCAACCCAAAGTGAAAGTGAGGTTAAGCCCCACTGTACTAAAAACGGCACTAAGTTACCCATCTCGATTCTCTTTCCATAGAGTTTTTCATTTACTAACTTAATTAATAGGACTTATCTTATCAGGAAGGCTAGGCGGCAACTTTTTGCTTGCCTGTTTTATTGGGCTTAAATTGAATTTGTATTTGCGTATTGGTGGCTTCAGCGAATTTGGCCAATGTTCTAATTGAAGGGAGAGAAGAGCCACTTTCAAGCCTAGCGATCGCCGATTGAGATGTTCCCATTAATAGCGCTAAGTTTTCTTGAGACAGTCCACTCTTCATGCGCGCCTCAATCACTTCTTTAGCTATATCAAATTCAATTTTAGACTCTTCGTAAGCCTTTTTGTATTCTGGGTTTTTAATCCATTTCTGATGTAACTGGGAAATCTTAGTCATAGTAAGTTAGCCTTTTTTGCTCTTTTCTCAGCTATTTCGAGAGCGCGCGTTGGTGTCTTTTGTGTTTTCTTAATGAATACATGTAGAACAATTAATCTTTTTCCGCTTGAGTAAACATAAATTCCTCTGGCAATTCCGTCCCTACCTGATGCCCTAATTTCCCAAAAATTCTTTCCTAGAGATCTAATATGGGGCATTCCAACATTCTTGGGGCCAAACTGTTCTATTAGTAAGGAAACCCTAATAAAACGACTCTGAATATCTGCAGGCAAGGTATTTAATTCATTATCAACATCGCTATTTAGAGTTTGCACTATCCATTTAGTCATTCTTAAATTATATCAATATTGATATATATCAAAAATGATATATAAAGAAACCTCAGAAATCAAGAGGTTTAATAATGCGGTGGAATTTCATCTTTCAAGTTGCGAGCACTGGGCTGATCATTGCTTCCAGCCTGCTCCTTCAGTGATTTGAGTTCCCGGTACAGAAATTCGATTTGCTGTTGTTGCTTATAGACGGTCTGATTCAGTTGCTCAATGAGATCTTCCGTAAAGCTCAGTTTAATTTCTAGGTTGGTAATACGATCTTCAGTCATCAGACATTCCCCATTATTCTTTATTAACCAATACAAATCGACCATCTTCCATTTCTGCCTTTGGTCTGATCCAAAAGTCATGGGTTTGCATCGATTCATATACGTAGGCTGGCTCTAAAGTGGCTTCCACATTAGCCAGTAAGACCACTTTATAAAATCCACCAGTTTTGAGATGTCTGAGTTTGCTACCAGGCTTGAAAAGGCCATCATCGGCATCTGCCATCTTCGGTTTGCTCATGATCAATTCTTTCTTGTTGGGATCTATAAATAACAAATTGGCTCTAATACGCCATTTTAGATATATCTAAGGGGTAAATTAGATTTTGAAGATATCGTAGTTTGCTGTAATCAATACGTCATCTTTTTTAGTACGACTTGCCAGCGTGAGCAGTTCCTTGTCTTTGCTGATGATGGTGGCTGGCTTAAGTTCAAAGGCTAAATCTAAAAAAATTTGATCATCAGAATCACTACACTTCCAAGGGGCGGGAGCCAAATTCGAATCATCCTGAAAGCGGCTGAGTGACTGCCATTGCATCAGGATTGCATTTTGCTGATTTGGCGCTAGAGAAAATAGGGGGCGGGCGATAACATCTGCTAATTCTGCAATGGTTTTTTGACTGGCAATGACCTCTATCTGCTGATCAATGATTGCCCGTTTCAAGTCATGAGCTTTGGCATCCTCAAAGACAAAAATATCGAGCAAGATATTGGTGTCTAAGACAAAACGCTTCATGACTGCTGATTGCGCCAAATTTCCGGGGTAATGGTGACTTGACCCATATCCGATGAGACGTAAGCTTCACCATCTTGAACATTGACATGAAGCACCATGCTGCGCTCAACCAGTTTATTGAGCTCTTTAGCTTGTTCGGCAGGAATGGAGATGATTTGTAGATTGCGGGCGCGGTTGAGTTTATTGGCAATTCCATCCCACCAAATTTTGCTAGTTTGGCCGCCATAGCAATACACTATGACTTGATCGGAGCGACCACAGGCTTTAAGAATGCGACGTTCATCCGGCTGCCCGATTTCTATCCAAAGTTTGATGGCATCCGTAAGGTCTTTTACCCAAAGATCTGGCTCATCGGTTTCACTCAAGCCCTTGGTAAACACCAAATCTTCTTGAGCTTGAAGGGCAAAAGCGATGATGCGAACCATCATCCGCTCCTCGGTTTCTGAGGGGTGCTTGGCGATAGTGAGGGAATGACTGCCGTAATAATGACGGTCAGAATCTGCGACATGAAGGTCGGCTTTGTGAATAGTTGCTCTTAGGGCCATGCGGCATTATCGCCTCTATTTGGGCTTTGATGAGGGCCTGACCCTCTCTACCAGTATTATTTGAGAAAATGCCCTCACAGACTATGTACCGTAGAGCCCCATGATCCGTATCACTGAACTTCGCTTACCTATTAGCCACCCTCCCGAGGCGCTGGAAGAGGCGATTTTGCAGCGCTTGCAGATCAAGCCGATGGACTTGCTTCGAACTGAGGTCTTTAAGCGCAGTTATGACGCCAGAAAAAATGTTGCTCTTGCCTTTATTTACACTGTCGATCTCAGTATTAAAGATGAAGAAAAAGTCTTAAAGCAATTTGCAAATGATGTGCATATTCGGCCATCACCGGACACCAGCTATCACTTTTTAGCTAATGCTAGCCAATTAAATAGCCAACCATTTGAGCGTCCCGTTGTAATCGGTTTTGGCCCTTGCGGTATCTTTGCAGCACTTCTTTTGGCGCAAATGGGGTTCAGACCTATTGTTCTTGAGCGCGGCAAACCTGTACGCGAGCGTACCCAAGATACTTGGGGTTTATGGCGTAAGAATGTCTTAAACCCAGAATCGAATGTGCAGTTTGGTGAGGGTGGAGCAGGAACCTTTTCAGATGGCAAGCTATATAGCCAAATCAAGGACCCCAAGTTTTATGGGCGTAAAGTCATTAGCGAGTTCATTAAAGCTGGTGCTCCAGAAGAGATTCGTTACGTTGCTAAACCCCATATCGGTACTTTCCGCTTGGTGGGCGTAGTTGAAAAAATGCGCCAAGAAATTATTCGTCTTGGTGGTGAGATTCGTTTTAATCAAAAAGTGATTGGCTTTGATATCGCAGATGAGCAAATTCAAGGGGTCAAAATTGAAGGGCATTCCGACCTGCCGGCCAATCATGTCATTCTTGCTCTGGGACATAGTGCCCGTGACACCTTTCAAGCCTTGCATGAGGCGGGTGTATATATGGAGGCTAAACCTTTCTCGGTAGGGTTTCGCATTGAGCACCCTCAATCTTTAATCGACAAGGCCCGCTTAGGGCCGCATGCGGGTAACGAACTAATTGGTGCTGCTGATTACAAATTGGTGCACCATGCCAAGAATGGTCGCGCAGTCTACAGCTTTTGTATGTGTCCGGGCGGCACTGTAGTTGCGGCAACTTCAGAGCCTCATCGTGTAGTGACCAACGGTATGAGTCAATATTCCCGTAATGAGCGTAATGCCAATGCGGGAATTGTTGTGGGCATTACTCCAGACGACTATCCTGGTGGGCCGCTCGCAGGTATTGATTTTCAGCGCGCATTGGAATCAAAGGCTTATGAACTCGGGGGCTCTACTTACGAAGCGCCAGGTCAATTGGTCGGTGATTTTTTAGCGGGTAAGGCCTCAACTGAGTTTGGGGCCGTATTGCCATCCTATAAGCCAGGTGTTCACTTGACGGATTTGGCGGAAAGCTTGCCAGCATATGCAATCGAAGCGATACGTGAAGCAATCCCCGCGTTTGAGAAGCAAATCAAAGGCTTCTCGATGAAAGATGCAGTGCTGACTGGTGTAGAGACTCGCACCTCATCTCCCTTACGCATTAGTAGGGGGCCAAACTTGCAGAGCATTAACATCAAAGGTCTTTACCCAGCTGGCGAAGGGGCTGGTTACGCTGGCGGAATCTTATCTGCTGGTGTTGATGGTATTAAAGTTGCTGAAGCAGTAGCGCTTGACTATCTCTCGACATAAATCGTTTTTCGTAGGCGCTCGTCACTCAGTCAAGTGATTGATGAGAGTCATCAACTGATCCTCATCAAAATGGAAGTTATCAAAGCGTTTGATAGATGGGTGAGTAGGCGGTTCGACTCTGCGCTTGATGTATTGCTCCCAATGCGCAAGCTTCCATTCATCTCTGGGATCGGCTCGCTTTACCATGCGACGTTTGGCTTCATTCTCATCCAGATCAATCCACGCAATGTTGATACTGGTCTCCTTGGGAATACCAAGCGCTGTTGGATTGAACATTTTGCCACTTTGGATTTCGCTGGAAAAAGGACCTACCAGAATGACGTTGACCCCAAGCTCTAGGTTTTCTTTGGCAATAGCAATGAGGCCTGAATATTCCCAATTGCGGAGATGTTCTAAATAGTAGGGGCTGTCGCGATCGTTAGGATTATTGGTAGTGAGCTCCATCACGTGGGAGCTAAATGCCCCGTAGACAGTATCTTTGTCCAAAAAGAAAAAGTCTTCCCCTGTTTTTTCCACAATGAGCGGCAATGCTTTTTTAGCTAGAGTGGATTTTCCAGTGCCAGCATGGCCTGCAAAGAGGATCAAGCGTGGGGCGGCAGGGGATAGTTTGCAGGTCATTAATCTCTTAGTTTGGCTAGAAAGCTTACTTAAATTCTACTTCTTGATCCCGTCTTTATTGAAAAACTTACCCCATTTGATGAAGTGACGATAATGTCGCCATGGCTTTAATCGTACTCACTGATGCAAAACTGGCTTTTGGCCATGTTGACCTCCTTGCTAACACTGCTTTTTCCCTCGAATCAGGGGAGCGGGTTGGCTTAATTGGCCGTAATGGCACTGGTAAATCTTCGCTACTGAAGATTCTCGCCGGCATTGAAAAAATGGATGATGGGCTCTTGCAGTATCAGCAGGGCCTGCGGATTGCTTATGTCCCTCAGGAACCTATTTTTGAGGCAGAAGAAACAGTTTTTGATGCTGTCTCTCAGGGCGTTGCCCAAGCAAAGGCCTTGCGAGAGGAGTATGAGGCCCTCAGCATTGGTGAATGGGATGATGCCTCTCACCATCGCTTAGACGAAGTGCAGTCGCAATTAGAGGCTCTCAGTGGTTGGAATTGGGAGCAACGGGTTCATGAAACTTTAGATCGTTTGCATTTAGATGCGGATCTCAAAATTAATACTTTATCGGGCGGAACTAAAAAGCGAGTGGCTTTAGCACGGGCTTTGGTAGAGATGCCAGATGTCCTGTTGCTCGACGAGCCTACTAACCACTTGGATTTAGATTCGATTGCTTGGTTAGAGGACTTGCTCAAGGAATACACAGGTTCTGTGATCTTGATTACCCATGATCGTGCCTTTTTAGATAACGTGTGCACCCAGATTGTTGAGCTTGATCGCGGTATTTTACGAAGCTATCCAGGGAATTTCTCTGCCTACGAAGTGCTTAAAGACCAAGAACTTAATGCTGAATCGCTCGCTAATGCCAGGGCCGATAAGTTACTAGCTCAAGAAGAAGTTTGGATTCGGAAGGGAGTAGAAGCTAGGCGCACTAGAAGTGTGGCCAGAATTGCCCGCCTTGAAAATCTACGAGCAAGTCGTGCGCAGCGCCGAGATGCAATGGGTCAAGTGAAGCTTGCAGTATCGGCTGGAGATCGGAGCGGCAAAATTGTTGCCGATCTACAGAATGTTTCTAAGTCATATGGTGACCGCGCCATTGTGAAGGACTTCACAGCAACCATTCTGCGAGGCGATAAGGTAGGTCTCTTAGGTCCTAATGGCGCTGGTAAAACGACTTTACTGAAGCTCATTTTGGGAACGATTGCGCCTGATTCTGGAACTGCAACGATGGGTACCCGAATTGAAGTGGCCTACTTTGATCAAATGCGCGAAGGTCTAGATCTCAATGCTTCTTTAGAGGATTACATTAGTCCTGGTAGCGAGTGGATTGAGATCAATGGCAATAAGAAGCATGTCAAAAGTTATTTGAGTGATTTTTTATTTGCACCAGAGCGCACTAATTCCCCGGTGAGTACTTTATCTGGTGGAGAGCGAAATCGTTTGCTCTTGGCAAGGTTATTTGCTAGACCTGCAAATGTGCTGGTATTGGATGAGCCTACCAATGATTTGGATATTGATACTTTAGATTTGCTGGAGCAATTGCTACAAGACTATAAAGGGACAGTGTTTTTAGTTAGCCATGACCGGTACTTCTTGGATAACGTAGTGACCAGCATTATTGCTAACGAGGGTGATGGTTTTTGGCGTGAGTATGAAGGGGGTTATGAAGATTGGAAAATTCAGAAAGCCCGTTCAGACAAGATTCGCGCCGCCAATAGTGGCTCTAAGTTAGCTGAAAAGGTAGAAGTGAAGGCTGAAGTAAAAGCTGAGCCCAAGCCTGCCTCTGTCAAAGCTGGAGTCCAAAAACTCAATGGTAAGGAGCGTCAAGAATTAGAGCTATTACCTTCGCAAATTGAGATTTTGGAAGCAGAGCAGACAGATATTGGAATTGCGATGAGCAACCCTGATCTCTATAAGAATGAACCAGAGCTTGCTGCAAGTATGCAGGCGCGCTTATCAGAGATCACTTCTGATCTGGACATCAAGTTGCAGCGTTGGGAGTTTTTACTGAGCCGCTCTGAAGCTTAAAGAGATCCAGTATGTTTGGATTTGATCCGAGCAATACCTTCAATCAAGAAAGAGGCAATTAAAGCGACTAAGAGTGCAATGGCACTTGAGGGTGAATCTTTGATTGTATTGATCATCAGTGCGGTAAAGAGTGTCAAATTGATCACAATCGCACACCACAGGACTTTGGGATTTGCGCCGGTCTTTTGATGAATGCGAATGTGGCCATAAGTAATGGCCGCATATACCAAGAGGAAAGCCAGGCTTGCCATTTGCCCGACTTCATTCAGCGGGAAAGTAAGCGCTAGGGCAATTACTCCAATGGATGAAATTGTGAGTGCTCTTAACTTATTTTTCAGCACACTCCCGCCTAGGGCACTTGAAATCATGATCTTTTGCTCTACATCGGCAGCAATATTGGAGGCGGCAAAAATAGTAGCATTGACTGCAGCTGCGCAGGCTAAGAGTGCGGAAATGCTAATCACCATAAACCCAAACTTACCGGCAACAATTTGAGCCGCTACTGCAAGAACATGACCGCTATGAAGTTGTATCGAATTGAGTGGCATCAGGAGAACCACCGCGGTACTCACGGCAATATAGGCAACAGTTACGAGGATCAAGGCAGAAAACATTGCCAGGGGTAATTCTTTTTGAGGGCTTTTCATGGCAGCAGAGGAGTTTGTGACGACACCAAAACCTTGAAAGTTGATATATAGAATACCGGCCGCAATCGCAATTCCCTCGATTGAACCCCCGCCCATCTGAAAAGTCTTGAAATCCGCTTGATGAAAACCTATTGCTGAAAAGACCAGCAAGCTGATGACCACTAAACCAATTGCAAGGGTTTCGGCTTTACCAACTAGGCTTGGTCCAAGTAGGTTAATAAAAGTGCAAATTAAGATAAGAGCTGCTGTAACGCATTGGAGTGTGATCGGAGATAGATTGTTGCCAAAGAGGCTGTTGGTATATTCCACAAAGCCAGCCGCATACAGTGCAGCCGCAATCAGGTAGGCAATGTATTGAAAAATATTGATGCCGCCGGCAATGACTCCCGGGCCAAAGCTCATCACGGTAAAAGTAGCCGCTCCACCACTACTCGGAAAAGCGGAGCCTAACTTTGCATAGGAGTAGACAGAAAACGATGCTGCTATTGCTCCGACCAGAAATGCCAAAGGTACATGAGTGCCAGCATGGGAGCTGGCCAGACCTAAAAGGGAGTACAGGCCTGCACCCATCATGCCGCCAATACCTAAAGCAGTCGCAGAAAATAAACTAATGCCCTTAGTTTTTTTGGGATTCTGTTTGAGTAAGTCTGCGCTCAATAGGATGAATCTAGGTTTTGAGAATGCAATTGACTGCGTAGTTTGGAAATTTCCTCAATAAGATCTAGCGCAAGAGCAACCCCTGGAGTATTGAGCTCTAAATCATGTGCCAGTCGAGCAGCAGTCTTAGCGCGACGCAATGATTCACCACTAAAGCTCCAATCCTCTGGTGAAGATCCTGCTGGACTGAGAACGCCTTCAGAGACCCAGGACATGATGAGTTCTTCAGGGGTCCGGGCTGCTTGGGATAGCTCAACAATACTCATGTGAACTTCATCCTCCACAATGGCACCTTCTATCCAAGTGATATGGGTTTGTGTCATGTTCTTATCCCTTTAAGTGAGCTCTAGGATTGAAATCAAAAGCCTTTTCAAAAGCTTGATAGGCTTCTTTTTGGGCGTCTGTATCTGCAGTAGGCAGAGCAATAGTTGGGACTACATATAAATCACCAGCTTCTTTGCTGGGAATGCCCTTACCCTTAAGGCGCATCTTGCGCCCCGCAGCCGTTTTTGCAGGAATCTTGAGTTCCAGTGTCGATCCTGCAGGTGTAGGAATATTGACGGTGGTGCCTAAAGCAGCTTCCCAAGGGGCTAGCGGTAAATCAAAGTAAACATCCTTGCCGTCTATCCGGTATATAGGACTGGGATGGAAATCAATTTCTAGATATAGGTCTCCAGCGCCGCCTTGACCAACTCCAGGACCACCTTGTCCGGCGAGGCGTAAATTTTGTCCTGCTTTAATACCCTTAGGAATGCTGACATCGAGTTTGCGCTCTTGTGAAATAACATGGCCGCTTGGATCAAGGGTTGGCATGTGCAATGCGATCGTCCGCTTTGCACCGTTATAGGCATCAGCAAGATCGATCAAGATCTTGGCATGATGATCTTGACCTTTAAAGTTCATGCCCTGACGTGGGTCACCTCCGCGACCACCTTGTCGATGTTTGCCTCTTCCAAAGAGGGATTCAAAGAATTCACTTTGATCGCCGTCATAAGCGCCACCAAAGCCACCGTCGGAGTATTCAAAACCTTCATTCCAATTGGGCGGCGGAGTAAAGTCTTGACCGTTCTTCCAGTTGGCGCCCATCCGATCGTAGGCAGCACGTTTTTCAGTATCTTTTAATACGGCGTATGCCTCACCAACAGCCTTAAATTGCTCTTCAGCGCCAGCCTCTTTATTCACATCTGGATGGTATTTGCGCGCTAGCTTCCGATAGGCTGACTTGATCTCTGCTTCGCTTGCACTGCGGGCAACGCCAAGCGTTTCGTAGTAATCCCTAAATTTCATATTCTTGGTTCAGTCCTGTTGAATCAATAAGCTTAATTCTACAGTTCTTAAGGCGACTTTCTAGCTTCTCGATAAAAGAAAAGCGGGCGCTTGCCCGCTCCTGTAACAGTACTTTTCAAGTGAGGCCCTAGCTCATGACCCCAATTTGCCACGGTACGAACTCATGATCACCTAAGCCTAGCAACTCACTCTTGGAGCGCTCCCCAGAAGCGGTTTTGAGGAACAGTTCAAAGATTTTTTGCCCCATGTCTTGAACGGAAACAGTGCCATCCAGTATTTCTCCGCAATTGATATCCATATCTTCAGTCAGTCGCTGATACATTGGGGTATTGGTTGCCAGCTTGATACAGGGGGCTGGTTTGGAGCCAAACATGGAGCCACGTCCAGTAGTAAAGGCGATGAGATTGGCGCCACCGGCAATCTGCCCAGTCGCTGAAACTGGATCAAAGCCGGGGGTATCCATAAAGACAAATCCCTTGGTAGTGACTGGTTCGGCATAGCGATATACCTCCATTAACGGTCCAGTGCCGCCTTTCATAGAGGAGCCTAAAGATTTTTCAAAGATATTGGCGAGTCCACCAATTTGATTTCCTGGACTGACTTGCCCATTAATTTGAACGTCGCGTCCAACAGAGTATTCATCTTTCCACCAGCGAATTCTTTGAATCAGCTTTTCACCAATCGCTTGACTCGCAGCTCTGCGGGTTAGGGTGTGCTCTACCCCATAGATTTCAGGGGTCTCTGACAGAATGCCCGTTCCCCCATGGCGTGACAGGATATCAATGGCAGCACCCAGTGCGGGATTAGCGGTAATTGAGGAGAAGCCATCTGAACCGCCACATTGCAAGCCGACGCATAGATGACTTGCAGAAACTGTTTCACGTTTTCCTTTATTAGCCTCTGGTAAAAGCGCCTTCACTGCTTCAATGCCGGCCTCAATGGTTTTACGGGTGCCCCCAGTTTCTTGCATGATGAAGGTGTGCAAGGTGGAGTTTTCCTGAAGATTTTCCTGCTCCATTAAGCCCTTGAGTTGGTTACGTTCGCAACCAAGACCAATGATGAGAGCAGCTGCAAGGTTAGGATGTTGCGCATAGCCTGCCATGGTTCTTCGTAGCAACTGCATAGGCTCACCACTCATTTCCATGCCACACCCAATCCCGTGGCTAAAAGCGACTACGCCATCCACGTTTGGATAGTCTTTTAAGCGTTCGGGCGTGAACCATTCTGCGATTTTGTGAACTACCGTTGCTGAGCAATTCACTGTCGACAAAAGACCAATGAAATTACGCGTACCCACTTTGCCATTAGCGCGCACATAACCCTGAAATGTTGCACGCTCTGATTCAGGGAGTAAGACAGTGGGCTGATATTCACTGGCATAAGCATAGTCCCGATCAAATTCCCGAAACTCGGTATTGTGGCTATGAACCATTGTCCCTGGCTCAATATCGGTATTCGCAAAGCCAACGGTAACGTTGTATTTCAAAATGGGCTCGCTCTTAAGGATTTTCTTTGCAGCGATCTTGTAGCCCGCCGGAACCTGGCTGCGGCTAGTAAAATGTTCACTAGGTACTGATTCACCAATCGCCACATCCACTCGAGCAACAACAATATTGTCATTAGGATGTAAGCGAATAATTGGGCCAGCTAATTTCTTTTCAGATGTTTCAATCATGACATGCTTTCGGTAGGTGCTTTTATTGCTTATTTCATATTCAATATATCAAAGGCTGCTCTTAATCTTGTTGAGTAGGCGTCTGATGTCTGCTCAATTTCTTCTGGCGTCCACGTTCTAAAGCCTTCTCCCGCTTTCATACCAGTTTTACCTTGTTGCATGAGTGCTGCTAGTTTTGGGGGCAGGGTGGAGATATTGGACAGGGATGGATAGATTTCTTTTGCGGCATTGGCCATCCCGTCCCAACCGGAAATTTCTTTTTGAGTCATTGGTCCTACTGCGGCGTAACGAAATCCAAAACTGTATCGTACGGCATCATCAATATCTTCAGGGCTCGCAATTCCCTCCTCAACCAGCGAAAGCGCTTCCCGCATTAATGCATGCTGAATGCGATTTGCCAAAAATCCAGGAATATCCTTTTTAACCAATACCGGTTTCTTATTAACATCTCGATACAGTTGGCAAACTTGTTCGGCAATTGCCGGATCAGTTTTTTCACCTAATACGATTTCTACTAAAGGAACCACTTCTGCAGGCATGAAGTAATGCGCACCCATCATGCGCTGAGCCGTCTTGAGTCCTAAAGCAATTTTGCTGATCGGAAAACCAGAGCTATTACTGCCAATTGGAATGGTTGTGGGAACAGATTCATCTAGATGCTTGAAGATGGCTTGCTTTAGTTCAAGCTTTTCAGAGACGGTTTCAATAATCCATGAGCATTGATCCCAGAGTTGCCATTCTGTAAATACTGCGCCGACCTGAGATGCTTCAAGGTCAGAGCGACTCTTTGAGGCATTTTCACCAGATAAGCCCATGTGGATAGCCAGTGAGACCGCCTGCTTAATGCAGGACTCCGATTTTTCTTTACTTCTGCCTAGTATCACCACCGGCATGCTGTGAGATATAAATCCGGCCGCTATTCCCGCAGCCATAGTACCTGTGCCAATAACGCCAATATACCCACTCATTCATTTTCCATTCAATGTATTAGATTGGCTCTTGACGATATTTTCTTCAGAGCCAATCAAATCAAAAATCAGAATCTCAGCATCTTTTCCCTGTGTAAGGGCAAGCTGCGTTTCATTTTCAATCATCAAAGCATCACCACCATGGAGTAGCACTCCATTGATGTTGATTTCACCCTTGACCAGATGAGCATAGGCTTTACGTTTAGGGTCGAGCTCTAAACGAAATGATTCATCCTTGTTAAAAAGCCCGCCATACATTTTGGCATCAGCATGAATCTTTACTGCATTGCCGCTGCCTTCAGGGGAGGCTAGTAAGCAAAGCCTACCTCGCTTTTGATCTACGGGAATCGACTTCTGTTCATAGCTTGGCGCAATCTCTAAGATGTTAGGCTCAATCCAGATTTGTAAGAAGTGGGTAGTTTGGTCTTTTGCATGATTAAATTCGCTATGGGTAACCCCAGTACCAGCACTCATGCGTTGTATATCGCCAGGGGGGATACCTTTGATATTGCCGAGGCTATCCTCATGAGCCAATTCTCCTGAGAGTACGTAGCTAATAATTTCCATATTGCGATGGCTATGTTTGCCAAAACCCATTCCCGGAGCGACTTGATCTTCATTCATCACCCGCAAATTTCCCCAGTTCATAAATTGGGGGTCGTGGTAACCGGCAAAAGAGAAGGAGTGGAAGCTTTTAAGCCAGCCATGATTAGCATAACCGCGGTCTTTGGCCCTGCGAAGTGTCATCATAAAAGCGGTTCTTTTCTGAAACGAGATAAGCACATTATCATTAGCTTTTGACATATTTGCTGATTGGCATTCCATGGGAAGTATCAAACAAGACATTCAAGAAGCCGCCCTGGGATTTGCTGAGGCCGCCCAAGAAAGATGGGGTGATTTTGTCCGCTTTTTGAAAGAAACTTGGCCCATTCTGGTATTCCTTTTGTGTATATTGGTCGGCATTTGGCTCTATGCCGATCCACCACCTCCGCGGCATGTATTCATGGCCACGGGAACTGAGGGTGGCTCATATGAACTATTGGCTAAAAAATATGTCGATTTCTTTGAAAAAAAAGGGATCACGCTAGAGTTAGTCAAAACCAAAGGTGCCCAGGAAAATCTGAAACGCCTTGCGGATCGCAAAGATCCATTGCAAGCAGCTTTTGTGCAGGCTGGCACATTTAACCCAAGTGGAATTGGCGGCATCG
Organism: Polynucleobacter sp.; assembly: GCA_034680725.1. Taxonomy (GTDB): domain Bacteria; phylum Pseudomonadota; class Gammaproteobacteria; order Burkholderiales; family Burkholderiaceae; genus Polynucleobacter. The sequence goes on from JAXIUI010000027.1 coordinate 26,469, forward strand.
ACTCATTGGGCGCGGTGGATTATGAGCCTATTTGGTTTTTTTATCGTGGACCAGAAGTAAATGCAAGTAAGTTTAGAGAGCCCAATAGCCAAATTAAATATTTCCTTAAGGGAAAAGTTTCAGTGGGTGCCATTGGCAGTGGAACTCATGCCCAGGCTATGCGTTTATTGGAACTTTCTGGGTTGCAAAAAGAGGCTCGCTTTTTATATCTACCAAACCATGAATCGGTAAGCGCC
>JAXIUI010000028.1:0-26230 GCA_034680725.1 Polynucleobacter sp.
CTTGGGTCAGGTAGCGCAAGCTACATCAGGGTCATTTACAAGAGATAAGACTATCTCGCGTCACGAGGGACAGTACGAAAATTTAGTGAATCGCTTGCGTGGAACATGTCAATCTGTGACTAGCCGGCTAAATTAAATGATATGACTAAGTATGTAGAACTTGCTGTAGAGGATTTGCGGACGCGGGTTCGATTCCCGCCGACTCCACCACTTTGAAGTAAATTGCTTTACTCAATAGACCAACGCCACCTTAATGGGTGGCGTTTTTCTTTGATTCCATTTTTTAATTCACTCTAATTTCATTAACGCTTCGGGGTTTTACCCACCATCTTCACCGCTCTTAAGAAATCAAAGTCGACACCTTTATCGGCTTGAGTAACGGTATCTAAAAAGAGCTTGAGATAGCCACGCTCTGCAGTAGGCTCAATCACTGGATTTGCTTTTTCACGCTGAGCCAACTCTTCATCAGAGATTAATAAGCTGATCTCGCGATTCTTGACGCTTAAGCGGATCCGATCCCCATTTTGCACATAGGCTAATGGTCCACCCACCGCGGCCTCTGGTGTCACGTGCAACACAATCGTTCCAAATGCAGTACCACTCATGCGCCCATCTGAGATGCGCACAATATCTTTCACGCCCGCCCGTGCTAATTTCAATGGAATCGGAATATAGCCCGCCTCAGGCATGCCTGGCGCCCCTTTTGGACCAATATTCTTTAAAACCAGAATATCGTCTGCAGTGACATCCAAATCAGGACTGTCGATTCGATTGGCAAGATCTTCTGCATTTTCAAAAACAATGGCGCGCCCTTCATGCTCCATGAGTTTTTCATTTGCTGCAGACTGTTTGATAATTGCGCAGCCGGGAGCTAAATTACCACGCAATACGGCAATACTGCCCCGTGGATAAATTGGGTTGTTGAACTGGCGCACCACATCTTGCTTAAAGCTTGGTGGAGCGGCATCAATTTCCTCACCCAAGGTACGGCCAGTGACTGTCATTGCATCTAGCTTTAGTAAAGGCTTTAGCTCTCGCAATAAGGTAGTCATGCCACCAGCATCATGAAAATTTTCCATGTAATGGTCACCTGATGGCTTCAGGTCAACAAGCACAGGAGTCTCATTGCCCATTTGATCCAAAGCCTCCAAATCAATCTCAAGACCCATACGACCAGCGATAGCCGCTAAGTGAACAATGCCATTTGTTGAGCCGCCAATTGCTAGTAAAACGCGCATGGCATTTTCAAAGGCATCCGCAGTCAACACCTTATCAATGCTTAGGCCATCTTTAGCCATTTGCACAGCGCGCGTGCCAGTCTCCTCCGCAATCCGAATGCGGTCAGCAGTCACTGCAGGCGGAGTAGCACCACCTGGAACAGTCATACCCAGAGCCTCTGAGATACATGCCATGGTGCTAGCGGTACCCATTACAGAACAGGTTCCCACACTGGCTACCAGTTGATCATTGACCTCATCTTTTTCAATTTCATCAATTTCGCCAGCGCGGAACTTACCCCAATAACGGCGGCAATCTGTACAAGCCCCTACCCGCTCACTACGATGTGAACCCGTCAACATCGAGCCAGTAATTAATTGAATCGCTGGCAAACCTGCAGAAGCCGCACCCATCATTTGGGCAGGCACAGTCTTATCGCAACCACCAATCATGACAACCGCATCCATTGGTTGTGCACGCAACATTTCTTCGGTATCCATCGACATCAAGTTGCGCAAATACATACTGGTTGGCGCTGCAAAACTCTCATGAATCGAAATCGTAGGAAAATCCATGGGTAGACCCCCAGCCAACATCACACCACGCTTCACCGCTTCGATCAACTGGGGCATATTTCCATGACAAGGGTTGTATGCGCTACCCGTATTGATAATCCCAATCACAGGCCTATCTAATGCGCTATTGGTATAGCCCGCCCCCTTAATAAATGCTTTACGCAAAAATAATGAGAAGCCTTTATCACCATAACTCGTTAAACCCTTACGTAAACCACTCTCGGGGGCTTGTTTATTCTTCTTTTCAGTCATTAGATATATTCTTTGCTCTAGGCTATATAAATCTGTATTTTGATAGAACAAATATACTAAACTTTGTTCAAATTCACTTTGAAGCACGCTGTTTTTAGCTAAATCAACCAACAAGGACATATATGCCAGCGATTCAACCCTTTCATCTAGCCTTTCCTGTTAATGACTTAGAGGCTGCACGGGCATTTTATGGAAAGACTTTAGGTTGTCCTGAAGGCAGAAGTTCTGATGAGTGGATTGATTTTGATTTCTACGGCCACCAAATTGTTGCTCACTTAGCGCCAGAGGAATGTGGTACCACAGCGGCAAATCAGGTTGACGGCCATGAAGTGCCGGTAAAGCATTTCGGGGTCGTGTTGACCATGGCCGACTGGAATGCACTGGCTGATCGCTTACGTAATAGCGGTATCAAATTTATCATCGAGCCACAAATTCGCTTTAAAGGGCAAGTAGGCGAACAGGCAACGATGTTCTTCCTGGACCCTGCTGGCAATGCATTGGAATTTAAGGCATTTGAAGACCCAAGCCAGCTATTCGCAAAATAGTTGGCTCGGATGATGTATTAGCAACCTTAGAAAAACTGATAACTCATTCCTGCCTGAAAGTTTAAAGGGGCTCCAGCAAAAATTCCGTCTGGACTTCTGCTAGAAATGTATCGCCTGTTAAATATATTATTCACGACCCCGAAGACTTTCCACGCTTTATTGATCTCATAGTTAGCACTCCAGTTCACCGTAGTGATGGCGGGAATTTCTCCTAAAGTCCCAATAGCGTTCTGAGCCACTGTATTTGCAGAATCCGCAAATTGTGCAGATACGTAATTGAGACTTGCTAAGGTATTAAAACCATTCTTTTGATAATTGATACCAAGGTTTGATACCAGATCCGAGGTGTAAGGAATGCGTTTACCATCCGCCCCCAGGGAGGAATTACCCATATATTTAGCTACAGGAATGTAGGTGAGATTTCCATTGACACTCCATCCTGAGCCCAATGTATACCCAAGCGCTAACTCCATACCTTGATGCAAGCTCTTTCCACCATTGGCCTTAGTAATTCCTGAGGCTAGACTTTGATTCACAATCTGATTACTAAAATTCATGCTGAACACCGCTGCATCATAAGAAAATTCCCCATTTTTTCCTCGTAGTCCTAATTCAAAATTGGTAGAGCGCTCTGGATCAAGCTGTTGATCTATTCCTTTGTCGCTAATCGCTGTAGCCAGTTGTGCTGGAGCAAATCCCTTGTAAACACTAGAGTACAACTGCGCCTCTGGAATAATCTGCCAAGTTGCTCCGATTTGAGGAACGGATTCTAGATTTTTTGAGCTTCCTGATGTGTTGGTGATGATGTTATTTCTAGTTTGCTGATAACTCTCCAATCGCAAGCCTGGAATAATCGCAAAATTCTGACTCAGGAGAAATCGGTTTTGAAAGTACATAGCCATAGAGTTAGCCTTATTTTCTTCGCGACCAATCTCTTTTCCTGATTGTGCAAAGCTAGTAGCACCAACCATTTGATTGATTTGTGACTCCGTATGTAAACGTAGTCCAAGTTCAAATTCATTATTGATGCCCATGGCTTCAAATGACTGATTTAAACGTGAGTCCACTCCCAGCATTTGAAACTCGCGATTTCTCCCAAACATGCAGTTATTAAGACCATTGCAGGGATTAAAAATGGTTTGATCTGCAGTTCTGGTCTTGATGCTTTGGCGCCAATAATCACGATCAAGCTTGCTCCAATAAATCAGCGTATTGAGCTTAGCGTCAGGACTAATGTCCCAAGAGTGGTTTAGATCAACTGCATTTCGTTGCGTGACAAAGTAATCATTAGGCGCTACATTTGAAGAATACTTTCCAGCATATTGAGTTGGTCTTAAGCCAACATATGAAGTATTAATATTGTTATCGTAGTGTGTGTATTTCAGGCTAAGCCATTGATCTTGATTAATGGCAATTCCGCCCTTGAATAAAATGTCATACATCTTGTAACCATTAGACTGATAGCCATCGGATTCGGATTTAATAATGTTGATCCCCGCAATTGCGCCATTGGAATTTGATTTACCACCCGCCTCAATTTGTGCCAATCGATAGCCATAATTTCCAGCTTTCCCGGATAACTTAAAACCTTGCTCAGGTGTTTTTGTGAGGTAGTTAATAACACCGCCGATATTGGATGGTCCATATTGCAGACCAGACGCGCCCTTGAGTACCTCTATTCCGCTCATACGATCTACTGGCGGACTGTAATAGGAGGCGCTCGATATAAACAGCGTTGGATGAATGGGTGCCCCATCCTCCAAGAGCAATACCTTTTGACTGCGACTGGGATTTAAACCACGTATCCCAATATTGGGGATAGAGCCCAGACCACCCTCGTCCCCACGAATATTCACACCGGGTACTGTTTTAAGGGCATCCTGAAGTGATAAAGGCTGCTGTATTTCCAGTTGCCTTTGATTAATCACATCAACCGTCCCCGGGATCTTAGAGCGAGCGTTTTCTTCCTGCCCAACGATATCAATTCGAGGTAACTCAATATCGTGAGCGTACGTACTCATTGCAAAAGATCCTCCACACGCGAATAAAACACTTGAGGCCCATGCTATTTGTTGCTGCTTCATATGCAATCTCCAGAGATATAAATAAAAAATCGCTGGCTACTGACATATGAAAATGTCCTTGCTGGCTAAAACTGAGTGGCAGTTATTTAGTCAAAATCAACTTCCTAAATTTAGTAAGACTCAAAACATAACGCTGACCGTCATGCAAAATAACGATGGACTTACCTTTACCCAATAATGTTGCACTGCTGATTACCCTACTCAAATGAGGGGCGGCGTCAGAGACTGTATAGGTAGACTCACTTATTCTAGAGTTCATCTCAGGACTCCAATTTGAAGTGAATTGGTAGCTGATAACAAGCCGATAAATGGGTTGAGCTTGTCTTAACTGCGGCAAATCGCCATTTTTTTACAGCTGCTATTGCCGATTGATCTAAGTTCACATATCCGGAACTTTTAGTCAGCAAAATATGCTCAACCAAACCATGAGGATCAATACAAAGTCTTAGATGAACCGCCCCTTGCTCTCGCATGCGACGGCTTGCAAGTGGGTAATGGGGTTGGGGATTAGAAAAGATGCTCCGTCTTGCAAGAGCGTCATCACTTTGTCCAGAGAGCTCCTCTTCTCCATTTGATGAAGAATCTCTGCCATTCTCTCGACCATGAGGATGAGCAGAAACAGTCTGCTTATTTTGCGGTAAATGCACAGATTGCAGCGGGATTTTTGGCGCAAAGTTACCTTGGGCGCCAGTCCTCAGGCTAACCGAAATGAACTCTTGTTCATCAGCTTTTAGTAAGCCGAATTGATTTTGCCAAACCCAAAAAAAGATACCAACATGTAATGTGATAACCAAACAGAAGACTGAGAAATATATTTCTGTTGTTGCTTGCTGACTCTTCAAATAACACCTTTATGTATATCGTTTCATCTACATCAGATGAAAATCATTCTCATTTATTTTATGGAATCGAAATACGAATAACAACCCTTTGAATCAAGTGGATGTATTGAATGTGGACATTCCAATGGGCCTACAAAAATATCAGGGCTTACTGATTGATTGCTATACGCCACAAGGAAGTAATTTCAGCAGATCTAGCAAAATGTAATGGGTCAGATTCATCAAATGCCTTGCTATGTTTTGGTTTGGTCTCTATGCGACCCAATACCTGTAGACCGGCTTGCTCAATCCAATCAAGTAGTTGTTTGCGGGTACGCATACCCAAATGCTCTGCTAAATCCGACAGAATGAGCCAAGCTTCACCCTGATCCAATAAGTGATTTTTTAAACCCATTAAGAAGCCCTTGAGCATTTGGCTATCTGGGTCATACACCGCATGTTCTAGCCGGGAGCTTGGTCTTGCAGGCAGCCAAGGTGGGTTACACACCACTAAAGCGGCTTTTCCTTCTGGAAATAAATTTGCTTTGATAACTTGTACTTGATGATGCAGATTGAGGTTTTGAATATTCTCAGTGGCACAGGTGAGGGCCCTCTCATCTAGATCCGTAGCAATAATTGTTTGCACGCCTCGCATCGCTAGAATGACTGATAACACGCCAGTGCCAACACCAATGTCAAAAGCAATGGACTGGGTATCTAAAGCATTAGGCAGAGGGGCATTACAAACTAGCTCTAGGTATTCACCACGAATCGGAGAAAAAACACCGTAATGTGGATGAACAACAATGGGCTCTCCTGAGCTATCGGCAAGCACTGGCAAGCCATGCTTACGCCATTCATGTGCGCTGATAACCCCTAAGAGCTCACGCAAAGAAATAACATAGGGCTCACTAGCAGGGCCATAGGCCTCCAAACAAGCTAAGGCAACATCTGGAGCGCGCCTTAAAGAAATGGTGTGATCTAGATTACAGGGAATCAATAGCATTCCCAAGATCCGCGCCCGCTGAGATTGCATCAAGCGGTGCTGATTAAATAAATCTAATGGTGTTTTTTGAGAAGTAGGATTGCTAGATTGATCAGATCGTTTACCTAATCGTTTGGATTTTTTTGAGGGCTTATCAACCCTCCTAACCAAGGCTTGCAAGAGCTGTCGGGCATTCTGGAAATCACCCTTCCAAAGTAGCGCCGTTCCCTCACATGCCAAGCGATAGGCTTCGTCTGCAGTCATGGTGTCATCCGCAAGTCTGACACGCTGATGGGCTGTTATCCCATTTTCAGAATGCCAAAGCGCTGAGCGTGACTCTCCCCCTTCATCCCAACAAATGAATTCACTTGGGGTCATAAATTATTCAGGAGGATGCTCCTCAGGATTGACATCCAGAGCAATTAAGAAGCGAGAGACCATGTTGTACGCCGCAATCACCGTGACTAATTCCACGGTATCGGTATTGCCTAAAGCAAGTTGCAAACGCTTCATTAAATCAGGATCGACTTGAATATTGCGCGTCATCTGAAAAGTCAAACTAGCAGCGTCATTTTCCAATGGGCTAAATAACGCTGTTGGAAAATGGGCTTGCCCAATGAGTCTCAGTGCATCTACTTGAGCTTGGGTGCCTCCCGCCTTGATGAAGGGAGGAGCATGATGAAAAAATTCGTACTCAGCGCCATTTAAAACTGCTACCCCACACATCGCTAATTCACGTAACTTTGGGTCTAATGAGAGATTATTGCGAATCTCGCCTATAAAGTGGTTCCAACCTTGGGCAATCGGTATGCTATGCAAGAGCATACGATCTAAATTAATCAATTGGCCACCACGTCGCTTACGGATGGCGGCAACCAGATCGGCTGGTTCAGCCAAATCCATTGGCTGGTAGGAAATTAAACGTTCTGACATTGGCGGCTCTAGATAAACAGTAGTGATGACAAAAATACAGTCTTAAGAATAAGATTATCACCCCAATGGAATCTTGCTCGATAATACAAATTAGCCCATTAAAAAATCAGCCATGAAACCCATTCTCAATATCGCTGCCTACCTATTTGTCAGCCTCAATAGCTTGGATGAATTGCGGGCAAAAATATTAGCAGAATGTCAGACGCGAGAACTCAAAGGCACCATCCTGCTCACTGGAGAAGGCATCAATATGTTTTTAGCTGGAAAAGAAATTGAATTACGTGGTTTCTTAGATTGGCTAAGACAAGATCATCGCTTTGCACCCCTTGAGACCAAAGAAAGTTGGTCAGAGGCTCAGCCCTTTAAGAAAATGCTCATCAAAATCAAGAATGAGATTATTCGCATGAATCATCCAGCGATTCGTCCCGAAGAAGGTCGTGCAAAATTTATTTCCCCAAAGAAACTACAAGAATGGCTAGATCGCGGTACTGATGATTTAGGGCGTCCAGTAGTCATGGTTGATACCCGCAATGCGTTTGAAGTGGATTACGGCACTTTTGAAAATGCCCTGCACTTTAATATCAATAAATTTACTGAGTTTCCAGAGGCAATATCAGCTCATAAAGAAGCATTGGCTGATAAAACCTTGGTAAGCTTTTGTACCGGCGGGATTCGCTGTGAAAAATCCGGCCTCTACATGCGAGAAATCGGCATGGAGCATAGCTACCAGCTCGAAGGCGGGATCCTCAAATACTTTGAGGAGGTAGGCTCAGCACATTATCAGGGTAGCTGCTTTGTCTTTGATGAGCGCGAAGCCTTGGAGCCTAATTTAGATTCGATTCCCTTGGAAAACTCAATCCGCAAAAAACTCAAGGCTTAGCGAAAACTCTCTAGCTAGACTTACCCACTAAAGTCATATGCTCAACAAAGGGGGGTTTTGCAAAAAATGGCCCTACAATTGCGCGCCAATCAGCAAACGCTTCCGAACCTCGAAAATCGACAGTATGATTTTCCAAAGTTTCCCAATAAATCAATAGTAGATAACGGGCCGGACTCTCCAAACTGTGATTAACCTTAAAGCCTCGAAATCCTTTGGCCTTGGAGATGACGGTATTTACCCCACGCAAAATCGCCTCCTCAAACTGGTCACACTTACTCGGATCAATTTCAATATCACAGTGTTCCAAAATCATCTGCATTTCCTTTTTAAAATAGCCTAGCTTCGATAGTAAACTTAATCTAGATAATAAATAACGATACTAAAGACATGGCCAATTTACCTAATGTTGTCATCCTTGCTGACTATGAGCATGCCCTGCGCCGCTACTCTGATTGGAGCAAGGTTGATCAGTTGTGCCAGATCCAAATGTACCACCACCCCCTTGAAGGCGAACCATTATACGAAGCGGTAAAGGATGCAGACATTGTTATTCTTGTCCGTGATCGAACCCCATTTGATGAAGCGCTGATTGCTCGACTGCCCAATCTCAAATTGCTGATGTTTACTGGCAAGCGCAACAGCACCTTAGATATTGCAGCACTAAAGACACGCAATATTCCAATTGCCTGCACTCCTGGCGGCCCATCAAAAGACTCCACAACAGAGCTCACTTGGGCGTTAATTCTGGGAGCAAGTAAAAGTCTTCTGCGCCAAAATCAATTAATACAATCTGGTGGCTGGCGTGATGAGCTATCAGTATTGCCCATGCTCTCTGGAGAACGCCTAGGTTTAATTGGCTTAGGAGCTATTGGCAGTGCGGTAGCTAAGGTTGGCATCGCATTTGGGATGGAAGTGGTGACCTGGAGTCCCAATATGACAGCTGAGCGTGCTGCCGCACAAAATGCAAAGTCGGTAAGTCTGAATGAACTCCTGCAAACCTCTAAAGTAGTAAGTTTGCATTTAGTGGTTGGACCTAAAACCAAGGGCCTTATTGGTGCCGAGCAACTTGCCTTAATGCGTCCAGATGCCCTTTTAGTTAATACCGCTCGATCAGCCCTGATCAAGATGAATGATTTGGAAGTAGCGCTTAAGCTTGGGCGCCCTGCTCAAGCAGCCTTGGATGTTTTTGAAGTTGAGCCTTTACCAAAAGATGATTTCCTCAGAAATAATCAGGCAATGCTATTAACCCCTCACTTGGGATTTGTTGCTGAACCTATCTTTAAAGTCTTTGCTCAGGGTATTACCGAGACCCTACAAGCTTGGCTCACTGAACGCTCAATTCCATATCCTTTTGAGGCGTAAGTCGCTTGATCACATTGACTCCAACCCAGCTATTTATTAGCTTTAGCAAAATTGGCATGTCCGGTTTTGGCGGGGTATTGCCATGGGCACGACGCACCCTGGTTGAACAAGATAAGGTATTGAGTTCTGAAGAATTTAGCGCCATGCTAGGCATCTGCCAGATTGTTCCAGGACCCAATATTGTGAATCTTGCCGTATGTGTTGGTGCACGCTTTGGTGGCGCTAAGGGCGCATTGGCATCGGTGTTAGGCCTCACCTTGGGGCCCATTTGCATTGTCTTACTGCTCGCACTCTTGTACGCACATTACAGTTATATGGAGTCTGTACAAGGTGTGCTACGCGGAATTTCAGCGGTTGGCGTAGGTCTGATTGCCTCAACCGGATTTAAGATGTTGCGCGATGAGTTGCGTTACCCTGCCATGCTCTTGGTAGTGTTGCTCACCATCATTGCCGCTACCTACTTTCATCTAGGATTAGGTTGGGTGGTGCTGACTGCTTCACCGCTTGCCTTATATTTAGCTCATCAGAAAGCACGCCTACTATGAGCGTCTTACTAGGCCTATTTCTGAAGCTATCCGCATTTTCGCTCATTGCCTTTGGCGGTGTGAATGCATTACTCCCAAGCCTATTAGATTTATCGGTTAACCAAGAGCACTGGATTGACCTGCAAACTTTTGCAGATTATTTTGCAATTGCACAAGCGGCGCCTGGGCCTAACTTCATGACAGTCACCTTAGTTGGCTGGCATGTTTATGGTGTATTGGGGGCTTTGATTGCCACCTTTGCGATTGCTTGGCCGTCCTCTATCCTCGTCTTCTTTTTGCAACGCTGGGTTATGGAGATGAGTGATCAGCAAAAAAAGAAAACCATTCAATATGCGGCTGCAGCTTTAGCAATTGGCTTAGTGCTCTCATCTGCGTGGCAGATTGCCTTGCAAATTAATCACAGCATCGCTGCTTATGCCTTAACTCTTGCAACCATTGGATTAACCGTATTTACTCGCTGGCATCCTTTGTATCTCATTGCCTTGGGCGCCGCCTTGGGATTATTTGGACTGATATAAATCGGTGAATTTATTTCAAAGCTTGATAGGTCAAGATACCTAAAAAAGTTAAGGTGAGTGAGCCTACTAAATTGACGAGAGCAGTGCCTAAAGCCCAGGTCAATTCACCACGCTGCATCAATCCAACAACCTCTGCAGAAAAGCTAGAGAAGGTTGTCAGACCACCTAAGAAGCCAGTAATAATAAATAACTTCCATTCAGGAGAAAGATGGGCATTATTTCCAAAAAAGGCAACGGCAATACCGATGAAGTAGCCACCAACCATATTGGAGATGAAGGTACCCAAAGGCAAGCTAGAAGCAATGCCAACAGTGGCTAGATTAAATCCAGCTCTCAGTAAAGCCCCGAAACCAGCGCCACAAAAAATGGCAAAGATAGATGGCCACATATAAATCGCTATTGAATTGAAAAAGTTAGCATACTGATTGAGCCCATCTCCACGCCATTACTCAGTACCTTAGGAGCTTCATCAGCGCCTTCTAAAGCAAGAATGTATAGCGCAGGCCAATAATGTTCCGGTGTTGGAACCGATAAATGTGCAGCATCACTCAATTGCACCCAATCAATGAGTGGCTGATGGTGATGCGCATTCATTTCAGAAATAAAGCAATCATTAAACTTTTGGGCCCATGGGTAAGGTTTTGCACCCTCTTCCCAATGAATCAAGCGTAAGTTATGAACAATATTGCCACTGGCAAGAATCAAAATATTTTCATCTCGTAAGGGCTGTAATTTCTTGGCTAGATCGTAGTGCTCTTTTGCGCAAAGGGATCCATCCAAGCTGAGTTGAACAACTGGCACATTGGCATCTGGATAAAGATATTTGAGAACAGACCAAGCGCCATGATCAATACCCCACTCATACTCCTCAAACACTACTGGGGTGTCTAAAAGTTCTTGAACGCGATCAGCGAGCGCAGGGCATCCTGGTGCAGGATATTGAATATCAAATAATTCCTGTGGAAACCCACCAAAATCGTGAATCGTTTTGGGCTTGGGCATAGCGGTAACCCAGACACCTCGAGTTACCCAGTGCGCCGAAATGACCAAAATAGCATCCGGGCGCTTGAGTGACTTTCCTAATTGAGTCCAAGCCGCTGTATAGCGATTGGGCTCAATAGCGTACATCGGACTTCCATGGCCAGCAAATACAGCAGGTTGGCGATGGCTAGTCATGCAAACAGATTAGCCGAATACGTAACCAGTATGAGCTGCAATTAATGCAAACAAAATAGCCAAACTCGTAGCGGCTGCCAACATCACGACCAAGGTAATGATCTTTTTATTGACTTCGTCTTTCGACTCTTTATGCCATTCGTTCATGTTTCATCCTTATTTAACAGATTGATAGCGCAATTATCCACTATCGCCCGCGTCCAGCCTTACGCATCATGCCTTTTCCGCCGCCAAACCCAGCTTGGGGTCTGCCACCGGGACCAGATGGGCCTTTTGGTGCCGGAGGACGTGCTGGCGGCTTGGCAATTACAGGCTTAGCTGGGGTTTTAGATTCTGGTTTTTTCTCATCAGTCACTTTTTGCTCCTATAGACTATCGATATCATATTGCCATGTTTACCGACTATTCTATCCAAGCTGTCGCCATCAATGCGATTCCGCTAATTTTTGCGATTACCATCCATGAGGCAGCCCACGGATACGCCGCTCGCAGACTAGGAGATAACACCGCCTATTTGATGGGGCGGGTCAGCCTAAACCCAGCCAAACATATTGATCCCATTGGCACCATTCTTATTCCCTTGATGCTTATTCTGAGTGGATCCCCCTTTTTGGTAGGCTACGCTAAACCGGTTCCTGTGCGCTTTGATCGCCTTAAAAACCCGCGTATTGATTCGATTTGGGTTGCCCTGGCTGGTCCTGGCTCAAACTTTATACAAGCCCTCATTTGGGCAATTTTACTTATTGGACTGCATGCTTTTGGTATTAATGAACGCTTTTTAATCGCCATGTCTCAAGCGGGCGTCACCTGGAACATTGGTTTGTTAGTGTTTAACCTCTTTCCCCTCCCCCCACTTGACGGAGGGCGCATCTTGGCAGGTTTATTACCCCCAAGACAGTCTATCGCCTTGGGAAAACTAGAGCCATGGGGCTTTTTTATTGTCCTGGGCCTAGTTTTTACCGGAATCATTGGCAGCCTGTGGATGGAACCTTTGATGGGATTCTTTAAGGGGATTATTTATTACATGACATTGCCTCTTCAAATGCTTTTATGACAAAACGAGTGGGAAAAAATACTCGATCGGTAGTATTCTCAAACTAGTAATTTTGTTATTTCCAATTTCCTATCGGAGCCTTCTCATGAAAATCCAACGCACTTTACTAATCGCGATTGCACCAGCCCTAATAGCTACATCAGGTATTGCCTTTGCGCAATTTAAGAAACCAGATGACGCCATTAAATACCGTCAGAGTGCCTTTACTGTGATGGCCAATTCCTTTGGAAAAATTGGTGCTGTTGTGAAAGGCGAAGTCCCTTTCAATAAAGATGAAGTAGCAAAAAATGCCGCAGTCGTTTCAACTCTGTCCTCTTTACCATGGCAAGCTTTTGGTCCAGGCACTGAAGGTGGTAATGCGCTTCCAGTAGTTTGGTCTGATAACGCTAAATTCAAAGCTGCTGGTGAAAAAATGCAGCTCGCTGTTGCTAACCTTAATACTGCAGCGCAGTCTGGTGATCAAGAAGCGATCAAAAAAGCTTTTGGTGCAGCCGCCGCAACCTGCAAGGGTTGTCATGATGACTTCAAGAAAAAATAATTATCGAGTAATGAAGTAGCTCAATATCACTGCAATCAGGCTGAGCAAGAGTAACGCAAGGCCTCTCTGCAGACCTCCATCCTTGGAGGCGCGACCCAAGTCAGCAGGCAAAAATTCCGCCTCTTTACTTGGGTCGATTTCTTTATCGCCTTGTAACATTGGCTTAATGAGATTGTCACCCTTGAATTTTTGGTAATACAAAATCGCACCTAGGTGAAGCACGATCACAGCAATCAGAATTTTTTCATTGAAATAGTGAATCGAAGTCAGTAGCTCAACCGTTCCACTAGACACATATTTAGCAAACGGTCCTTCAAAAGCAATATCGTCATTTGTAAATAGGCCTGTTACAGCCTGAACTCCCACCGAACTCAGTAAGGCAAGAACCGATAAGGCGCCCAGCGGATTATGTCCCAAGCCTCCAGAAATTTTTCCAGATAAGTACTGTATGAGCGTCTTAGGACTTGGTACAAAATTAATAAAGCGCGCATGATAAGAGCCGATCAAACCCCAGCTAAGCCTAAAAATGATCAGCGTCAGAATGCAATATCCAGACAGCGCATGCAACTCCATAGCATTGCCGCCAATCTTCACTGTAATAAAGCTAGTGATGATGCATAACACCAAAAACCAGTGGAATAGCCGAATGGGTAAGTCCCAAATGCGAATGCGTTTTTTCATTCCCTAAGAATAAAACATACAGAGCGCCGGACTCAGGTTTATTTAATTTTTGGCAAATCCTTTTGGATAATCTTTAAGCCCTCACGCAAGGCCTCTTGATAGCGCTCACGCTCTGCCTTAATTGACTCTGCATTCCAGGTATAAAAACCTTCGCCGGTTTTCATACCAAACTTACCGCTAGCAATCCGATCACTCAAACATTTTGCAATCGTTGCAGAGTTATTCAGGGTAGGATAAATCGTTGCGCCGCCAGCACCATGCACTTCAAGCCCAGCATGATCGCGCTGCATCGCAGGTCCTGCAGCAATATATCGAAAGCCAAAACCAAAGCGCACCGCCTTATCGATATCCTCTAGGCTCGCAATCCCCTCGTCCACCATGGAAAATGCCTCACGAGATAAAGCATGCTGTAAACGATTAGCCAAAAATCCAGGCAAATCTTTTTTCACCGTAACGGGCACCATGCCACATGCAGTCATGAGCCTTGATAGACTCTCGCCCACCATGGGTGAAGTTTTTGCTCCATAAACCACCTCGACACAAGGCACTAAGTGGGCTGGCATAAAAAAATGTAGTCCAATCATGCGTGCAGCCGTTTTTAGACCCCGGGAAATATCGCTAATTGGAAAACTCGTGCTGTTACTGGCTAAAACCGCCTCGGGCTTGGCATATTGCTCCAGCTTGGCAAATAACTCCTGCTTAATATCTAAGCG
This sequence comes from Polynucleobacter sp., assembly GCA_034680725.1. Classification (GTDB taxonomy): domain Bacteria; phylum Pseudomonadota; class Gammaproteobacteria; order Burkholderiales; family Burkholderiaceae; genus Polynucleobacter. The sequence continues at coordinate 14,880 of JAXIUI010000028.1, forward strand.
CTCAGGAACACACTCAATGACGAGATCAATATCAGCCCAATCGACCTCCTCGAGCGAACCAGCAACGGACAATAAATGAATGCGATTTTCATAACCAAGCTCCATCATGGTGCTGGCAAAATAGTCTGGCAATAAGGCTCGGCGCTCAGTAGTGGGCTCAACTACCTGGACGGCACAGCCACCCCGAGCGCAAACGGCAGCCACATCGGCACCCATGGTGCCTCCGCCGACGACGACAACCTTGGTTTCAGCTGGGGTAAACAACATCTCTATTTCTCCTTCGGGCCCAAGATAAGGATCACAAATCCTCATACAATACTTTCATTATTCCAATAAAAATGTAAGTGAGACATGATCCCAGTCAATTCAGTGCTGCAGGTCGGACAATTTCCAGAGGTAATGCAAATGGTCATAGATCAACGCATCACCCCTGCTCGCTTGGGCGACCTGAATGCGGAACTTCCATCCGGCTCCTTTGACAGCATCTTGATTCGTTCTAATACCCAACTACCTATTGGGCTGCTTGAAAGGCTTCCACAGGTCAAAATGGTGGCTACTTGTGGCGTTGGCTACGACAACCTGCCATTAGATTTTTTAAGGCAAAAAGGGATTAAAGCCAGCAATACCCCGGGCGTTTTAAATGATGCAGTCTGCGAGCTGGCAATTGGCATGATGTTTGGTCTCTTACGGCGCATTCCCCAGGCCCATGAGTTTGTCAAAAGCACGGCCTGGTCTAAAGGTTTATTTACCGTCACCAGCACTTTGGCTGGCAAGCGGGTTGGCATCGTCGGGATGGGTAGAATTGGGCAAGATCTCGCAAAGCGTTTGGAGCCCTTTAAGGTTGATATCGCCTATACCGGCCCTAGCGCAAAAGATCTTCCCTATACCTATCTACCCAATGTCAAAGCCTTAGCTCTGGTATCTGATGTTCTTTTCCTAGCCTGCCCTGCCAGTCCAGCCACTGAAAAAATGATCAATGCCGAGGTCTTAGAATCCTTAGGTCCAAAATCCTATTTGATTAATATTGCAAGAGGTAGCGTAGTAGATGAGGCAGCACTTTTAGTTGCACTGCAGCAAAAAAAGATTGCTGGAGCAGCCCTAGATGTATTTGAAAATGAGCCAAATCCTGACGCAGCGTTCTTAAATCTTGATAATGTCTTACTAACGCCGCATATTGGAAGTGCAACTTCGGAAACCAGGCAATTAATGACCAATTTAGCAATCGATAATTTAGAAGCTTTTTATAATCAACAGCCCCTTCTTACAGAAGTAAAAAATTAAAACAACGGAGTAAGCATGACTATTTCCCTACACCCTTCAACTCTACCTGCAGTACTTTCACCAGTAATCACGCCATTTGCAGCAGATGGCAGTCCCGATATCAAAAAATTATTAAAGCAATGCCAGTGGTTAGAAGCAAATGGGGTGGGTCAAGCTATCTTTGGAACAAACTCTGAAGCGAACTCCATTTCTACCCGTCAAAAGATGAGCACCTTAACTGCGCTTATTGAAGGCGGTCTTAATCCAGCCCATATGATGCCTGGGACTGGAGCAACTTCGGTTGACGCTGCCGTCAACATGACTCAGCATGCACTGCAATACAAATGTGCTGGCGTTTTAATGCTGCCTCCGTTCTATTACAAAGACATCACCGATGATGGGCTCTTCGCTTTTTTCTCAGAGGTTATTCAAAAAGTGGGTGAAAGTGGTTTGCAGATATATATCTACAACATCCCGCCAGTAACCAAAATTAATCTCAGCCTATCTTTGCTAGAGCGCCTGACTAAAGAGTATCCAAAGACGGTAGTGGGCATGAAAGATAGTTCTGGTGATTGGGCTTATACCGAGTCTGTTATCAAACTGCTCGCACCATCGGGTTTCAGAGTCTACGCAGGTAGTGAAGTATTCCTGATGCGCACATTGCGTGCTGGCGGCGTAGGCTGTATTTCCGCCACGGCTAACGTAAACCCTAGGGCTATTGCCGAATTAACTGCTCATTGGAGAGAATCTGATGCGGATCAGCGTCAAACTACCTTAGATCAGGTACGCTCTATCTTTGCTCAATATCAAATGATTGCCGGAATGAAGACCGCTGTGGCACATTACAGTAATGATCCAGAGTGGTTGCGGGTTCGCCCACCACTCATGCAGCTTAGCGCAGATCAGCAAGCAAAGTTATTAGCAGAATTAAAAAAGATTAATTTCAGTATGCCAGGCCTTTAATTACATAGACGCAAAACAGGAGACAAAAAATGAAGCTGATTAAAGTAATTGCAGTATCTTTGACCATGTTGTTTGGTGCTGCACAAGCACAAAATCTTTCCATCGCAACTGGTGGTACTGGTGGTGTTTACTACCCAATGGGTGGTGGCCTCGCCTCAGTCCTATCCAAGCATGTGCCAGGAATGTCAGCAACTGCCGAAGTAACAGGTGGTTCCGTTGATAACTTAAAACTGGTTGGTACTGGCAAACCTTATGTTGGCTTCTCAATGGCTGATGCTGCTAAAGATGCTAAAGATGGTGAGGATAAATTTAAGGGTAAGCCAGTCGATTTGCGCAACTTACTCATCCTGTATCCAAACCTCATGCACGTTGTCACAGTGGAATCTACTGGCATTAAGTCCATGAAGGATCTAAAAGGCAAACGCGTAAGTACAGGCTCGCCTGGTAGCGCCACTGAAGTGATGGCCTTTCGCTTGCTCGAAGCCGCTGGCCTTGATAAAGATAAGGACGTCAAGCGTGAGCGTTTGAGCGTTGCCGAGTCTGTTAATGCTGTAAAAGACCGCAAAATTGACGCATTTTTCTGGGTTGGTGGCTTACCAACTGCCGCAGTGACTGATCTGGCAAATAGCCCAGGCATGAAAATTGTGATGGTGGATACTTCTGCTGAAGTTCCTGCTATGAACAAAAAATATGGCAACCTTTACTTCCCATCCCTTATTACAAAGCAGACTTACAACGGCATGGAAAAAGATAATAACGTTGCAGCAGTTGCCAATCTCTTAGTTGTCAACGCCTCTATGTCTGATGCAGAGGCATACAAAATTGTTAAAGCCATTTTTGATAATCAGCTCGAACTCGTTCGCTCACATGCTGAATACAGAAATATCAAACTAGAGAATCAAAAAGCAAATGCTTCACCGATTGCGTACCATCCAGGTGCATTGAAATACTTTAAAGAAAAAGGTGTGTCGGTAAACTAAGCCATATCGGGGTGAGTTAATCTCACCCCTTCTGCTTTAATGCGGTACATAAATATAAATACTGACTGATTGAGACATGAACCAAAACGTGATTGACAACGAAACCCAGGAAAAGTTAGACGCTTTCATTAAGCAAGAAGAGGGTGACTCTAATAACTACAAGGGCATGCTAGCCATATTCATTACTCTAGTAGCAGTGGGTATGTCTTTGTTTCATTTGTATGCAGCTTATTCGATTGTGCCGACGCATCAACTCCGAGTTATTCACGTTGCCCTAGTTTTATTTTTAGTGTTCTTAAGTTTTCCAATTGCTGCCCGTTTTAAAAATAAGTTGATGTTTTGGGATGTTTTATTTGCCATAGGCTCAATTGCCATCGCTTATTACATTCTGGCCGGCGGCGATGAACTGATGGACAGAAATACTGACCCGAATTCTACCGATGTCATGGTTGGCATTGTCCTCATCCTACTCATTCTGGAGGGTGTAAGAAGAACCAATGGCATGGTACTGGTTACCGTTACGGTACTGTTCTTGCTATATGCGTTCTTTGGCAACTACCTCCCTTCCCCATGGACTCACAAAGGTTACGATTTAGATCGACTAGTGGGATATATGTTTATGAGTCTGGAGGGTATTTACGGTACTGCGGTCGACGTCTCTGCAACCCTGATTATTCTTTTCACCATCTTTGGCGCCTTTTTACAATTTACTGGTGCAGGCAAATTCTTCATTGACTTCTCTTTTGCTGCAATGGGCGGAAAATCATCTGGTGTGGGCAGAACAATCGTCCTCTCTTCCTTCCTCATGGGTGGCCCATCTGGATCCGGTGTCGCAACCACTGTTACGGTTGGCTCTGTTGCAGCGCCGATGCTTGAAAAAGTAGGTTACGAAAAAAATGCTGCAGGCGGTCTTTTGGCTGCGGGCGGTCTTGGCGCGATCATCTCGCCACCAGTATTGGGTGCTGCCGCCTTTCTGATTGCTGACTTTTTAAAAATATCCTATCTAGATGTGTTGCTCATGGCAACTATTCCTACGATTCTGTTCTACCTTGGCCTGTTTGTCATGGTTGAAATCGACGTACGCAAGTACGGCATGAAAAATATTCATTTTGAATCCGCAGAAAGCGCTTGGCAATTAACCAAAAAATATTGGTTTCATTTTTTCTCTTTGATTTCCATTGTGGTCTTCATGATGTTCGGCTTCTCGCCAGTCATGTCGGTATTTTGGGCAACTATAGTTTCTGCATTTTCTAGTATGTTGCGCGAAGATACGGCAATCATTCCATGGGCTTGGTTTAAGGGTAAAGAACCTATTCTCTCTGGCCTGTATCAATCCAATTTAGTTAAAGCACTTTCTTCTGGCTCCACGGGCGTATTAGCGATTGCAGTAACCTGTGCTGGCGCTGGACTGATTGTTGGCACAGTCACCCTTACTGGCCTTGGTCTCAAGTTTAGTTCGATCGTTATTCAATATGCAGGCGGTTCGCTACTACTGACAGCAATCTTTACTGCATTGATTGTCTGGATCGTTGGCCTTGCAGTGCCAGTAACCGCTTCTTATATTATTTGCGCGGTGATAGCAGCGCCAGCACTCATTAACTTAGATGTTCCTCCGTTTGCAGCACATATGTTCATCTTCTACTATGCAGTGCTATCGGAAGTTTCACCACCAACAGCACTTTCCCCATTTGCTGCGGCAGCGATTTGCAAAGGTAACCCCTACAGGACAACCCTGCAAACCTGGAAATACGTTGCTCCAGCCATTTTGGTTCCCTTTATGTTTGTTCTCGATAAGTCGGGCATCAGCTTATTACTGATGGGATCTACTAGCGCACTTGAGCAGGCTGATTGGTCTCAAATTGCCTGGATTTCATTTACTGCTGTTGTCGGCATTATTTGCTTGGCTGGCGGATTGCAGGGCTGGTTTATTGAAAAGACCAAAGTATTTGAGCGTGTGATTATGGTGATCGCCGGCGTTGCTCTAGCCTACCCTGCGACCGAAGCAGACATCATTGGATTTACAGGATTTGCTCTAGTTCTAGTAACACAGGCTATCACGCACTCCCGGTTAAAGCCTCGATCTAGTTGATTCTCGACTCCTTTGAGATAAAAATAATCCCGCACTTGAGGCGGGATTATTTTTTAAAGCATTCGCTCAGTAGATTAAGCAATCTTCGTCCACGCTGCTTTACCAGCATATTTTTTAACTGCAGCCTCATCAAACTCAAAACCCAGACCAGGAGTCTGATGCAAAATCAAATCACCATTCTTAAAGGTCAATTGTTTATTAATCAATCTGCGGAAATTGAGCACCTGATCATCTAGGAAAAATTCAACGAATCGCGCATTCGGGGTTGCCGCAACCAAAGGGGCATGCAGATCATGCATCCAGTGAGGGCAAACAATCACACCCTTCAGATCCGCATAGGCAGAGATACGACGCCATTCGGTAATACCACCACATACTGCGGCATCTGATTGCAAAATGGCTGCGCCACCCGCATCAATTAACTCTCTAAAACGCCAGCGGCCAGCCTCCATCTCGCCAGTCGCCACATTGATCTTGGTTTGCTTTGCTAAAGCGGCATGAAGATCAATGGCATCAGGGGAGAAAGGCTCTTCAATCCAATAAGGGTTATAAGCCTCGAAACGTCTTACGTATTCAAGAGCGGTAGGCAGATCTCGCCAGGCATTATTGGCATCCAAGGTTAACAATACATCCTTACCCACCGCTTTACGAGCAGCCTTAACACGCGCCTCCTCCTCACTAGGAGATAGGCGACCTACTTTCATTTTGACCGCCTTAAAGCCCTGTTTAACGTAAGACTCCATTTCTTTGCCAAGCTTGGCAGGTGTTTTACCCTCTAAGTAATAACCGCCACTAGCATATGCAGGGACGCGATCATCTACAACCGAACCTAAGTACTGATGCAGTGGCAACTTCGCAGCACGGGCATTTAAATCCCACAGGGCCGTATCCAAAATCGAGATACCGCGCATTACCGCACCCGCTCTACCTTGCAAAATGGATTCGTTGTACATCTCCATCCACAAACCTTCACTGCGATGACTGTTTTGCCCGATTAGTTTCGGAGCCAGTAGTTGCTCTACAGCGAGCTTAGCAATATCGCCCCCTGCACTACCAACATAGCAAAAGCCGATGCCCTCATGACCATCCTTACCTCTGACCTTAACTAGGCAATAGTGACGCTCAGATACGGTACGTGTAGAAAATGAGGTGACTTTATCAAGTGGCACCGCAACTGCGGCAACTGAGACAGAATCAATAATCGGCATGAGAGTTCCTTTGATCAAAAAATGATTGTATCGACAACACTGGGCAGTTTCCTTGACCTTCTTCAATGGAAAAATGCTGCACTACAACATAAAAAAATAAGGCCGGGCAGACAATATTGGATAATTGGGTAGTGAAGAAGAAAACAAGCTATCTACCCCACTTGTTAACTAAGGCAATCTGCATTGTTGGACTGCGTAAGCTTGGGATGGTTATCCTGCTCACGTTTAGCCTCACGCAGCCTGCTCAGGCACAGGCACAGGCACAGCAAACTACTCAAACCAAAAAGGTCAATAAGGCCCCTCAGGTCAAACAAAAGGTCAGCAGCCCAAGCAATCAGTCCGGCATTAAGGTTCAGGACAAATCTGCCAATACGAATTACAAGAACTTGAGCTTAAATCCTGAGTTATTTAAGCGCCCTGCTGCAGAGTACAGTGGCAGTGGAGCCGATAATTTGGATTATCGAGTGCAGCGGGGCTGTATACGCCGTAGCTTTAATGAAGCCAATTTACCGGCCAATATCGGCTTAAGAGATCCTAGCTTCAGTGATTTCTTTGAGTCTCAAACAAAAGGTTTTTTTGATCGATTGCGTGGCAACTGTATTCCTTATGCATTAGCTTTGGGCAATCGCGATCGATTTGAGTCCCTCAGCATCATGAATGGACCAATCCAAGATGCTAAAACTGAGGTGTGGACGTTTACTCCATCTGCAGCAGGCGGATTCTTAATCCAGCAAGACTATCTCAAAGAAGAGTCCAAACGCTTTACCGAAATCCAGCTCCCGCTGAGCGATGTTTTATATGACCCTAGAAAAGTGGGTGATCAATTACCAGTAGAGCTTGTCTGGGAACTCAATTCCCTGATTAAACAAATCTATCCAGAAGAAAATAACGCCCTAGAAAATACCAACAGCGTTGTAAGACTCGTTGTTGACTTCGGAGATAAAGAGCGGTGGGCACAAATTTGGGCTGCAGAAATTATTGACCCTAGCTCTGGCGAAGTATTTTCAAGCGCATTCTGGGTTGAGCGTCCTGATATACCTGGTGGATTTTTTACGGCAGATGGAGAATCGATCGAACGTACTTTTTGGACCAATCCACTGAGTTACCGACGCATTTCTCGTGGCGTTGGCAGTGTAAGAGCGTCAAGTAAAAAAGTAGTAGTAGCAAAAAATGGCGCAAAGCCTGCTGCTGCACCCAAACCAAACTATCGCACCCATATGGGTATTGACTATTCGGCCCCTACCGGTACTCCTATTTTTAGCGTTGCCACAGGAAAGGTAGTTCACCGAGGATACAGCGGAGCCTTTGGTAACTTGATTATTCTGGAGCATCCCGGTAACTACCGAACATACTATGCACATTTAAGCGCTTACAACACTGAGCTAGAGCTAGGAAATGAAGTACGGCGCGGCTTTGAAATTGGCTACGTTGGATCAACAGGCCGATCAACAGGCCCTCACCTGCATTTTGAATTGCGAAAAGACGGGGTCTATCTAGACCCGTACAGCACTAAAAACGAATTAGACCTATGGAATATGCGGGATAGTGATAGCGGACTACTAACCCGAGAAATTCTTTTACTAGGCACACCCATTCTTAATCCATAATGGCAAAAAATAGTTAAGCCAAAACCAATACTGGCAACTTAGAGTGGACAATCACTTCGTGAGTCTGGCTACCCAACAAGATATTTTTGATGCCAGTTCGCTTGTGGGATGCCATCACAATGACATCGGCTTTTGCCTTTTTAGCACCCTCTAAAATTCCCTCTGCCAGATTGATATTGGCTATGTGTAAGGTTTTTGCTTTATGACTTGAACCCAACACTGTCAGTGACTTTTTAAACACATCTGCAGCAAAGGCAGCGGATACCTTCTGGTGATCTTTTTGCGAAATACCATAACCCATAGTGCTATCGGAATAGATCATTGGCGGCATAGGATCGGAGACATAAACTAAGGTGATCGTCGCCCCATCAAGCACAGCAAGTTGGGCAACCTTCTTCAAGGATTTTTTGCTCACATCTGAGCCATCGACCGGCACTAGAAAATGTTTAAACATACTATCCCCCCTTTGAATTGAACCAACAGGCACTTCTTTAGATCATAATACTTATATCGGTTTGCAGGCATAAATATAAGGGGAATGAATTTGCTTAAATACCTAGTGGTGTACTTTTCTTTTTTCATTTCACTACTCATCATTGATTTCATCTGGCTACTCGGTATTGCTAAAAATCTTTACCGCACCGAAATGGGCTCTTTAATGGCCAATGAACCGAATCTTTGGGCTGGACTGGGCTTTTATCTCCTCTATGCTCTGGGTGCCAGTATTTTTGTCATTATTCCAGCGCTGTCTAAGCAATCTTGGATGCATGCACTGCAATATGGCGCTTTATTCGGCCTCTTTTGCTACATGACCTACGATCTCACCAATTTGGCGGTGATTAAGGATTTTCCTATGCGACTGGCATTCATTGATATTGCTTGGGGTGCAAGCCTTACCGCAGTATCTGCCACTATAGCCTACTGGCTTGGGAGCAAAGTTTCCTAATCCAATCGCATGAAACTTTTTTATCCTCGCCTCCTCGATTCTTTTCAAGGCTATAACAGCACTCTCTTTACCAAAGATGTGCTTGCTGGTATTACTGTTGGAATTGTGGCGCTACCACTAGCAATGGCCTTTGCGATTGCGAGTGGCTTAAAACCTGAAGCAGGGATTTTTACTGCCATTATTGCGGGAGGATTAATCTCTATTTTGGGCGGTAGTCGCGTCCAAATTGGTGGCCCGGCTGGAGCCTTCATTGTGATTGTGTATGGCATTGTGGATCGCTACGGTATCGCCAATTTATTACTGGCTACTGCCATGTCGGGTGTGTTTCTATTTCTGATGGGTCTTTTGCGCCTAGGAAACTTGATTCGCTTTATTCCTGTTGCTGTCATCATTGGCTTTACTAATGGCATTGCCGTTCTCATCGCTCTATCTCAAATTAAAGAATTTTTTGGCCTACAAATCACCAAAATGCCAGCAGAGTTTTTTCTAGCTATTGAGGCCATATATGCCGCTGCTGATACCGTTAACCCCACAGCCCTAGGATTGTCCCTTGGCACCTTAGTCTTTTTAATTATCTGGCGAAAATTTCAGAAGCAATTCACGCATATAGGGCACATACCAGGCACTGTCCTGGCTATGGCAGTTGCTACCATCATCACCAATATCTTTCACTTGCCAGTAGATACTATTGGAAGCCGCTTTGGTGGCATTCCCTCGGGCCTACCAAGCTTTGAATGGATTCCAATGACATGGAGCACTGCCCAATTTGTCATTGCCCCCGCTATCACCCTCGCCCTACTAGGTGCTATTGAATCTTTACTGTGTGCTCGCATTGCAGATGGACTCATTCATGATCGCCATGAATCCAACCAAGAATTGATGGCGCAGGGTATCGCGAATTTTGTCACCCCATTTTTTGGTGGCATGCCGGCCACAGGAACTATTGCACGGACTGTCACCAATGTTCAAAGCGGTGGACGCACCCCCATTGCGGGAATCGTGCATTCACTCACCCTACTAGTGATCGTTCTATTTGGTGCACCACTGGCTAAAAATATTCCCTTAGCAAGTCTGGCAGCTATTTTGATCTTTGTTGCCTGGAATATGGGTGAGTGGAATAAATTTATCGAGCTCAAACAATTTCGCATGCCTTATCGCATCACCATGTTGAGCGTCTTTTTTCTAACGGTTGTCTTAGATCTCACAGTAGCCATTCAAGTTGGTCTGCTCTTGGCATTTATTACTTTTATCTACCGTATTTCCAGCTTATCTCGATATGAGGCTGTCAAATCTGAAAGCTTTCAAGCACTGCAAAATCAAGAGGGAAAAATTGCTGCTTTTCGCCTCTATGGAGCCATTTTTTTCGGTGCAGTAAAACTGATTGAAAACATTGAAACTGAATTGCCGTCTAAAGCGCTTGTACTAGACTTCAAAAATGTTATTTACATCGATGTATCAGGAATGGATGCCATTCTTGAATTAGAGCGAACTTGTAGGTCACGAGGAGTGAAATTGATGATTTGTGGTTTAGCACACCAAGCTCATGAAATGGCTATGCGCGCAGGTTTACTTGAACTGATGCCAGCAGAACATATCCACCAAGATCTTGCGCAAGGCATTACTGCAAGCGCTCGGATTTAAGCAATACAAAAGCCGCCTTTGAGTAAAGCCTCTGGTAAAAACCAGGCACGATATAAACCAAAAAAACCTGCTATAAATAATAATAAGGCAGCCAAATATCTGACCCAGACATACTGTCCAAATTGGGTCAGTGCTGCAGAAAACTTAGAAATTAACAGTAAATTTGGTAGCGTTCCCAAGCCAAACGCTAACATCAAGCCAGCACCAGTCAAGATATCCCCTGATAAGAAAGCAAGCGGCAAAACACTGTAGACCAAACCACAGGGAACTAAACCCCATAACATGCCGCTAAACCAGCGTGAAGAGCCTCGTGTAAATCTACCTAAATATTTACCCCAATAAGTAGCCATCTGAGTGCCTAGCCATTTTCCTAAAAATAAAGGATTAGATGAATCTTGACGCAACAAACGAATCCCCATCAAGATCAGGATGATGGAGGTCAATGCAAATAAAGGTCGCTGAATAGGGACCATATTTTGCTGCCAAACTACCACCCCCACCCAAGCGGCAAGAGCGCCCAGTAATACATAGGTAGCGATGCGCCCTAAGTGCATGATGAGTTGCAAATAAAAGAGTTGGGTCTTGCTTTGCAAAGGAATAATCACTGGCGTCTGACGATCTGATTGCCGCTCAATAGCCGCCGCAATACCCCCACAC
>JAXIUI010000029.1:0-25269 GCA_034680725.1 Polynucleobacter sp.
CGCTAGTCTGTGGGTCGGTCAGCAGGTTTTGTTGCCAAAACCCTAGATTGCTAGCGAGCTGAACTTCATCACCATAGCCAGCCCAATTTCGGGTAGAGGCACCTGTAAAGATATCTGCTTGCACGTGCACAATGGCTTCCTCAACCACGGGAATAGAATCCCAATTCACTTGCGCTTTTAAATGTGAGCCTCTAGCCATTTCCAATAAGTGACCTGCCAAGCCAAAACCGGTTACATCCGTTAAGGCATGAACGCCAGCAAGCTGGGAGAGTGCAACACCAGGCTTATTGAGTTTGGTAGTGAGTGCAATCATCTCTTGATAGCCCGCTTCTGAGAGCAGCTCTTTTTTCAGCGCTGCTGAAAGGATGCCCACGCCTAATGGTTTGCTGAGGATGATGCTATCGCCTGCTTTAGCGCCACTATTGCGCTTCAGTTTTTTGGGATCGACTATACCAACTGCCACTAAACCATAGATTGGCTCTACTGTATCTATAGAATGACCGCCTGCAATCATGATGCCAGCATCATGACAAACGGATTCACCACCAGCAGTGACTTGCTGAATTACCTCTAAGGGTAATACTTGAATAGGCATACCTAATAGTGCCAACGCGAATAGAGGTTGAGCACCCATGGCATAAATATCTGAAATGGCATTGGTTGCCGCTATGCGACCAAACTCGAAGGGATCATCGACGATGGGCATAAAGAAATCAGTTGTCGCGACGATGGCTTGATGTTCGTTAATTTGATAGACAGCAGCATCTTCATTATTATCGGAACCCGCCAGTAGTGCAGCAGGTAGATTGCGAATCGGTGAAGACTTGAGGATGTCGCTTAAGACGCCTGGTGCAATCTTGCAACCACAACCTCCTCCATGAGATAAAGAGGTAAGGCGGCCGTTATAGAGAGTAGTCATAAGATTTAATCTTCAGTAAAAAATAAGGCAAGAGAAGTGATTACCAGAGCTTACTCAATTTATAGCAAACACGTACGAAAGCCACAAAAATGATCACTTCTATTGCGTTGATAAAAGTTTCGGAAGGCGCTTCGTCTCAAGCGCTCCGGGGTAAACCTACTCCAACCCTTTAAGACCTGATAGTTGCCATCAAACCAGGGCTTCGAGTAATCAGAATAGGGGTCAGTAGTAAAACCAGGAAAGGGTGCAAAAGTACTGCTAGTCCACTCCCACAGCTCAGAAGGCTGCCACATCAGTTCCGTTTGCGACATCAATAGAGCAAGCTCATGTTCACTGGGTAAGCGTACTTGATTGTGTTTGCAAAAGCGTTGAGCATCCACATAATTGATGTGTCGTACAGCAGCTTTAAGATCTAACGTTAGCCATTGATCAAAAAATCGCTCAAACCATCTTCCCCCATCCTTTTTCCAGTGAGGAGGAGGTGCAACAGGCTTGGTATTGGAGAGATTGGCTGGTGATTCTAGAAACGCTAAATAATCTGCATTGCTGACAGGTTTACTTGCAATGGCAAAAGCAGGCAGATCAAGCGGGTGCGCCCACTTTTCATTATCAAAAATAAAGCCAGAGCCTTTTGCTGAACCAGCTTGGATTGTAGTTTTTGGAAAATGAATCCAAATTTGCTCATCCTCATTGGGTAAGCTGGCATTGGAGAGGGGTGAAAATGGTATGGAGCGTCCCAATGTTTGCCACATGTAGGCAAACGCTTCATTGTGCATATCTTGATGAAAAATCGCCAGCTGAATAAAGTAGGCAATGTTATGGTCGATTGGGCTAGAGAGTAGTTGCTGAGTTTTCTCTATAACGCTTTGGTTGTAGGTGAGTAGCTTATCTGACGAGGGCAGTGATGTGGACCAACGATCTTGATGAGCTATCTCAGAAGAATTAAATAGGTAGTCAGCATTTGTCATAAGCGAAGGTTTAGTCGCTTGACCCTGACGATGAACCCAAAATTCATGAAACCAAGTTACGTGGCCAAATTCCCAAAGAGGGGGATTGAGAATGTTGAGCTGAGGTACTAACTGATCTGCCTCTGAAATATGACCCAGAATGTGACAGGTGATGCGATTACTTTCTTCAAGCCACCGTGCCAAAGTTGACGCAGGTGGATCCGGAGAATAGAGAAGGTAATCGTCAGATATGGATTCGGACATGGCTGATTTTAAGCCTCAGCACTGTTAGTGGCAATCTGTTAGAGCTATCTACTGCTTTTGATCGAATTTGCTTGATCGCCATTGGTCGAATTGTCGTTGATTATGAGCGGCTACCCCTTCAGCAGAGTCTTGGGGCAGTTGTTTAAGGCATTCAGCTAGCGCCTCAGGACTGAGTTTTTCAGCCGACTTATTTTGTTTAGACTCTGGCGATGATTTGCCGTCCCAAGTAAATGGATTGCTAAACGATGGTGGATCAGGCAAGCAATCATCTCTGTAGATTGGGACATCATTGGAGGCAAATGGCGTAAATGAAATCGTTCTCTCAAAAATAAGGGGTTTTCCTGTTGGTGTGGGTGGCAGGGTTGGCATCGACTGAATAGCTTTTCTGGCTAACTGCTCTGCTTTATCGGAAGTTTTCCAAAGTGTCTCTACTTTAGTAATGCTGCCATTGGGAGCAATTTCAATCAAGAATCTCACATGTCCTTGATCTGGCCCAGCGACAGCAGCGCCCATCATGCTGCGGACTTGTTGACCAAAGGAATGGCGATATCCTTTGCTATTTTTAAGTGTGTACTGTGAGGCAAAGGCCCACTCTTGGGCAGTTGGCGCTGATGGCGCTGCTAAAGAGGTGGGCTGTTGATCGCTACTGGGATTGGTATTGAGGTCACTATGGTCAGTGGTGGGTTCTTCTAGATGAACTTCAATAATCTCTGAATTTTTATCTTTGGATTTAACGCCAATAAAGCCTTCATATGCAGCCCAGGTCAGAATGAGACTCAGGTGAAATGCAAGTGATAGGCAGATAAAGAGGTAGGGTCTAAGCCGATTTGGTTTTGCCAATGGATGGGGTCAAGGGTCTATTGATGGTGTTTATAAGCTGCTTGCAATGCTTAGATAATGCCATGGATAGTGATGCACTTGTTTTGAGATCGCCATCGTTCGCTGCCCTGGTAGAGCATAGATCTTCTCATGGGATCAATTTACCCATAATAAATAAAAAGTTGAATATCAGTGCTTTTGGGGATGTCAGTTTTTCTGATTTCGGTGTAAAAAAGAAGCGATGAATACATTAAATCAACCAGATAATGCCTTGTTAACCAGAGCGTCTAGCATGGAAATTGGGAAGGGTTTGCGTAAGTCGCACCCGCTAGAGGATCATGCGCACATTAAGCCTCGTCCCAAGGGCTTTAGTTCAAATGCAATCTTAGAGAGATCCAATGAAGATCGCCTAGCTGAACTTATTCCGATTCGTTATGGTCGGATGTTGGTAAGCCCCTTCACCTATCTGAGGGGGTCTGCTGCTTTAATGGCCGATGATCTTTCTAGAACGCCTAGTAGCGGAATCTATGTCGAGGCATGCGGGGATTGTCATTTGCTTAATTTTGGAGCCTTTGCCACTCCAGAAAGAAAATTAGTATTTGATATCAATGACTTTGATGAGACCTTACCCGCTCCCTGGGAATGGGATGTCAAACGTCTGGCAACCAGTTTTGTTGTGTCTGCTCAGGACAATGGGCTGGAGAACAAGGTTGCGCAATCAGTGGCAAAACTTTGCGTTCAATCCTATCGAGAACATCTACGGCAATATTCAAAGATGAGTCCATTAGAGCTTTGGTATCAGCAGCTAGAGCTGGCTAAATACGCTCAGAATGCTCCCGATAAAAAGACAAGACTCTATCGAGAGGAGTTAATTAAGCGAGCCGAGAGTAGGGTGGCAGAATATCTTTTTCCTAAAATAACCACGGAAGTCGATGGTAGAAAAAGATTAATTGATGAACCCCCTTTAATCTTTCATCAGAATAAAAATAACTTTGAAGCAAAAGCAAGACATGCACTTGAAGCGTATCGGCAGTCCTTACCAGATGATCGTCGGTACTTACTAGATCGCTACCATTTAGAGGACATTGTCGTAAAAGTGGTGGGCATCGGAAGTGTAGGCACCCGTTGCTTTATTGCTTTATTTATGACGACGGATGGCCAACCCCTTCTCCTGCAGGCAAAAGAGGCTCGCCCATCCGTACTTGAGCCCTATGCTGGCAAGAGTCAATATGCGAACCATGGTCAAAGAGTAGTAGTAGGACAACGCCTTACCCAATCTTCTTCCGATATATTTTTGGGTTGGGCGAGAGGTCCTGAGGGTAGAGACTTTTATGTGCGTCAGTTAAGGGATATGAAGGTTTCATTTTCATTTGATGAAGTCACCCCCTCAAGATTAAAGCGCTACGCTGAGTATTGTGGGCAAGCTTTGGCAAGATCCCACGCCAAGTCTGGAAATGCAGCAATGATTTCAGGTTACCTAGGAAAATCAGATGTCTTTGATGAAGCAGTAAGTCTTTTTGCGATGGAATATGCCAAGCAAAATGAAAAGGACTACCAATCATTACTGGCTGCAGTAGAGGGAGGAAAAATCAAGGCTGTTAAAGAGCCAAACCCATAACTGGGCTCTATTCCTACCCGGTCAGCCAAAGTCTTTCTCATGTGCGGATTTAGAAATAGTGCAAAATCTATTCATTTCCCCAAAGCTACAAACTAACGAGACCCGTACTGAGATTAGATGTCTGATATTGAACATTACTTTTCCATCCATAATCGATCTTGGGATTGCTTGGGAGAAATATCTGCTCATGAAAAGCAGGCGCGGATTGACTTGGCAACATGCTACAGACTCTCAGCAAAAATGCAGTGGGATGATGGTATTTACACCCATATTTCTGCAGTCGTTCCTGGCGAACCTCAGGCCTATTTAATAAACCAGTTTGGATTGAGGTTTGAGGAGGTAACCCCTTTCAATCTGGTCAAAGTAGATATCTTGGGTAATATTTTGAATGGTACTGGACCGGTCAATATTTCTGGGTTTGCGATTCATGGTGCCATTCATGCTGCTCGTAGTGATGCAAGGTGTGTATTTCATCTACACAATGAGGCTGGTATTGCTGTATCTGCGCAAGCAAAAGGTCTTCTACCTTTGTCGCAACAGGCCATGCGGTTTTATCAAGATCTTGCCTATCATCCATATCAAGGTTTAGCTCTATCGGCAAGTGAGCAAAATGAACTCATTGCTAATTTAGGTAATAAGAAAGCAGCCTTATTACGAAATCATGGAAGCCTAGTCTGTGGCTCCACAATTGCACAAGCCTTTTATCTCATGCATACCCTAGATAAAGCCTGCAATATTCAGTTAAAGATTTCAGATCTCGACCAAGTGCTTTTTCCTACCGATTCAATTTGTAGCCAAACTTACGAACAACTATGCGTGGATGGTGATGCTGAAGGTCAAATAGAATGGCCTGCATTTCAACGCCATTTACTCAATTCATTTCATTAAATCAAAGGAGAGCTTATGCCATTAATTCAAGTGCAGTTATTTGAGGGACGCAGTACTGATATGAAGCGGGAATATGCCATTGCCATTACAGAGGCGGCCGTCAAGATTTTTGGTTGCTCAGCTGAATCGGTAGATGTAATTTATCAAGAAGTGAAAAAATCTGACTGGGCTACTGCTGGCAAACTTTGGAGTGATTAAGTAATATTACTTGGTCAGTACTTTTCATGAATGTGGACGCTCCAGTATGGTAATTTCCATTCCTTTGAGTGATATATAGACTTTATTTGTAACTGATTATTAACGGATTCTGATGAAAAATTCTTGGCTTGGTTTATTAGGCATCGCCCTTGGAGTGCTCTCTTTTGCTGTTTATGCCGATCCACCGATGCAGCCCTTTTATGCTGCTGTAATGAAGATGGTGCCCGAGGGTAAATTGGGGCAAGTGATTAAGCAAGAAAAGATCGCAACATCTGTTAAAGGGGCGCAGGCCTGGAAGATCGCTTATGTTTCATCGGATATATCAGGCCGCAAAACCATTTCAACTGCTTTGGTAGTGGCGCCAGTTGGACAAGCACCCGCTGGCGGTCGACCTATGATGACATGGGCGCATGGCACAACTGGTTCGGCGCAAAATTGTGGCCCATCCCAGGTCATTGATCCCGCGGTTCCCTTGAACGAATACTTCCTGTTAGGTGGAAATTCTTGGACAGATTATGGAATTCCTGCTGTTGAAGAGTTGATTCAAGAGGGCTATGTATTGGTTGCAACTGATTATCAGGGTTTAGGCAGCGGAGGAAGGCATCAATATAGTGTTGCGGCAACTAATGCTATGGATACGATTAACGCTGCCCGTGCCGCAGGCTCCATGAAAGAAACTGCTGCCAATAAAAAGACAGTAGTGTATGGTTGGTCACAGGGTGGTGGGGCTACCATTGCACTAGCGGCAATGCCACAATATATTGAGCAAACGGGTACAGCGTTTGATAATCTGGATGTTGTGGGCTTTGTTGCCTTAGCGCCGCAAGATATTTCGATATTTGCACCCGCTGGCAAGTTAGATCAAGCTGCTGCAGATAAGTATTTCCAGGGTCTGCAGACCATGTTTTTTGATAATGTCTTTAACTTCACGCACGCTACCATGTATTACTGGGGTACTCAGGCCGCTTTTCCAAACCTCAAGCTAACGGATATCTTTACCGATGAGGGGGCGAAAGTAGCCGATCAGATTTACAGTAATAAATGTATGCATGTATCAAGCGATACTTTTAATTTTCTCTATGGCTCAAACTACAAAACGCTATTAAAGCAAAAGCCAACCAATACCTTGGCTTGGACTGAGGCTATGCTAAAAGGTGGCGTTCCAGTGGTAAAACCCATAGCTCCAGTGCAGATTTACTTTGGATCAAAAGACACTGCAGTACCGCCAATGATGCACAAACTCTATCAAGAGCAGGCCTGTAAGTTGGGCGGTAATGTTGGCAGAATGCAGTTACCTGGGGAGCAATCTCACTTTACGACTCCAGGATCTTCCAAGCCATTTTATCTAGCCTGGGTTAAGGATCGATTGGTAGGCAAACCGCTGGCTAATGGCTGCCCCTCTAAATAACTAGGGCAAAAATTCCTCATCACTACTGGTGAGGAATTTTTCTGTGTCAAAGAGATTATTTCACCAATCCAAATGGAATGGGGTCTCGATTGGACTTAATGGCATCCTCTAGGAGATCTAGTCGGTCTTGTCCCCAAAATGGTTCATCCCTATAAAAGAAGAATGGCGTACCAAATACTTGTCTGGCAACAGCTTCTGCTGTTAAACGCTCTATTTCAATATCAATTTGTGGGTTAGTACTTTCCTGCAGGAGGAGTTCTCCATTCAGGCCTGATTTATTGGCAACATCTACCATGACTTTGGCATCTTTAATATCCAGGTCATCAACCCATAATACTTTTAAGGCATTGCGAATGAACTCATTAACATCGAGCTTTTTAGCCATCGCCGCAATGAGCATCCGATGACCAATCACTGGATCCGATGGGTGGTGTTGGGGTTTGAGTACTAGTGGTATGTTGCGTGCAATAGCCCAACGTTGCATTTCCACAAACCGATATGCTTGTCTTTGCGGCGGCCTTTTAGAAACCGGCAATCCTCCGCTTGCTGAAAAGACAGCATGTAGATCAATGGGTTTGTAGTTCACTTCCAAATCGTATTTTTGAACTAGCGCTTCAAATGCTTCATATCCAATATAGGTATAAAGCGAGATAAAGCTAAAGTAAAAATCTAGTGGTCGCTTTGTGCTCATCTTTAACCTCCTATTTAGTCAATTTTTGCGCCAGATTCTTTTACTAATTTTGCCCACTTCGGAGTCAGAATCGCCAATTGCTTGCCTAAATATTCTGGTGAGCTGGCAACGATTTCAAATCCTTGCGATACCAATTGCTCTTTAACTGTGGGTTGTCTTAAGGTCAGCACAATTTCTTTATTCAGTTTATTAATGATAGCCTGGGATGTCCCAGCTGGGGCCAAAATACCTTGCCAAGAGTTGAGGTCATAGCCAGGCAATCCCGCTTCAGCAATAGTAGGAATATTGGGTGCCCCAGTAGATCGTTTTGAATTACTCACTCCAAGTGCAGTGAGTTTTCCAGAGCGGACATATTGCAATGCTGCGGGTAAAGTGACAAACATCGCATCAACGTGTCCCGCTATTAAGTCTGCAACACCCGGTGCGCCGCCTTTATAGGGCACATTGGTAAATTTAATATCGGCCATGCTTTCTAACAAAGCACCGGCTAAGTGCCCTGGACTACCATTTCCTGCATTTGCCAGAGTAATTTTTCCTGGATTAAGTCTTGCGTACTCAATGAGGGAGCGAAGATTTTTCACGGGAAGCTTAGGGCCCACCAAGAGTACTTGGGGTGCTGTAATGGCCATGGTGACTGGAGCAAACTGCTCAAGCTTGTAGGGAGGATTAGCATATAAAGATGGGTTGATTACTAAGCTATCCCAGCCGAGCAGCAAGGTGTAGCCATCGGGCGCTGCTTTAGATACATAAGAAAATGCAATATTGCTGCCACCCCCTGCCATATTCTCCACAACAACGGCTTGCCCTAATTTTTCAGAGATCCCTTTTCCAATCGTGCGAGCCAGTGTATCTAGACTGGCCCCAGCGGGGACTGGAACAACAATTTTGATAGGTTTACTCGGCCAAGAGTCCTGAGCGAGAAGAGGGGTAGATGAACTGATCAGGCCTAGGGTAAGAGCGAGGGTTTGTAAGGTTTTGGTAATGGTGTTGTTCATTTGAGTGCCGATCATTAAAAGCGCTACCTTAAAGGGCAATAGGTTTAAATCAAACGATTTAAAAGTCATTCCAATAGATCGATTTGGATATAAAGCGGGGGAAGAGTGCTTAATATCAGTATTTCGGCTCAATAGAAACGCTAACCGTAGATATAAGCGCCAAATAAGAATGTGAGGCTTTATGGCCTAGGAACTTGATTTCTTTTCTGGGCTATTAACCTTTGTTATTCTCATGTAATTACTCCGTTACCTTTGAAAAAGTCCATCATGAAACTTGCCCCAAAATTACTATCAGCAGTATTAATGACCCATTGCGCTTTGGTATTTGCCAAAGGAAATGCGGACACTATTTTTTACGGCGGCCCTATCGTGACTGTCAATGCTAAGAACGAGGAGGTTCAAGCTTTGGCTGTTCAAAATGGCAAGATTGTTGCCGTGGGGTCAAAAGATTCTGTAGTTAAAGAGTGGCAATCAAACAGCACTAAGGTAGTCGACTTAAAAGGTCAAACCTTAATGCCGGGGTTTGTAGAGCCGCATGTTCATATTATGGTCACCTCGGTCTTTGAAGGCTTGGGCCTAAATTTAAGTAACTTCACATTACCTTATGACACTAAGGAAACCTTAATTCAAAAAATGAAAGCGGGATTGAAGAATGTACCTGCTGGCGGTTGGTTATTTGGATTTGGTGTTGATCCATCTCGCACCACCCCCTTTATGGCCGAACTCACGGCAGATGATTTAGATAAGGTATCAACTACCGTGCCGATTTTTATCGTCAATCAATCTGGCCATATTGGCTATGTTAATCACAAGGCTCTAGAGCTTGCTGGAGTGAACAACAAAACGCCGAACCCTGCTGGAGGCGGTATTTATGTGAAGGATGCAAAAGGCAATCTCACCGGTAAGTTGGTAGAGCCCCCCACTTATTTACCTTTTATGGCTAAGATGCCCAATCCAACGGAAGAGCAATTATTTGGAGCTATTCAGGGCACCATGAGAAAAATGGCATCTACTGGGGTAACAACAGCCTCTGAAATGAGTGTTGGCGGTAATTTTGGTGTGGATAAAGAAATTGCTATTTACAAAAGTATTTTTGCCAAAAATGCATCACCGATTCGAGTCCGTGGGTATTTATTTAGCGAGACTTTGCCCCCTGGATATAAGGCTATCAAACCCAACGATGGTGATGATAAGTTGCGCTTCATCGGTATTAAATACATTACGGATGGCTCTACCCAGGGCTTAACCGCTGCACTAAACGAGCCATATAGCTATCCCAAGGGCTCTAAGTGGAGTGGTGCGCTGAACTATAAAGATGCTGATATCTATGCTTCCATGAAGTCGTATTTTGATCAGGGCTGGCAAATTTCTTCGCACTCGAATGGCGATAAGGCTATTGATCAAGCTTTAAATAGCTATGCAAAACTGCTTGCTGGAAATGCAAAGCCACAGGAGCGTCGTTTGCGCATTGAGCATTTCACGGTCAATCATGAATCACAAGTAAAAAAGGCTGTGCAGTTGGGCGTCATTCCCAGCTTTACCATTGGTCATGTGAATTATTGGGGTTCGGCTTTTCATGATCATATTATTGGGCCTGAGCGCGCTAAGCGAATTGATCCAGCGGGAGACTTTAAACGCGCAGGTGGAAAATTTACCCTTCATAGTGACTCACCAGTTTCTAATGTGGGGCCTTTAAATTACGTGAGTGAAGAGGTAACACGCCTCTGGCAATTGCCCCCACAAAAGGTTCTTGGGCCAACGCAAGCAGTTACTGTGGACGATGCACTGCGTGCGGTCACGATTGATGCTGCTTATCAAATCTTTGCTGACAATATCGTGGGTAGTCTAGAGCTTGGCAAGCAGGCTGACCTGGTTGTGCTGGAGAAGAATCCTCGTACTACACCTCCTGGTGATATTCGTAATATTAAGGTCAAGGAAACGTGGATTGATGGCAAGCCGGTGAGTCTCCAGTAAAAAGGGATTGAAACGCATCATGAGCCTGCCATCAAAAGTTTTGTGTCTATTTTCAATGGGACTGTTCTCTGGAACGGCCTTGGCTGTTCAGCTCCTTGACCCCCCTTCAACACCTAAGCTTTCAAACATCACTGTTTTCCTTGCAAAGAAAATTGTTACGATGGATCCGGCCATTCCTCATGCTACTGCAGTAGCAGTAGCAGATGGTCGCATTCTATCCGTAGGATCTTTGGAGGATATGAAGCCTTGGATCGAGAAGTATCCAACGCAAATGAATCGACAATTTGCTGACAAGGTGATGTATCCAGGGTTTGTTGAGCCTCATGCGCACCCATTGCTAGCTGGGATTCTCTTTAATAAACCGCTCTTGAGCCCATCTCCCATGCCCAACCCTTGGGGCGCACCTTTTCCTGGGGTTGCGAATTTGCAGGCAGCAATGGCGCAGTTAAAGAAGTATTCGGATGCCATCAAGGATCCCAATGAGACGCTATTGACTTGGGGTTATGACGTGGTGGCGATGGGCAAGATGCCAGATCGTCAGCTTCTAGACCAAGTTTCTGCTACAAGGCCAATCATCGTCTGGGATGCTTCTGGTCATGACATGTATGTGAACAGCGCCATGATGAAGCGTTATGACATTACGCCAGAAAAAGTCAAAAATATTAAAGGCATCGGCGTTGATAAAAATGGCCAGTTAAATGGTCAGTTTTTAGAAATCCCTGCTATGCAGTATGTTCTGAGTATTGCTGGTAAAGACATCATGAAACCCAATGAGGTTCCAAATGACTATATGTATATCAATGATTTAATGCAGCAAGCTGGCATTACAACCTCTGGTGATTTAGCATTTGGAACACTCAATATTGAGATGGAAAAGAGGATCGCTCAAGCCTTCAGCAAATCTCCGAATGCCTCCTTACGCATTGTTCCTGTAGTGTATGCGGAGCCATTTATTCAAAAGTATGGTGATAAAGCAATTGCAGAGGCTGCCAATCTCAAGCAGTTAGATAATGATCGTCTTATCTTTCAGGGAGTGAAATTCTATAGTGATGGTGGATATTTACCTGAGACTATGCGTATGGAGCATCCTAGTTATACCGATGGTAGCTTAGGCTCTTCTAATTACACATCAGCCAATGAGTTTGCAGCTGCTATGAGACCATGGTGGGATGCTGGTTTTCATATTCATATCCATAGTAATGGGGATATTGGCAACCAAAACTCCATCAATGCTTTACAGCTGATGTTAGATGCTAAGCCACGCTTTGATCATCCCTACACGATTAATCATTTTGGTATTCCCTCTTTAGCCATGGTCAAAAAGATTAAGACTCTAGGTGCTGTAGTGAGCGCTAATATGTCTTATATATCGGAACGCGCAAAGTTGGAGTATCCCGCTTTGGGTGTTGATCGTGCCTCTTATGCTACTCGTCTTGGCACTCTCGTACGAAACGGAATCCCCACTTCAATTCATTCAGACGCACCAGTGTCAGCACCAGCCCCTCTGAAGGAGGCTTGGACAGCGGTGACACGTAGGGATGTCTATGGTGACGGTAGGGTATGGGCTCCTGCTGAGGCAGTGACCGCAATGGATGCGATGAAAATGATCACCTTTGATGCTGCCTATACCTTAGGTGTTGAGGATAAAGTGGGAAGCATTGAGGCTGGAAAATTTGCAGACTTTACTATTCTGGATAACGATCCATTAACCGTACCTGCTCTCAAGATTAAAGACGTGTCAGTGTACGCAACTGTTCTGGGCGGGAAAGTGATTCTGGTTTCTCAAACTAAAAAGCCAAGGCCCCTAGACTGATCATCATCTGTACCGGTCAAAATTTTTCAATTGGCATATATCGATGATGGCTACTTCATAATTTCAAGATAAGGAGCGTTGGAGATAGACATGACTCCATGGTAAGGACTGCTGATTGTGAAGGCGATCATACAAATTGGAGCCAGAATGGTAAGGGTTGCAATAATCAGTGCGACAACAAGGGCTTTTGGTTTTGTAAGATGCACTAGAGCAACCGCAATTTGCACCATTAAACCTAAAAAGAGCACGGCATACCATCGCAAGGGTTGAACATCAAAGAAGACAAATCCTAATCTTGTTTGGCGAGCAGTATTGATGTTTTGAAAGCCGTTTAAAAGTGCATGATACTCAGCATCTGACGTATTCTTTATCTTATTAGTAGCTTCAAATGTCACAGAGCGTAAGTTTTCAAACTTTTTTTGCGTAATTGGCGAATGAATTTGATCGCTAGAGAGCGTATGCCATTCATCATCAACGATCGATTGCGCATATTGCTTAGAGGCTCGATCAATACCGCTATCTTGCAGACTTTGAATGTTCTTAGTTAGGCTGATAATGTTCATGATGGATTGACTCTCGCTGCGAACAGCTTTTGCGGCGATGGAATAGTTTTCCCATATAGAGGTTGCCATCAGTGCCGACATCAAAGAAAACAATATTGCTGGTAAGGCAAAAAAGGGGCCTACAACCCCCTCCAAAGGCTCTACTAGTTTTCTCTTTCTAGGGCTCGCACAGAGCCAACCAATCAAGATTGCTGAGAGGGTAAAAAAGGCAATCAGTATGCTAATTAAAAAAAGCTCAGAATGTTCAGCTAGATTTTGCACGGTAGCTCTCTTTATATATATCGGTATCGAAATTTTGCATCTATTCTAGCGGGATTCATTGCGCATTACAGCTTTAGTATCTTGCCAGGATTGAGGATATTGCTGGGATCTAAGGCTCGTTTAATCGTGCGCATTACATGAATTGTCTCTTGACCATATTCATCCACTAGAAAATCCATTTTATGCATGCCTACCCCATGCTCTCCTGTACAGGTTCCACCAAGTTTTAAAGCGCGATGCACGATGAGAGAATTTAACCGCTCGGCTTCTTCTTGATCTTTGGGATTATTGGGGTCAAGCACCAGAAGTACATGATAGTTGCCGTCCCCAACATGGCCGAGAATAGGCGCTTTTAACCATGACTGCTTTAAATCATTCTTAGTCTCTTCGATACATTGTGCTAACTTGGAAATAGGTACACAAACATCGGTATTCATAATTCGAGACCCAGCTTGTAATTGCAGGCAGGCAAAGTAGGCATTATGTCTGGCATGCCAGAGTCGGGCTCGATCCTCAGGACGTGTTGCCCACTCAAAGTCCTCTCCGGAAAAACCCTTCACAATCTCTTGTACGAGTTCAGCCTGCTCTTTGATTGACTGGCTTGAGCCGCTAAATTCAAAGAATAAAGTGGGCTGCTCTTTTAAATTCAGCTTGCTATATTGGTTGATCGCCAAAATGGCGAGCTCATCGACTAGTTCAGCCCTGGCAACGGGTACTCCTAATTGAATGACTTGGATGACTGCAGATACGGCATCCATCACGGAAGGGAAGTTGCAAATTGCGGCAGCAAGATTTTCAGGTTGAGGATAAATTTTGAGCGTGACTTCAGTAATGATCCCAAGCGTTCCTTCGCTGCCCACAAAGAGGCGGGTGAGGTCGTAACCAGCCGACGATTTTTTAGCTTGTGTACCCGTTCTAATAATGTCACCGGTGGCAGTAACAACAGTGAGTGCTAGGACATTCTCACGCATGGTGCCATAGCGGACAGCATTAGTGCCAGATGCTCGAGTTGCAGTCATCCCACCAATCGAGGCGTCAGCCCCTGGGTCAATCGGAAAAAAGAAGCCCGTATCTTTAAGCTCTTCATTCAGTTGCTTGCGTCGAACTGCGGGCTGAACTACTGCAATCAGATCTTCGGGGTATACGCCGACAATCTGGTTCATATTATTCATATTGAGTGCAATACCACCGTGTATTGGCAATACATGACCTTCAAGCGAGGTCCCTGCGGCAACTGGCACTATTGGAACAGCATACTGGTTGCAGTATTTCACTAGCTGAGCAATTTCTTCTGCAGAGTTGGCAAAGACTACTGCTTGAGGCATCACAGGCGGATAAGAAGATTCATCATGACTATGGTGATCGAGAATGGCATTCGAAGTGGTAAACCGATCACCAAACAAGGCGGTGAGTTTTTGAATAAATTCTGGTGGCAAGGGTGGGTTCATGGGTTCGATTAAATGCATTTATCTCTCATGTTTTGATTATTCAATTTATTATTGAATATATCTATGAATTTTGATTTAAAACCCCCAATTAGTTTTTGGGTTTGGCAAAGGGATATCCCTTATATTGCAAAAAAATAAGGTGAGGGCGGACGGACAATGGATATTCATTCTGACTATAGCAAGCGAGTGGTGATTAATCACCACGACTTACCTTGGGCCCCAAGCCCACTGCCCGGTATTGAGCGTCGTATGCTTGACCGGATTGGGGATGAAGTGGCAAAAGCGACTTCGATAGTGCGTTATCAGGCTGGGTCGCACTTTAACTCACATATGCATGAGTATGGCGAGGAGATCTTGGTGTTAGATGGGGTGTTTAGTGATGAGACAGGCGACTATCCTGCTGGCTCATACATCATGAATCCACCCGGATCATCACATGCTCCCTTTAGTGAGTCGGGCTGTACTGTATTCGTCAAGCTAAGACATCTGGGAGCGGATTGCGTAGAGCGAGAAGTGGTCGATACCAAAACTGCCGAGTGGTTTCAGGGAATGGTGCCTGGTCTCACTGTTATGCCTTTAATGCGACAAGGCTCTGGATCGACTTTAGTGAGGTGGGCGCCACAAACATTCTTCAATCCTCATAAGCACTACGGTGGCGAAGAAATCTTTGTGGTGGATGGTGTTTTTGAGGATGAGCATGGTCGCTACCCTGCTGGCTCTTGGATACGTAGTCCCCATATGAGTTTGCATCAGCCGTT
Source organism: Polynucleobacter sp. (assembly GCA_034680725.1). Lineage (GTDB taxonomy): Bacteria > Pseudomonadota > Gammaproteobacteria > Burkholderiales > Burkholderiaceae > Polynucleobacter. Next base: position 15,565 of record JAXIUI010000029.1, read on the forward strand.
TAGCAAAGAGGGCTGCACCATCTTTGTGAAGACTGGACACTTGCTCTAATCAGCTTCTCACACTCTTTGTGGAGCAATGAGTCAGCTGATTAAAGCAATGACACTTTTACTCTTCCAACAGGCTTCTTAGCATCCAGGCTGTTTTTTCATGGATATCCTGTCGTTGAGTAAGCAGATCTGCAGTGGGTTGATCATTTGCTTTTTCAACCAATGGAAACAGTTTGCGAGCAGTTCTTGCGGTAGTCTCTTGCGCCTTGACCAAAAGCCTGACCATATCCATTGCCTTAGGTGAGCCAGTTACCTCTTGAATCGAGGTGAGCTTTGAGAATTCTGTATAGGTTCCTGGAGCATGTTCGCCTAGGGCGCGGATGCGCTCCGCAATTAAATCTAAAGCAGTCCATTGCTCGGTATATTGAGCCATGAACATAGTATGCAGTGCGTTGAAATGGGGGCCAGTGACGTTCCAATGAAAGTTATGGGTCATCAGGTACAGAGAATAGCTATCAGCTAACAACTCAGAAAGGCCTTTGGCAATCGCCTTACGGTCTTTTTCATTAATTCCGATATCAATTTTTGATGGTGTGGATTTTGTAGCCATGATTACTCCTATAAATACTGTTGAATTGCCTGAGTTAAAGTAAGTATTGACTCAGGCCAATAGCAAGACTAGATAGATTAATGACTAACCCTATCACAAGTCTTGCTGGATTTGCTGTTTGTATTGCTTGCATCATTGAGAACCTCCAGGGATATTTTTTTGCTCGATGTATGGGGATGGAATCAGTTTGACCCCAACACCTTATTTGGTCAAATGAATAATATTGACTATATTGATCGGTTTATTAGATAAATCATCCCGTTTGACAATTTCTCTTTAGAATCAAGTCATCAGATTCCATTTCAATGTTGCTCTCTTATGAATAAATACCTGCTAAAGACTTTTGCTGGCGCTATTGCCACCCTCTCTTGCGCTGGCTTTGCCTGTGCTCAAGATGCTTCACCTATACCCAAGATCACCAATGAGTGGCGCTTTGAAGTGACCCCTTATTTATGGGCAACTGGCATCAACGGCACCATGAATTTAGACAATGGCCTTGCCAAGTCGGCTGACTATAGTTCAAGCAATGTCATTAGCAATCTCAAATCGGGGGGCATGATTTCTGCTGAGGCTCATAAAGGAAAGTGGGGCGTAATGGGAGATGTCATCTCAGCAACCCTACAAAAATCAGGATCTGTGCCCGTTGTAACCCCTGCAGGAGCGCCGCTGACAGTAGGGGACAAAATTACCCTGCAACAGACAGTTCTGACTGGCGCTGCAACCTACACGATCACTAGCAACAAAGATGCTTATGTTGATGCTTTACTTGGGGCGCGTGCTATCTATGTCACCGCTACATTAAATGCCTATTTGGTTGACGCGCCAGAAAAGGCGTCTATCTCAAAGACTACCTCTACGGTAGATCCTATTGTTGGCGCAAAAGGGCGTTACCGAATTGCAGATTCCTCTTGGTACATACCATTTTATGGCGACATTGGCAGCGGTGGTGGTACGACCAATTTGACTTGGCAGGCTATGGCGGGCATTGGGAAAACATTCAATGACCTAGTTGATGCCTCATTGACCTATCGTGCACTGTATTACGATATGAAGGCTGGTGGAGTCTTGCAAAAAACGACAATGCAAGGCCCGCAAGTTGCTGTGACATTTAAATTCTAGTAAGCAATATTGGCTTTTATTTGATTGCTAAATTGTTCAAATCTTTGAAATAGGCACAGGATATTTTTGAGAGCTCTTAAATGGGTGGGCTACCAACGATATCTTCTTTATGCCGAGGTTTTAAGCTTACAAAGCAGATTTTCTTGAGGGTTGATTGGGATGCCAATTCTCAAGTGCGATAAAAAAGTGTAACTTTAGAGTAAATCATCAGGTAGAGAGATGTATGGAGCCATTAAGTAATCTAAAAGTAATTGAGATGGGGCAGTTAATTGCTGGCCCATTTGCAGCCAAAACCTTAGCCGACTTTGGTGCTGATGTTATCAAGATCGAAGCTCCTAAAACGGGTGATGCCTTGCGTAAATGGCGTTTGTTAAAAGAGGGCACTTCGGTTTGGTGGCAGGTGCAATCTCGCAATAAGCGTTCTCTTTCACTCGACCTTCGGCAAGTAGAAGCTCAAGAGATTGTTAAAAAACTGATCACTGAAGCTGATGTACTCATTGAAAATTTTCGCCCCGGAACTTTAGAAGGATGGGGCTTAGATCCCGCTCATTTACTTGAGCTCAACCCCAAATTGATTGTCCTCAGAATCAGTGGCTATGGTCAGACAGGCCCATACCGGGATAAGCCTGGTTTTGGTGTGGTTGCGGAGGCGATGGGTGGGCTGCGTCATTTGACTGCAGAGCCTGGTCGAGTACCTGTTCGAGTGGGGGTAAGTATTGGAGACACACTCGCTTCTTTGCATGGTGTCATCGGAATTTTATTGGCGTTGCAAGAGCGTCATCGTAGTAATAGGGGTCAAGTAATTGATATCGCACTATATGAGGCAGTTTTTAACTGTATGGAGAGTTTGCTACCTGAATACAGTGCCTTCGGCGAGGTAAGACAGGCTGGTGGAAGTGCCTTGCCTGGGATTGCGCCGAGTAATGCCTATCTTTGCGCAGATGGTGGTTATGTGTTGGTTGCGGGTAATGGCGATAGTATCTTTAAACGCTTAATGGGAATGATTGGCCGCAATGATTTAGCAAATGATCCTGCGCTTGAAAATAATGATGGTCGGGTGGCTCGCGTAGCAGAGCTCGACCAGGCAATTGGCGACTGGGCCAATACGATGACTACAGATGAGGCTTTGCAATTATTAGATTCAGTAGCAGTACCTGCTGGAAAAATTTATACCGTTGCAGATATTGCCAATGACCCGCACTTTAGGGCACGAGGAAATATTGAGACGATTCAAATGCATGATGGCAGCAAGCTGGATGTGCCAGGAGTAATTCCAAAGCTTTCGCGTACGCCAGGCTCAATCAGAACACTAGCCCCTAATATTGGTGAGAATACCGATGAAATTTTGCGCAGTGTTGGCTTAACTGATGTACAGATTGACTCTCTCAAAGAGCGTGGTATTGCATTTACCAAATAATGCATTGATCAACTAATAGATTAAATCTTATGACCAGAATATATTTCAATGATGTTGTTACCAGAGATGGCTTTCAGATTGAACCCCATTTCATACCTACTGAGGATAAGGTCAAGCTCATTAATGAACTGAGTCAATGCGGCTTTGCCAAAATTGAGGTCACTTCGTTTACATCGCCCAAGGCCATACCGATGTTGCGTGATGCTGAAGAAGTTATGGGAAAAATTCAGCGTATTCCGGGTGTGGAGTACACAGTATTAGTGCCCAATCTGAGGGGCGCAGAGCGTGCCCTTGAGTCACGCGCGGATGAGTTCAATTTAGTGATGTCCACTTCTGAAACCCATAATTTGGCTAATTTGCGAATGGGTCGCGAAAAGAGTTTTGCCGGCCTAGCAGAGGTCATTCGATTTGTTGATGGAAAAACGCCCATCAATGTTTCTTTATCAACAGCTTTTGGCTGCCCAATGGAGGGTGATGTACCTGCGACTGTAGTGGAGCAATTTGTGCAGCGCTTTGCAGACCTAGGCGTTCGTGGAGTCACGATTTGTGACACTACTGGTATGGCTAATCCTGCGCAGGTTGCCAAGATGGCAGACGAGTTGCAAAAGAAATTTAGCGATCTACAGCTCACTTTTCACTTTCACAATACAAGAGGCATGGGCTTAGCCAATGTGCTGGCAGCGGTTCAATCCGGCATTATTCGCTTTGATGGCTCCTTAGGCGGCCTTGGGGGCTGCCCCTACGCTCCTGGCGCCAGCGGCAATATTTCTAGTGAAGATGCGATTCATATGCTCGATGCTATGGCTTATGAGACGGGGATTGATATTCCAAGATTGCTGAAGTTGGCGCGGGAGCTGCCAGCGATTGTCGGGCACCCAGTGCCTGGTCAAGTCGCTAAAGCAGGTAGTACTTGCGATTTACATCCTGTACCAGATTATGTGGATACCTTACGCTAAGTACATTATTTTTCAGATGACTGTTGGGGATAAAAAATATGATTGATCATTTAGACCACCTTGTACTAACAACGGCTCATGAGAATGCTTGCATTGATTTTTATACACGCGTTTTGGGAATGACTTTAGAAAGCTTTATTGGCGGTACTCCACCAGTAGAGCGCAAAGCATTTACATTTGGCAATCAAAAAATTAATTTGCATATTAAAGGTAAGGAGTTTGAGCCTAAGGCATACATTCCGATGCCAGGTGCGTTAGATCTTTGTTTTATCGCTGATCGACCTTTAGATGCAGTACTGGCCAAGTTAAACGCAGAAGCTTGGCCAATTATTGAGGGCCCGGTCATTCGAACAGGTGCAACAGCGAAAATTCGTTCTGTATATGTCAGGGATCCAGATCAAAACTTGATCGAAATTAGTGAGCTTTTGCGCTAAATAGGATCCATTTTTTTAGATAGCAATCTGCAGACTGCGCTTGCTTGATCGCGTCACCTGCTTTGAAAATAATCGCGTATTCAACGCTTCTATTGATCCTTGTTTAGGGTTTTTACTAGTCTTAAAGGCTCTCAGAAAATACCAAGCAAATGATCTTTTTTGTCTTAGGTATTCTCATCTGGAATATGTCATATGAGATTCATTGACTTCTCATAGTTAAAAACTTTGCTCATGATCACTCCAACTAAAAATTTATTGTTCTTATGGAGTCATCATGAAAATATGCATCATTGGAGGTGGTGGAGCAATTGGTGGTTACTTGGCAGTCATGCTAGCGAAGGCTGGCAATGATGTGACAGTGGTTGCTCGTGGTGAAACGCTCAAAGCAATTCAGAAGAAGGGTTTGCAATTAATCCTTGAGGGTGAAAGCGAGCCAATCGTGGCGCATGTCAAAGCTGTTGACCGTATTTCAGCTGTTCAAGGAACTCCTGAGGTGGTCATGCTGGCGGTCAAGGCGCATCAGGTTGAACCCATTGTTGATGATCTTGCTACGCTCATGGGTCCAGAGACGGTGTTAATTCCAATGCAAAATGGAATCCCATGGTGGTACTTTCAACGACTCAATAGCCAACATCGAAATCATGCTGTGGAAACGGTTGATCCGACCGGATTAATCATGAGCAAAATTAATCCTGCCAACATTCTGGGTTGTGTGGTGTATCCCGCAACAATTGCTCAATCTCCTGGCGTTATCGAGCATGTAGAAGGTAACCGTTTTCCTATTGGAGAGCTCGATGGCACGATTTCAGAGCGTGCTCAGCGCATCTCGCAGATCATGACTGAGGCTGGTTTTAAATCGCCGATATTAGAAGATATTCGTGCGGAGATCTGGTTAAAGCTATGGGGCAATATGACCTTTAATCCGATTAGCGCTCTCACTCATGAGCATTTGGAAGGCATCTGCCGCTTCCCTTTAACCAAGGACTTGGCTCGTAATATGATGACCGAAGCTCAGACAATTGCTCAAAAACTGGGCGTAATCTTTCGAGTGGACATTGATCGGCGCATCGCTGGTGCTGAAAAAGTGGGTAAGCATAAAACTTCAATGCTTCAAGATCTTGAAGCTGGCAATAATTTAGAGATTGATGCTTTGCTTGGATCGGTCATTGAGTTGGGTCAGATTACAAATACTCCAACTCCTTGCTTGAGTACAGTCTTTGCTTTAACCAAGTTACTGAACACGAGAGTCCAATCATCGCAAGGGCGTTTAGCACTGCCAATGGCTGCATAAGCTCTACTAACCGAAGTCATGTAGTACCTATGTTGTAATTTCACCCGCCCATCATGGGCGGGTTTTTTTATTCGTTTTTACCACCTGGGCTGCCTGCCCACCACTCACCTTTAAAGCGGGCCTGCAACCAATCAATACATTTACTGACCTTGGTGGGAACATGCTTTGGCGAAGAAAAGACCGCATGAATTTCTTGAGCAGGCAAAGACCAATCTTCCATGATTGGTGTGAGTACTTTATCTTTAATTGATTGATGCGCCACATACACTGGTAGAACTGCTAAGCCCATACCAGTTCTGGCAGCAGACAAAATCGAAGACAGGTTGTTTGAGGTAAAAGGACCCGCCACTTCAACTACTTCAGCCTTCCCTTGACTATCCGTAAAGCTCCAGCGATGGTCACCTTGAGCGGTTGTGTAAATCAGTGCGCGATGTTTGCGAATATCCTCTGGATTTTTTGGGGCTGGATTTGTTAACAGGTACTCAGGAGTGGCCACCATCACCCATGGGTTCATGCCAAGCAGTCTAGAGCCCAAAGAAGAGTCTGGTAATCGACGCATCCGAATTGCCAGATCCACGCCCTGTTCAATGAGGTTGATGTAGCGGTCATCCATATTGAGATTGACTTCAAGTTCCGGGTGGTGCGACATGAATTCTAAAATCGTGGGTGTCAGTACGCGCCTACCAAAGGCTACAGAGGAGCTAATGGTTAATCTTCCGCGAACCTTGGACTGGAGGAGAGATGCTAAATCATCAGCCTCTTCGATCTCCCTGGCAATTAATTTACATTTTTCGTAATACAGCTTGCCAATCTCTGTGGTGGTGACGCCTCGGGTACTGCGGTGGAGTAAAAGCACACCAAGACGTTTTTCCATACTGGCAACAAATTTGGTGGCTGTGGGTTGGGTGATGCCCAAATCTTCCGCTGCCTTGCTAAAAGAGCCTGTTTCGACAACCCTAATAAAAAGAGAAATTCCCTGTACGCGATCCATAAATCGATTCTCACAGTACTTAAAAAGGACTTTTTACACTATTCCATGGAGGAATACTAGATATAGATTTGGTGAGGTTCTCAAAACGGGGGATTTTGTCGATGATTCACCCATAACAAAACCGGGAGATGGATCATGGCAAAAATGAAAGCAGCAATGGCAGCAGTTTTGGTAATGGAGAAAGAGGGGGTTACCCAGGCTTTCGGAGTACCTGGCGCAGCAATTAATCCCCTTTACGCGCAAATGAGGGAGCGTCAATCGATTGCCCATGTCCTTGCAAGGCACGTTGAAGGAGCATCACATATGGCTGAAGGTTACACGCGTGCAGCCCCCGGAAATATCGGCGTTTGTATTGGAACTTCTGGCCCTGGCGGTACAGACATGATTACCGGCTTGTATTCAGCTCAAGCAGACAGTATTCCAATTCTTTGTATTACTGGCCAAGCACCACGTGCAAAGTTGCATAAAGAAGACTTTCAGGCGGTTGATATCGCATCTATTGCAAAACCGTTGACCAAGATGGCAGTGACTGTTTTAGAACCCGCATTAGTACCCCGAGTATTTCAGCAGGCATTTCATTTGATGCGCTCAGGTCGCCCCGGCCCTGTATTAATTGATTTGCCAATTGATGTTCAGATGGCTGAAATTGAATTTGATATTGATACATACGAGCCATTGGCCGCTTATAAGCCTCAGGCTAGCCGCAAGCAGATTGAAAAAGCCTTGGAAATGCTCAATGAATCTGAGAACCCATTAATTGTTGCTGGTGGTGGCGTGATTAATGCAGACGCATCCGATTTGCTAGTGCAGTTTGCTGAACTCACTGGTATTCCAGTTATTCCAACTTTAATGGGTTGGGGCAGTATTCCAGATAACCATCCATTGATGGCAGGTATGGTTGGCTTACAAACATCACATCGCTATGGCAACGCCACCATGTTAGCAAGTGATTTTGTTTTGGGCATCGGTAACCGTTGGGCAAATCGCCATACTGGCTCTACTGAGGTTTATTGCAAAGGGCGTAAATTTATACACGTTGATATCGAGCCTACGCAGATTGGCAGAATATTTACCCCCGATTACGGCATCGTTTCAGATGCCAAGGCAGCACTCGCCTTATTCGTTGAAGTTGCTGCTGAGATGAAGAAAGCTGGCAAGCTTAAAGATCGTAGCAAATGGGCTGCAGAGTGTTTGGCTAGAAAAAATTCGATTGATTATCAGCGTAAGACGAATTTCAATGAGTCTCCTATGAAGCCTCAGCGCGTGTATCAAGAGATGGTTCAGACATTTGGCGAAGATGTTACTTATGTGAGCACTATTGGTTTATCCCAAATTGCTGGCGCACAGTTCTTAAAAGTTTTTAAACCACGCCATTGGATTAACTGCGGACAGGCAGGTCCACTTGGCTGGACAGTTCCTGCTGCTTTGGGTGTGAGAGCTGCAGATCCTTCCAGAAAGATCGTGGCCTTATCTGGTGACTATGATTTCCAATTCATGATTGAAGAATTGGCAGTGGGAGCGCAATTTAAGTTGCCATTCATTCAAGTGCTAGTCAATAACAGCTACTTGGGATTAATCCGTCAGGCGCAACGTGGTTTTGAGATGGATTACTGTGTACAGCTGGCTTTTGATAACGTCAATATTCCAGAGAGCGCTGGAGTCGTGAAAGGCTATGGCGTTGATCACGTGAAAGTGGTTGAGGGACTTGGTTGTAAGGCGATTCGGGTTGAGCGTGAAGAGCAATTGGCACCTGCCATTGCACAAGCAGAGGCTTGGATTGCAGAATTTAAAGTACCAGTGGTAATTGAAGTAATCTTAGAGCGCGTAACGAATATCGCTATGGGCACGGAAATTGATAATATCAATGAGTTCGAGCCTTTGGCAAAATCGATTGAAGATGCGCCAGTTGCTGTATTGCAATCTTAAGATTTACTTTTAATTTAAGGAGCCCCATGCCTCGCTTTGCCGCTAACCTCACCATGCTTTTTAATGAGCAGCCTTTTTTAGAGCGCTTTGCGCTCGCTAAGCTAGGCGGCTTTAATGCTGTTGAGTTTCTCTTTCCCTATGCCTTTGCTGCTGCTGATATTAAGGCGGAGTTAGATCAAAATGCCCTCAAGCTGATTTTGCATAACTTACCAGCGGGCAATTGGGAAGCGGGGGAGCGGGGGATTGCATGTCATCCCGATCGGGTTGCTGAGTTTCGCTCTGGAGTAGGTAAAGCTATTGAGTACGCCAAGATCTTAGGTGTACCTCAGCTCAATTGCCTTGCAGGTATCACGCCAGCAGGAGTGGATCCGCAATTAGTACACGATACCTTAGTAGAAAACTTGCAATACGCTGCCAGTGAACTCAATAAGGCTGGTCTTAAGCTCTTGATTGAACCGATTAACACCTTTGATATCCCTGGTTTTTATCTCAATAAGACCGCACAGGGGATTGCCATATTAGATGCCGTAGGAGCTAATAACGCTTATTTGCAATACGACATCTACCATGCCCAGCGTATGGAAGGGGAGTTGGGCAATACGATCGAGAAATACTTTGCTCGTATTGGCCATATTCAGTTGGCTGATAACCCTGGACGTCATGAGCCTGGCACTGGTGAGATTAACTATCCTTACCTCTTTGATCTCTTAGATCGCCTTGGATATGCTGGCTATATTGGTTGTGAGTACAAACCTCTGAAGACAACGGAAGTGGGTTTGTCTTGGATGGGTCCTTACGATCAAGCGAATACTTAATTCCCGTAAGATATTGTCTATCTTAGTAAAGCACCTCATCAGTGCCCAATCAGCACGCGGTAAGTACTAAATACCCAGTCAATCATTCAAAAAGATAAAGGAAGATGTCATGAGTCAGCTCAAGCTTGGTTTTGTAGGTCTAGGGATTATGGGTGCCC
>JAXIUI010000030.1:0-23745 GCA_034680725.1 Polynucleobacter sp.
GAAGAGGTGGCCGAAGAAATTGAGCGCATGACTAAAGTGTTGGAGCTTGCAGGCGCTAGTGGTATTCAGATTTCTCAAAATGAAACTGAGCGCCTGAAATTTTGGAGTGGTCGCAAAAATGCATTCCCGGCAGCCGGCCGTCTAGCGCCAGATTATTACTGCATGGATGGCACCATTCCTCGCAGAAACATCGCCACCTTGCTCAAACGTATTCAAGTAATGGAAAAGAAATATGGTCTCACTTGCTTGAACGTGTTTCATGCAGGCGATGGCAATATGCACCCTTTAATTTTATTTAATGGCGCAGATCAAGACGAGTGGCATCGTGCAGAAGATTTTGGTACTGAGATTTTGGAAGCGTGCGTTGAGCTAGACGGCACCATTACAGGTGAGCATGGGGTTGGTATCGAAAAGATTAATTCCATGTGCGTTCAATTTGGCGAAGGCGAGCGCGAATCTTTCTGGGGCGTGAAGAGCGCCTTTGATCCTGAAAAACTACTTAACCCTGATAAAGCTATTCCGACACTCAATCGATGCGCAGAATATGGTCGCATGCGCATTAGTGGTGGCAAGTTACCCCACCCAGAATTGGAGCGCTTCTAATGAATAGCAGCACAACAAACTCCAAGGTGGAGATTGAAGTATTTCGGGAACAGATTCTGGCTGCTGCCAAAACTGCTATGCCACTTTCTATTGAAGGTGGCGGCAGTAAATCCTGGTATGGAAATGCCAATACATTTGCCAAGCTCAATACCCGCCCTTACTCTGGAATCCTGGAATACCAACCTGAAGAATTAGTGATTACGGCCTGCGCTGGCACCCCCCTAAAAGAGATTGAAGCGGCTCTTGCAGAAAAAAACCAAGTCCTTGCGTTTGAGCCACCCCATTTTGGTGAAGAGGCGACTTTTGGTGGTGTGATTGCGGCTGGGCTGGCTGGGCCAGGACGAATTAGTGCCGGTAATTTACGAGACTATGTTTTAGGTAGTCGCATCATGGATGGTCAGGGTCAAGATTTATCCTTTGGCGGCAAAGTGATGAAGAATGTTGCGGGCTACGATGTCTCGCGCTTACTACCTAGCTCAATGGGCACGCTCTCTTTATTACTAGAGGCATCAGTCAAAGTACTACCCAAGCCTGCAGCTACTGCAAGCTTACGCTGCCTAATTTCTCAAGAAAAAGCTTTGCGTGTGCTAAATGAGTGGGCCGGACAACCGCTACCATTATCAGCAAGTTGCTGGATTGGAAAGCCTGGCCATGATGGCCAGCTCACCATTCGCCTTGCAGGCGCGATTGCAGCTGTCAAAGCCGCTGTTCCTCTCATGAATGCTGCTATTGATGCTTCAGAATTAGACCCCGCAATTGCACTGGCATTTTGGAGTGATGTACGTGAACAGCGCTTAGCCGTTTTCAACTGCTTGGAAAGTACTGACACACTCTATCGTTTAGCCCTGCCAGCTGCTTGCGGACCCCTAGCAATTGAAAATACTGTTGGCGAGATTGTTTTGGAATGGCATGGGCAACAAAGATGGATTAAAGCGCCTGGTGATGAAGCGACCTTTACGACTCTCAAACAAATAGCCCACACTCATGGTGGCCACGCTACTCGATTTAAGCAAGGCTCTGCAGTAGATCCAAGCAATCAACGCTTTACTTTGCTTGGTGAGCAAGCTCACTCAGCTGCACTGGAAGCTGTTCAAGCGCGCTTGCGCGCTTCCTTTGATCCGGCAGGTGTATTTGCCACCAAACGTCTACCGTAAGCAAATTCATGCAAACTCAACTCGCCCCCCAATACGCTAATACTGCCGAAGGTATCGAAGCTGCCAGAATTCTTGGTAAATGTGTTCACTGTGGTTTTTGTACAGCCACCTGCCCTACTTATCAACTCCTTGGCGATGAGCTGGATGGCCCGCGCGGACGCATCTACCTCATTAAACAAATGGCTGAAGGCCAAGCGCCTACCGAGAAAACCCGCCTTCATTTAGACCGTTGCCTAACCTGCCGCAATTGTGAAAGTACTTGCCCTAGTGGTGTGCAGTATGGCAACTTAGTGGACATTGGACGTAAGTGGGCAGAAGAAAATACTCCTGAGCGCCCTCTTGGTCAGCGCCTGACCCGCTGGGCCCTTACAGAAGGCCTTACCAGTCCAAAATTATTTAATACAGCCATGACACTTGGACGTCTCGTTCGGCCGTTCATGCCCGCTGGTATTGCGCGCAAGATTCCGGAAGTTAAAAATAAAGCCTTATCTAGCAAGACCAATCCTTATGCACGGCCTCATACTCAACATGATCGTAAGATGCTGATCTTAGAGGGCTGCATCCAACCTGGCATGCTGCCTAATATCAACTCGGCCACTGCCCGCGTTTTAGATGCGCTCAAAATTGAACTCATTAGCGCACCCAATGCTACCTGTTGTGGTGCATTGCGTTATCACCTCAATGATCAAGCGGGTGGATTAGACAACGCCAAGCAAAATATTGATGCTTGGTGGCCACTTGTTGAGCAAGGCGTTGAGGCTATTGTGATGACGGCTTCAGGTTGCGGCGTAATGGTCAAAGATTATGGTCACCTCTTTGCAGACGATCCACAGTATGCCGATAAGGCTAAGGCTATCTCTAGCCTCACTAAGGATATCTCTGAAATTCTGCCAAGCTTTGAAGAACCATTACTTGAGCTGGTTGGCTCAGATCCAAAACCTGGGGTGGTCTATCACCCACCCTGCACTTTGCAACATGGCCAACAGATCAGAGGTAAGGTAGAAGGTCTACTATCTTCTATGGGTATTAGCGTACGTCTGTGTGCCGATAGTCATTTATGCTGCGGCTCCGCAGGAACCTATTCAGTTACTCAACCAGAATTATCAGAGCAATTGCGTCATAACAAGCTCACCCATCTGAATGCTGCCTGTGAAGAATCTGGCGCTCAGGTGATCGTTTCTGGAAATATTGGTTGCATTACCCATCTCCAGCAAGATGACACCCCAGTCTTGCATTGGATTGAAATCGTAGACCAATTCATTACTGAGCAACGTAGCACTAAACAATGACCCAGATTAGCACCAACCTCATGTTGGTAAAGCAGCGGCTGGAACTCGCCGCTCTTGTAGCAAAGCGTAAGCCAGAAGACATTCTCTTGCTTGCGGTTAGCAAAACTTTCCCTGCTAAAGATATTGAAGAGGCAATGCATGCTGGGCAAACTGCTTTTGGTGAAAACTACGTTCAAGAAGGCGTTGAAAAGATTAAGGAGCTTACCAAGCTTCGCCCACAGCTTGAATGGCATTTCATAGGTCCTTTGCAGAGCAATAAAACCAGAGAAGTGGCAGCAAATTTTGACTGGGTTCACAGCATTGATCGACTCAAAATTGCAGAACGTCTCTCAAGCCAACGAAGTGAATTTCCCCAACTTGGAGCACTACAAGTTTGCGTCCAAATTAATGTTAGCCATGAAGAAAGTAAAAGTGGTATTTCGTTAGAAGAAGTGGATACGCTATGCGAAGCCATCTCTAAATTACCGAATATTGTTCTGAGAGGTCTCATGGCTATTCCAGCACCAAGCTCGGATATGAATGAACAGCGCCAGGCATTTGCGGCCATTCAGAATTGCTTTCTGGGCATCAAAGCAAAGCATTCGCATGATCTGAAATATAGTTTTTTTGATACCCTCTCGATGGGAATGTCCGATGATATGGAAGCCGCAATCGCCGAAGGAAGTACTATGGTCAGAATAGGCAGCGCTATTTTTGGAAAGCGCGATAAGATAAAAGCATGAATACAGCACCAATAAATCACAATACCCACATCACCTTTATTGGTGGCGGTAATATGGGCCGCGCTTTAATTAGTGGATTACTAGCCAATGGCTTTAAGTCAAATCAGCTCTCAGTTGTAGAAGCGAATGCCAGTACAGGACTTAAATTACAGGAAGATTTTGGCGTACAAATCATCAGCGCCTTGGATGAGATTGCATTCGATTTTTCAAAAAATAATGTAGTGGTGATGGCTATCAAACCGCAAGACTTTAATATTGTCGCTAAAACCTTGAGCACTAAATTAACCCACGCTACTGCACCGGGACCATTGATTCTGAGCATTGCCGCTGGTATTCGCCTCAAAGATATGAATCGTTGGCTCAATCATGAGCGCTGCATCCGCGCCATGCCCAATACCCCCGCCTTAATTGGTAAAGGGATCACTGGTTTATTTGCCGATACCGCCGTCAATGAAGCCGATCGTAAGCTAGCGCAAACTATCTGTAGCGCTGTTGGCCAAACAGTCTGGGTACAAGAAGAAAAATTAATGGATGCTGTAACCGCTGTGTCGGGAAGTGGACCAGCCTATGTATTTGCTTTCTTAGAGGCCATGCAATCGAGTGGAGAGAAGCTAGGACTTGATGCAGATACTGCACGCAAGCTAGCCTATGCGACTTTGGAGGGGGCTACTCAGTTGGCCCATAACTCTGATGAGCATGCTGGGGTATTGCGTGAACGTGTTACATCGAAAGGCGGCACCACTGCTGCAGCGTTAGATGTTCTCAAGCAGCATGATTGGCACGGCATTCTCGAGAACGCCATTGATGCTGCAAGCCAACGTGGCAAAGCCATGGGTGATGAGCTGGGTAAAAATTAACTCCGCAGTTTATTGAACCGCTAACCCAAGTACGATACCTAAAAATAGAAAGCCGCCCAACCAGTTATTGTGGCGGAAAGCTTTAAAACAGTCTTCACGCTTTCTACTGGAGACCAGTTTGAGATGGTAGATTGCGCAAGCCAAGGCCAATGTCCAGCCAAGCCAGTACCAATCACTGAGATTTGAGAGCTTGGCAACTGCTATTTGGGTTACAAACAAAATACTGTAGCTTATAGCAATGGCTACAACATCAAAGCGACTAAAGGTAATTGCTGAGGTGTGCAAACCTAAACGAAGATCATCATCTCGATCAACCATGGCATAAGCCGTGTCATAAGCAATTGCCCAGAAGATGTTGCCAATAAACAAGATCCAGGCTTCCACGGGAATGAAACCCAATACTGCTGCGTAAGCCATGGGGATTCCAAAACCAAAAGCGATTCCTAGTACAGCTTGTGGAATCGCAAAGAAACGTTTGGTGAATGGATAAACAATTGCTACCAGTAAAGCGAATACTGAAAGCTCTTTGGTTAAGGTATTTAAGGGCCAAATTAGCAAGAAAGCCAGTAAAGCCAAAAGAGCAGCTACAGCAAGCGCCTCTTTGCCAGAAATTTTGCCACTCGTAATGGGGCGATCTTTAGTGCGCAAGACATATCGGTCAAAGTCGCGATCAGCATAATCATTCACAGCACAACCAGCACTTCGCATCAAAAAGGTGCCCAATGAAAAAATGAGTAGTAAATGCCATTCTGGAAACCCGCTGCTAGCTAACCAAAGCGCCCAAAGGGTAGGCCACAACAACAGGAGCGTCCCGATTGGTTTATCGAGACGTATCAACTGCCCATAAGCGATTAAACGAGCGCGCATAAGATGGGTGATGTATTCATAATCATGACTCGATTATCAAGCCTTTAGAAATTCAGTTCTAGAGCCAAGCCAACGCTCTAAATGCTTCTCTACTATATCGGCATTTTCAGCTAATAATAGCTCTGCTGCTTTTTGCGCTAATTCAATTAACCAAGCATCTCGTTGCAAATCCACAAAACGCAACATTGCATCACCCGATTGCTTAGCTCCTAATAGTTCACCGGGGCCTCGTAAGGATAAATCCCGCTCTGCAATCACAAATCCATCTGATGTTTCTCGTAAGGTTTGTAATCGCTCTTTCGCTGCTAAGGACAAGGGTTCTGAGTACATCAATATGCACACTGAGTCTGCCGAACCTCGACCAACACGTCCTCGCAATTGGTGAATCTGCGCATACCCAAAACGCTCTGCATGTTCAATGACCATAAGCGCTGCATTAGGCACATCAACCCCAACTTCAATCACCGTAGTTGCTACTAATAATTGGATTTCATTTGCCTTGAAAGCTGCCATCACTGCAGCCTTCTCCTCACTTTTTAGGCGCCCGTGGACTAAGCCCACCTTAAAGTTAGGCAAAGCTTGAGTGAGCTGCTCAAAACTCTCAACTGCAGTTTGAAGTTGCAAAGCCTCTGACTCTTCGATTAAAGGGCAAACCCAATAAGCCTGCAATCCCTTTGATAACCAAGACTCTAGACCACCAATCACCTCATCACGGCGTGCAGCCTTGACTACTTTAGTTGCTATCGGCTTGCGACCTGGCGGCAATTCATCAATTACGGAAACATCGAGATCGGCATAGTATGTCATCGCTAATGTGCGGGGGATAGGAGTGGCCGTCATCATCAATTGATGGCAATAAAATAATTCTGAGCCAACGCGCTGCCCAATCTCTAAACGTTGTCGCACCCCAAATCGATGCTGTTCATCGATCACTGCTAAACCCAGTTTTGAAAAGCTGACCTTATCTTGAATCAGTGCATGGGTTCCAATAATGAGCTGCGCCTCACCACCTTCAATCATTTCTTGCGCAAGTCTCTTTTCCTTTGCCTTCAAGCTTCCAGAAAGCCAGGCAATCTTCACACCCAATGGGCCAAACCATTCTTGCATTTTGAGAAAGTGTTGCTCTGCCAAAATTTCCGTAGGCGCCATGATGGCTGCTTGATATCCGTGATCCATTGCACGAGCAGCTGCTAAGGCCGCCATCACTGTCTTACCGCTACCTACATCACCTTGCAGCAAGCGATTCATGGGAAAGGTATTGGATAAATCCTGTCCAATCTCGGACCAGACTCGCGCTTGTGCATCCGTTAACTTAAATGGGAGCGCTTTTAGCAAACCATCCTCAATGTTGGCTAATGCTTGCTTAGACCCTATCAATTTCTGAAAAGTAGGGGCACGTCTTTCCCTGCGTATGGCATGCGCCCTTTTTAAAGAAATTTGCTGTGCCAGTAATTCCTCAAACTGCACTCGTCGCCATGCAGAATGCGTCCGGTCTAATAGCGCTTGAGTATTAGCATCAGCAGGAGGCTGATGAAGATATTGGATTGCCTCTTGCAAGGGCGGCCAATCATGGCTCGGCAAAATACGCTTCATTAATGTCGCCGGCAAGAATTCAGCCAAGCTTTCTGACAAACTCTGATCACGCAAAGCCTGGAGAACCGCTTTGCGAATCACCGTCTGTGAAATTCCTGCGCTTGCAGGATAGACTGGTGTCAAACTTTGCGGCAAGGGTGCATCTGGGGTCACAGTGCGTACGTTAGGGTGAACCATTTCAGACCCCTGATAGCCTTCACGTACTTCTCCTCGAACCCGCACATGAGTACCGACTGCCATTTGTTTTTGCTGACTAGGATAGAAATTGAGAAAACGCAATTGCAGTGAGGCAGTGTCATCCTCAATAGTCACCAATAACTGTCTTTTGGGACGAAACATGACCTGATTTCGAATCACGACCCCTTGGGTTTGAACTGACTGAAAGCGGCCAAGCCCTATAGCCTCCTCAATTGTAAAAAGCTCAGTCTCATCCTCATAACGCGATGGCAGGTGCAAAGCAAGGGCCATGGGGGTCTTTAAACCCAGTTTTTCCAGTGCAGTTGGCGGTCGCTTAGTTGTCATCGTTAAAATCCAATACCTGATGGTAATGCTATGCAACTCTCCGACTTCAATTACAACCTTCCTCCCCAACTAATTGCCCAGCACCCCCTGGCAAATAGGACGGATAGCCGCCTCTTAGAGCTCAAGACTGAGGAGGGTCATTCGACCGAATTCATCGATCGTCAGTTTCGTGACATCCTTAACCTTATTAATCCAGGGGATTTACTGGTCTTTAACGACACCAAAGTCATACCAGCGCGTCTGCATGGCAAAAAAGAGACTGGGGGTAATGTAGAACTGTTGATTGAACGCATTAGTGCTGAAAATCAAGCCTGGGTTCAAATCCGAGCCTCTAAGGTTCCCAAGATTGGTTCGATTGTCCACATCCATAATGCGGCTGGCGAAAGCTTTCCTGTGGAAATGATTGGCTATGACGGCCGCTTTTATGAAGTTCGTTTTCCAGAAAATGTGTTCTCTTTACTCGAACGCTTTGGAGAGCTCCCTCTACCACCGTATATCGAACATCAACCCAATGAGCAGGATGCCAAGCGCTATCAAACCGTTGTAGCCAAAAATCCCGGTGCGGTAGCGGCGCCTACTGCAGGCTTACATTTTGATGAGGAGATTCTCAGTAGACTCTCGCAGAATGGCGTTCGACAAGCTACCGTTACCCTTCATGTTGGAGCGGGTACCTTTTCGCCAGTTCGCGAAGAGGATCTGAGTAAACATCAAATGCACTATGAATGGTATTCCATTCCAACCCAGACTTTAGAGGCCATCGCCAAAACACAGCGCGGAGGAAATCGTGTCATTGCAGTAGGGACAACTAGCCTGCGAGCTTTAGAGAGTCAGGCCCTGACCCAACAAAGCAGTGGAGAAACAAACCTCTTTATTACCCCCGGCTTTACTTTTAAAGCAGTCGACTGCTTGCTGACGAACTTTCATTTACCCAAATCTACTCTGCTCATGCTGGTCAGCGCTTTCGCGGGGGTCGATAATATCCGCAATGCCTATCAACATGCAATTGCACATGAATATCGCTTCTTTAGCTACGGCGATGCTATGTTTCTCAGTCGCACTCACCATTCAAAATCATGACTAAACCCGTTCACTTCAATATTCTGGCTCGCGATTCTAAGAGTCCGGCTCGCTTAGGGCAGCTAGATCTTCCGCACGGAAGTGTGCAAACCCCCATCTTCATGCCCGTAGGAACCTACGGCACTGTGAAGGCGATGACTCCCCGAGATTTAAACGAGGCTAAAGCCCAAATTATTTTAGGCAACACTTTTCATCTTTGGCTACGTCCGGGTCTTGATGTGATCAAAAAACATGGTGGATTACATCGTTTTATGGGCTGGGATAAACCCATCCTGACTGACTCAGGTGGCTTTCAAGTCTTTAGCTTGGGGGCGCTACGAAAAATTTCTGAGGAAGGCGTGACTTTTGCCTCCCCCATTAATGGCGACAAATTATTTATGTCACCAGAAGTCTCCATGGAAATTCAGGCAGTCCTCAATAGTGACATTGCCATGCAATTTGATGAATGCACGCCATATGAGGTAAAGGGCCAAGCCACCAGCGAAAAAACAGCGCGGGCATCCCTGGAAATGTCATTACGCTGGGGTGACCGTTCACTTAAGCGCTTTCGGGAGCTTGAAACAGGCAATGGCTTATTTGGCATCGTCCAAGGCGGAATGTTTGAAAATCTCCGGGAATTTTCCCTGGAGGCAGTCAGCCAACAAGGTTTTGATGGGATAGCCATTGGTGGCCTATCGGTTGGAGAGCCAAAACCAGAGTTTGAGCGCATTTTGAACTTCACCGCCCCCAAACTCCCCGAGCATATGCCGCACTATTTAATGGGCGTTGGTACACCAGAGGATCTGATGCTTGGTGTTAGCCTCGGAATTGATATGTTTGATTGCGTCATGCCAACCCGTAATGCACGCAATGGCTGGCTGTTTACCCGCTTTGGAGACCTGAAATTACGCAATTCTGGCTACAAAGATGATGACCGGCCACTCGACCCTACTTGCGCCTGCTATACCTGCCAAAACTTTACTAGATCCTATCTAAATCATCTGCAAAAGGCCAATGAGATCCTCGGATCTCAATTGAATACCATCCATAACCTTTCCTACTACTTGCAATTGATGGAGGAGGTCCGTGAGGCCCTATCCCAGGATCGTTTTAGCGCCTATCGCGAGCAGTTTCATCGCGATCGTCAACGCGGTGTTGCGCCTGGGCAGGATTAATAGCCCTGCAGCAGGAGTGTGCACCCTAAATCAGGCCTCACAAGCCCTTACAGTTTAGAATTGCTGGTTTAGGGCTTTACCTTAAAAGTCTGAAAAATAATGCAGTTTCCAATTGGCAATTAATGGAGGTTTTATATGTGGATTAGTAATGCATTTGCCCAGGCACCAGCAGCGGGCGCAGATTCTGGCGGTTTGATGAGCTTTCTACCCCTAGTTCTGATGTTTGTCGTACTGTACTTCATCATGATTCGCCCACAGATGAAGCGTCAAAAAGAAACGAGAGCCATGTTGGAGGCTTTAGCAGTTGGAGATGAAATCGTTACCGTTGGTGGCATTCTCGGTAAGGTGACTTCCATGAAGGATCAAATTCTCATGGTGGAAATTGCAGCGGGTACTGAGGTACAAGTACAAAAAGGCTCCGTTACTACAGTATTGCCTAAAGGCACATTGAAGTCCGCTTAATAGGCATACTAAAAAGTATCTTGATATGAATCGCTACCCTCTCTGGAAATACATAGTCATCCTCGTTGCTTTATTGATTGGGGGGCTATATTCCTTACCGAATATTTACGGAGAGGCTCCAGCAGTTCAGGTTTCGTCTGCCAAACCCACTATTAAAGTGGATTTGGCAACGCAATCTCGAGTTGAAAAAATCCTAACAGATGCCAGCATTGCAAATACCGGCATCTTCTTTGAGTCAGTTGGCAACGTTGGCTCAATCAAAATTCGCTTCAGCAATACCGACATTCAGTTGCGCGCTCGCGATCTATTGCAGCAAAAATTAAATGTCGATCAAAATGATCCGAACTTTACTGTCGCGTTAAATCTTCTATCAAACACGCCCAGCTGGTTAAATGCAATTAACGCATTACCCATGCCTTTGGGTCTTGATTTGCGTGGTGGCGTGTACTTCTTACTTCAAGTAGATATGAAGGGTGCAGTTCAAAAGAAGGTGACTTCATTAGCGACTGATATTCGCAGTCAATTACGCGAGAAGGCAGTGCGCCATCAAGGCATTGAGCGTGGCCAAGAAAGTATCACTATTTCTTTTGGCAGCATGGAAGAGGTAGAAAAAGCACGCTCAGTGTTACTAACTAGCCAACCAGACTTAAATTGGCAGATTCTGCCTACTGGCCTAACTCCCAAGCTTCTGGGTGAATTCAAGCCCACAGCCTTAAAAGAAATTCAAGATAACGCTGTAAAACAAAACATCGTTACCCTTAATAAACGCGTAAATGAGTTAGCCGTTAAAGAACCCGTCATTCAGCAGCAAGGCGCGGAACGCATTGTGGTGCAATTGCCTGGCGTACAAGATACTGCGCGTGCCAAGGACATTATTGGACGTACTGCTACCCTCGAATCGCGGCTGGCAGATCCAGTTGTTTCAACCATCGCTATTGGTGAAACACCGCCTCCGGGCATGGATGTCTTCCGCTTTGGCGAGAACCGTCAAGGCGTATTTAAGAAGTCTGTGATTTTTAGCGGTGACCGTATTACTGACGCAAGTGCTGGCTTTGATCAAAACCAGCGACCAGCCGTCAACATCTCTCTAGATGCTGCTGGTGGACGCGTGATGCAAGAGGTGACCCGTGAGAATATCGGCAAACCGATGGGTATGATCTTGTTTGAAAAAGGCAAGGGCGAGGTGCTGACTATCGCCACCATTCAAAGTGAATTTGGCTCCAAGTTTCAAATTACTGGCCAACCCACCACTGAAAGTGCGAACGACTTAGCTCTTTTATTAAGAGCAGGTTCATTAGCTGCGCCAATGGAAATCATTGAAGAACGTACCATTGGACCAAGCTTAGGCGCAGAAAACATTGAGAAGGGTTTTAAATCTTTGATCATTGGTTTTGCGGCAATTGCCATCTTCATGATCGTCTATTACATGCTCTTTGGCACCTTTTCAGTCATTGCTTTGGCAGTGAACTTGTTATTGTTGATTTCAATTCTCTCGATGCTACAAGCTACTCTTACTCTGCCAGGTATCGCAGCGATGGCATTGGCCCTGGGTATGGCAATTGACTCTAACGTGTTAATCAACGAACGTATCCGAGAAGAGTTACGCGCTGGCGCATCTCCACAAACTGCAATTGCCATCGGCTTTGATAAAGCATGGGCTACGATTCTGGACTCCAATGTCACAACGTTGATTGCTGGCCTTGCCTTGCTAGCGTTTGGCTCTGGCCCAATTAAGGGCTTTGCAGTAGTGCATTGCCTAGGTATTCTGACTTCAATGTTCTCAGCGGTCTTCTTCTCGCGCGGCCTGGTCAACCTTTGGTATGGCAGGAATAAGAAAGTTCAAAAACTCGCGATCGGCCAAGTTTGGCGCGCACAGGAGAAATAAGCCATGGAATTCTTCCGCATCAAAAAAGATATTCCCTTTATGCGCCATGCTCTGGTGCTCAATGCAGTTTCTCTCATCACTTTTATTGCCGCAGTTTTCTTTCTGTGGCAAAACGGCTTGCATTTATCCATTGAATTTACTGGTGGAACAGTGATGGAGGTGAGCTACCCCCAAACAGCCCCATTAGATTCGATTCGCTCTAAAGTAGAAAAACTAGGATATACCGATACGCAGATTCAGAACTTTGGTAGTTCACGGGATGTCATGATCCGCCTGCCCTTACAAAAAGATGCTGAAGGTAAGATGATTTCTTCTGCCGATCAAAGTGCATCCGTCATGCAGGCCTTAGATCCACAAAGCACTGGCGTGAAACTGCAGCGCGTGGAATTCGTTGGTCCACAAGTAGGTAAAGAATTAGCACTCGATGGTTTAAAGGCTCTAGTCTTTGTGATCATCGGCATTATGGTGTATCTCTCATTTCGCTTTGAGTGGAAATTTGCCGTTGCCGGTATCATTGCCAACCTACACGACATCGTCATTATTCTTGGCTTTTTTGCATTCTTTCAATGGGAATTCTCCCTGTCAGTTTTGGCAGCGGTACTTGCGGTACTCGGTTACTCAGTCAATGAATCTGTTGTGATCTTTGATCGCATTCGCGAAAACTTCCGCAAATATCGCAAGATGAATACCCGTGAAGTCATTGATAACGCTATTACGAGCACTATCAGCCGTACCGTGATTACTCACGGCAGTACAGAAATGATGGTGTTAGCAATGCTAATTTTTGGTGGCCCTACCCTCTACTATTTTGCTTTGGCCCTTACCATCGGTATCCTATTTGGTATCTATTCCTCAGTATTCGTCGCCGCCGCTATTGCTATGTGGCTAGGTGTCACGCGAGAAGATTTGGTGAAGGGTGAGCGAAAGCCTGATGACACGGCACGTCATGATGACCCTAACTTTGGGGCGCAAGTTTAAGTTTTTGCTCGGTACTAATTGAGTGAAAAATTCTGACGCTCAAGGGCGGCCAAGATTTTTTGGGTTGCCCCTTGGTGTGCAGTAGCGTAAATTTTTGCTGCTGCTGCCATCTCCGCTAATTCTGCTGGGTGTGATAATAATTCCTTCATCGCCTCCATTAAAGCGATCGGCTCAGTCAGCAATAATTCTCCTGAAATACGTTTAGCTGCACCTATTTGGATGGCGTCTAAAGCAGCTTGCTGGAAGTTGTACGTGTGTTCGCCTAATAGCACTGGGCAACCTGCAGCACAAGCTTCAATGAGGTTTTGACCGCCAAATGGTAAGAGACTTCCTCCCATGACAACTAAATCTGCAGCACTGTAGTACATGGGCATTTCACCCATGGAATCTCCCAGGATTACTTGAATATCTGCACTATTTCTTAAATTTGTATGCCACTCGGAACGACGCTGAAATGTTAATTGCGAAGCATGTATTTGATTGGCAACCTCAGAAAAACGCTCTGGGTGGCGAGGCACCAAACACAATAACGGCGGTACCGTAAATGTATTGCCTAGCAATAAATCCTTCCAGGCTTTCAGAATCACTTCCTCCTCACCATCTCGAGTGCTAGCTGCGCATACCATGAGGCGACCACCTTCATGCATCTCCTGTTTCCAAGAGCGCCCTTGTGCAACTAAATTCACGTCCAATGGAACATCAAACTTAAGGTTGCCAACCACTTCAACATTTCTTACGCCAAGAGCACTATAACGCTGCGCATCGAACTCTGTCTGCGCCAAAATTCCTGTAAAGGCTTGAAACAATGCTCTGCCAGCCTTACCAAATCGGTTTACTCGTCGAGCACTACGTTCAGATAAACGGGCATTGACTAAAAATAAAGGTAGGCCAATGGCGGCACAATCAAATACCACTGTTGGCCAAGCCTCGGTTTCCATAAACAAGCCAAGCTTAGGTCTGAAAGTACGAATGAATTTAGCCACTGACCAACAAAGATCATAGGGCAAATACACCTGGCGCAATTGACCAGAAGCAATCGCGTTTGCAAATAATGCAGCACCTGTTCGCCTGCCATTGAGCGTCATATGCGTCAGCAGTATTGACTCGCCTCGTGTAAGGTAAACCTCAATCAGCGGCTGCGCAGCCCTTGTTTCGCCAACCGATACAGCATGAATCCAAATAGCTCCCTGCTTAATAGGTTGCTGATAGGAAAAAGCCAAACGCTCAGAAAGATGATTTAGGTATTGTGTGCTGTGACGAGCGCGCCATGCTAGCCGAATGAAAGCAAATGGCAATAGCAGATGCCAAAGTAATTGATAAACAGCAAACCAGAACTTGGGGCGGGCACCATACTCCGAATCTTGTCCTGCGCGCCCAAGGTTTGGACTTAAGCTCACTTTTTCAGACGTTCAGTCAATTCGACTGCCTTACCTAAATAGGAAGATGGTGTCATCTCCAGAAGTAACTTTTTAGCATCATCAGGTATCTTGAGGCCACGAATAAACGTCTGTAAATCCTCTTTGTTGATGCCCTTACCACGCGTTAACTCTTTAAGCTGTTCATATGGATTTTCAATACCATAGCGTCGCATTACTGTCTGCACTGGTTCAGCAAGTACCTCCCAGCACTCATCCAGATCCGCCGCAATCGCTGCATGGTTAACCTCTAACTTTCCGAGACCACGTAAGGCGCTATCGTAGGCTAGAACACTGTGGCCAAATGCTGGGCCAAGATTACGCAGTACAGTAGAGTCAGTCAAATCGCGCTGCCAGCGAGAAATCGGTAACTTCTCAGCCAAGTGACGCAATAGGGCGTTAGCAACACCCAAATTACCCTCAGAGTTTTCAAAGTCAATAGGGTTCACTTTATGCGGCATAGTTGAAGAGCCAATCTCACCCGCTTTAGTGCGCTGCTTGAAGTAGCCAATCGAAATGTACGCCCAAAAATCACGATCCATATCTAACAAGATCGTATTGGTACGCGCAATCGCATCAAATAATTGAGCCATGCCATCATGCGGCTCAATCTGAATAGTGTAAGGATTAAACGTTAAGCCCAGACGCTGTTCAACAACATTCTTGGAAAAGTTTTCCCAATCAAAATCTGGGTAGGCAGATAAATGCGCGTTGTAGTTACCAACAGCGCCATTCATTTTTCCTAGTAGCGGAACGGCCGCAATCCCAGCAATAGCACGCTCTAAACGTTTAGCGATGTTGGCCAATTCCTTACCCAAAGTACTTGGTGAAGCTGGCTGCCCATGGGTACGTGATAACAATGGCACCTTGGCATTTTCCAGAGCTAGATCCGTTAAGACTGAGAGCAGCTTGTTGAGTTGCGGCAAAAGCACTTCATCACGCGCTCCGCGAAGCATTAAACCATGAGAGGTGTTATTGATATCTTCAGAAGTACAAGCGAAGTGAATAAATTCACTCGCCTTCAGGAGCTCGGGTCGACCAGACACTTTTTCCTTTAAAAAATACTCTACTGCTTTGACATCATGATTGGTAACCGCTTCAATCTCTTTAATGCGCTGCGCATCGGCGTCAGAAAAATTTTCTGGCAAAGACAGCAAAAATGCTTCATCTGCCGCACTAATTTTGGGAACATCTGGCAGGCCTGCTGACGCTAAAGCCAATAGCCAATGAATTTCCACCAATACCCGCTGACGCATAAACGCTGCCTCAGATAACCAAGGTCTTAAAGCATCTAGCTTTCCAGCATAGCGGCCGTCTAAAGGGGATAGTGCATTGAGGGTTGAAAGCGGCTGACTCACGAATATTGCCTTTATTTGGATTGGGCTGATAAAACCTGATTTTAATCGTTCTTAATATCCCAACCTGATTGAACCAGGATGGCTATACTTAAACCTATGAAACTCATTGGATCCCTCACTAGCCCCTATGTACGTAAGGTACGTATTGTTCTCATCGAAAAAAAGATCGAGGTAGATCTCGAACTGGAGAACGTCTGGGCTGCAGACAGCAAAATTGCCCAAAACAAC
Organism: Polynucleobacter sp.; assembly: GCA_034680725.1. Classification (GTDB taxonomy): domain Bacteria; phylum Pseudomonadota; class Gammaproteobacteria; order Burkholderiales; family Burkholderiaceae; genus Polynucleobacter. The sequence continues at coordinate 16,165 of JAXIUI010000030.1, forward strand.
CCTCTAGGCAAGATTCCTTGCCTTGTATTGGATGATGGCGAAGCCATTTACGACTCGCGGGTAATCACAGAATATGCCGATAGCCTTAGCCCCGTCGGAAAACTGATCCCATCAGATAGTCGCGAGCGCGCGAGCGTTAAAACCTGGGAGGCCCTGGCCGATGGCGTTGAGGATGCCGGCATCCTGGTCCGTCTTGAAGCAACCCTGCGCCCTCCTGAGCAGCAAAGCCCAGCCTGGGTAGAGCGTCAAATGAGCAAAATCAATAACGGTCTTGCGCAAATGTCCCAAAAATTGGGTGAGAATGCATGGTGCGATGGTAATCAAATGACTTTGGCTGACATTGCGGTTGGTTGTTCATTGGGTTATTTGCTCTTTCGCTTGCCCAATATGGCTTGGCAAACACAATATCCCAATTTAGACAGACTCTATCAAAAGTTAATGCAAAGACCTTCATTTGCAGAAACGAAGCCTCCTGCGGCATAAATCCAACTTAGGCGGTAATAATCCCGCCGCCTAAGCAGATGTCTCCATCGTATAAAACAGCGGATTGACCCGGTGTTACCGCCCATTGAGCTTGGGGAAATGTCAGCCCAAAGCTCAAGGGGTCTTGCCCCCCAAAAGATATAGTGCATGGCGCATCTACTTGACGATAACGGGTTTTAGCCGAGTACTGCCCCGATTCCGGCGGGTTGCCAGCAACCCAACTGGCATCCATCGCCAACAGCTGATTGGCCAATAACCAAGGATGTTCATGGCCCTGTGCTACATATAAGGTGTTATTGGCCATATCTTTGCGAGCTACATACCAGGCATCTCCATTGCCATCCTGACTGCCCCCTAAGCCAATTCCTTTGCGTTGTCCCAAAGTAAAGAATGCCAGCCCCATATGCTCTCCAACCGTCTTACCTTCTGGGGTTTTAATCGGCCCAGGAGTCCGCGGTAAGTAGCGATTTAAGAACTCCCGAAAAGGGCGCTCCCCAATAAAGCAAATGCCAGTGGAGTCTTTTTTACGCGCATTATGTAAGCCAATATGCTCAGCAATCTTACGCACCTCGGTTTTAGGGATCTCACCCAAAGGGAAAAGAACATTTGCTAGTTGAGCTTGCGTGAGCCGATGCAAAAAGTAACTTTGATCCTTGCTGGCATCAATCGCTTTCAAAAGTTGAACCCGATCACCCTCATGGCGCACACGTGCATAGTGCCCAGTAGCAATCGCATCTGCCCCTAAGCTCATGGCGTGGTCCAAAAATGCCTTGAACTTAATTTCTGCATTGCACAATACATCGGGATTAGGAGTTCTCCCTGCAGCGTACTCCCTCAGAAAATCTGCAAAAACCCGCTCTCGATACTCAGCAGCAAAATTCACTGCCTCCACGTCAATACCGATTAAATCCGCTACGGACACGACATCTAGCCAATCTTGGCGTGCAGAACAATATTCATCGCTGTCGTCGTCTTCCCAGTTTTTCATGAAAAGGCCAATAACCTCGTAACCCTGCTGCTTTAGCATCCAGGCAGCAACGGACGAATCCACCCCACCTGACATCCCAATAACGACTTTGGATGGATTTGAGGCTGAAATTGCTGAAGAATTGGGCTGGGCCATCAAAAAATGCGAAAATTCGCTATAAGCTGAAAACCTCATTGTAAAAGGCTTAATTAAACTTAACTGATGATCTCAGGTAAGTGCTGTAAACATAAGGGTATGCCTATATATGCGTAGTCGCGTATATATACCTAAAATAGATATTTTGAAAAATTTGCATCTGGAGACATGCCATGCGCATAGGAGTACCGCTGGAAATTAGACCTGGGGAAACCCGCGTTGCCGCCACACCTGAAACTGTTAAAAAACTGATCAGTCAGGGTCATACGGTTGTTATTCAAAAAGACGCTGGCGTCAGAGCAAGTCAGCCTGACTCTGCCTATGAGGCTGTTGGTGCTTCAATTGTTAGCGCAGCAGATGCCTTTGGTGCTGAAATCGTACTGAAAGTACGTGCTCCAGAAGCTGCAGAGCTTAAACAAATTAAAGCTGGCAGTGTGCTCATTGGCATGCTCGACCCATTTGACAATGACAATATTGCAGCGATGGCTGCACAAGGTGTCACTGCATTCTCCTTAGAGGCTGCACCCCGCACAACCCGCGCACAAAGCATGGACGTACTATCCTCCCAAGCGAATATTGCCGGCTACAAAGCAGTCATGGTCGCCGCTAATGAGTATCAGCGTTTTATGCCAATGCTGATGACTGCTGCAGGCACAGTGAAAGCTGCCCGTGTGTTGATCTTGGGTGCTGGTGTTGCTGGTCTTCAAGCCATTGCTACTGCAAAGCGTTTGGGCGCTGTTATTGAGGCCTCCGATGTACGCCCTGCTGCTAAGGAACAAATTGAGTCCCTTGGCGCCAAGTTTGTTGACGTACCTTACGAGACAGACGAAGAGCGTGAAATTGCTAAAGGTGTTGGTGGCTATGCCCGTCCAATGCCAGAATCCTGGATGAAGCGTCAAGCAGCTCTGGTTGCAGAACGTGCTCAGCAAGCCGATATCGTGATTGCCACAGCATTGATTCCAGGTCGTAAGCCACCAGTCTTGCTGCACACTGCTACGGTTGAGCAAATGAAACCTGGCTCCATTGTGATCGACATAGCAGCTGGTCGTGGTGACAATGGCTCAGGTAACTGCCCACTGACTGAAGCTGACAAAATTGTTGAGAAAAATGGCGTAAAAATTGTTGGTTACACCAATCTTGCCAGCATGGTTTCAGCAGATGCTTCTGCTTTATATGCGCGCAACTTACTCGACTTTATGAAGCTCATTGTGGACAAAGAAGCAAAGTTAGTCATTCCAAGTGACGACGACATTGTGACTGCCTGCTTAATGTGCCGCGATGGCCAAGCCATCCGCAAAAACTAATAAAAATTACTCGAAGGAAATATCATGGATCTCGCTGCTTTTCAAAGCATCCTTACAGTCCAAAACATCACTGTATTCGTGCTAGCTATTTTTGTTGGCTACCACGTTGTTTGGAATGTCACACCAGCATTACACACTCCCCTGATGGCTGTAACTAATGCTATTTCAGGGATCATCATTGTTGGCGCTCTTTTACAAACTGAAGTGATTGGTGGCGATGAGATCACGCTAACAAGCATCATTGGTGCAGTGGCCGTCTTTTTGGCATCGATCAATATTTTTGGTGGCTTTATGGTCACCCGCCGCATGCTGGAGATGTTCAAGAAAAAAGCTCCTAAAGCTGATGCGGCTGGAACTAAATAAAACCAGAACAAGATCTATATAGAGACCCAAAAAAATGTCAAACATAACCGCGATTTCATATCTCATTTCATCGGTGCTATTCATCCTTGCTTTACGAGGACTGTCTTCACCAACTACCTCACGCCAAGGCAACACCTTCGGCATGGTCGGCATGCTGCTTGCCGTGATCACAACTTTCATGATCCCCGACTTCAAGCCGGTCTTTTCATTAATCATTGCCGCCATCGTTAGTGGCGCAATTATTGGAATCATTGCTGCTAAGCGTGTGCAAATGACAAAGATGCCCGAGCTTGTAGCGCTCATGCACTCCTTTGTTGGTTTGTCCGCTGTTTTAATTGCGATTGCAGCAGTATTTAATCCAGCACAAGCTCACACAGGCGCACAAAAGATTGAACTTTTTATTGGCGCATTTATTGGCGCCATTACCTTTACTGCATCTGTGATTGCTTTTGGCAAACTGTCTGGCAAGGTCAGCGGCAAGCCAGTGACTTTTACCGGTCAACATTTACTCAACCTCGCCCTAGCAATCGGCATGGTTGGCGGCGGCGTAATGTACTTCATGACTGGTAGCCATGCAGCATTCCTAGTCATGTGCGCTATCGCTTTAGTTCTGGGTGTCACTCTGATCATCCCAATTGGTGGTGCAGATATGCCAGTGGTGGTATCCATGCTCAATAGTTACTCTGGCTGGGCTGCTGCGGGTATTGGTTTCACACTCAATAACCCAGTATTGATTATTGCTGGCGCATGCGTTGGCTCCTCTGGCGCAATTCTGTCCTACATTATGTGTAAAGCTATGAATCGCTCCATTGTGGCGGTGTTGCTAGGCGGCTTTGGTGCCGAGGCAGCAGCAGGCGGCGCTGATGACGGCGCCCCCAAGAACTACAAAACTGGTTCCCCAGAAGATGCTGCCTTCTTAATGGAAAATGCTGACACCGTCATCATCGTTCCTGGTTATGGATTAGCCGTTGCCCGTGCTCAGCACGCTCTGAAAGAATTAACTGAAAAGCTCACTCATCATGGCGTTACCGTGAAGTATGCGATTCACCCAGTGGCAGGTCGTATGCCTGGCCACATGAACGTACTGTTGGCTGAAGCTGAAGTGCCTTATGACCAAGTCTTTGAGATGGAAGATATCAATAGCGACTTTGGTCAGGCTGACGTAGTGCTAGTGCTTGGTGCAAACGACGTGGTGAACCCCGCCGCTCGCACACCTGGCAGCCCAATCTTTGGTATGCCAATTCTTGAGGCATTCAAGGCAAAGACAATTATCGTAAACAAACGCTCCATGGCGGCAGGTTATGCTGGCCTCGATAACGAACTCTTCTATATGGATAAAACCATGATGGTGTTTGGTGATGCGAAGAAGGTTGTTGAGGACATGGTCAAAGCAGTCAGCTAATCATTTAGCTATATTCACCTAGGTGAAATTTAGATGGGCAATAAGTGGAACGGTGGATAAGCAGAAAACTTACCCACCGTTTTTTTATTCCTACATATTAATTATTAAACAAAACTGTTGAAATTCATCGCACTCATTTTCATGCCAATAACATCCCTATTTAATACCTCCATTGGGACTCAAAATACAAATTGAGCTTTGCGCATTAAATACTTTAATCTTTATCTTTAGCTACTCGCGAAAGCACAGTAGAACTACTAATTAACATTGACTCCACAGATTAAAAAATATTAGGTGATTGACCGAATACATATCCAGCGGTATCAGAAAACTCATAAAGAGAAAGAAAAAAGAGGTAAAAGTGACCTAAGATATGTGTAAGATTGCCATTAAAGTTTCTCCAGCAAAAAACAGAGTCCAGTCACACTAACTCCCCACTCCTTTCTTATTGATCCCTCTAGAAAATCCTTAATCTTGAAATTATGCAAGGAGGCTAGCTCTTGAATGTAACCACTAGAGTGGCTATACCTTAAATTTTTCGGTGACAAAGAAAATTTAGCTGACTCACTCTTTTCTACGCTGAAACAAAAAAGACCTCCTGCTGGAATAATTCTAGATAAATCTCTAAAAATATTTGACAACTCTCCAATATAAATAAATACATCCGCAGAAACTACTAGATCAAAATTTTCTTTGCATTGATCGAGTAATTCTAATACGTCACACAATAGTAATTCATCATACGCACTTGTTAACTCAGCTTTGGAAAGCATTTCTTTGGATAAATCAACCCCAACAATTCTTGAGGCAAAGGGCTTTAACAACTTACCCATTAATCCGGTACCACAACCAATATCTAGCACTTTAAATTTATTGGCAGCGTATGGACTCAGTAGTGTAACCATAGTGTCCGGAACATTATATTTAAGAGCCTGAACCAAATGTCCATCAAAATGATCTGCATACTCGTCAAATAAGCTCGCAACAAAATCATGGGGCATCGGCTTCAAGCCTTTTTCAGGCCTCAATGCCGAAAGTAAATATTCAGCATGTCCTATCGGCTGATAGTTATATCTAATTGCATTCTCTAAATTTTCTACAGCGCTTTCGTATTGGTCAAGAGCAATACTAGTGTAGCCTTTCTGATAAAAAAAGATTGCTTCATTTGGCTTTAGGCTCAGCGCTCTATCGAAGTGCTCTATCGCCTCTTCATATCGCTTAAGCTCACGTAGTGCTTTCCCTTTATTTGACCAAGCTTCGGCATAATCAGGCTTGAAACTAATGGCATGATTGTAGTGCTCTATCGCCTCTTCATAACATTTAAGCTCACGTAGTGCATTTCCTTTATTTGACCAAGCTTCAGCATAATCAGGCTTGAAACTAATGGCATGATTGTAGTGCTCTATCGCCTCTTCATAACGTTTAAGCTCATAAAGAGCATTCCCTTTATTTGACCAAGCCTCCTCATATTTTGGGTCTAATTTTAGAGATTTTTCGTAAGCATCAAGGGCATTACTGTATTCCTTAAGCTCTAAATACACATTCCCCAGGTTACTAAGGGCTAGCGCATTCTTTGGGAGGTATTTAATGGACTTATTTAAATAATTGAGAGCATCTAAATACTGCTTGCGTTGCGCATAAATCACCCCAAGCAGTCTAAGAACATGAGGATTATTAGATTGCAATCGTATAGCCTGCTTTAGGTATAACTCTGCAGACTCTAAGTTTGAGCCTCTAAGTGATTCGAGGGACTTATTAAGAAGGAAGCCTATTTGCGGATTCATAAATAAATTTTATCTCACTAATATTTAATACATACCCAGTCGTCAGGGCATTAAGACCGTGCAATAAAGCATAGCTCATTTGAGCGAGGTTGCTATGATAAAAAGTGACTACTGTTGCATTAAAGTATTTTTTATAGAAACTAGAGATGGACTTAAAGGATGCAATTCGGCTTCAAGATATCTACCTTGGAACTTTAATGCTTGACTCACATAATTACAGAAGCTTGTGTTGATATAGTTTTTTAACCCCTATTGCACATTAAAAAAATATTGTCATATCTAAGTTAATGCGCTGATTGCTTTTATTTAAGTTAATTTAGCAGAAAAGGAGGTATAAATGAATATCAATAAATTACGGCCTTCACTTATTGGATTGCTTTTCTTTCTTTCAGTATAAGCTCAAAAATACCTCCCCCAATCGACTATCTAATTTTTTCCTGAGAAGCGAGCTATGCCATCCTCATTAAATTAAAATCTGACAGCTAAGACTGAAGTTATCGAGATTGTATTTGGTAGCCTTTTCAAGAATTGAGTGGGAGTGAATACACTTCAAAAAAATGGCAATTATTCGCCCTCGTATCTGGAATATTATTTTTTTATTGTGCCGTAGATGATTCCTTATTCACCCTCCAGCTAAGTCGATTAAATGCAAAACGCCCGGTCTTTTGAACCAGGCGTTTTTGTTTCAACAGCGTAATAGCTGGAGAGGCAAGACTATTACATCATGCCGCCCATTCCACCCATCCCACCCATTCCACTCATATCGGGCATGCCGCCACCAGAGGACTCATCCTTTGGCGCTTCGCAGATTGCGCAATCGGTAGTCAACAATAAGGCTGCTACAGAAGCTGCATTAACCAATGCAGTTTTTGTTACCTTAGTTGGATCAATCACGCCTTGTGCTACTAAGTCGCCATATTCACCAGTTGCTGCGTTGTAACCGTTATTGCCTTTGCTGGCCAATACTGCGTTCACAACAACGCTGGCTTCATCACCGGCGTTAGACACGATGATACGAATTGGCTCTTCCATTGCGCGCAATACGATATTGATACCAGCGTCTTGGTCAGGATTGTCGCCCTTCAAGCCCTTGATACCTTGCATCGCACGTAATAAAGCTAC
>JAXIUI010000031.1:0-23094 GCA_034680725.1 Polynucleobacter sp.
AAGATTTTGTAGTAATTTCATTGGGTTGTAATCAACCTGTTTTCATTTTAGATTTTAAGGAATAAGTATGGTCGTCATTCGACTGGCACGCGGCGGTTCAAAGAAGCGCCCTTTTTATAGCATCGTGGCTACAGACAAGCGTAATCGTCGCGACTCGAACTTTATCGAGCGTATTGGTTATTTCAATCCACAGGCAGCCGAGTCTGAGCAGGCAATGCGTATTGCTCAAGACCGTTTGACTTATTGGACTGGTGTTGGGGCGCAGATTTCTCCAACAGTTGTTCGTTTGATTAAAAGCAATCCTGCGGTTTAAAAACATTTCATCCAAAGACTTTTTTGTATCGAGAAAGTCTTTGGTAGCAGAATTGACTTGTAGTGTTCTTTGGGGAAATGGGGTGGCTTCATTATGAATACACCTTCCCTCGATGATTTGGTTGAGCTTGGAGCGGTCCAAGACGCTCAAGGCTTACAGGGGCAAATCAAGATTCGCCCTCATTCATCAGATCCCGTAGCCCTTCTATCCTCCAAAGCAATTTGGTTATCACTCATTCCTCGTCGCAATGCTGGTGTTGATGTATCCAATGTACAGGCATCCTTAACGCTCTACAAAGTAAAGCAAGCAAAGATGCATAGTGGCACGGTTGTGATGGCGCTAGAGGGGGTTACAGATCGCGATCAAGCGGAAGCTTTAAAAGGCGCACGTATTTTGGTGGCGCGCGATGTCTTTCCAAAAGCTGAGAGTGATAGTTACTACTGGATAGACCTCATTGGTTGCAAAGTGATCAATCTCCAAAGTGAAGATCTTGGAGAGGTGATCGACATTAATGACAATGGCGCGCACGGCATTATGGCTATTGGCAATTTGGAAACAAAGGCCGTCAAGCAGTTAGTTCCTTTTGTGAAGGAAGTTGTTCAAAACGTTGACTTGGCAAACAAGCGCATTACACTGGATTGGCAGGCTGATTGGTAGCTGCGCAATTTGTAAAGATCTTTATTCCCCACTATGCGCTTTGACGTAGTCACTTTATTTCCGGAAATGTTCTCCGCTTTAACGCAGTGGGGCATCACGGGGCGCGCATGTGATCAAGGTCTTGCCAAGGTGAGTCTTTGGAATCCGCGCGATTACTGTGCTGATCCTCGTAAAACCGTCGATGACCGCGCTTATGGGGGTGGCCCTGGAATGGTCATGATGGCAAAACCTCTGGAAGATACTTTATCTGCCGTTAAAGCTGCACATCAAGCAGAAAAGATGATGTCTGGGCCAATTTGTCTTTTGGCGCCTCAAGGTGAGGTATTTTCTCAGAAGATAGCGGCAGATATCCTCAGTTATCGTAATTTAACCTTTATTTGCGGTCGATACGAGGCTGTTGATCAGCGTTTTATTGACCGAAACGTGGATTTACAGCTTTCTATGGGTGATTTTGTGGTTTCTGGCGGTGAATTGCCTGCCATGACCATGATGGATGCCGTGATTCGTCTTATTCCGGGGGCATTAGGGGATGGAGAATCTGCGGTGCAGGATAGTTTTATCAATGGGCTTTTGGACCATCCGCACTATACCCGCCCAGAAATATATGAAAATTTATCTGTTCCAGACGTGCTTTTAGGCGGACATCACGCTAAAATAGCTGGCTGGCGTCGGCAACAGTCTTTAGAGCTGACGTTAAGGCTTCGCCCTGATCTGATTGAAAAGGCGCGAGCAAATGGGTTGCTAAGTAAAGAAGATGAGCAGTTTCTTCGTGCGCTGTGATTCGTCACAGTCGCGAATAAAAAGTTTGTGTTTTGATTTAGTGAAATGGTTTTAACTACATCCTCTGTCTGGTCCGTTGATGAAAGTCTCGGGATTAAACGCTGACAAGATGTTTAAGGATTAATAATGAATTTGATCGAAAAAATTGAGCAAGAAGAAATTGCTCGCTTAAGCGCTAATAAAACGCTTCCAAGTTTTGCTCCTGGCGATACTGTTGTAGTTGGCGTAAACGTAGTTGAAGGTACACGTAAACGTACCCAGGCGTTTGAAGGTGTTGTGATTGCCAAGCGTAATCGTGGACTCAATTCCAGCTTTATCGTTCGCAAGATTTCATCTGGCGAAGGTGTAGAGCGTACTTTCCAAACTTACTCACCATTGATCGCTAGTATTGAAGTGAAGCGTCGCGGTGATGTACGTCGTGCCAAGTTGTATTACTTGCGTGACCGTTCTGGTAAGTCTGCACGTATTAAAGAGAAGCTTCCTGCTCGTAAGGTTGCTGCCCCAACTGCTGCATAAGCGTTGCTTTAATGCGATAGGAAGGCAGCCTAGGCTGCCTTTTTTATTGCCCTAAAATAGACCTATGACTCAGTCACCACGCTCAAATAATCAGGCATTTAGTGCGGCAGTGCCTGCAGGTTTTGATGCGCAAGCTATTCCGATTCAAGAGGTTTGTGCAGATCAACCAAAGGTTTCGGTGGACTGCTTGCATCCAAGTAGTCTGAGGAGTCGTTTTAAGAATCCACCCGCTTGGCAGCCAGAAATTACGGATGAAAATCGTCATGTCATTGCTGCCGACATCATTGCTAAGCGTAAGGCTGCTGGAAAAGTAACCCATGCTGCAGTATTGATCCCCTTGTTATTCAGGCGGGAGGGGCTGTCGGTCTTATTAACGCAGCGCACCAATCATTTGCATGATCATGCTGGTCAAATTAGTTTTCCGGGGGGTCGAATGGATCCACAGGATCTGAGCCCTCACGACACTGCTTTGCGTGAGAGTGATGAGGAGATCGGTCTTAGGAGTGAGGCTGTCGAGATCATTGGCCAATTACCTCAGTATTTAACTGTTTCGGGCTATAGTGTGACACCCGTTGTGGCTTTGGTTCAGCCTCAGGCAGAATATGCTTTAGATGCATTTGAGGTGGCAGATGTTTTTGAAGTACCTTTACACTTTTTGATGGATCCAGCCAATCATCAGGTGCGGGTCTGGCAAAGTGATTTGGGTAGTCGTCGGTTTTATTCAATGCCTTATGAAAATCGCTTTATTTGGGGTGCCACTGCCGGAATGTTGCGTAACCTTTATCATTTACTAAAAGTATGACTTTCTTTTCTATTCTGATCGCCCTTATTGCCGAGCAATACCGCCCGGTAACCTCCGCTCATTGGATTGCGCGTATCAGCGCACGCTGGTTAGATTGGGTTGCAGGGGAGTTTGGCGGAAAGACAGAGCAAGGTGCAAGCCCAGTGGGTGCGCGTATGGCTTGTTTGGTCGCTTTTATTTTGCCGACCTTTTTAGTATTTGCAATTTATGTTGTATGTATGGTGACCTATCCGATTTTGGGCTTTGTTTGGAATGTCATCATCGCCTATCTATTTTTTGGCTTTCGCCAATTTAGCCATTCCTTTACCTTAGTGCATGAGGCCATTGCAAATCATGATTTGCCTTCAGCCCGTAAAGCCCTTGGTGAGTGGTATGGACCTGAGCTTGACACATCCGATCTATCTGAAACAGAAGTCATTTCTCTAGCGCTAGAGCGTGCCATCATTGGTTCACATCATCATGTATTTGGTGTGCTATTTTGGTTCTTAATGCCGATGGGTCCTGCGGGTGTCGTGCTATATCGTCTTGCAGACACAGCAGCGCAGCGCTGGTCAGAGAGAGGTGATTTCAATTTAAGCGAGGCTGCACGCCATTTCTTCTACGTGTTAGATTGGGTGCCTGCTCGCATTACTGCAATCGGCTTTGCTATTGTCGGTAACTTTGAGGGCGCAGTTTATGCATGGCGTCACCTTACACAAAAATGGTCTGATTCTCTATCGGCCGTGATTTTGGCTTCTGGTAGCGGTGCACTCGGTGTTCGCTTGGGTGAGCCCTTGAGTGAGCCTGACAGTGATGAAGCCTTGCGAATGGCGGAAGCTGGTGAGCCTGTGATTTATGAGGTGGGCTTAGAGCCCAATGAGCGAACTATGCGTTCTGCTATTGGCTTGGTCTGGCGCCTAGTTATCGCTTGGATGATTTTATTGCTAATGCTGACCATCGCTCTTTGGCTTGGGTAATACCTTGAATTTGCGTATCAGCTGTTCTGGAGTCGGAGCGTAACTGCCTAAATAGAGCTAGTCTTTCCGGCGCGATTTCATTTCTGTCTACGGCATCACGAATTGCGCAGTCTGGCTCGGACTGATGTGCGCAATTATGAAAACGACACTTCCCGAGATACTCCTTAAACTCCCTAAAGGCATGTTCTAACTCGCTTACTGACATGTGGGCTAAACCAAATTCTTGAAAGCCGGGCGAGTCAATGAGCGCACCTAATTTGCCCTTGGTATCACGACCCCAGGATTGAGGTAATTCAAAATAACGACATGCCGTTGTAGTATGTTTTCCAGTATCCAGTCTTACTGAATACTCTTGAGTGATGGCCGCAGCATTAGGCACCCAGGCATTTAAGAGGCTAGATTTACCCATGCCGGATTGCCCCACAAAAACAGACACTTTGCCGCATATAGCTGGGCGAAGGGCCTCAATTGATGCTTGGTCAAACTTCGCTGAAACTTCAGTGACTGGGTAGCCCATGCGCGCATAAGGCGCAATGATTTTTCGAGCATGCTCCAGATGATCTGTCAGATCACATTTATTGAGCAGAATATGCAATCCAATGTGATTGGTTTCTGCAGCAACTACCGCTCTGCCCAGTAGGTCTGGTGAAAATGCAGGTTGGGTTGCCAGTACAAGCAATATTTGATCGACATTAGAGGCGATCAATTTACTTTTAAAGGCATCTGATCGATAGAGTAAGTTTTCTCTAGGTTCGATACGGATAATACGAGCTTGATCTAGAGATGTCATCTCAAGCAACATACGGTCACCAACTGCACCAATGTGTTGCTTAGCAGGAGTGCTCACTTGTATCAACTCCCCAACGGGCGCCTGATTACCCAGCTCATCTTGAGCTAAGCGCTGTGCTAAATAATGCCTCCCGTAAGAGGCAGTGAGTAGCGCATGAAATTGATCCATCAGCACTTTAGCGAATTAGCCAAATCGTTTGAGATTGGCAATTCGCAAGGGTGCAGGTGGATGTGAGCTATAGAAAGCCGTGTAGATCGGATCTGGTGTCAATGTGGAGGCGTTATCTTGATACAGCTTGACTAAGGCAGAGATTAAATCGGAGGCAGAAGATTTCTCAGCTGCAAAACCATCCGCTTCGTATTCATGTTTCCGTGAAGCAATGCTAGAAAGCGGCGTAAAGAAAAAACTAAAGACCGGAGACACCAGCATGAAGAGGGCAAGGGCAAGACCGCCGTTATAGCCATTAGGGTTGGGCATCACTCCTAAGTCGGTATAGAACCATGTTTGGGCACTAAGCCAACCTAGCAAGGCTAGCATGACAAAGGTTAAGGCAAACGAAACCAATAGACGCTTGCGAATATGATTGCACTTGTAGTGGCCGAGTTCATGTGCAAGTACGGCCTCGACTTCACCAGGATTGAGTTTTTCAATCAAGGTATCGAAAAAAACAATTCTTTTGGCTTTACCCATACCAGCAAAAAATGCGTTGCCATGTGCGCTACGTTTGCTGCCATCCATGACGAATAAACCTTGGCTAGCGAAATCGCAACGCTTGAGGAGGGCTTCAATTTGGGTTTTGAGCGCACCTTCTTCTAAGGCTTGGAACTTATTAAAAATAGGCGCAATAAAAGTTGGGAAGACCCACTGCATTACAAGGCTAAATGCTGTAAGAACACCCCATGTCCAAAGCCACCAGAGATCGCCAGCCTGCGCCATGAGGCTTAAGACTACCCATAACAAGGGCACGCCAATGGCACCGCCTACGCTAATGCCTTTAAACATATCGCTAAAGAACAATCTGGTGTTCATACGATTAAAGCCGAAGCGTTCCTCTAAATGAAATTGCTTGTACCAAGAAAACGGGATATCAATAATCCCCGAAATGAACACGACGGATACTAGCAAGGCAATTTGTTGGGCTATACCTTCGCCTAAAAGTTCCAAGAGGGCTGAATTGAGGAGTTGTAAACCGCCCAAGAGCGTGAAGGAAATCAAGATGATGGCGCTGACACCATTCTCTAAAATGCCTAAGCGCAATTTAGCAATTGTGTAGTCGGCGGCTTTTTGATGTTCGGCTAAAGTAATCTGAGCAGCAAATTCTGCGGGGACCGAATCGCGATGATTAGCCACATGGCGAATTTGGCGTTGAGATAACCAGTGGCGTAAACCAAAGCTGGCAACAAAGGCAATGAGAAAAATAATAGTGAATGTCATGAGATGATTATAGATATGAGTGAAAAAACAAGTGTTCCGAATGCAAAATCTGCGCCCGCCAGTGATCACCTGATTTGGGTGGATATGGAAATGTCTGGCTTAGACCCAGAAAAAGAGCGAATTTTAGAAATTGCAGTCATTGTGACTGATGCCCACCTCAATACCATCGCCACCGCACCGGTCTGGGTCCTGCATCAAGAGAATGCCCTGCTTGAGGCAATGGACGCCTGGAATAAGGGTACCCATGGGCGCTCAGGCTTGGTTGATAAAGTAAAGGCATCCACTTTGGATGAGGCTCAGGTTGAAGCGGAATGCATTGCTTTTTTGAAGCAATACATCAAACCGGGGATTGCTCCTATGTGTGGCAATACGATTGGTCAAGATAGGCGCTTTATGGCTAAATACATGCCCAAGCTTGAGGCCTATTTTCACTATCGCAATATTGATGTTTCGACCTTAAAAGAGCTCTGTAGGCGCTGGCATCCTGAGCTAGTAAAGGGTTTTACGAAGAAGCAGGCCCATACCGCCTTGGCTGATATTGAAGAGTCTATCGAAGAGCTCAAGTATTACCGAGAAAAATTCATTATTCCCTTGCCGCAGCAAACTTAAAAAAGGCCCACGATAGGGCCTTTTTTTTGGGAAGCACTCTTGCCTAGCGGTATTGGATTTTGCTATTTTTTGCCAGCACTTTTGGGTCTAAAGACCTTAATAACGGATTCGTGGGTTTGGACGATGGGGCCTCCAAACAATTCTATACAGTAGGGAACGGCGGCAAAAATGCCTGGGACTATTGAATTGCCCTCTGAATCCTTTAGGCCCTCGAGCGTTTCTTTGATGGATTTGGGCTGTCCCGGTAAATTGATTACTAGAGCAGTATGCCCTTCGATTTCTCGTAAAACAGCAGTCTGCCGGGAAAGAATGGCAGTGGGGACAAAGCGCAAGCTAATTTGGCGCATTTGCTCGCCAAATCCAGGCATCTCACGGGTTCCAGCATCTATGGTGGCCTCAGGGGTCACATCTCGGCGAGCGGGCCCTGTGCCGCCTGTAGTGAGGATTAAATCGCACCCCATTTCATCGCATAGCTCCACAATGGTTTCGGTGATGATTTCACGTTCATCTGCGATTAAGCGCTCATGAAAGACATGGGGTGTGCTGAGGGCAGTCTGAAGCCATGTTTGAAGAGAGGGTATTCCTTGATCAGCATAAACGCCTTGGCTGGCCCTATCAGAGATGGAGATGAGGCCAATTTTGATTTCATTAGGGGTGGATCGTGTCCAGGCTTCGGTATGCTTCATGTTTCTATTCTAGCTATTATTAGGATATGTTTACATACACATCAGACCAGTTTCAAGAAATTATTGATTTCATGCTTCAAGAGGCCAAGAAAAAAGGCGCCTCGGATGCAGTAGCAGAAGTATCTGAAGGCCAAGGCCTATCGGTGACCGTGCGCAAAGGTGAGGTAGAGACTATTGAGCAAAGTCTTGATAAGCAAGTGGGTGTGACGGTATTTTTGGGGCATCAGCGTGGCAATGCCAGCACCAGCGATTTTTCTGCTCAATCCCTTAAGGCAACTGTAGAGGCTGCGTATCACATAGCGCAGCATACGGCTGAGGATGTTTGTGCGGGACCAGCGGAAAAAGAATTGCTCGAAAAAAATCCCATGGATCTGGATTTGTTTCATCCCTGGAATTTAGATTCTGCTACCGCAATCGAAATTGCTCGGTCTGCTGAAGGTGCTGCCTTTGCAGTGAGTAAGCAAATTCAAAATAGCGATGGTGCATCCGTATCCGCTCACCATGCTCATTTCATGATGGGTACAAGCCATGGTTTTATGGGCGGCTATCCATTTTCTCGTCACTATATTTCATGTGCCCCTATCGCAAATGAAGGCGGTAAAAAACCACTCATGCAAAGGGATGATTGGTATTCCAGTTCGCGCATTCCTGGGGAGTTGGCTGACCCACAGGCAATAGGAAAATATGCTGCCCAGCGAGCGCTATCACGTTTACATGCCAAATCATTAAGCACGCGTAAGTGCCCGGTTATTTTTGAGGCCCCCTTGGCAGCTGGCTTACTGGGAAGCTTGGTTCAGGCAGTGTCAGGTGGCGCCTTGTATCGCCGCTCCAGTTTTTTATTGGATAGTCTTGGCAAGCAAGTGCTACCCAAGCACCTCAGTTTATTTGAAAACCCACACCTTTTGTCCTTAACTGGCAGCGCGCCATTTGATGAGGAGGGCGTGAAGACCTCGGCAAGAACGGTCGTAGATAAAGGGATTTTGCAGGGCTACTTCTTATCTACTTATTCTGCTCGTAAGCTGGGAATGAAGACAACTGGTAATGCTGGTGGTTCTCATCACCTCACTTTGCAGAGTAAGAAGACGCCTAAGGGCGGCTTGCCAGCTTTATTAAGGGCAATGGGCTCCGGACTTTTAGTTACCGAGCTAATGGGTCAGGGCGTGAACTATGTCACTGGGGACTATTCACGCGGAGCATTTGGTTATTGGGTAGAGAATGGTGAAATTCAATATCCCGTTGAGGGAATAACCATTGCCGGAAATCTACGAGATATGCTCTTAGATATTCAAATGATTGGTAGCGATTCCTTAATTCGAGGCACCAAAGAGACTGGCTCTATTTTGATTGGATCGATGACAGTTGGCGGTAAATAACATATAGAAAATTCCAAAGGAGTATTGATGCAAAGACGTTCATTTCTAAAGAAGGCATCCTTAGGCGCAGGTGCTGTAGCCCTATCTGCTCCAGCTATCGCGCAGAACTTACCAACGCTAAATTGGCGCTTAGTTTCTAGTTTTCCTAAATCATTAGATACTTTGATTGGTACCCCGGAGATTTTTGCAAAAGCATTGAGCAAAGCGACTGACGGAAAATTTAATGTCAAAGTTTTTGCTGCAGGTGAGATTGTGCCGGCATTACAAGTGTTAGATGCGGTTCAAAATGGCACTGTTGAATGTGGACATACAGCGAGTTATTACTACGTTGGTAAAAATAGTGCCTTTATCTTTGATACAGCTGCACCATTCGGAATGACGGCTCGTCAGCAATCGGCCTGGATGTTGCAAGGCAATGGGATGAAGTTAATGCGTGAGCTGTATGCCAGCTATAACATCGTCAATTTTTTAGGTGGTCAAACCGGCACGCAAATGGGCGGTTGGTTTCGTAAAGAGATTAAGTCGCCCGAAGACCTGAAAGGCTTGAAGTTTCGTATTGCAGGATTTGCGGGTCAAGTCCTCGCTAAGTTAGGCGTAGTGCCGCAACAACTCCCAGCTGGAGAAATTTATTCCGCCCTAGAAAAAGGTACGATTGATGCCGCTGAGTTTGTTGGTCCTTATGACGATGAAAAACTCGGCTTAGCGAAGGTTGCTAAAAATTACTACTACCCTGCATTTTGGGAAGGAGCGGCCGGATTGTCCTTCTTGGTAAATAAAAAGCAGTGGGATTCTCTACCACCTTCCTATCAAGCTGCATGGCAAGCTGCTTGCTTTGAAGCGCATACAGATATGTGCGCCAAATATGATGCGCTGAATCCTCCAGCGCTGCAACGCCTTATTCAGAATGGGGCAGTCTTAAGAAAGTTCAATACTTCGGTATTGGATGCGTGCTTTAAAGCGACTCAAGAAACTTATGCTGAAGAGTCTGCCAAAAATCCACAGTTCAAGAAAATCTTTGAGGATTATCGTGCCTTCAGAAATATGGAAGCCCAGTGGTTTAGTGTTGCTGAGCAAGCCTTTGCTCAGTATAGTTTTGCTAAGAAGCTTTAAGGTCAAAAAAGTAGGCAATCAGAACCCTTGCTATATTGATGGAGTTTGTCTTAAAACCTCCAACTGAGGTCCAATAATCTTTGCAGCGGGTCTGGTGGGATAGCCATTGGACCCATAAACGGATGGATATAGAGGATCAAAAAGTAAACAGCACCAGCAACGGTGGCAGCTAAAAAAATAATCAATAGTATATGTATCCGTTTTGATTGCATTTTAAATAAGCAAGAAAAGAATAAAAATATGAAAGAGCTACTAATCAGGCCAAGCCATGCTGGATGACCTAGGGCAAATTTAGCGTTGTAAATCCGGTCGCGGCGTAACTCTGCATACTCTGAAGTTAGCCTCAGTAATAATTGATGTGCGTTTATCTGGCCAGGGTTTTGAGGCTGGTACTTAATTAGATCATCTTCAAGTGCTACAAGTTGCTTGTATGCTTCCTCGCTGAATTGATCATTTTTTAAGAGGGGCCACTCGTCCTGAATGACGGTTATTGTATATTTCCTCAAGGCTTGCTTTCCTGATTGCTCAAACTCTGGTGGGAATGCCGCATAGAGTCGATATATATTATTGAGGTGATTTGCCTCTTTCGCAACGGAATCCGCAACATTGTTATAGCTTTGCCAAACAAGCACCGTGATAAAGGCAAATAATATGCTGTATATAACCCCCATCGCGTTATAAATATACCCAGCGTAGGGGCCGTCATCACCAAATAAATACTTCGGCGAAATTTTTTGAAAGAAATAAAATACTAAAAAGCAAAAACATAAGATGATCGTGAATATTTGCAACCGAAGTACTAAATCAGAAGAGTCCAGCATCATTCTTAAAATTGGAAAACTCATCACTTATTTCCTTGGATAGCGTGGGCGCTTTGGTAGATGGATGTGACTCTGCGCGTATTAATTTCGCTCTAGTGTAATAAAGCTAAAGTGAATATCACCTTCGGATGCAGGGGTTCTTTCCACTTCCTTCCATTCTTCAGGGTTAGGAACTTTAAAGAATGTATCACCATCACCAATATCAATGTCGATTTCAGTGATGAAAAGCCGATCTGCTTTTATGAAAGCTTGTGTAAATAGCTGCTCGCCACCAATCACAAATACCCGCGGAAACTCATTTAAGGTATTGAGTGCTGCATCTAAAGAGTTCACTACCTCGGCACCGCTTAGCACGAGATCTGCATTGCGACTGACGACAATATTACGACGTCCAGGTAGGGGGCGCCCAATGGATTCCCAGGTCTTACGTCCCATGATCACTGGGTGGCCCATCGTCACCTTTTTAAAGAACTGCAGGTCTGCAGAAATCTTCCAGGGCATCTGGTTATCTCGCCCAATAACATGATTGCGTGAGCGAGCAACAATCATTGAGATAGCGGGTTGTGAAGTAGTAGTCATGGATTTGCTTGAATTAAACAGCTACAGGGGCTTTAATGGCAGGATGTGATTCATAGCCAACGATTTCAAAATCTTCGAATTCATAATCAAAGATAGAATCTGGCTTGCGCAATATTTTGAGCTTGGGTAGTGGATAAAAGTCTCTGGATAATTGCAGATCAACTTGCTCAAGATGATTGCTGTATAAATGACAGTCACCACCAGTCCACACAAAATCACCTACTTCAAGATTGCATTGCTGCGCCATCATATGAGTCAGTAGCGCATAGCTAGCAATATTAAAAGGTACACCTAGAAAAATATCCGCACTACGTTGGTAGAGCTGGCAGGATAGTTTTCCGTCAGCCACATAAAACTGAAAGAAGGCATGACAGGGTGCTAAGGCCATGCGGGGAATATCCGCTACATTCCATGCAGAAACAATAATGCGACGTGAATCCGGATTCTTTTTGAGTGTTTCCACTACCTCCGCAATTTGGTCAATATGTTGCCCATTGGGAGCAGGCCATGAGCGCCACTGATAGCCATAAATAGGGCCAAGGTCGCCATCAGGCGCTGCCCATTCATTCCAAATAGAAACGCCACGCTCTTTGAGCCAATTGTTATCAGTACTTCCTTTTAGGAACCACAGCAATTCTAGGATGATCGACTTTAGATGTAATTTCTTGGTCGTGACCATCGGAAAACCTTCGGCCAAATTAAAACGCATTTGATGGCCAAAGATGGAGATGGTGCCAGTCCCAGTGCGGTCAGATTTTTGGACGCCTTTTTCAAGGGGTTCCTTCATGAGATTGTGATATTGATGCATGTGTGTATTGGGCTAATGAATTCGGTTATGGGTAGAGCTTACTCGAATCTTGGGGAGTCGACTCCAAGCGCTTTATGTAGTTTGGGTGAGGTTGTGGTGTACTGGAGCTGAATCTGTTTTTCAGGTGCTAGGTAGGCCGCTGCCGCAAAGGCAGCTAATGCTGCTTCATGAAAGCCTGACAAGATCAGTTTTTTCTTGCCAGGATAGATATTGATGTCGCCAACAGCATAAATTCCTGGCGTACTTGTCTGAAAACAAGCGGTATCTACTGCGATTTGTTTGCGATCAATGTCTAAACCCCAATGCGCTATAGGACCCAATTTAGGCGACAGTCCATAAAAAAGTAGCAGGATATCAACGGGCAGTTGCTGGGTTTCTCCATCAATATTACTGACCTCAATCCTGGTTAAATTACCATTGGATTCTTCAAGCCCAGTAATTTGTCCAATGCATAGCTTAAGTACTCCGGCTGCACAGAGTGCCCGCATTTTTTCTACAGATTGAGGAGCCGCTTTGAATTCATCTCGACGATGGATTAATGTCACGCTAGCGGCTTTACCAACAAAGTACAGTGCCCAGTCAAGGGCGGAATCTCCGCCACCACAAATCACTATCTCTTTGCCAAAGAACTGCTCTGGATCTTTGACGCGATAAAAAACTTGCCGGTCTACAAAGGCTTCGATACCCTCAAGGCTGAGGGTTCTTGGCTGAAATGCACCAACACCAGCCGCTATAAAGACAGTCTTTGCTAGAAAATGCTGATCTTGAGATGTACCAATTAGGAAGCGACCATCAACTTGCTTTTCCAGGCTGGAGACTTCTTGATTTAAATGAAACTGTGGTGAAAAAGGCTTGATCTGTTGCAGTAGATTATCCACAAGCTCACGGCCAGTGCAGACTGGTATTGCTGGGATATCGTATATCGGTTTGTCAGGATACAGCTCAATACATTGACCGCCTACTTCCGGAAGGGAATCAATAACATGGGCTCTAATTTCCAGAAGTCCAAGCTCAAATACCTGGAAGAGTCCCACTGGACCGGAGCCAATAATGACTGCATCGGTTTCAATGGGGGGGTGCAATTTACTTTACCAGTTGGTCAAGTTTGTTTTTAACGTCTTTCCACTCCTCAGCCTCAGGAAGAGCCGCTTTGGATTTGGTGATTGAAGTCCAGCCAGGCGAGAGTTCGGCATTGAGTTTGATAAATGCTTGTTGATCCCCTGGTACATCATCTTCTGCATAGATGGCATTTACCGGGCACTCTGGCACACATACCGCGCAATCAATGCACTCGTCTGGATCGATCACTAAAAAGTTAGGGCCTTCACGAAAACAATCCACAGGACAGACATCAACACAGTCTGTGTATTTGCAACGAATACAGGCTTCAGTAACAACGTAAGTCATGATGGTTCAATTTTCAGGTGTGGGGGCTCTAAACAACTGGGTTTATAGGTTTAATTCTAGCTGAATCGGCTTACTTTTATAGAAAAAGCCATATTTCCCCTGGTCGGGTATCCTGCAATTGCTGGCTGAAAATAGGGCTAAATGCCCAATTGAAGATAGGTTCAAAGTGTCGCCCCAATCAAAGCCCATGTCAGAGCGAGGGCTTTCCCTTAGGACCTTGTTTACGTTCACCCATCTTTTCCCGGGAGCGTGCCTCAATTGATTACACTTTGAGGATTGGCACTAATAACCTCAATAGGAAAAGATTGGATTATGGAAGAGTATCGACTCAGAATTGATAAAACAGCAAAGCCATTATTAATTATTGATTACACATTTGATGGTGATTCGAGTCTGGATGCGATGAAAGCTACCCCTTTACCAAGTAAGCTTCAAAACGCTAAGGTAAAGACCGAGTTTGATCTCGCTTATGCTTGGAGTAGTTTTGCTCGTAACTATCTCAAACAAACCGAGGAGATCGCCTCTACACCCCTTTGTTGGGAGGGGCACTACGATCAATTGGGTCGAGTAATGCTTGAGCTCATGCGTTTGAGCAGGGATAAGCAAAGCATGGCAGAGAGTGAGGACGGCGTCTACGATTTAATTCCTGAGATTGAGGAAATTCCTTTCGTGAGCAAGCCCGCGACTCTTGAGGACAAAATGTTTTGCCGAATTTGGCTATCACTGATTAGGCACCCAGCCTTCATTGAGATGGAGTTAGAAGAGGATGAGTTGGCTTCCTTCAATTACTGGCAAAGCCTTTTCACGCTTGCTCTAGGTAAGACCAATACTGAATTGCTTAAGCAGACTGCCTAGTTATTCTGGCCCAAACAAAAAAAGCGCTCTGATGAGCGCTTTTTTGTTGTGCAACCTTTTTACTACTATCCGTAAAGGAACTTAGGGAACCATAGGGTCATACCAGGCCAAACATACATCATGACCATACAGGCAATCACGATGAACATGTACGGCATCATTCCAGCAAAAATCTGGTTGAGCGTAACCCCTGGTGGTGAAACCCCTTTGAGGTAGAAGGCGGACATCGCAACCGGCGGCGATAGGAAAGCTGCCTGTAGGTTGACGAATACCAAGGTGCCCCATAGGAGTGGATCAATTTGGAAATGAGCCAATAAGGGCAAGAAGATTGGAACGAAAATCACAATGATTTCAGTCCACTCTAATGGCCATCCCAAAAGGAAGATGATTGCTTGGGAGAGCAACATAAACTGAATTGGCGTGAGATCGAGCTTTAATACCCACTGTTCAATAACGGATTGACCGCCAAGAATCGTAAATACAGCGGAGAAAAGCGCTGAACCTACGAATAGCCAGCAAACCATTGAAGTAGTTTTGGCTGTTAAAAATACCGCCTGCTTGGTGCGCTCGAAATTCAAGGTTCCCGCTTGGAATGCCAGGATAAAGGCGCCGAGTGCACCAACGGCTGCAGATTCAGTAGCAGTAGTGATTCCTAGCAAGATGACTGCCAATACCAAGATTGTCAAAACGCCCAAGGGCATGACTGACTCAATAAGCAATTTCAGAATTTCAAACTGCTCCTCATCGAACTTAATGTAGTAATAAATTAACAAAAGCGCGAAGAGAACTGAGGTCAGCGCAAAGTACAGCTCAAAGTTTTCTGGTGGGCCAGCGGCAGCTTCTGGGATGCTCTCAGCAGCAAGAGGATCGTCTCCTGCAGCCGCATCTAGGGCAACCAAGGGTGCATCTTCTTCAGCTTCTTTAGAGTCCGATGAAGCTGATGTAGCATCAAGCGCTACGAGGGGGCCATCAGTAGGCTCCGATGATGCGGCGTTGGATGCTTTGGCAACTTGCGTCACTACTGGAACATTCAGGGCATCTTTTTCTGCCTGCTGATGAATGATGACATACCACCATACACCCCACATAGTGAGTACCGCCAAAATGAGAGGTGTTAATGCTGCCAGCACATTCTTTACAATTTTCGCGTACGAGAGTCTTGCTTCACCGGGGGCATTTAGAAATTGTGCTGGAGAGAACATGGCTTTAAAAGAGGCCACCAACATGTTGTGTGCGTAGTGATCCCGTAGAAAACGAATCGGCGCAGGAATCGGCACCTGTAATTGCTCGGGTGGAAGCTTAGGAGCAACTTTAGGATTAATTAAAGCCCAGCCAATGATGTAAACCAGGTACAAAAAGGCGAGGAAAAATCCTGGAACCATTGCTGCAGCATAGAGTTTAACAACGGATTGACCAGCCACAGCAGCATAAACAATGATCATGACTGAGGGGGGGATCAAAATACCTAAGGTACCGCCAGCAGTAATAACACCTGCCGCAAGGCGAGTATCGTAACCGGCGTTGAGCATTGGTTTCATGGCAATAACGCCCATAAGAACAACCACTGCACCAACTAGGCCGCTTGCGATGCCCCAAAAGGTACAAACAATTAATGTAGCAACAGCAAGTGAGGCTGGTAATCGACGAAATGCCAGCTGAATGCTGTAGAACATTTTGTCGACCAAGGCCCCACGTTCCATGACGTACCCCATGAGAACAAAGAGCGGAATTGAAAGCAGGACATCATTCGTCATACCTCCAAAAGTCCGCTGCACCATCAAAGTAAATACTTTGTTAGCTGTCCAGCTTTGTGATGGATCGTAAAAGGCTGCAAAACCAAACATCATGCCCAGACCCATTAAGGTGAAGGCAGTGGGGAAGCCAAGCATGATTACAACAATAATCAGGCCTAGCATAATTAGACCAAGGATTGGATCACTCATGATTTATCTCTTTAGTTTGACCAATGCGATGATGAGCTGCTTCATCGATGGATTTAGCATTTTTGATGGCATTTTGACGGGATTCTTCATCGACGTGCGTAGATGCAGCTAGTTGCTGCTCAATCACGTCAGTTTCTGCAGCATCCTTCAGGCGTGCTGGCCACACACCGGTTCTGATGCAGATGATGCAACGTAAGATTTCTACAAACCCTTGTAACAATACAAAGGCTCCAGCAACCGGAATAATGGTTTTAAATGGGTAAAGTGGCGGACCATTTGCAATTTGCGTGGTGTGCTCACCAATACGCCACGATTCTGCTGCATAGGTATAGCCTGCATAAACCAATGCAACAATTCCTGGTAGGAAGAAGGTAACGTACAAAATTAAGTCTAATGTTGCCTGGGTGCGTGGCTTCATTGAGCCGTAAAGGAAGTCGCCTCGAACGTGGCCATTTTGTGCGAGTGTGTATGCTCCGCAAAGCATAAACAGTGTGCCATAGGCCATCACTGATAATTCACCGATCCAGGCAGATGGAGAGTTCAATGCATAGCGCCTCACTACATCAGTACATACCATCAGCATTAAAAGCACTACGAGCCATGCCGTGGCTTTACCTACGAAAGTACTAATCTCATCTACTGTGAGCATGAATTTATCCATGAACCGGGTCTCCTAAGGTAATTCTCTATTTCTCGATGCCGCTATGAAAAACCGGACGGGGATGCCGTCCGGTTCAGATACGCATGAGGCCAAATTATACCTACTCAATTTGGCTTTTTAAAGCTACTAACCCTTAAAGTAGTGGTCGTAAGCAATCTTCATGTCTACATTGGTGAGTAAATCCCAACGAACTGCGCGTTGAGCAAAGGCTTTTTGGGAATCCAATACCTTCTTAAACATTGGAATCTCAGAGGCCTTCTTAGCGATGATCTTATCCCAGGCTTTTAGCTGAGCAACCAAGATAGATTTCGGTGTTGCATAGAACTTAACCTTGTCTTTTGTTTGTAACTCAGCAAAGTCTTTAGAGTAACGGTCAATCGCTTTCCAGGACATGTCTGCAGAAGCTGCCTGAGTTCCGTAGCTCAAGATAGCCTGGAGGTCTTTTGGCAATGAATCAAACTTCTTCTTGTTAAAGATAATTTCGAATTGCTCTGAGCTTTGGTGGAAGCTCTGGAGCATGTTGACTTTAGAAATATCTGGGAAGCCTAAGAGGCGATCTGAAGAAGCATTATTAAATTCAGCTGCATCTAACACGCCACGATCCATTGCGGGAATAATATCGCCGCCAGGAAGGGCTTGAACTGAAGCGCCCATATCTGTAAAGATTTCAATAGAGAGACCAACAGTACGGTACTTTAGACCCTTCAAATCTTCTGCTTTTGCAATTGGCTTTTTAAACCATCCCAATGGCTGTGTAGGCATTGGGCCATAAGGGAAGGAGACGACATCCAGTTTGAGATCCTTGTAGATTTCATCTAGTAATTGCTGGCCGCCACCATATTGATTCCAAGACAGTAATGTATTTGCGTCCATGCCGAAGGCTGGGCCAGATCCCCAAAGTGCCAAGGCGGCGCTTTTACCGTACCAGTAAGCTAAAACTCCATGACCGCCATCTAATGTACCGCTAGATACAGCGTCTAACATATCAAAGGCTTTAACTACGGAGCCAGCAGGGAGCACGTCAACTTTTAATCGGCCACCTGACATTGCATTAACTTTGGTAGCGTAGTCATTAGCATATTCATGGAAAATATCTTTAGCTGGCCAAGTTGACTGAAAGCGCAAGTTTACAGTTTGCGCAGAAGAAATCATTGGGATAGCCATAGCAGTTGCACCAGCACTACCAACGGCAACGTTCTTTAGAAATTTACGACGTGGACTATTGTTCGTTGTTTCAGACATCTGAATCTCCTGTATTTATTAAACTATTAAAAACAACTGTTAAATGCGCTTAAATCAACTCGTAAGATAGACCAAATCGGCAAATATTGGATTGGGGGTTTCCCCTTGGTATTCCACTTATTTATATTGCAGTGCATTAATAAAAGGCCAGATTCTGATTGGTCGGTAGGGTGTGAGTAAACTCTACTGCCAGCCTATCTTTAATAGCAAGAATGATGTCAGCTTGACATGGCTTAAAAATATGAGGAACCCTGATGAGTAACACTAAACCGAAAATTCTAGTTGCCAGAGCTATATTTCCAGATGCGCTGGCTAAATTGGAAGAATCTTTTGAGGTTCGTTCAAATCAGGCTGACAAGGTTTTTACCCCCCAGGAGCTCCAAAAGGAGCTATCCATGGTTGAAGGTGCCTTGGTTGCCGGTAGCGAGCGGATTGATGCTCAAGCACTATCCCAAGCAGATCAACTGAAGATTGTGGCCAATATTTCTGTGGGCTATAACAATTTTGATGTCCCGGCGATTACTGCGGCAGGGGTGATGGCCACTAATACCCCTGATGTTCTTACGGATACAACGGCAGATTTTGGCTTTGCTCTGTTGATGGCCGCTACTAGGCGCATCACTGAATCTGAGCATTGGGTTCGGGCGGGTAAATGGGACCAGTGGTCGATTGTGAATAACCCATTGGGCATGGACTTAAATGGCAGTACCTTGGGCATTATTGGCATGGGGCGGATTGGCAAAGGGATTGCTCGCCGTGCGCTAGGCTGCGGTATGAAAGTGATCTATCACAATCGTAGCCGTTTATCCGCAGATGAAGAAAAGACTTATAGCGCAACGTATGTTGCAAAAGAGGAACTACTGCGTACAGCAGATCATGTCATTCTTGTACTGCCTTACACCCCAGAAAATCATCATACGATTGGCGCTAAGGAACTTGGTCTAATGAAGCCTACGGCGACATTGATCAATATCGCACGTGGAGGCATTGTGGATGATGCTGCTCTGGCACAGGCATTGCAAAATAGAACGATCTTTGCTGCAGGTTTAGATGTCTTTGAAGGCGAGCCTAAGGTACACCCTGAATTGCTCAAGTGCAGCAATATCGTATTGGCCCCGCATATTGCTAGCGCAACCGAGAAGACGCGCAGAGCGATGGTAGATCTTGCGATTAAAAATTTGACAGCTGCGCTTGCTGGCAACAAGCCACCAAGTTTGATTAATGCCGAAGTATTTAAAGCTTAAGCGATTGAATATAAGCTGACTGAGAGATTAGTCAGCTTCAATTTCTTCTGGAAGCTCTCTGAGAGCTAATTCAATACCGCCAAATTTTCCGGCGACCCAGTTGTACACTTTGCACGCAATCCAAAGTAAACCAAAGCCTAATATGGCATTTAAGATTAACGCCGACAGTACAGTAAATCCGGGAATAGCGCCATCACGAATGAAGGCAACAAATAGGGCCAACAACACAATCGGTACTGAGAAGCAGAGATAAACCAAAACCAGTGTTTTGGCAGTATGCATAGGATCTAGGAAAACAAGTTCTTTTTTACTGAGTTTCATGAGGTGCAATCTTAAAGCAGTCCGTCGAAAAGCGCCACATCTACCCAATCACCAGCAGCAACATTCCCTTGTTCATGATTGAGAATCACAAAGCAATTTGCCTCACTCATGGACCTGAGAATGCCGGCACCCTGGCTGCCAGTTATGCGAACAGTGGGCTGTCCATTGACTCCGCGCTCCATGATGGCCCTCTGAAATTCAGTTCGACCTGGCTTTTTACGAATCGAGGTTTGAGCGATAGCTTGGGTTAGGAGGGGTTCTGTCTGACTGGCACCATTGAGTTGAAGTAGGGCGGATCTGACAAATTGATAGAAGGTCACCATGACGGCTACTGGATTACCAGGTAAACCAAAAAAGAGTGTTTTATGTTTTGCGCCAGCTTCTGCTATGGGTTTGAACACTCCAAAAGCCATAGGGCGTCCTGGTCGCATCGCAATTTTCCAAAACCCGACATCGCCTAATTCTTGCATGATCTGCTTTGTGAAGTCTGCTTCACCAACTGAGACACCACCAGAGGAAATTAAAACATCTGCTTTTGTGGCTGCCTCGATAAAGGCTGCTTTGAGTGATGCGGGATCATCACGCACAATTCCACAATCGATGATTTCTAAATTCAAGCGCTTGAGTAAGCCGTGAAGACTATAACGATTGCTATCATAAATACTGCCAGCATCCAGCAATTGACCAAGAGGTCGCAACTCATCACCTGAGGAGAGAATAGCGACTTTGAGTTTGCGATGCACTTTTAGTTTCGCAATTCCTAAAGAGGCGGCAAGACCAAGATCAGATGGGCGCAATAAGCGACCCGCTACGATTGCAGCTTTACCCCTCCGTAAATCTTCACCAGCAAGGCGTCTATTCTCGCCACGCTTTAATTGGCTTTGCTGAAAGGTCACTATTGCACTATCAGCCGAATTACTTGGACTCGTGAATTCTTGCGGGATGACTGTGTCGCAATCAGGTGGCATTAATGCCCCAGTCATGATTTTGAGACACTCTCCTTGGCCGATGCCTCCCTCATAAGGCTTGCCTGCAAACGCAGTTCCTACAACCTTAAGTGTGATGTCCGAGTCTTGAGTCTCTAGACAATTACCACTAAAAGCATAGCCATCCATTGCTGAGTTATCTGCTGCAG
Source organism: Polynucleobacter sp. (assembly GCA_034680725.1). Classification (GTDB taxonomy): domain Bacteria; phylum Pseudomonadota; class Gammaproteobacteria; order Burkholderiales; family Burkholderiaceae; genus Polynucleobacter. The sequence continues at coordinate 21,043 of JAXIUI010000031.1, forward strand.
GAACATCAATCGGCGAGAGCAAATCCTCGGCCAAAATTCGGTTAATTGCTTGATCTAGGGAAACGACCTCAATATCGCTAGCAGTGCTGCGGTTGCGAGATTCGGAAATCAAATCAGTTACTAAACCAGCAATGGCTCTGCGCGCTTCATCCACATGCAATGAAGGGGTGAGCAGAATCGGGTTATTAGGGGAAAGGGGTTTGGGGCTGCTCATGAAGATACTTTTTCTAAGGCCTCTAGCTCTTCTGGTGTATTGACGTTAGCAAAAGCAAGCGCGTTCTCAAAAATGACGGTGCCACTATTTAACTCTTTAAACCAGCGATCAATCTTCAAATCACCCTTATCTAAAAAGGATCTTAATGATTCACGTAAATTGTTACGCATTAAACAAAAAACAGGTTGCGCCCAAATCTTGCCATTTTCCACTGAGGACGCATAGACTAAATCTAAATTGTTTGACTCTAGTTCAGTCATCATTTTTTCCGCAAGATCTTCTGGAAGCAAAGGGGAGTCACAAGGAGAAGTCAACAGATAGGGGGTTTGGCAATGCTTGAGGCCAATAGAAAACCCCGCCAAAGGGCCTGAAAAGTCGGGAGTTTCATCCATGATGACTGGGAATCCATAGTGCGCATACTTCGTAATATTGCGATTGGCATTAATCAGAATACTAGCCACTTGAGGATTTAAGCGCTCGATGGTAGATTCAATTAAAGGTTTGTTACGAAACATAATCAGACCTTTGTCAACGCCGCCCATTCGTTGTGCGCGGCCTCCTGCCAAAATAAGTCCCGTAATGTTTTTTGAAGAATTCATCAGCCGCCGATGTATGACATTTCTACTTTTCGAGCACCTGTAGCGCTAGGTGTATTTGAGCCCCGAATTTCAGAATAGTGATCTTCGCGCTTTGTCCAGGTGCTCATGATTGCATTAGCAATTTCTAAATCAGATTTTCCTGAGCGCAACAATGTTTTGAAATCAAAGCCTGCATTCGCAAATAAACAAAGATACAGTTGGCCATCAGTTGAAATTCGCGCCCGAGTGCACTCATGGCAAAAGGTTTGAGTCACGCTCGAGATGAAGCCAATCTCACCAGAACCATCTAGGTAGCGCCAGCGCTGAGCAACCTCACCAGGGTAGTTGGCTTCAATTGCTTCAATGGGAAACACAGCATTGATGCGATCGGCCACTTCTTGAGAAGGGAGAACTTGAGACATATTCCAACCATTAGAGCTTCCCACATCCATAAATTCAATAAAGCGCAGTGTGACGCCGCTACCCTTGAAATGTTTCGCCATGGCAACAATCTCTTGGTCGTTCGTTCCTTTTTTAACCACCATATTGACTTTGAGATTGGTAAAGCCCGCTTCTTGGGCGGCAGCTATTCCATCTAGTACATCAGTAACCGGAAAATCAACATCATTCATTTTTTTGAAAATAGCGTCATTCAAGCCATCAAGACTGATGGTGAGACGCTGTAAACCTGCTGCTTTGAGTGCTGCAGCTTTTTTACGCAAGATGCTACCGTTGGTAGTGAGCGTTAAATCGAGAGGTTTGCCCGCCGGAGTACGAATTTTCGCAAGCATTTCCACGAGCATCTCAAGATTTTTACGCAATAAAGGCTCCCCTCCAGTCAGGCGAATTTTCTCTACGCCAAGGCTAGCAAAGATCGTAGTCAATCGCGTGATTTCTTCAAAGCTGAGAAGATCACTATGAGAGAGGTAGGGATAATTGGAGTCAAACACTTCCTTTGGCATGCAGTAAGTGCAGCGGAAGTTGCAACGATCAGTAACAGAAATCCGGAGATCACGTAAGGGCCGTCCACGTGTATCTTTCGTAAATCCGTTTGGAGCAATCAGTCGTCCAGGTATAGACGGTGTCAGGCCCTGACCTTCATCTAAACGAATGGGGATGACTTTTTCAACCATGAGACATTATGGCTATGAAACGATATTTCTGCCAAACTGCCAAATATCCTTTTGAGATAAATGACAGTCTGGAGAAAATGTTTTAAACCGTTTTTTCTTGACCGCCAGTTTCCACCAGAATCATAGG
>JAXIUI010000032.1:0-21450 GCA_034680725.1 Polynucleobacter sp.
ATTTCTCGATAGGCATTTTGCGATGGAATCCATACCTCTAAGTCATAAGTCTTGGTGCTACCAAAACCCATATCACCCGTGCAGAGCAATACTTTTCTGTAAGGCAATTCGAGCAACTCCAAAATCTTTTCTGCGTGAGCTGTTAGCTCTTCTAGCAACTGCATGGATTCTTCTGGCTTCGCAATTTGTACTAACTCTACTTTTTCAAACTGATGTTGACGAATCATGCCGCGTACATCACGTCCATAGCTTCCTGCCTCAGACCTAAAGCATGGTGTATGAGCAACAAATTTAAGCGGTAAATCTTGCTCTGCAGTAATCGTATCGCGCACTAAATTAGTTACCGGCACTTCTGCAGTAGGAATCAGGTAAAAGTTTTCTGTTTTTGCTTCACCATTGCCATCTTCTCCGCCCATTTGACGGGGAACCTTAAAAAGGTCCTCCTCAAACTTGGGTAGTTGGCCAGTGCCACGCATCGATGCCGCATTGACCATAAAGGGCACATACAGCTCTTGGTAGGCATGTTGACCTGTATGTACATCGAGCATGAATTGCGCCAAAGCACGATGCAAGCGAGCGAGCTGCCCCTTGAGAACTACAAAACGGGAACCACTGATTTTTGCCGCTGATTCAAAATCAAGCCCTAGACCTGCACCTAAATCCACATGGTCTTTGACTGGAAACGAAAAGTTTGGCAACTCCCCCCAACGCTTCACTTCTTTATTGTCATTTTCATCTTTGCCAACCGGTACCGTCTCATCCGGAAGATTGGGAATGCCCATTAAAAAATCAGCAATTTCATTTTGTAGAATAGCCAGTCTTGCTACGCCCGATTCCATATCCACATTAATCTGCGATGCTTCAGCCATCTCAGCAGCAGCATCTTCGCCCTTGCCTTTTTTCATGCCAATCGCTTTAGCCAATTGATTGCGTTTGGCTTGCAGTTCTTCTGTCCGTGTTTGTAAGGATTTGCGCTCAGCCTCTAAGGTGTTGAATTTCTCAACATCGAGCAAAAACTTACGATTTGCTAAGCGAGCAGCCACGGCTGCGATGTCTTTACGAAGGAGTTGCGGATCAATCATGTAATGCTCTGTAGGGTTAAATATCTAAAATGGGTAAGGCTCTAGTTTAAGCGTAGGACTTCTGCGCCAGCCGGTGGAATAAAAGTAAAGCTATTGGCAGGCAGATTAATGTTGAGCTGAATTTTATCCAAGGTCACCAAAACAACGCTACCCAAGCCATCAATCAACTCTAAGGCCTTAGGTAGGCTATTTGCCATACCCACCGAAATCTTGGTATAGGGCAAGTCGCTCTTGGAGTTATTAGGGTTCTTTTTAGGCACCAAGGCAACCCATTTCATTCCCAAACGCTCTTCCCCTTCAACCAAATCAAAATGCTGATCTAAAGAAGTCTCGCCAAATAAGATTGCTGCGGGAGTCGTTGCTAAAGCCTGCCCAGCAGACCTGAAGGTAGCTTGGTTTAAATCTTTATCCCACAAGATCAACTGCTTGCCATCAGCAATCAGTTTTTGTTCATAAGGCTTTTGCGTTTCCCAGACAAAACGTCCAGGCCTTTGAAAAACAAAATTGCCTTGGGTTTGACGAACCAGCTTTAAACCTTTGTCCTGTGGCTCATTTGCTCTTGGTGCACGCAGCTGTTGCTGAACAAATTCACCTTGGGCAGTTTTAGAATTGCGCACAAATTGACGTAGTTGATCCGCCCCACTGTCTGCATCAGCCAAGGCAAATTGGGCTGGCAACAATATTACCGCGCCCAAGATAACCGCACGGCTTGCGGATAAAAATCTTTGCAAAATAATAGCCTTATTCAGATGGACGGTGAAGGATTTCACGGTTACCGCCATTACCCATCTTCGAGACGAGTCCTGCTTTTTCCATATCCTCGAGTAAACGCGCTGCGCGGTTATAGCCAATGCGCAAATGGCGCTGCACCAAAGAAATAGATGGGCGTTTATTTTCTAAAACAATCGCTACCGCTTGGTCATACAGCGGATCAGCTTCACCACCACCTTCACCAGTTAGAGCATCAATGTTGGATTCATCAGCACCTTCTAAGACGCCATCGATGTAATTGGCTTCGCCCTTCTCTTTAAGCCATTCGACTACGCGGTGGACTTCATCATCGGATACAAACGCACCGTGAACACGCACAGGCAATCCAGTGCCTGGCGCCATGTACAGCATGTCGCCCATACCCAACAGAGCTTCAGCACCCTGTTGATCTAAGATGGTGCGGCTATCAATCTTGCTACTGACCTGAAAAGAGATACGAGTAGGTACGTTTGCCTTAATCAAACCGGTAATCACATCCACACTTGGACGCTGAGTTGCTAATACCAAATGAATGCCAGCAGCACGAGCCTTTTGTGCAATACGTGCAATCAGCTCTTCAATCTTCTTACCAGAGACCATCATAAGATCGGCCAACTCATCGATCACAATCACAATCACTGGGGCTTTATAGATTGGCTCTGGATCATCCGGAGTTAAGCTAAATGGATTGGTGAGCTTCTCACCTTTTTCCTCTGCCTCTAAAATCTTTTTGTTAAAACCTGCAAGGTTACGCACGCCAAACTTACTCATCAGTTTGTAGCGACGCTCCATCTCATTGACCGCCCAGTTCAGGGCGTTATAAGCCTGCTTCATATCCGTTACTACTGGGCACAAGAGATGGGGAATCTTGTCGTACATGGCCATCTCCAGCATCTTCGGATCAATCATGATGAGGCGCACCTCATCAGGCTTCGCCTTGAAGAGAATCGACAAAATCATGGCATTAATACCAACAGACTTACCAGCACCAGTAGTACCCGCAACTAAGCAGTGTGGCATCTTCGCCAAGTCAGCCACAATCGGGCTACCTGAAATATCTTTACCCAATGAGAGCGTGAGATTGGAATGGCTATCGTTGTAAACCTGTGAACTCAAAATCTCAGAGAGGTATACCGATTGACGGGTTGGATTTGGTAATTCCAAAGCCATGCAGGTCTTACCAGGAATCGTTTCTACCACGCGCATACTCACCACACCTAGGGATCGCGCCAAGTCACGAGAAAGATTCACAATCTGACTACCCTTGACTCCCACCGCAGGATCGATCTCATAACGAGTTACTACGGGGCCAGGGTAAGCAGCAATAACCTTCACTTCAACACCGAACTCGGCTAACTTGCGCTCGATTAAGCGAGAAGTAAATTCCAGCACATCCGCTGAAATGGTTTCTTTTACTTCTGGTACGGGATCTAACAATGCCAAGGGTGGTAATTCTGAATCTGGGATATCAACAAATAGTGGTTGCTGCTTTTCACGTTCTACGCGGGCACTCTTGGGAATCTCTACTGGAGCACGCACGATTTGCACAGGCTTCGCAATTTCGACGCGACCGCGAAACTCTTCGACAAACTCTTCACGCTCTTCAGCTGCTACCTCACCAAGCTTGCGATCTTCTTGACTATCCCGGCGTTCACGCAGGTAGTTAAATGCCACTTCTAGTGATCGCCCCACTTTTTCAGCAACGTCTAACCAAGAAAAATGCAGAAATAAGGACAGCCCTGCACAAAACCCAAATAAAAGGACCAGAGTCGAACCTGTAAAGCCCAAGGTCATCTGTAGCGGATCGCCAATAAGCTCACCCAAAATGCCTCCAGGAGGTCTTGGGAGCTCCCATGCCAAGGAATGAAGCCTGATGGACTCAAGACCCATACTACTCACTAAAGTCAGACCAAAGCCCAACCAACGCACCAATAAGGAGTCTGGCTTGGCATCAGGATCGGGTGGCAAAGGAATACTCCAAAGCTCGCGCCAGCCACTGAGCACTCGGCGCCCAAACAACACTACCCACCAGAATGCAGAAATACCGAAGATATAGAGCAATAAATCCGCTAAATAGGCACCAAAACGACCTCCTAGGTTCTTAGGGACCTCAAAACTGGCATGCGACCAAGCAGGATCTGCCTTGGAATAGGTCACCAAGATGGCAAATAGGCCTAGGCAAAGGCCGCAGGAGATGAACCAGCGTGCCTCTAATAGAAGGCGGGGCATCCTTCCCTGCCCAGAATTCTCGGGGGGCTGGGGCAATGGGGTTTTGGACTTCGGGTATGTGGTTCTTGCCATGTTCCTACGATTGTAATCAAGCAATCCTATAATTTGGGTATGACTACAAATACTCCTAAACACTCCAAAGTCCTGATTCTAGGTTCTGGCCCTGCTGGCTACACCGCTGCCGTATATGCAGCCCGCGCCAATTTAAGCCCCACCCTGATTACTGGACTCGCCCAAGGTGGTCAATTAATGACGACTACCGATGTGGAAAACTGGCCCGCTGACCCTGATGGCGTTCAAGGCCCAGAACTCATGGACCGCTTTTTAAAGCATGCTGAACGGTTTAATACCAATATTATTTTTGATCATATTCATACGGCAGTGCTGACTGAAAAACCGATTCGCCTGGAAGGTGATTCTGGAACGTATACGTGTGATGCCTTGATTATTTCCACAGGAGCATCTGCTCAATACATTGGCTTACCTAGTGAAGAGGCATTCATGGGTCGTGGCGTTTCTGGTTGCGCAACCTGTGATGGCTTCTTTTATCGCAACCAAGATGTCTGCGTCGTTGGCGGTGGCAATACCGCAGTTGAAGAGGCGCTCTACCTCACTGGCATTGCGAAGAAAGTTACAGTCATTCATCGTCGCGATAAATTCCGTGCCGAGCCCATTTTGAATGATCGTCTCATGGCTAAGGTAGCTGAAGGCAAGGTAGAACTCAAACTCAATTCCACTTTAGATGAAGTGTTGGGTGATGACAAAGGCGTCACTGGGGTACGGATCAAGAAACAAGATGGCAGCACAGAAGAGATTACTGTCACCGGCGCCTTCATTGCGATTGGTCATAAACCGAATACTGAATTATTTGTAGGTCAGTTAGAGATGAATAATGGCTACCTGAAAACCCATTCAGGTTTAGAAGGTAACGCTACAGCAACTAATATCCCCGGTGTCTTTGCAGCAGGCGATGTGCAAGATCATATTTATCGTCAAGCGATTACCAGCGCCGGAACTGGCTGTATGGCAGCTCTGGATGCGCAGCGCTATTTAGAGACTCTCGACTAATAGACTCAATCCTCAAAAACGCCCAGCGACAATGTTGGGCGTTTTTTATTGGCTGCCCCATCCGATGGTAAAAGTAGGGATCCTTAAAGGCTTTAAAATAGATCCAGCTAGCTATTCCAACCAGTTAAACGCCTCTTTGCTAATATCGAGGTATTCATTAATTAATAAGCGGAGTATTTATGAGTTACGACAAAGTCAGCCCAGGTAAAAAGATCCCAGAAAGTTTCAACGTCATCATTGAAATCCCAATGAACGCTGATCCAGTCAAGTATGAGGTGGATAAAGAAAGTGGCTGCCTCTTTGTAGATCGCTTTATGGGTACTGCAATGCATTATCCATGTAACTACGGTTACATTCCGCACACTATCGCTGGCGATGGCGACCCAGTTGATGTACTCGTCATGACACCATTTGCATTGGTACCTGGCTCAGTAGTAAGCTGCCGCGCTATTGGCATGCTCGAAATGGAAGACGAAGGTGGTCAAGATGCGAAGCTATTAGCGGTTCCAGAAGATAAGATTTTGCCTATCTATAAGCATTTGCAAAAACCAGAAGATGTTAACGAATTACTCCTTAACCAAATCCAACACTTCTTTGAGCACTACAAAGATCTCGAAAAAGGAAAATGGGTCAAGGTAAAAGGTTGGGTTGGTGTTGCTGCCGCTCATCAAGAAATTCTGGATGGCATTGAAGGTTACGCCAAGTCACAGAAGTAATTGATACACAATTGGGAGTGAGCTCGCAAACCATCGCCTTAGCGCAAATCAACCCTTTACTGGGTGATTTGCCTGGCAACGCGCGACTCATCTCTCAAGCGGCATCAGATGCTTTTAGCAAAGGCGCTGCTGTTGTTCTCACCCCAGAGCTATCGCTCACAGGTTATCCCCCAGAAGACTTACTCCTACGCCCTGCTTTTATTGAAGCAGCGGAAGAAGAGCTTAAGCGCCTGACCTTGGAGCTCAAGAAATTTCCCGGTCTAGTCGTCATTGTTGGTCATCCTAAAAAAACAGTAGCTGGTTTACAAAACTTTGCGTCCGTTCTGCGTGATGGTCAAGTGATTACAGGCTATGCCAAACAAGAATTACCTAACCATGAAGTATTTGATGAGGTCCGTTATTTTTCAGCCGGCAATCAAGCCTGTGTCTTTGAAAATGCGGGCGTTCAGTATGGGCTTATTCTGTGTGAAGATGCATGGCACGTTGGCCCAGCAAAACAAGCTCATGATGCAGGTGCTCAGGTACTACTGGTATTAAACGCCTCGCCCTATCATTTGCAAAAAGAAGCCTTACGCATTGAAGTATTGCGTAGACATATTGAAATCAACCAAATGCCTTTGGTCTATGTAAATGCTGTTGGCGGTCAAGATGAATTGGTCTTTGATGGCGGCTCATTTGCACTCAATAGCCAGGGTCAAGTAGTCATGGCCATGCCCCAGTTTGATGTCGGCTTAGGGTTTGTCAGCGTCAACGCTCAAGGTGAACTTGAGCAAGGTCTCATCACCCCACCTCAGAGCATTGAGGCGCAAGCCTATCAAGCGCTCGTTTTAGGTGTGCGCGATTACATACAAAAGAACCGTTTTCCAGGAGTCATTATTGGCCTATCTGGCGGAGTTGACTCCGCCCTAGTCTTGGCGATTGCCGTTGATGCCTTAGGTGCAGATAAGGTACGCGCAGTCATGATGGCCTCACGCTACACCGCCGATATCTCTTGGATCGATGCAAGAGAAATGGCCAAGAACCTTGGCGTGCAATACGACGAAATTCCGATTAGCGGACCTGTAGATGCTCTAGAGCAATCTTTAGCAGAGCAATTCCAGGGTTTAGAGCCAGATGCTACTGAAGAAAATATTCAGGCTAGAGTACGTGGCACTTTGCTCATGGCACTCTCCAATAAAACAGGGCGCCTGGTTTTAACCACGGGCAATAAAAGTGAAATGGCTGTGGGCTACTGCACGCTATACGGCGATATGGCAGGTGGCTTTGCTGTCATTAAAGATATTGCCAAAACATTGGTCTATCGCCTATGTGCCTATCGCAACAGTATTGAGCCGGTCATTCCGGAACGTATTTTGACGCGTGCGCCCTCTGCAGAATTGCGCCCTGATCAAAAGGATCAAGACAGTCTGCCATCTTATGAGGTGCTCGATGGAATTGTGGAGCGCTATATGGAACAAAACCAATCCATTGCACAAATCATTGCTGCTGGTTTTGATGTCCAAAGCGTTGAAAAAGTAACGCGCCTCATTAAGCTCAACGAATATAAACGGCGTCAGGCACCCCCGGGTATTAAAGTCACCACTCGGGCGTTTGGGCGAGATTGGCGCTACCCAATCACCTCCCAATTTCGGGCGTAAGAAGCGTAAAGGCGAAGTTTTAGGCTTGCGATTGGAGTCTGTTTAGGCAATTGATTTCAGTTCTAGGTATGATTACTGTATTAAGGGGAATATATGAAGCTAATCACATCCATTATTAAACCGTTCAAACTCGATGAAGTGCGTGAAGCCTTAGCTGAAGTTGGCGTTACTGGCTTAACCGTTACAGAGGTAAAAGGTTTTGGTCGTCAAAAAGGACACACTGAGCTATACCGTGGCGCAGAGTACGTTGTCGATTTTTTACCTAAAGTAAAAGTAGAAGTGGTGGTTGCTGACGATCGTACAGAAGCAGCGATTGAAGCCATTACTAAAGCAGCGCGCACTGGAAAAATTGGTGATGGCAAGATTTTTGTCAGTGCTATCGAACAGGCAATTCGCATTCGTACTGGTGAAACTGACAACTCAGCAGTTTGATCCATTTAAGGGGAAGGCTGCATAAGCCACCCCATTTAGCGCTTAGCGCAATTGGGAGTCAGTAGGATCTGCTGAAGGTAATATCACCTCAGTCGCTTCCAAGCTCAGTGTTTTTCCACCAGGGTTTGCTAAGCGTACTTTTGCGCCCTGAAAGAAAACATCTACCTCTCCAAGTCCCGCTGTCAGAACCTTAAATGGCGGCTTGCCGTAAAAAGAGGCCCCAATTCCGGGCTCCAGTAATTTATTCTGCGTTTTACCACTGGCATCAATAACGCAAACCACCTGCTTAGATTTGGCTTGTAGGTAAACCATATCAGCCGCCTTACGAGGCGCCTCAGGTTTGAAGCGAATCATTGCATCTTCTGCAGGACAGGCGGTTGGGATTTCAGAGGCAAGCACTGCTGTAGGTGCTGTTGCAGCTGTAGGTGCTGATGAAGTTACAGGTGGCGTTGCCGGAGGCGCTTCAGGTGGCGCAGGAGATGGTGCCTGTGGAACTGCTTTGACTTCCTCTTTAACAATCACTATCTCTTGTGGCTGATCTGCAAAAAAGAATTGGCTCAGATTAATGATGGCAAATGCAGCGGCAGCTAAGACACTTAACCACAGGAAAGTATTCTTTTTCTTTGCAGGTTTTATCTGAGGATTGCTGGGTGAAGGGACAATTTCCTTGGGCTGCTCAATGAATGCGGACGCTTCTTGCTCTGACTTAGCAGAGGGATTCTTTGCTGTTGACTTGGGTTTTTTACTGGACTCAGAGCTTGCTTGCACTGCAATTGGCTCTGGCTCTACCACTTTAGGCGCAGTCTGCTCACTAAGATCAAAAGCTTCATCTTCACTCAAGCCTAATAATTTTGCTACTTTTTTGGCTGCAGTCAACTTCACTTGCACACCATAAAAAGAGCTAATGTCACCACTTTCAATTTGCTCAATTTGGCGAGTTGATAAACAAGCCATGCCACCAAGATCCTTGGTACTTAAGCCGAGTTTTTTCCGCGCTTGAGTAAAAGCTTCTTTATTGATTTCAGGAAGTTTAGGGTGACTATTCACAAAAGTGTTTTAAGTGATTTATTTGCCAAATGAATGCCCCATCATAGTATTGAAGCTAGGCAAGGGAAATTAGCTAAAGAGCTAACTTTTTTCGATATATTCAAGCTCAGACTCCAAGTACTTAGCGACCAGCGTTTGAACAGACTCGACATGCATTTTGTCCATGACCCTCGCCTTGTGAACCTTAATCGTTGCGTCAGTGGTTCCGAGCTTGACAGCAATGTCCTTATTAAGCAAGCCCTTCACTAGCCAAAAACAGACCTCTTTTTCCCTTGGGGTGAGGGTGGCATAGTCCTTTTTGGTTTCGACTTCCTTAGAAATCCGCTTTAACTGACGCCTATCGAATTCAATCGCATCAGCAACTGCTTTGAGCAAATCCTCTAAATTAAATGGTTTGAAAAGAAAGTCGATGGCACCTTTTTTGAGACCTTTCACAATCTGGTGGGGATGGCTTTGACCACTGACAAACACAATGGGGGTCTTACGGCCCATTTGTAGCAATTTTTCCTGTAAATCCAAGCCCGTCATATCGGGCATTTGCATATCCAGCAAGATAACAGCTGGGGATACCGGCAAGGAATGCTCCAGAAATGTGACCGCCGAGGAAAAATCCTCAACGATGTATCCAACCTCCTTGAGCATTCTGCTTAAAGAAGTACGCATCGAGGCATCGTCGTCAATTAGATAGATGTGGCCAACTTTAGTCATTGAATTTGAAGGAAAAAGTTATTAATAGTGCAATGTACTGCAGCTATTTTTGAAAGGATATTAGCTTTGAAGCTAATACGATGGGCTAATTGGGAAATACAATGGTTAAATATGCCTCAAAAGACATATCGTGGAGTTGCAGAAAAGGCTACATAAACCCCTGCATTCTGCTTTATCTCACGGCACAATAGAGCTTTTCGACCAATTCTTTTCTGGAGTCAATATCAGCATGAAACGCTTAAATGAACGCTCACGCAACGTCACTGAAGGAGTTGCCCGCGCTCCCAATCGCTCAATGTATTACGCGATGGGCTACCAAGAAACGGATTTTGTAAAACCCATGGTAGGCGTCGCCAACGGTCACTCTACGATTACCCCCTGCAATAGCGGTCTGCAAAAGCTAACTGACGCTGTAGTAATCGCCCTAGAAGAGGCTAACGCTAAATCACAAGTATTCGGTGTGCCAACGGTATCTGATGGCATTGGCATGGGTACAGAAGGCATGAAATACTCTCTCGTTTCTCGGGAAGTGATTGCTGACAGTATTGAAACTTGCGTAAATGGTCTATGGCAAGACGGTGTTGTTGTGATTGGCGGTTGCGATAAAAACATGCCTGGTGGCATGATGGCCATGGCTCGTACGAATGTACCTAGCATCTATGTTTACGGTGGCACGATTAAACCAGGTCACTTCAAAGGCAAAGATCTCAATATTGTTTCTGCATTTGAAGCAGTTGGCGAGTTCACCTCTGGTCGCCTGAGTGAAGTCGATCTTAAAGGGGTTGAGCAGCACGCCTGCCCAGGTAGCGGCTCTTGCGGAGGTATGTATACCGCCAATACGATGAGCTCATCATTTGAAGCACTCGGCATGAGCCTACCTTACTCATCTACGATGGCTAATGAAGATGCTGAGAAAGTAGCTAGCGCACACGAATCAGCAATCGTATTGGTTGAAGCCATTAAAAAGAATTTGCGTCCGCGCGACATCATTACTAAGAAGTCTATTGAGAATGCAGTGAGCGTCATTATGGCTGTTGGTGGATCAACCAATGCGGTCTTGCATTACCTCGCTATCACCAGCGCTGCTGAAATTGATTGGACGATTGATGATTTTGAGCGGATTCGTAAACGCGTTCCTGTCATTGCCGATATGAAACCCTCTGGTCAGTATTTAGCAACTGATCTGCACCAAGCTGGTGGCATCCCACAAGTGATGAAGATTTTGCTCGATGGCGGACTCTTACATGGTGATTGCATGACCATCACTGGCAAAACCATTGCTGAAACACTCAAAGATGTACCTTCAGTGCCACGCGCTGATCAAAAGGTGATCCGTACCTTAGATAATCCGATTTATAAGCAAGGTCACCTAGCGATTCTGAAGGGGAACATTTCTCCAGAAGGTTGCGTAGCCAAAATTACTGGCCTCAAAAATCCATCAATTACCGGCCCTGCCCGTGTCTTTGATTCAGAGGATGATGCAATGGCAGCCATCATGGCGCAAAAGATTAAGGATGGCGATGTCATGGTGATTCGCTATGAGGGCCCTAAAGGCGGTCCTGGTATGCGCGAGATGCTCGCCCCGACCTCTGCCCTGGTTGGTCAAGGTTTGGGGGAGTCTGTAGGCCTCATTACCGATGGCCGCTTCTCGGGTGGTACCTGGGGCATGGTGGTTGGACACGTAGCTCCTGAGGCTTATGTAGGCGGAACCATCGCACTAATTGAAGAAGGTGACTCCGTGACAATCGACGCCCACAAGCTACTGATTCAGCTCAATGTCAGCGATGAAGAGATTGCTAAGCGCCGTGCCGCATGGAAGCAACCTAAGCCTCGCTATACGCGCGGCCTGCTAGCAAAATATGCAAGTCTGGCAAGTAGCGCTAGCAAAGGTGCAGTTACTGACTTGGATTTAAAAATCTAAGGTACTTGCTCTAGCTAAAAAGCCCCTAGTGAGAACTAGGGGCTTTTTTATTTACTCAGCAGTACTGCTAAATCAATCTTAGTGCTTCATTCCGCCACCATGGCCACTACCATGAGCACCGCCTTGTGCACCCATTGCATTGACCGGCATCTTCACTTCCACTTCACCAGCCTTGGCAAACTTGAGCTTCACTGGCACAGTTTGGCCGGCAGCTAAGGGTGCTTTAATATTCATAAACATCAGGTGCAGACCACCTGGCTTTAATTCAACTGCACCACCAGCCGGCACGGGAATATCTTTTACCTGGCGCATTTTCATGACATTACCGTCCATAGCCATTTCGTGTAACTGCACTTCACCAGCCACTGGCGAGCTAGCCGAGATCAGTTGATCTGCTTTACCCTTATTCTCAATCTTCATAAAACCACCGGCAGCCATTTGGCCTGGGACCGTTGCGCGGGTATAGGCATTTTCAATTTCCACACTACCGACTTTAGCGTTTTGTGCGTTTGCCAAACCAACCATGCCAAGCACTGAAATCAACAATGCCTTTAATAATGTATTTCGTGTCATTCTTACTTCCTCCTAGTTAAATTCAAATTCCGAGATGCTGTTGAAGCTCTTTTTGAAATTTCTCTCGCTCATTTACTCCAACAAAAAAACCAATAACTACTTCGTGATTAGCGCTTTTTAAAGCAATGTCTCTATCTGCTTTGCCTGTTGCAACAACCTTAGTCCAGACGGTATTAAATTCATGTTGTTGTAGCTTGCCACCCCAACTTCTTTCAAAGAGTAGCCGCTTACCTTCTATCGTGATCTTTTCATAGTCAAGTGCATGACGGGTATAAACATATAGAGCGATAGTCAATGCCAAAATCTCAATGCTAGTAAAGATGATGATCATCCATACCCCCATTAGCAAAAAGTAGCCTGCTACTAATAGCGAAAAACAAACAATCGAGACGTAAAACATCCCCACCTGTTTAGGCGAAAAGGAGCAATTTCGTTTCATCAACCAAGTCTGCATTCTGCTACTTTAACCTGAATAAGAAAGAATCGATTACCAAGTCATTGTCTTGGTATTGTCTCTAAATAAAGCCTCACCAGTTACCTTAGCGCCACCCATTTTGATGCCAGGCAATAAATCGGCTTCAGCAAAACCGTAGTGCTTTAAGCACAATGGACACATAATAACTGTTCCACCTTTAGCAATAATTTCAGCCAACATCTTCTGCTGCTCTGGATACTTGGCTGCACCGGATTTCACGCCGAGGTATACGCCTTTATCGCTTAAGAAAACGCTTAATGGATGGCCAGCTGCATTCATATGCGAGCCAAAGTTAAATGCCATCGTTGCACGATGTGGCTCATCACTTGTCAAGCTGACAAATAATGGATCATTGGCACCAGCAAATGCTGATAGTGATAATGCTGCTAATACTGCGAGTACTGCTGATTTCAAAGTTTTCGTAAACATGTCCTACTCCTTTTTAAATACAACTGATATTTTCTTGGTAAATTCAATAAGTGATTTGATCTAAATCAACCACTAAAACGCCTGGGATACTGCTTGCGTAGCTTTTTTGCTGTTTCAATCGAAAATTCTTGTGCAGATCTCATCATGTCAAAAACAAAATCTTTCACCCTCTTTGGAGCTTTACTAGGGGAGCCTGCATTAAACGGCGGATCAGGATCATATTCGAGGTATAGCTGAACGGCTTGCGCATATTCCCTATTTCTCAAAATACCAATCAATAAAAGTCCAAAATCCATACCGGCAGTCACCCCCCCACCTGTAATGCGATTTCGATCTATAACCACCCTACCTTTAGTTGGAATGGCGCCCAGCACAGGAAGTGCATCCATAGTCATCCAATGAGATGTTGCTCTATACCCATTCAAAAGACCGGCGGCACCCAGAATCAGAGAGCCTGTACACACGCTAGTAATGTACTTAGCAGTTTTTCCTTGCTCAGATAAAAATTGAAGCAGCTCCTGATCTTGCATCATTTCCATTGTTGCGGGAACACCACCAGGCACGAATAAAACATCGAGATCTTTTGGGCAATCTTTAAATGTAGTAGTTGGTTGAATTGGAATAAATGAGGTGTAGTCATTTTTTTGATCATTTACTGGGTTTAGGTTTTTCCAGATCAAATGAATTTCACGATTCATTAGTGATTCAAAAAAAGTTAGTGGGCCAATTAGGTCCATCAGGAACATACCGGGATAAACCACCATGCCAAACTTCAGGCGTTTGCCTTCCAT
Organism: Polynucleobacter sp.; assembly: GCA_034680725.1. Classification (GTDB taxonomy): domain Bacteria; phylum Pseudomonadota; class Gammaproteobacteria; order Burkholderiales; family Burkholderiaceae; genus Polynucleobacter. The sequence continues at coordinate 13,859 of JAXIUI010000032.1, forward strand.
AAAATCGGCATATGAATTCATTGCTTTCAAATGGTCCTGTTCGAGACGATCAAAATTCGATTGCATCTCAGATCTTTTGTCGGCTGCAGAGGCATTTGCATTTGCCAGCAAACTAGCGCCAACAATGCTGATAGCCTTTAGGATATTTCTTATGTCCATCAATTCTCCATTAGAGGCAAAGGGATACCCCTTGCCCGCCTTAGAAATTAATACCCGCTGTCGCAAGATAACTAATGCCAGGCTGGCGTGATACAAATGCGCCTTGACTGGTGTTCATGACTGTTGAATTAGTTAAATTCTTCACATTCAAAGCCAAATTTACCCGATCAATTTTGTAGAACAGTCCAGCGTCTACAGTTGTATAAGAAGGCAAAATTAAACCATTAGTATTTGGTGTTGTTGCATTTCGATCACCCACATATACAACCCCCAATCCAAGTGAAGTCTTACCGGGGATCTCCAAAGGCAGATCTTGCACACCCCAAATATTGGCAGAGAATTTAGGAACGCCTGCTAATTGCGTTCCCACTGGAGCAGAAGCATATGCAGCACTATTAAATGATTGTTGTGTAACGGTGGCATTAATGCCAGAAGCATTAGCAATCATCCTTAGGCTTTTGGTTGCCTGGCCAATCAAAGACGCCTCCCAGCCCTTGCTTTGCTCTGCGCCATTTGCAGTGTAATAAGCGGGAGCCCCAGCAATAAAGCTTGCCGCAGTCGGAACATTTGTCTTTTCAATCTGGAATAGCGATGCAGTAGCATCCAAACCCTCCCAGAATGAATGCTTTAAACCTACCTCATTCTGCAAACCTCTTGAGGATGGCAAGACTGTTCCATTAATGCCTCTAAAACTTCCGTTGGGTGAGAATGATTGGCTAATACTGTAATACGCTGATGTTTTAGGTGTAAACATATATAGCAACCCAGCCCTACCCGTAGTCGCAGATTCTGTTTGCGAGTAATTGCTGTAAGTATCAGCGCTATTAACCCTTTCATTCCTGATCGCTCCAAGCAAGCGCCAGTTACCCCATGAAATTTGGTCTTGGGCATAAACTGCATTTGACTTTTGATTATTGCCCCATAGCCATGCTGCTGGTCCAAACAAAGTAGGACCACCGTAATCATTTGGATTTGGTGCGTACTGAGGATTATTCAGATTCACTGTTTGACCCAGTGCCCAACTTGGTGAATACGTATTTGCCCAGCTATAGAGTGTTTGAGCGTATTCATATCCCACCATGAGTTTATGCCCAATGTCCCCAGTTTTTACATCCCCATAAAATTCCGTTTGACTAGTCGTATTCTTTTTACTGGAGGAGGAATTCCAGGCACTTACTTTTGCTGCATCCAACGTTCCAGCAAAAGCAACAAACATGCTTGGGGTAATGATGGGTGAGTAACTTCCCATATAGTTAGCATTAAATAGGCCCTGCCTAAAAGTCCAGTCGGAATCGATCTTGTACTTAAATTCACCTTGATTTGTTTGATTCGTATTGGACTGATTGGTCCATGGCTGCCCCATGTTGGTTCCAGCCTTGAGATTTTGTACGCCCTGTAACGAAGGAAGGCCTGTATAGCCGCCATTCATGGTTGTTTTTTGAAACTCACCACTATAGGAAAGTTCTGCGTCACTATTAATTCGCCAGGTAAGCGTTGGAGCAATGAGGTAATTATTTGAAGTCTGTGAATCAATATAGCTGTTACCCTTATCGCCAGCCACGTTCAAGCGTGCTGATACGTCACCGATCACTTGGTTAATATCAACCGTAGATCTCAGAAAACTCCAGCTACCAGCCTGAATATCTGCATAGGCATAGTTGTAATTTAATGCTTTTTTAGTGATTGTATTTACCGAACCGCCTGGCTGAGCTGCTCCATAAAGAACGGAGCCTGGCCCTTTAACAAATTCCACACGTTCGACGTTGGCCATATCTGATGGAGTATCAATACCATTTACGCGATATCCATCTCGATAACTAATACCGTTAGTTGAAAAGCCTCGAATAATGAAGTCATTTGTAGAGGATGCTGCACCATAAGGACTTGCATTACTCTGGACGCCAGATACTACGTTTGCTAGCTCGCCAGGACTAAGTATCGCTTTGTCACGAATTAACTCCTGGTCTACCACCTCAACTGAAACGGGTGTCTCAATTAATGGTGCACTAACACGCGTTGCACTGCTAGCTCTATCAACATCGTAACCCTTATCCATATAGCCTGAGGAAACGACTACATGAGATACGGGATCCTTAGATGACTGAGCGCTACTTTGCGCCATCAATGCTGGGGTTGCCGCTAATAACAATGTTCCAACTGAACATTTAAGTTTGAATGGGATATTCATTTTGATTCCAAGATATTTAGTATTTAATTTGAATTGTGTTTATTTCTGACTAGATGCAATGGGCGTGAGCACAAACTCAGTAGCGCTCAACTGAGCTTGAGTGTTGATTGCATTGGAGAGAATTAAATAGCTGACATACAAGAGCCAAATAGCCAGGCCCATAGCAATGCCGATACAAATTCGCTTTAAGCGAAATGAAACTTTTTCAGATAAAAACATGTACTTCTCCACACAAGATTGCGGCAACATGGTGTCGCCTACCGCATAGCTAGGCTATGCCCTAAAAAGATTTAGGCTTGTGCTGGAGGCGCTGCTGAGGGAGGCGTTACCCAAACAGCGAGAGGCTTGGGTGATTGATAGAAAAGCTGTGGCAGCAAAGCTAAAGTTTGCGGCGCTTGAAATGTCAGATTGGTGTTAAATGCTGGCGTGATAGCTGTATGAGCAATGCAATATGGACAAGGCTGAACTTCCGCAAGGTCTGATTGATCTTCGCCCTGAATATTGATCTGCGCTTTCGTACCATCTGCCGCACAAATCTCCATCGCAAAACCTTGGCCATGCTTTGCTAGCGATACCGCTTGTGAAATGCTTGGCGCAAGCGCACTCATGGCGATTGCTACAGCAGCAATCCAGTGAATGAGGCGGTTTTTATGGAAATTCATGATGCTGGAATTTTATCGGAATTTTGCTTTGGGCATGAAAAAAGGGGCTTGCGCCCCTTCTTCCATTTGAAATCGCTATTTCTAGCGTATTTCACTTTTAAGCTGCAGCTTCCTTTTTCTTGCCAATGAACTTGCCAATTAATGGCCAGAACAGCAATACCAAAGCTAATGTAGAGATCGCACCTACTAAGTAGTTAGAGAAGAATACATCTAAGCTACCTTGTGAAATCAACATAGACTGACGGAATGAGTCTTCCGCACGGTCACCCAATACCAAGGCCAAGACCATTGGTGCCATTGGATAGTCGAGTTTCTTGAAGATGTAACCAAGAACACCGAAGCCCATCATCAACCAAACGTCAAAGGTTGCGTTATGAACGGTATAAGCACCTACCGCACAAATCACAATAATGACTGGAGCAATGATTGAGAATGGAATTCTCAAGATTGAAGCAAACAATGGAACACATGTCAGAACTACAAACAAGCCTGCCAAGTTACCCAAGTACATACTAGCGATCAAGCCCCAAACAAAGTCTGGCTTCTCAACGAAGAGTAATGGACCTGGCTGTAAGCCCCAGATCAATAAACCACCGAGCAATACAGCAGCAGTTGGTGATCCTGGGATACCTAGTGACAACATTGGTAACAAGGCAGCTGTACCAGCAGCATGCGCAGCTGTTTCCGGAGCAACAATACCCTCCATTGCACCTTTACCGAATCTATCTCCATCCTTGGATACACGCTTAGCAACACCGTAAGCCATAAATGATGCTGGAGTTGCGCCACCTGGAGTAATACCCATCCAGCAACCAATCAAGCAACTGCGGATCGTGGTAGCCCAGTATTTTGGCAACTTCGCCCAAGTTTCGAATACCACTTGACGGCGAATCTTCGCAGCAGCACCTTGGAACTTAAGACCCTCTTCCATAGACTGAAGAATCTCACCAATACCAAACAAACCGATCACAGCGATCAAGAAGTCAAAGCCACGCATCAGCTCATTGTTACCGAATGTCAGACGTAACTGACCTGTAACGGTATCCATACCTACAGCAGCTAAGGCAAAGCCCAACATCATTGCAGAGATAGTCTTAAATGGTGATCCCTTGTTCATACCCACGAAACTACAGAAGGTCAGCAGGTAAACCGAGAAGAATTCCGGTGGACCGAATTGCAGAGCAAACTTCGCAACCAAAGGTGCCAAGAAAGTGATCATCACAATCGCAAAGAACGCACCAACAAATGATGATGTGAACGCAGCGGTCAAGGCCTCACCAGCTTTACCTTCACGAGCCATTGGATAACCATCAAAGGTTGTCGCAACTGACCAAGGCTCGCCTGGAATGTTAAACAGAATAGATGTGATCGCACCGCCAAACAATGCACCCCAGTAAATACAGGAGAGCATGATGATTGCGGATGTTGGCGGCATTGTGAAAGTCAATGGCAACAGAATTGCAATTCCGTTGGCACCGCCCAAACCTGGTAGCACACCAATAATCACACCGAGAGTTACACCAACGAGCATTAATAGCAAGTTAAAGGGTGTCATTGCAACGGCAAAGCCGTTGAATAGAGCGCTAATTTCTTCCAACTTGTACTCCTTCTTTTCTAATCTTTTTTAATAGTTATTATTTTTTTAATTCAGACCCAAAAACTCGAGTGGATTGATCAATGAGCCATGTGGTAGTGGTACCTGGAACCAGAACTCAAACATCAGGTAAAGCGCGATGCTCACACCTAAGGCAACTGCTACTGCCTTCCACGCTGCATACTTACCAAGCCAGATCATGAAGACCGCGATATAGACGAAAGCGGAAACATAGATACCAATCAATTGCACACCCAAGATAAATACCAGGGCCGGCACCAAAACTGCTAACACTTGCTTGAAAGGCTCTTTTTCAACAAAGGATTCTGTCTCCTTTTTTCTATCAACAATCGCTGCTTGATAGAGAGTTACCGAACTTGAAAGAAGGATGATCAAGCTAATGTAAAAAGGGAAATAACCTGCCTCCGGGCCATCACTACCCCAACTAGCACCCAATTTGATGCTACCAATCATCACTACCAGACCTACTGCAATAAACCCTAAAGCCGTGATGATGTCCATCGCACGGACGCTGATTACTGAATCTTCATTTGAATTATTTGTATGTTCAGACATTTGCTTCGTTCACTAAATAATGGTTGATTTATTACTGCTTCGCTTTTTAATAATTATTGTTTGCGTTTGCATTCAAAAAAATAGGGCCTCCTCACAGAGGCCCTATTAATTGGTTGCAATTACTTGGCTAAGAAACCAGCTTCAGCCATTAACTGCTTGTGCAATGCTTCATTCAAAGTTAACCAGTTATTAAATTCTTTACCAGTCATAAATGTTTGATTGAATGCACCGTCTGCCATGAACTTCTTCCACTCTGGAGTTTCGCGAACTTTTTTCATCAAATTGATGTAGAAGTCGATCTGGTCTTGAGTCACACCAGGCGCCATGAAGATACCGCGCAACATCACGTAGTCAGTTGGCACGCCCACTTCTTTACAGGTTGGAACATCATTCCAAGATTGTGTTGGAGTGATCTTTTCTTTATACGGCATACGTGTATCGTCAAATACGCACTGAGCACGCAACTTACCAGCACGCCACTGAGCAACTGCCTCAATTGGGTTATTCACAGAAGAGTCAATGTGATTACCAACCAACTGAACAGCAACGTCACCACCCCCTTTGAAAGGGATATAGGTGAACTTAGTACCGGTTGCCTTCTCAAGGGCTACAGTAATAATCTGGTCTTCTTGCTTGGAACCAGTACCACCCATTTTGAACTTACCAGGACCCGCTGCTTTAGCGGCATCGATATATTCTTTAGCTGATTTGTATGGTTTTTCAGCATTGGTCCACAATACGAACTGATCTAAAGCCAACATTGCGACTGGAGTAATTTCTTTCCAGTTAAATGGAACGCCTGTTGCCAGCGGAGTAGTGAACAAATTAGACAAAGTGATGATGATCTTATTAGGATCGCCTTTAGCTTCTTTAATTGCTAAGAAACCTTCTGCACCTGCACCAGCGCCCTTATTTACAGGGATGATGGATTGCTTCATCAAATTGTTTTTTGTAACGATACCTTGGATCATTCGAGCCATTTGGTCAGCACCACCGCCGGGACCGGCAGGAATAATGAACTCAACTGGCTTGGTTGGCTCCCAAGCAGCAAAAGCAGGTGAAACACCAGCAGCACCGAGGGCCAACGCGGTGGAAATCAAAGCCCCTTTTAACTTCATCTTCATGAACGCTCCTCCTAAAAATGTTGAATACCAATATTACTTTGGCTTTTCTTTGTTGTGTGATGATTTTTGATCTTCTGAGTGACATACGTCTTGATTGCCATCAACATTTTTCAAATCAATACCTAGTAGTTACACTAATAAAGTTAGTGTTAACCCTAGTATCAAAATTGGTGCCGCTTGCCGGAATCGAACTGGCGACCTTTTCATTACGAATGAACTGCTCTACCAACTGAGCTAAAGCGGCCTTGAGGGCTAGGCTGGACGGAATGATTCTAGCGGAAACGATCCAAAAACTTCTTACTAAGCTTATCTAATTGGGTCGCATCCTTGATTAAGAACTGCAAGCCGTTCGAGTCTGCAATGAGCAAGGTATTGCCAGCAATGCGGCGAATATCCTCCTCACCCTTGAGCCGAATTCGGGTTGGCCCGCGATCTGTTTCAATATCCCAAATACTCGGTGTTGCGTAGGTCGATACCTGCGTGATTTTTTGAATCACTGGCATAAATTCACGGGCTGCCAACCCTTCCTCAATCAGCGCAAGCTCCACCCCTGGAATAAGCTCCACATCATCAAACCAGCATAACTCCTTACCAGCAGGATCCATGATCGAAACGCCCGCACCGGGAGCCGTAATCGGAAAAGCTCTTACTGGATATACGCCAATATGATGTTGCCCATTGGCATCAATCAAGACCAAGTGCCCAAGAGAATCACGCTCAAGCGAGTGAGGCTTTAAGAATTCACTCATACACCACCCCCCGTTTGCTTCGCTAATTGCTGCAAACCCTCTTCGGCTTTTTCTCTCTCACCCTCTTCGATACTCTCACCAATTGCACCACCTTCAACCAGTTCTGCAGCATGACGCAATTGGGCTTGATATAAGGCGTAATAGGCACCTTGCGCTTCCATTAATTGATCGTGCGAACCAATTTCAACGATCTCACCCTTATCAAGTACTACTAAGCGGTCTGCTTTTCTGAGAGTTGAAAGACGGTGTGCAATAGCAATCGTTGTTCTACCCTTAACCAAGTTATCCAAAGCCCTCTGAATTTCTTTTTCTGTAGTGGTATCGACCGAAGAAGTTGCCTCATCCAAAATCAGGATGCTTGGATTAATTAATAATGCACGTGCAATTGAAATGCGTTGGCGCTCTCCACCTGAAAGAGATTGACCACGCTCACCCACTAAAGAGTCGTAACCTAAAGGTAAGCGCAAAATAAATTCATGCGCATGTGCCGCGCGTGCTGCTTCAATAATTTCTGCGCGTGTAGCATCTGGTTTGCCATAA
>JAXIUI010000033.1:0-20281 GCA_034680725.1 Polynucleobacter sp.
GCAAGGTCGTGAAAAAACCCTTTTTAGTATCTATAACCAAATGCGTATGAAGCACCTGAGTTTTTCTCAGGTACTTGATGTGTATGCCTTTAGGGTCACGGTGCATTCTATTGATGAGTGCTATCGCGCATTAGGTTTATTACATTCCCTGTATAAGCCAATGCCAGGTAAGTTCAAGGATTACATCGCTATTCCTAAGTTAAATGGCTACCAATCTTTGCATACGACCTTGTTAGGACCCTCTGGTGTGCCAGTGGAGTTTCAGATTCGGACCAGTGATATGCATGCGGTTGCAGAGGCCGGTGTTGCGGCACATTGGGCATATAAAGATGGTTCCCCAGATATGAGTGAGGTGCAGAATCGTGCACATCAGTGGCTTCAATCTTTAATTGATATTCAGGATAGTAGTGGCGACTCCCAAGAATTTTTAGAGCACGTCAAGATTGATCTATTCCCTGATGCTGTTTATGTGTTTACCCCTAAGGGGCAAATCAGAGCATTGCCACGAGGAGCAACCGCTCTCGACTTTGCATATTCAATCCATAGCGATCTGGGAAATACCTGCGTAGCAGTCAAAATCAACGGTATGCAATTGCCTCTTCGGAGTGAATTAAAGAATGGCGACATTATTGAGGTGGTGACTTCAGCCAATTCACAGCCTAATCCGGGTTGGCTAGCTTTTGTGAGGACAGGCAAGGCGCGCGCCTCCATTCGACACTCTCTCAAGACCAAGCACTATGCTGAATCATTGCAATTGGGCGAGCGTCTGTTAGCAAGCGCCTTACGCCAGCAAGGAGTTGATGCAGGACTGTTATCCCCAGAGATTTGGGAAAAGTTACTGCACTGGACAGGCGATAAAACCCGTGAAGAGGCTTGTGTCAATATTGCTTTAGGTCGCAGATCTGCTCAAGAGTTAGCAATACGTTTGAACATCTTGATTGATGATGAGGGTGGTAGTGAGCAAATGCGCTTGGGTGCCTCTGATTGGGTTTCGCCCCAACAAGAAATCGCCTCTCATCACCATCAACGTCAGGCCATCTTGGTTGACGGGCGCGAAGGCAATTCCATTAGCTTTCAGAGTTGCTGCCATCCCATACCAGGCGATAACATTATTGGTTACCTTGGCAAAGGTGAAGGCTTACAAGTTCATACCAACGACTGTCCAGTCGCCTTAAGAATGCTATCTAAAGATAGCGACAAGTGGGTGGAGGTCGAGTGGGGTAAAGAGGTCAATCGTGAGTTTGAAGTTGATCTTGCTATCGATACTCGTCAAGGTAAGGGTGTTTTAGCTAGAGTGGCTAGTAGCGTGACCGCGGCAGACTCCAACATCATGAATGTTTCTATGAATGATCGTTATAAAGAAGATGCTGTAACGATTCGCTTTACGATTCAGGTTTCCGATCGATTGCACCTCTCTAAGGTCATGCGTAGCTTGCGCGCTAATCATGACGTCATGCGCGTTACCCGAATCAGGGTTAGCTGACTTTCATTTATAGATACTGAACATCCAGAATTTCAATTTCAGTAGGACCAGTAGGCGTCTGGATTTTGACGCAGTCTCCGAGGCGAGCTTTAATGAGGGCCTTAGCAATTGGAGAAACCCAGCTGACATGACCTTTTTCTAGATCCACTTCATCAACCCCAACAATGGTGATGATTGTTTCTTGCCCTGCTTGGGAGCCCTCTAGATTGACATAGGTGACCGTGGCTCCAAAAAACACCTGTTCGGAGTCTGCTTCGCCAGATTTACGGGCCTGATTATCAACAATGACAGCAAATTCTAGGCGTTTATTCAGAAAGCGAATACGGCGATCAATCTCCCGAAGACGCTTTTTTCCATAGATATAGTCCCCATTTTCTGACCGATCTCCATTGGATGCTGCCCAGTGGACAACCCTGACAACCTCGGGCCGATCAAGGTTTAGGAGCTGTAATAGCTCATTTTTGATGCGTTCATGGCCTGCAGGTGTGATGTAGTTCTTCTCTTCCATGGCATAATTATGTCTGTTGCGGCTGTAGCTCAGCTGGATAGAGTACTTGGCTACGAACCAAGGGGTCGTGGGTTCAATTCCTGCCAGCCGCACCATTCTTTACAGGGCCTAGTTGAAAAACTAGGCCCTTTGCATTTCCTAGAGTTTCACTAAACCTACACGGACATCCCTTATAGTTTGGCTATGAGTATTTCTGACTCCACTATTTCCCCTGCGCTGACACCTGTAGCGACTTGGTCACAAGTGGACCAGGCTCATGCTCAAGTGGCCCTGAGCGGTGTTGTGAATGTCTATTCCTTAGCGGGAGTCTGGACACAGGTTCGGCAAATGCAGGCTGCTTGGTTAAAGCAGGGTGGTGGTAAGGGTCAGCACCTTGTTTTCGATGCTTCCAAGGTCAGCTCCTTAGATGGGTCAGCGTTTGCGTTCTTGATAGATGTTCAGGAAGCTCAGCAACAAGGCGGTGGAGATTTTCAAATTGTTGGTTTAGATCCAAAGTATCAACCTCTATTACATGAGTTTGATCCGATCAATAAGCTCTTCCCAGTAACCGCCCCAAAGCCAAAGAGAAGTTTTGTAGTGAGTACGGGCATGGCCACTCAAAATCTCTTAGATGATGCGCGCGGCTTAATCACCTTCACGGGTCACTTGGCAGCAGATTTGGTATGGTCTATTCGCCATATCAATCAGGTGCGTTGGGGTGATTTTGTGAATGCCGCTGTTCAGGCTGGTGTTGCTGCTTTACCAATTGTGGGTTTGGTGGCATTTTTAATTGGGGTCATTCTGTCTTTTCAGGCGGCTATTGGCATGGAGCAGTTTGGTGCAGTCTCCTTTGTTGGGCCACTGGCCGCACTCGGAATTGTGCGAGAGATGGGGCCTTTAATTACCGCAATCCTTTTGGCAGGAAGATCGTCGGCCGCTTTTGCCGCTGAAATTGGTACGATGACTGTCAACAGCGAGATAGATGCACTCGTAACAGGTGGTTTGAGTCCGGTACGTTTTTTAGTAGTTCCTAGGGTTCTGGCAGGCATTTTGGTTATGCCAATTCTGACCTTGTATGCCGATATTGTGAGCATCTTTGCGTCAATGCTGACGATGCAAATTTATGGCATTCCATTTATTAATTTTTATAACGGGATGTTAGCCGCTGTTGGTATTGAGGATATTTTGTCTGGTTTACTCAAAGCCACTTTATTCGGTGTAGTGATTTCAGCTGTGGGTTGCTTGCGTGGTATGCAAACCGGCACAGGTGCCGCTGCTGTAGGTATTTCTGCTACTCGTGCAGTCGTAAGCAGCATTGTCATGATCGTGTTGGTAGATGGCATCTTTGCCTATATTTCTTATAGGACAGGTTTCTAATGATCGATAAAGAAAATGTCATCGATGTGCAGAATTTGACTGTGGGTTATGGCTCCAATGTCTTGCTACAAAATTTAAACTTTTCTGTTCAGGATGGCGAAATTTTTGTCATCCTGGGAGGTTCTGGTTGCGGCAAATCCAGTTTGTTAAAAAACTTATTTGGCCTGTATCAACCTTTGGCTGGCGATGTGCTGATTGAAGGTCAAAATATTACGACTGCCCAAGGTTCAGAGCGTCAAAAGATCATGACTAGTTTTGGGGTGATGTATCAGCAGGGCGCTTTGTTTGGCTCCATGAATTTGCTTGATAATGTCACTCTGTTCATGGAAGAGTACACACAGTTAACAAAACCTCAAATGGATTTGTTAGCACGCTGCAAATTAGATCTGGTGGGTTTGCTGCCTTATGAGACCTATATGCCCAGTGAAATTAGTGGTGGTATGCAAAAGCGCGCAGCGATTGCGCGGGCGATGGCACTAGACCCCAAGATCTTGTTTCTGGATGAGCCTTCTGCAGGTCTAGATCCTATTACTTCTGCCGATCTTGATAGCACCATTCTCGATCTCTCAAAAAATTTAGGCTTTACCTTTGTTATCGTTTCACATGAATTAGCGAGTATTTATTCTATCGCTGATAAAGTCATCATGTTGGATAAAGATGCCAAAGGCATTATTGCCGAAGGTGACCCTAAAGTATTACGAGATACTAGTAAAGATCCTCGAGTACATCAATTCTTTAATCGCATCATGACTAAGGACGCAGCATGAGCAATAACACCAACCCTAATTATTTTCGACTGGGTATTTTTGTGCTGGCGGCGATCGGAGTGCTGCTGGCCGTCATTCTCATTTTTGGCTCGGGAAAGTTCTTTAAGAAATCGTTTTATGTTGAAACTTACATAAAACAATCAGTCACCGGTCTAGACACGGGTGCTGCAGTCCGTTTTCGGGGGGTTAAGGTCGGCCAAGTTTCCTTGATTGGTTTGTCCGGTGATACCTATGAGAAAGATATACCCTTGCTTAAACGCCATGAATATGTGATTGTGCGTATGCAAATTTTTGGCGCTGGGGTTGATTCCGAAGATTTCAATGGCCTCATTAACAATGGTATGCGTGCCCGTGTGAAATCGATGGGAATTACTGGTGTGAATTATGTTGAGCTGGACTTTAGTCCAAATTCCTCTCAATATCCGCCGCTCCCTTACAGCTGGAAGCCAGAATATCCAGTAGTGCCATCTTTACCGAATCAGGCAGATGAGATTATTTCTGGGATTCAAAAAATGATCGGTGTTTTGAATAACTTAGATGTGGATGGAACACAGAAAAAATTTGATGCACTCTTGGGTAATTTGAATCTATTAATGGCCGGTGATGGTAAAGATAATTCTGGCTTGGTAAGTTCTGTAAAAGACTTGAACATTTTATTGGCTCGCATCGCTAAGGTGACGGATAAGGGTGAGCTTGAGGTGTTAATTAATCAATTGGTTGCGACCATGGTGTCATTGCGTCAGACGGTGAGCAGTGTGCAGGGTGATACCACGGCAACCATGGAAAATATTCGCCAGGCAACAGAAAATCTCAATGAATTTTCTCGTATCGCCAGTCAGTCTCCCTCAACCTTAATTTGGGGTGAGCCGCCTCCCAAAATTACTCCTCCTATGAATGGAGTTCAGAAATGAGCATTCGAACCCTAAAAAATTCCTCTGTTCTGAAGTTTTTAGCTTGCACTATCGCAATTGCCAGTCTTGCTGCTTGCTCCCTTCCACAACGCCCCGCCATAGCTACTACTGGTTGGATGGTTGCTCCCGAGAGAACAGGTGCTCCGAATAAGCCTCGCTCGGATTTATGGCTCAAGATGGGTTCAGTATCTACAACGCCACCATTTGATGGTAAGTCCTTGGTCTACCGCTTAGGGGATCAGCGCTATGAAAAAGATTTTTACAATACCTACTCAGCACTGCCTAACGAAATGATTAGTAGTGCCACACGTCAGTGGCTGAATCAAGCTCAGATTTTTGCAATGACAGTAGGGCAAGGTAATAACTTTTTCCCGTTTTACACCCTGCAAATTTCTGTAGATGAATTCTATGGAGACTACCGAGTGCGTCCTGAGGCAGTGGTCACTGTGGAGTTCTTTTTGACTGTCACTAGCGGGTCTCGTTCAAATCCGGTCATTGGCAATAATCGATACTCTAAGCGGATCGCCTTAAAAGACAATACCCCTGGCGCCTTAGTGCAGGGGCAGCAGGAAGCATTGGCACAGATCTTAAAGGAGTATGAGGTGGCGCTTTATCAGTACGCTGCTAGCTTGCCTAAGCCTCTTGGTAGACAATAATTCTGAAAATAAGTCATCATCACAATTTGGAGGGGATATGAATTTAGGTCTTAATGGAAAGGTTGCCCTTGTGTTGGCCTCGAGCCGTGGCTTGGGTCAAGCAATGGCCGTTTCTTTGGCTCGTGAGGGCGTCAAGGTGGCGGTAACTGGTCGCAATACGGCAGGTCTGCAAAAGTCAGTCGAGTTGATTGAAGCGGCTGGTGGAAAGGCCTTGGCTCTTACTTGGGATATATCTGACCTCAACGTGATTGATAGCATGGTCTCACAAGTGGAAAAAGAGTTAGGACCCATTGATATTCTAATTAACAACACTGGTGGGCCACCCCCAACACCCGCTGCTGGTCAAGATCCTGCCTTATGGCAAAAAAGTTTTAACGATATGATTCTTTCCTTAATTGCTATTACCGATCGCGTTTTGCCGGGAATGCGTCAGCGTAAATGGGGCCGCATTATTACCAGCACAACCTCGGGTGCAATTTCCCCGATTAAGAATCTCGCAATCTCCAATACCTTGCGTGCGGCTTTATTGGCTTGGTCAAAAACCTTATCGGGTGAAGTGGCGAAAGATGGTGTGACTGTGAATATCATCATGCCTGGGCGTGTAGCAACTGATCGTCTACGTGAGCTCGATGAAGCGCGTGCAAAACGTGAAAACTTAAGCTATGACGCTGTAGTTCAGCTTAGTCTGCAGCAAATTCCCATGAGTCGCTATGGCGATCCCCAGGAATATGGCGATACTGCGACATTTTTAGCGAGCCAGAATGCTTCTTTCATCACGGGATCGGTTATTCGTGTTGATGGCGGTCAGATACCAGCCGTTTAGTCTCAGTGCCATTGCATTTTCTTCAAAGGGTAGGTCGAGACTTTCGCTCCAGTGAATTATTTTCACTACTGATAGCGCTTACCCTTTCAGTTCTTGCGCTATCGAGCGTGAGTTTTTTAGCTGACAGAATGCATCGGGCATTTGCATTTGATGCCCGTCAATTGCTGGCTGCTGATTTGCTGGTGGTTGCTGATCAACCACTGCCAGAGCGTTTTATCCAGGAAGCAGAAAATAAGAAGCTCCTCGTCGCCCAAACGGTAGTCTTTCCCAGTATGGCAACTGTGGGTACGCAAAGTAAGCTGGCTTCTTTAAAGGCCGTTAGCAATGCCTATCCGCTGCGTGGAAAATTAAAAATTGCACCAGATTCCCAGACTCAAGCACCTAAGCCAAGCTCGGTATGGGTTGATCCAGCAATGTTGGCGAGCTTAAATGCCAAGGTTGGAGATGACATTCTTCTGGGTGATAAGAGATTCTTGATTGAGGGCGCTCTCGAGCAAGAATTAGATCGTGGTGCCGGTTTTATGAACTTCGCGCCGCGTGTCATGATGTCGCTCGAAGATTTGTCTGCAACCGGTTTAATTGGCTTGGGAAGTCGCGTGACTTATCGACTCTTGGTCGCTGGAGACGATCGGCAAATCGCCAATTATGAAGAATGGGTTCAAAGTCAGATTAATTCTCAAAGTTTGCGCGGTATTCGCATAGAAACACTTGAGAATGCTCAGCCATTGATGCGTAAGACATTGGAACGGGCTGAGCGTTTCTTATCCTTGGTGGCGCTCTTAACGGCCATGGTTGCTGCCGTTGCTATTGCTTTATCTGCACGTCGCTATGTATTAAAGCAAGCGGATGTTTGTGCTGTTATGAAGTGCTTAGGTGCGAGTCAAAGCGCAATTTTGATCAAGCAATTAAAGATACTAGGCATCCTGAGTATTGCAGCCACTCTGGTGGGGGGTGCATTGGGGTTTGGCATACAAGAGCTATTGATGCGCATTTTAGGTAATCTCGTATTGGCTGAGCTTCCGCCAGTATCGATTTGGCCGGTAATCTGGAGTGCCTTATTTTCCAGTTTGCTGCTAATAGGCTTTGCAGGACCCCCTTTATTTAGCCTGGTAACGATTTCTCCCATCCGATTGGTTCGTAAGGAGTTAGCTCATGTCAATATCAAGGCAATTTGGGTTGCTATTTTTGGGGTACTCAGTTGCTGCTTATTAATCGCAGTAGCTGCCCGTGATTGGAAATTGGCTGCTTGGGTTGGCTTGAGTTTCAGCTTAGCGGTTGGGGCATTTGCACTAGTTTCTTGGGGATTGCTCCGTTTGTTAGGTATATGGTTTTCCCGTCAAACATCATCGAGTTTTGCGATGCGTTTTGCGCTGCTATCGCTATCACGTCGTGCGGGTTTCGCATTGATGCAGATCTCCGCTCTCGGTATTGCGCTGATGGCCTTATTGATGATCTTGCTTCTTCGCCAAGATCTATTGGCAAGCTGGCAGGGGAGTATTCCTGCAGATGCCCCTAATCGTTTCATGATTAATATTCAGGCAGATCAAAAGTCGGGTATCACTCAATCTTTAGAAAAGGCTGGAGCAGGAGCCCCTATTTTTTATCCGATGATTCGGGCGCGTTTAATTGAGGTGAATGGCAAACCCATTGGCCCAAATGATTATGCAGAAGATAATGCGCGTCGCTTAGTCGATCGTGAATTTAATCTCTCATATACCGATCAATTGCCCGATGGTAATCGAGTGACAGCCGGTAAGTGGATTACCGGTAGTGCACCACAAATATCCTTAGAGGCTGGAATTGCTAAGACCCTGAAATTAAAACTGGGCGATCAAATGAGCTTTGAGATTGCCGGCGAAAAAATTATTGCCCCCATCACTTCACTGCGAAAGTTAGATTGGGGATCCATGCGGGTTAATTTCTTTGTGATCATGCCGCCAGCTCAGCTTGCTGGCATGTCTCAATCCTGGATTACCGCATACTATCAAAATAGCGCAATTGAGGGCTTAGATTTTCAGCTCGCACAGTCTTATCCTAACTTGACGATTGTGGATGTCGCAATATCGCTGCAGCAAATACAAGAGGTATTAGATCGCTTGTCTTCTGTTTTAGGTTTGTTGTTTGCCTTTACGATCGCTGCTGCAATTTTAGTTTTACTAGCAGCAATTGCTGCCACGCAAGATGAGCGTTTTAGAAGTGCAGCTCTTTTAAAGGCCGTAGGTGCCTCACGTCAGCTTTTAAGTCGAATTTCAATCATTGAACTCGTATTCATTGGTGTGATTGCGGGTGCTTTAGCAGGTCTGTCATCGGGAGCCGCTGCCTGGGCTCTTGGACGCTTTGTATTGGATATTGAATTCAATGCGTTTTTACAGGCACTCTCTATGGGGGTATCCATTGGAGTGATTGTTTCTTTAATGGCTGGATATCAGTTTCAAAGAAAAATTCAAAGTGCCACTGCGATGGAGTGCCTAAGAGAGGGTCACTAGATTTTTAGGTAACTCAACTAAGCGGGTTTTAGCGAGTCGATCTGGGATGCCTTGGCGAAGTGCAGGCGATACTCGGTCTAAATAGATGCTTAATGGCCAGAGAAATAGGGCTACGGCAAATAGCATTTCAATAATTTGCCATTTTTGTAATCCAAAATACCACTGCAATAATACGCAAGGTAGCAGCCAGAGTGACCCAAAGAAGTAACGCCACATGGCTTGGCGGCGGGTTAGGGAATATCCGCCGGGGCCAATCATGCGAATGCGCCAGGTCTGCATTGCTAAGGTTTGGCCGGATTTAGTCCAGTACCAAACAAAATAGAGGCCCAATACTAGGTAAAGATATAAAAAGGTCAGCCAGCTTGGTAGTGAGATACCAAATAAGATACCCAGGCCTAAATTGGGCAGTAAAAAAGTAAAGGCAATAACACCCAATAAGACGAGCTGTTCATAGAGCGTACAGGAAACACGCCGCCAAAAGCTAGGCGAAGGAAGAAGGTTTAACTCTGCAGGTGCGATCACGTTTTAGAGATCACCCGGACCGCGATCTGTGTTTTCACTGGATGAAGGAGCGGGTGTTTCAGAATTGACTGCTGGTGGCGCAGGTGTTGGAAGCGTTGGCGCTAAATTCGATTGTTGAATAATGGGATGTTGCTGCAAGGTGGGCGCACTCATTGCTGTAGGCTTTTTCTTTTTCTCTTCTGCATTAGCCAACTTCTTTTTTTGCTCATCACTTAATTGTTGATAAGCATTCCAGGCCTCAGCTTTTTTCTCTGATGGAAATTTGAGACTGCTTAAATAATTTTCGCGTGCAAGACGACGGTCTTTTTGGGAGAGCTTAGACCAACTATTCATGCGTGATTGCAAGCGTTGTTGATCAGCACTACTCATTTTGGGATAAACGTTAGCAATCTGAATCCATTTTTTACGGATTTCTGGTTTCATATAATCCCAGTCATCCTCAAGCGGGGCTAAAACCATTTGTTGCCGAGGGCTAAGACTTTCCCAGGTGCCATCCGGTTTTTTCTCGGGAATGCTCACTGCCTTATTTGGTGTCACGCCCGGTGTTTGGGCATGAGTGTTAGCTATCACTCCAAAAGCTCCAAGGCCAACTATGAGCGAGACGCTCAATAGGGCTTTAGGTTTTAGGGAGTGACTGAGGGTGAACATGCGCTATCAGAGATTGATCATCAATTTAAGAAGGGAGGTTTGATTTGGGCGCATCAAGACTATCTTTTTCGGACTCAGCCAAAGGTCCATTTTTCAGGAATCCTAAGAAACCGTTATCGGTATAAGCATCAGGTGGCACATCATCGGTCAGTAGGGCAATATCCAACTCCGCAATGTCGTTAATGCGAGAGTCTTGTTGCCATTCAGCAATGCCAATTAAGCCAAATACCAAGACCGCCAATGGCGCAATCCAACTGGCATAGTTCCAAAGGGCGTTAGAAGCCATCTTCCAGTTGCCGGAGTGACTCGCAAATACAGGCTGCTGGACATAAATTCTCTCTACTTTCTGGACGGCAAGCGCTTTCATGCGAGCGGCATAGAGGCGATCTTGAATGCCTACAGGCAAGGATTGGGATCCATGCTGGAGTAGGGCGGCAGTAGCTAGGCCAAATTGGTCAACTTCTGTGGGGTCTAGGAGATCTTGATTTATGCGGTTCACAGCGTAATTCCTTTTAATTTCAATGCTTTAGCTAGAGTCTGAGTGGCTCTTGAGCAGTGGGTTTTGACACTTCCTTCGCTACAACGCATAGCTTGGGCTGTTTCAGTAATACTGAGCTCATCCCAATAACGCATCAGGAAGGCTTCTCGTTGACGGGCAGGCAATTTTGATATTTCTGACTCCAAGGCCTGTAAAAGCTGACTTTGCTCTAATTTTTGTGCGCCATCTTGGTGAATTTCACTGTCATCGGGCGCAGAAAGCGATTCTAAGGGGTCAAAATCATCATTTTCGTCAGACTTTTTCCCCATGCTAGAGAACAGGCTTACCCAGGCATTTCGCACTTTTTGGCGCCTAAACCAATCATGAATGCGATTTTGCAAAATGCGTGTGAAAACCAAGGGGAGTTCAGCAGCAGGCCGATCACCGTACTTTTCCGCCAGCTTGATCATCGCATCTTGCACAATATCCAATGCTGCATCGTCGTCCCGCACGGCATAGACCGCCTGTTTAAAAGCGCGCTGCTCAACACTGCTCAGAAAATCAGATAGTTCTTGGGGTGAAGCCATTGCGCAGATTGGACCTGATTCGGATGGAATTCGTCTATTTTAGGGGATTGCTATAGAATATAAGGCTTACTACCTAGAATCTCATTTACGAAGTGGTTTTTTCCGGTAGCAGCGCCGTTCGAACTCGGGCCACAAGCAAGAGACAGAACAGACCAAACAATTTTTTGCCGAAAATTGCAAAGGACGAAAGAAAATGAATACAAGCAGCGCCGAATTTTTAGCTTCTAAAGCGAAGCAAGACACAATTAATCCAAATCCCGTAGCTAGCCCTCCCGAAATGATTGGGGCGGAAATGCTGGTGCATGCATTGCACAAAGAGGGTGTTGAATTTGTTTGGGGTTACCCAGGCGGTTCAGTGCTCTTTATCTACGATGAGATTTTCAAGCAAGACAAGTTCGAACATATTTTGGTTCGTCATGAGCAGGCTGCAGTCCATGCTGCTGATGGTTATGCACGTGCAACCGGTAAGGTTGGTGTTGCCTTAGTGACCTCAGGCCCTGGCGTTACCAATGCCGTTACCGGAATTGCTACTGCTTACACAGATTCGATCCCGATGGTGATCATTAGCGGTAACGTGCCAACGTATGCCATTGGTGAAGATGCTTTCCAGGAGGCGGATACCGTTGGTATCACTCGCCCAGTGGTGAAACACAATTTCTTGGTAAAGGATGTGAGGGATCTTCCGTTGATTCTGAAGAAAGCCTTTCATATTGCGCAAACTGGTCGACCAGGACCAGTGCTCATTGATATTCCAAAGGATGTCTCTGCAGCTAAAGGCCCCTTTGTTTACCCAGAAGTTTTGGAGATGCGTTCCTATAACCCTGTGGTTAAAGGCCATAGTGGACAAATCCGTAAGGCAATTTCCCTGTTGCAAGAAGCCCAGCGCCCCTATATTTACACCGGCGGCGGAATTATCTTGGCCGATGCTGCCCCTGAGTTAAAAGAGTTTGCTGATTTGCTGGGCTACCCAGTAACCAATACTTTAATGGGCTTAGGCGGTTTCCCAGGCACTAGCCCTCAATTTGTGGGCATGCTCGGAATGCATGGTACTTACGAAGCCAATATGGCAATGCAGCACTGTGATGTGCTGATTGCAATTGGTGCCCGTTTTGATGATCGTGTTATCGGTAACACAGCGCATTTTGCAAGCCATCCACGCAAGATCATTCATATTGATATCGACCCATCCGTGATTTCAAAGCGGGTGAAAGTGGATGTGCCTATTGTCGGCAACCTCAAAGAAGTATTGCAGGAGATGACTGCGCAACTAAAAGTGGCAGGTCCTCGCAAGAATGGCGACAAGGTTGCTGCATGGTGGGAACAGATTAATGAGTGGCGCAAAAAAGATTGCTTAAAGTATGACGAAGCTTCGCAAATCGTTAAGCCGCAATATGTAGTGCAAAAATTATGGGAGCTTACTGGCGGTGATGCATTCATTTGCTCTGACGTTGGTCAGCATCAAATGTGGGCTGCACAGTTCTACAAATTTGACAAACCACGTCGTTGGATTAATTCCGGTGGATTAGGTACGATGGGCGTTGGCTTGCCTTATGCCATGGGTATCAAGAAGGCATTTCCGGATAAGGATGTTTTTACGATTACCGGAGAAGGCTCAATTCAGATGTGTATTCAAGAGCTCTCTACCTGTAAGCAGTACGACACTCCAGTGAAGATTGTTTCCTTAAATAATCGTTACCTTGGTATGGTGCGTCAGTGGCAGGAGCTCACCTATAACAAGCGTTACTCCAGCTCTTATATGGATTCATTGCCAGACTTTGTGAAATTGGCAGAAGCATTTGGCCACGTTGGTATGCGTATTGAAAAGAAATCCGATGTTGAGGGCGCGCTTAAAGAAGCAATTCGCCTAAAGGATCGCACCGTATTTATGGATTTCCAGACTGACCCAGAAGAAAACGTTTGGCCTATGGTTCAAGCAGGTAAGGGCATTACGGAAATGCTTTTGGGTAGTGAGGATCTCTAATGCGACATATTATTTCTGTACTCATTGAGAACGAGCCGGGCGCCTTATCACGTGTAGTGGGTTTATTCTCTGCGCGGGGTTACAACATTGATACATTAAGTGTTGCACCAACGGAAGATCCATCCCTATCTCGCATGACCATTGTGACCTTTGGTTCTGATGATGTGATTGAGCAAATTACTAAGCATCTCAATCGCTTGGTTGAAGTGGTCAAGGTTTTTGATTTAAGTGAAGGCCCACATATTGAGCGTGAGCTCATGATGATCAAAGTGCGCGCGGTAGGCAAAGAGCGTGAAGAGCTTAAACGTACAACGGATATCTTCCGTGGTCGCATCATCGATGTGACCGATAAGAGTTACACCATTGAGTTAACTGGTGATGGTGCCAAGTTGGATGCCTTCATCGATTCGATTGATCGCGCTTCTATTCTCGAAACTGTCCGCTCGGGTGGTTCTGGAATTGGACGCGGTGAGCGCATCTTAAAGGTTTAATTTTATTAACTGATTACTGCATTAATTACATTTTCAAAACAAGGAAAGAGCATGAAAGTTTTTTACGATAAAGACGCTGATTTGTCACTCATCAAGGGCAAGAAGGTCACCATCATTGGTTATGGTTCACAAGGTCACGCACACGCATTGAACCTTAAAGACTCAGGTGTTAATGTGACTGTTGGTTTGCGTAAAGATGGCGCTTCCTGGAGCAAAGCTGCAAATGCGGGCTTGACAGTAAAAGAAGTGGGCGAAGCAGTTAAGGATGCAGACGTTGTCATGATGCTTTTGCCTGATGAGCAAATTGCGGATGTGTACAAGAAAGAAGTGCATGGCAATATTAAGCAAGGCGCTGCGCTTGCCTTTGCTCACGGCTTTAACGTTCACTATGGTCAAGTTCAGCCACGCGCTGACTTAGATGTCATCATGATTGCCCCTAAGGCACCTGGTCATACAGTTCGCGGCACATACTCACAAGGTGGTGGTGTCCCCCATTTGATCGCTGTATATCAAGATAAATCGGGTTCTGCTCGTGATGTTGCCCTGTCCTATGCCACCGCTAACGGTGGTGGTCGTGCCGGCATCATCGAAACCAATTTCCGTGAAGAAACAGAAACTGATTTATTTGGTGAGCAAGCTGTGCTGTGTGGTGGTGCAGTCGAATTGATCAAAGCAGGTTTCGAAACTTTGGTTGAGGCTGGTTACGCTCCAGAGATGGCTTATTTTGAGTGCTTGCATGAGCTCAAGTTGATCGTTGACTTGATTTATGAGGGTGGTATCGCCAACATGAACTACTCCATCTCGAACAATGCTGAGTACGGTGAGTATGTGACAGGTCAGCGTGTTGTGACCGAAGATACTAAGAATGCAATGCGTCAGTGCTTGAAAGATATTCAGACTGGTGAGTATGCCAAGAGCTTTATTTTGGAAAACAAAGCAGGTGCACCTACTTTGATGTCTCGCCGTCGTTTAAATGCTGAGCATGACATCGAAATCGTGGGTGCAAAGTTACGCGCCATGATGCCTTGGATTGCAAAGAACAAATTAGTTGATCAAACTAAGAACTAAGCTTCGTTCAGTTAGAAACATTGTTGTAAATAAATAGGCTCAGAATAAAGATGATGTATCCACACCCCATTATTGCAAGAGAAGGTTGGCCATATTTGGCACTAGTGGGGGCGGTGACCTTGTTAGTTCATTATTTTGGTGGCATTGCTTGGTCTTGGCCTTTTTGGGTCATCTTCATTTTTGTTCTGCAGTTCTTCCGTGACCCGCAGCGTATTGCTGCACTGGGTCGTGATTTAGTTTTATCGCCCGCAGACGGTCGCATTGTCGTAGTAGAAAAGACGATGGACCCCTATGCGGAGCGTGAGGCGCTCAAAATTAGCGTATTCATGAATGTATTCAATGTGCATTCAAACCGTAGCGCAGTTAATGGTTTAGTCAAAGAAATTCAGTACTTCCCAGGCAAGTTTGTTAATGCCGATCTGGATAAGGCTTCCACAGAAAACGAGCGTAATGCAGTCGTCATTGATGCCAATGGTCAGATCGTGACATTGGTGCAAGTGGCCGGCCTCATTGCCAGACGAATTCTTTGCTACATTCATGTGGGTGATCGACTCAAGGCGGGAGAGCGTTATGGCTTTATTCGCTTTGGTTCGCGCGTAGATGTATATTTACCTCTATCAGCTGAGCCATTAGTGAGTGTGGGCGATAAAGTCTTTGCAACGAATACTGCGCTTGCACGCCTACCTGGCCTAGATTAATAAGCCGTCTTAAACTGGAAAATCCTTGACTTCATTTCGCCGTCGTGGCCGCATAGATCGCAATCGCTTACTCCGTTCTCGTGTCGATCGGAATCAAGATCAGTGGGCAGAAGATCTGGGGGATGAAGTAGATTTCGAAGTAGAAGAACTGCATTTAGATAAGCCTCGCAAACGCAGCAAAGGTATTTACCTTCTTCCGAATGCCTTCACCACAGCTGCATTATTCTGCGGTTTTTTTGCTATCGTCAATGCGATGAATCATCAATTTGAGATTGCAGCCATTGCTATCTTTGCCTCTCTTGTGCTTGACGGCATGGATGGTCGTGTAGCCCGCATGACTAATACTCAAAGTGCTTTTGGTGAGCAGTATGATTCTTTGGCCGATATGGTCTCGTTTGGCGTAGCTCCAGCATTGGTTGCTTATGAGTGGGCCTTGAAGGATTTGGGTAAATGGGGTTGGTTAGCTGCCTTTACCTATTGCGCGGGGGCAGCATTGCGGCTAGCGCGTTTCAATGTCAACACAGGCGTTGTCGATAAAAAGTTTTTCCAAGGTTTGCCAAGCCCGGCTGCTGGTTCATTGATAGCGGGCTTCATCTGGCTAGCAGATGACAATAAGATTCCAGTGCGGGATAGTGCGATTCCCTGGATCACCTTCTTTTTAGCAGTGTACGCGGGCTTGACGATGGTTTCTAATGCCCGTTTTTATAGTGGTAAAGCCCTTGATGTTCGCTACCGCGTGCCATTTGGTGTAATGGTTTTGATGATTTTGACCTTTGTGCTGATTTCATCGAATCCGCCCTTCACGCTCTTTGGCTTGTTTGTCGTGTATTCAATATCCGGATATGTGATTTGGGCATGGGAGCGTCTCAGTGGACGCCGTTTTAGCTAAAAATTCATTTTTAGGTTATATTTAATCCATGTTGATTAATTTCTCACTTTTAACAAGCCTTCTTCTGCTGGCACTAAGCTTAAAGCTTGGGGCGGGTAAGGCCTGAGTTAATGAGATCAAAGTAATTCATTAACCACCACATACCAGCCCCAGCAAATTGCTGGGGTTTTTGTTTTTTGGCTAACAAATATATAGTAAGTAATCTTGAACCGGAGAGTAGTGATGAGCGACAAAGTAATCATTTTTGACACCACCTTGCGTGATGGCGAGCAATCCCCTGGTGCCTCTATGACGAAGGATGAGAAGGTGCGTATTGCGCGCCAATTAGAGCGTCTCAAGGTTGATGTGATTGAAGCAGGATTTGCCGCAAGCTCTGAGGGTGACTTTCAGGCAATCTCTGCGGTTGCTGCTGCCGTGAAAGATTCCATTGTCTGCTCACTTGCACGTGCGAACGACAAAGATATTAGCCGGGCTGCCGATGCCTTAAAAGCCGCTAAAGCTAAACGCATTCACGCTTTTTTAGCAACCAGCCCATTGCATATGGCAGTGAAGTTGCGCATGTCCCCTGAGGAAGTATTGGAACAGGCGAAACGCTCTATTCGTTTTGCCAGAAATTTGGCGGAAGATATCGAATTTTCGGCTGAAGATGGGTATCGCTCAGAAATGGACTTCTTGTGCCGAGTAGTTGAAGCAGTGATTAATGAAGGTGCTTCGACAATTAATATCCCAGATACAGTAGGTTATGCAACACCAGAGTTATATGGTGAGTTCATTAAAACTTTGCGGACGCGGGTACCCAATTCAGACAAAGCAGTATGGTCAGTCCATTGTCATAATGACTTAGGCATGGCAGTAGCCAACTCATTAGCCGGTGTGAAAATTGGCGGTGCTCGCCAAATTGAATGCACGATTAATGGCTTGGGTGAGCGTGCTGGCAATACGGCTTTGGAAGAGATCGTCATGTCTTTGCGGACGCGTAAGGATTACTTTGACATGACCTGCGGCATTGATGCTACGCAGATTGTTCCTGCTTCTAAATTGGTTTCACAGATTACAGGGTTTGTAGTTCAGCCCAATAAGGCGGTAGTGGGTGCCAATGCATTTGCACATACCTCTGGCATTCATCAGGACGGTATTTTGAAGAACCGTGATACCTATGAAATCATGCGCGCAGAAGATGTGGGTTGGGCCACCAATAAAATTGTCTTGGGTAAATTGTCAGGGCGCAATGCATTTAAACAGCGCTTGCAAGAGTTGGGTATCGCTATTGAAGCTGAAGCCGATTTAAATGAGGCCTTTATTCGTTTTAAGGCCTTGGCAGATCAAAAAGCAGAAATCTTTGATGAAGATATTATCGCCATCATGTCTGATTCTGCAGCGGCAGAGGAAGGTGAATTTTATAAATTTATCTCCTTAAGTCAGCACTCTGAAACCGGTGAGCGCCCTAGATCAAAGATCGTTTTTCGGGTGGGGGATAAAGAAGCTAGCTCAGAGGCAGAGGGAAATGGCCCGGTAGATGCCAGCTTGAACGCCATTGAGGAGATTGTGAAGAGCGGGGCAGAGCAATTGCTCTATTCCGTCAATGCCATTACCTCTGGAACGCAGTCTCAAGGTGAGGTCACTGTGCGATTGTCTAAGGGTGGACGGATAGTCAATGGTGTCGGGACCGATCCGGACATTATTGCTGCTTCAGCAAAGGCTTATTTATCTGCTTTAAATAAATTGCACGATCCTAGTCAGGTAAAACTCAATGCGCAAATGACTCCTTAATGAAGGGCAGTCATTTGCAGCACCATTCTTATTTGTTCAGTTCAGTGTTTTTATAGTACTTTGTGCCTTTGCCGGTTATTTCTGCGGCAAGGCCTGAGTCTGTGAGCTGGTACATGAGCACTCCGGGTGCAACTACCGCAGCATCTTGGTAGGCGCCACCATCAGCTTCATATTTAGCCGCAGCAGTGACTTGACCACCAAAAGTCCAGCCAGAATTTACAAAGTCATTTAACGCTGCTTTAGTTTGAAAGACAAAGATATTCTGGAAGGATTTGATGCCAATGCCCAGGCCAGCTTGAACTTCCGCCATATTCATATACACAGGTTTGCCGCCATCTTTTTGGATGACAACGCCACTGCCAGTACCTCCACCAGCAATGAGGATCTTCATCCCAAAATTACTAAAGGTGGCATAAGCAACTGATTTGTCGATCACTTCCTTGGCTTTGGGCGAAACGGTATAGAGTTGTTTCAGTGTTTCATCACTCTTCTTGAGAATGTCCTGTCGCTGCTGGCTAACACTTTTATCAGAGCTAAAGGGATTTGAAAACTGCGCATAACTCATGCTCGGTGTTATGGCTAATATACTGATGGCTAATAAGCGAAGGATTTGTGCTTGCATTGATCTTCCCCTGGTTTTGTGTCGATCTTGAAATAATTCCGTCTTTATACTCCACTTAGTTTCATTCAATCCATAACTACTTACTATGCCATCATTGATTCGCCTTACGCTCATTTGCTCCATTGCGTTTTTGACTGCCTGTAGCAGCCTGCAGCGTAAGGCTGCAGTGCCCTCTCAAGATATGGGTCAAGCACAAATCGCCGGCTTATCTGGGGTGAGATATATGGTTGCCAGTCAGGCCAGCATAGACCAGATGGCAAGCGATATTGAGGCGGGATTTAAGGTGAGGAGTGCGGCAACATTAAATTCAGCGGCGAACTACTTGTCGCTATCTGGCGGCGGTGATGACGGCGCTTATGGTGCTGGACTTTTGATTGGCTGGTCAGAGCGCGGCGATCGCCCACAATTTAATTTAGTGACTGGCATTAGTACTGGAGCTTTGATTGCTCCATTTGCTTTTATGGGCAAAGAGTATGACCCAGCGCTACGCCATGTCTACACCCAGGTGGGAAAGAAGGATATCTATATTGAGCGAGGTTTAATCTCCGGTATTTTGGGTGATGGTCTGTCTGACACAACGCCTTTGTATCAACTGATTTCTAAATTTATTGACGAGGCTTTTCTGAGGAAGGTGGCTCATGAGTACACCGCCAAAAATCGTTGGCTATTAATTGGCACCACGAATTTGGATGCGGGAGTGCCAGTTGTTTGGAATATGGGCAAGATTGCTAGCATTGGCACGCCAGAGGCCCTTGAGCTCTTTAGAAGAATTATGTTGGCTTCCGCCTCCATCCCAGGGGCATTCTCCCCAATCATGTTTGATTTCGAGGTGGCCGGGCAAAGCTTCCAGGAGATGCATGTGGATGGTGGGGCTGTAACCCAGGTATTTTTATATCCCAGTGCTTTATCGCAGCGTGCACAAGACCTCAAGCTAAAACTACAAACTCAGCGCAATGCTTACATTATTCGCAATTCCCGCCTGGATCCCCAATGGCGTGAGACAGAGCGGGGAACTATCAGTATTGTGCAAAGAGCTATTTCCAGCCTTATTCAAACGCAAGGCGTAGGGGATCTATATCGCATCTATCACACCACTCAACTTGATGGGGTGAGTTTCAATTTAGCTTTTATTGGTCCTGATTTTAAATTCCCGCACACAACCGAGTTTGACACCGCGTATATGCAAGCTCTTTTTGAGTATGGCTATAAGCAGGGGCTTGGTGGCAAGGAGTGGCAAAAGTATCCGCCGGGCTATAAACGGGGATTTGATGAGAATTTGCCTAAAAAATGAGCATTTAATCCAGGATTTACAATAATAATTATATAAATCAATGGGTTAAATCGTTTTCTACCTCTGTATTTCATTGAGAAGAGTAGCTACTTAGATAAAAATAGGGGTCAATCTGATACAATTCGAGGGCTTTGATTTTTAAAGCTTTTTTGTTTTATTTGATTAATAAATGCACGACACAAATTGGGTGAAAGCTCAGGTGTTCGCAAGTAAGGAGTATGAAAATGGCAGTTGCTGATATTAAGA
>JAXIUI010000034.1:0-20214 GCA_034680725.1 Polynucleobacter sp.
CTGGCCTGTACCAAAATATGAAAAATCCCTTTTTTAATCAAAAAATGATTGAATGGCGCAATCGTTTTGGCGGGAAATCTATTGAGAGGCAAAGTCGCTTGCGAGATTTGATTCGTGAGATTCAAACAGGCAACTTTATTTTTATTGCCCCCGATATTGACCTTGGCCCCCGTGACTCGGTTTTTGTACCCTTCTTTGGCATTCAAACAAATACAATTACCTCTGTTTCACGCCTAGCCAGACTCAGTGGTGCGGAAGTATGTCTCATGACAACTACTTTAAATGCCGACCGGAAGGGTTATACCTGCAATATTAGTGCCCCACTACCTAACTTCCCAACCGATGATGTCCAGGCCGATACTGCGCGCCTGAATCAATATATCGAAGATCTTGTTCGAGAAAGGCCAGCAGAGTACTATTGGGTGCATAAGCGCTTTAAGCACAGGCCACCTGGCGAAGCTGGTTTTTATAACTAATTGGAATTCTTTTGAGTACGCTTTTAAATTCATCTGCACGCAAGCTGCGTTTCACCAAAATGCATGGTGC
Organism: Polynucleobacter sp.; assembly: GCA_034680725.1. Classification (GTDB taxonomy): domain Bacteria; phylum Pseudomonadota; class Gammaproteobacteria; order Burkholderiales; family Burkholderiaceae; genus Polynucleobacter. The sequence goes on from JAXIUI010000034.1 coordinate 547, forward strand.
CGGCAATGATTTCATTGTGCTCAATGGAATTGATCAAGACCTTAGCAATATTACTCGTGAGCAATGGCAAAAACTTGCCCATCGCCAGTTTGGTATTGGCGCAGATCAGATTCTCCTAGTGAATAAAGCTACACGTCCTGATGCAGATTTTCAGTACCAAATTTTTAATGCTGATGGCGGCGAAGTGGAGCAGTGCGGAAATGGTTCGCGCTGCTTTGTGCGTTTTGTGTTGGATCAAGGCCTCTCTACAAAAAATCCATTGCGTGTTGAGGTTGCACATACGGTTCTCACGCTTCATTCTCATGAAGATGGACAAGTAGAAGTTGATATGGGCGCACCCATTTTTCAACACCACCAGATTCCATTTGATACAGAAGGTTTGGGAACTAAGCAAGAATTTCATGAAATGCTCTATGCACTCCCTCTAAACGCCCCTGCGATGCATGATAGCTGGGTCGGCGTATTATCGATGGGCAATCCCCATGCTGTTCAAGTAGTGGGTGATGTCGATAGCGCGCCCGTCCTAGAGGAAGGTCCAGCCATCGAAAACCATTCTGCATTTCCCAAGAGAGTAAATGCTGGCTACATGGAAATCCTAAATCGCAATGCAATCAAGCTCAGGGTCTATGAGCGTGGCGCCGGGGAAACGCTGGCCTGTGGCACCGGGGCCTGTGCTGCAGTCGTTTCAGGGATTCGTCGTGGATTATTGGATTCACCAGTGCAGGTTCATACCCGTGGTGGCGATTTGCAAATTGCCTGGGGTGGCATGAAAAATGAAGTGGCTCAGCCAGTCATCATGACCGGTCCAGCAGTCACCGTATTTGAAGGTGAAACAGAAATCTAAGACTAGCTAGTCTTAGATGCCATATTTCTCGCGATACGCTTTTACTGCTGGAAGATAATTTGTTAGTTCAGCGTCGCTTGATGCCGTCAAGAAACTCATCACATCAGCCAAGTTAGCGATTGCCACCACTGGCAGACCAAACTCTTGCTCTACCGCTTGAACAGCAGATTTGTCACCAATCTCGGTAGCATTACCTGATTTTTCCATTCGATCCAAGGCAATCAAAACGGCTGCAGGCTCTGCACCAGCGGCCCTAATTAAAGCGACCGACTCTCTAACCGATGTTCCAGCAGAAATTACATCATCAATAATGACTACCTTACCTTTGACTGGGGCGCCTACTAAAGAGCCTCCTTCCCCATGATCTTTCGCTTCCTTACGGTTGTAGGCATAGGGCACATTACGACCATCATCAGCCAGGGCGATTGCAGTTGCGGCGGCCAAGGTAATGCCTTTATAGGCAGGGCCGTAAAGCATGTCGTATTCAAGCCCAGACTCTTGTAAGGCCTTTGCATAATAACGACCCAGGGCGCTTAAACGTGCGCCATCATTAAATCCACCCGCGTTGAAGAAATAAGGCGTTAGTCGTCCTGCTTTAGTTTTAAACTCCCCAAACGACAAAACATTTGCCTCTAAGGCAAAACGAATAAAGTTATCTTGATTAGAATTTTTTGAGCTCATAGGCCTATATGTTACGCATCATTTCTGCCAACCTCAACGGAATCCGCTCAGCGGTTAAAAAAGGCTTTATGCCTTGGGTTGTTAAGCAAAATGCAGACTTTGTTTGCATGCAGGAACTCAAAGCACAGCAAGATGACCTAGAGAATGCGATTCTCAACCCTGATGGCCTATATGGCTTCTTTCATCATGCTGAGAAAAAGGGCTATAGCGGTTGTGGTATCTACACGCCACACAAGCCTGATGAGGTGCTTTATGGGTATGGCAACACAGAATTTGATGCTGAAGGTCGCTATGTTGAAGCGCGATTTAAGAAGCTCTCAGTTATCTCGGTATATATGCCCTCTGGCTCTAGCTCACCAGAGAGGCAAGAGGCTAAATATCGCTATTTAGACTCTTTTTTACCCCACCTTATAGAGCTCAAAAAATCAGGCCGTGAAATCGTCTTGTGTGGAGACGTCAACATTGCTCACCATGAAATCGATTTAAAAAACTGGAAAGGCAACCTCAAAAATTCAGGATTCTTGCCAGAGGAGCGCGCCTGGCTCACTAAGCTATTCAATCAAGTGGGATACGTCGATGTCTATCGCAAGCTAGAGCCTGAAGCGAGCGATGCTTGCTATACCTGGTGGAGTAATCGTGGTCAGGCTTATGCCAAGAATGTAGGCTGGCGCATCGACTATCACATCGCCACTCCTGGGATTGCTCAAAGTGCGAAAAGAACGGCAGTTTATAAAGATGAGCGCTTCTCAGATCATGCGCCACTCATCGTAGATTACGACTGGACTATGGAGTAATTTGGGAGTCGTGTTTTTTTAATTCGACGACCTTGAAGTGGATGGCAAGCCAAATCAGTAATAAAACGGGCACCCCAATAATGGCAGTGCTGATAAAGAATATTTGATATCCAAAAGCATCGACAAATACGCCCGAGAATCCCGCCATCCATTTGGGCATCAGCAGCATCATCGAACTAAACAAAGCGTACTGAGTTGCTGAATACTGAATATTGGTAAGTGAGGATAAAAATGCAATAAAAGCAGCAGTAGCAATCCCTGAGCTGAGATTATCTGCAGAAATCACCCACACCAAGCCATGCAAATCATGACCTTGTGTGGCCAGCCAAGCAAACAGCAAATTGCTGACGGCCGACAGAATTGCGCCTAAGAACAAAATACGCATGACACCAAATCGCAGGGTGAGTACCCCACCAACAAAAGCCCCAACCAAAGTCATCACTACGCCAAACACTTTACTCACAGCGGCAACTTCGTCCTTGGTATAGCCCATATCGACATAAAAGGGATTGGCCATAATACCCATCACTACATCACTAATCCGATAGATGGCAATCAAAGACAGAATGAGAATGGCATGCCACCCATAGCGTTTAATAAAGTCGGCAAAGGGCTCAACGACAGTTTGATGCAACCATGCTTTCGCATTGCGTGCTTTTGCTAACTCAACCCGCACCGGCTCTTTACTCAATAAGGTAGTGACTACACCCACACCAATAGAAAGGGCCATACAGAGATAGGCAAATTGCCAAGTGCTGGCGTCGTAACCCGCAGCGCCAGCCTCAGCCCGAGCAGCTAGCCACAATACTCCAGCGCCAGACCAAATTAATGCCAATCGATACCCAGTTTGATAAGTTGCCGCCAAAGCAGCTTGATGATTGCTATCGGCCGACTCAATCCGAAAAGCATCTAAAGCAATATCTTGTGTAGCAGAACCAAATGCAACCAATAAGGCACACCAAACAATCGGTGTGAGCTGCACCTTAGGATCAATACTCGCCATACCGACAAGACCTAAGATGATCAGCATTTGCGCAAATAATAGCCAGCTCCGTCTTCTACCAAAAAATTGGGTCAGCACAGGAATAGGTAGTCGATCGACCAGTGGTGCCCACATCCACTTAAATGCATAGATCAAGCCAACCCAAGTGAGATAACCAATGGTGCTGCGATCAATACCAGCTTCTCTAAGCCAAAAGCTCAGCGTACCTAAAATTAATAAGAGCGGTAATCCTGCAGAGAACCCCAAGAAGAGCATCCGTAGGCAAGGCCACTCGAGATATACCCGAAAATCTTTTAGCCAGGACTGGGTGGCACTAAGCACGGCGAACGCGGAACAGCGCTAAGCTTCCAAAAAGATTGGGCATCAAACTTACCTGACGGCCCTCATGCAAGATGCATTGATCCAAAATTTTGAGCCCTAGGCTAGAGGCTAATTTTTCAAAATCAGCCACTGTCAGAACCCGTACATTGGGAGTGTTGTACCACTGGTAAGGCAAGCTTTTAGAAACGGGCATCCTTCCAAAACCTACTGACAGGCGATGAGACCAGTGCCCAAAATTAGGAAATGACACGATGGATTCTTTACCAACTCGCACAACTTCTCGCAAAATCTTTTCAGTTTCATGAATGGTTTGCAGTGTTTGAGAAAGTACTACCGTATCAAAACTACCGTTTTCAAACAGCGCTAAACCACCCTCAAGATTCTGCTGAATGACATTAATACCCTTTTGCACGCAAGACAGTACGCGCGCATCATCAATTTCAACGCCATAAGCATGCACGGGTTTTTGTTTTTGCAAGTACTCTAAAAAACTGCCATCGCCACAGCCCAGGTCAAGGACTTCACTATTGGGGGCAATCCAGTTAGCAATTGCGGTAAAGTCTGCGCGCATCATGAGTTTGTCTCCAGCATCCGCTCAAAATACGCTCGAATCAAGTTGTGATAACGCGGATCATCTAATAAGAAAGCATCGTGTCCATGGGGAGCATCAATCTCTGCATAACTCACCTCACTCTTGTTGCTGAGCAAAGACTCCACAATCTCGCGACTACGATTTGGAGGAAAGCGCCAATCGGTAGAAAAGCTCACTACCAAGAACTTCGCTTGCACCTCAGCTAGGGCACGATTTAAGCTGCCAGCATAACGACGCGAAGGATCAAAGTAATCTAAGGCTCTGGTGATGAGTAAATACGTATTGGCATCAAAGTAAGTAGAAAACTTATCGCCTTGATGACGCAAATAACTCTCAACCTGAAACTCAACATCAAAACTAAAGCGGTAGTCTTGGGCCTCGCCATGAGGGCGCTGCAACTCACGACCAAATTTCTCGGCCATATCATCATCCGACAAATAAGTAATATGGCCAACCATACGAGCCAATCTGAGACCCCGCTTAGGCACTACGCCATGCTCATAGTAGTTCCCACCGTGAAAATCAGGATCTGACAAAATCGCATTACGTGCTACTTCATTGAATGCAATATTCTGAGCACTCAGCTTTGGCGTGGAGGCAATCACTACGCAATGATGCAATCGCTTAGGGAATTGAATAGCCCAAGCCATCGCCTGCATTCCACCAAGACTACCGCCCATCACTGCAGCAAAGCGACGAATACCCAGCTTATCAGCTAAGCGCGCTTGAGTATTGACCCAATCCTCTACCGTAATCACTGGAAAATCTGCGCCATAAGGCTTGCCATTGGCGGGATTAATACTCATTGGACCAGTTGACCCAAAACAAGAGCCCAAATTATTCACACCGATGACAAAAAATTGGTTTGTATCCACAGGCTTACCAGGGCCAATCATGTTGTCCCACCAACCGATATCTTCTGGATCATCGGGGCTTGGCCCAGCTACATGATGAGATGCATTTAAGGCATGACAAACCAATACGGCATTACTTTTATCAGCATTTAACTTGCCGTAAGTTTCAATCACCAAATCATAGCTAGATAAGATGGCGCCACTTTGCAAAGGCAAAGGCTCGGCAAAGTGGATCGTATTTCTTGAGAGGTGAAGCTCGCTCATTCGGATAATAGAATGCGAAGGCTAATATCAGAGGAATCCGTTGGCAGCTTCTTAAAACCACTGCGAGCAAATCGATGCCAGCGTCCCAATACAAAACTCATCAACATCGCCGCACGCACACTAACTTCATCTTGACTTACATTAGCCCAGGCTCCGCCTTGAGTTTGAGCAATACGTAGTGCTTGTTTTAAAGAAGCCTCAACACGATCTAATACTTGAGTAATACGCTCTTGCAAGCGATCATCTTCTTGCAACAAGGCATCGCCAAGAAGTACACGAGTCATCCCGGGATTTTTTTCTGCGAAGAAAAGCAACATCTGCAAAATGCCGCGTGCTTGAGCAAGTCCAGACTCTTCTTTTTGATTAATCTGATTAATCAAACCAAATACAGTTTGCTCAATGAAGGAAATAAGACCTTCAAACATTTGTGCTTTACTAGCAAAATGACGATAGAGAGCGGCCTCAGAAACTTGAATTTTTGCCGCTAAGGCTGCAGTTGTTACGCGCTCACCTTTTGGATTTTGCAGCATCTCCGCCAACACCTGAAGAATTTGGAGACGACGCTCACCAGGCCGAGGACGTTTACGTGTCTTAGCCGCATCAACAGTGCTTGCTTCAAGTTCTGCAGTGGGCTCTAAAGAATCACGCATGTTTATCTCTTTTATCTTGTTCTTAACGCGAGCGAATCATGGTTCCAAAAGCTTGCTCAGTTAGAATTTCTAGCAATAAAGAGTGCTCAATTCGTCCATCAATAATATGAACTGAATTCACACCACTCTTAGCAGCATCTAAGGCTGAGGAAATCTTGGGAAGCATTCCACCAGAAATCGTGCCATCTGCAAATAAAGCATCAATCTCTCGTGCTGTGAGATCAGTCAAGAGATTGCCGCTCTTATCCATCACACCTGGGATATTAGTCATCATGACGAGTTTCTCGGCATGCAAAATTTCTGCCATCTTGCCAGCAACTAGATCGGCATTGATGTTGTAAGCTTGACCTTCTTCGCTAAATCCAATTGGAGAGATCACTGGAATAAAAGCATCATCTTGCAAGGCTTTCACTACGGCAGGATTGATGGCTTCAATTTCGCCTACAAAACCAAGATCAATTGTGCCCCCTGCTGTTTTCTCATCAGCTACTAGCATTTTCTTCGCGCGAATCAAACCACCATCTTTACCGGTCAAGCCCACTGCTTGGCCGCCGAAGTGATTAATCAACATCACGATATCTTGTTGCACTTCTCCGCCAAGAACCCACTCCACTACTTCCATAGTTTCTTCATCGGTAACGCGCATACCCTGAATAAACGTCCCGGTCTTGCCGATTTTTTTCAAGGCTTCATCAATTTGTGGGCCACCGCCATGAACTACCACTGGATTCATACCCACCAGTTTTAGCAAAATGACGTCGCGCGCAAAACTTTCCTTCAGGCGCTCTTCCACCATGGCATTTCCGCCATATTTAATGACGATTGTCTTGCCGTGATACGCGCGAATATAAGGCAAAGCCTCAGCCAAAATCTCTGCCTTCAATAATGGCGGGATTTCACTAATAGATGGTGATTGCTTGGTCATTGCTACTTTTAAATTGGGTCTAGGATTAATCGCCAAATAATTTTTGACGTAACTCGCGACGCTCTTGCGCCTCAAGAGAGAGATTGGCGGTTGGACGAGCAATTAAGCGATTCAACCCAATAGGCTCACCAGTTTCTTCGCACCAGCCGTAATCTCCAGACTCAATGCGTGCCAATGCTTGCTCAACCTTTTTCAATAACTTGCGCTCACGATCTCGGGTACGCAACTCAAGCGCATGCTCCTCTTCAATGGTTGCGCGATCTGCAGGGTCAGGAACCAAAATATTCTCACGAAGATGCTCAGTTGTTTCGGAGGCATTCTTCAAAATATCGTCTTTCAGCGTCAGCAATTTCTGGCGGAAAAAATCCAACTGGGCAGCACTCATATAGTCTTTTTCGGACATCTTGAGCAATTCCACCTCTGTTAAGGGAGCGCCCTTGGCAAGCTTTGCACTTGCCGCTTTACTAGGCGCTTTTGCAGCAGCCGTAGATTTTGTTGGTGTTTTTACCGTCATTTCATTCTTTCTATGGATTTGAACCATTATTGCTTCATTCTGCCAAACTTTTATTGCACTTCTGCCAATATTTATCAATATTGCTCGTGGGGCGGGATTGTACTTTAAATTTTCTAAGCCAAACAGCCTTCGAGGCCAGCCAGCAGGGTGTCCTTAGGCAGATCAATGCCAATAAAGACCATCCGGGTTTGCTTGTGCTCAGCACCCCATAAACCGGCTAAATCGCTCCCCATCATCTGATGGACGCCCTGAAACACGACTTTTCGGTTACTCCCCTTCACATAAAGCACACCTTTGTACCGCAACATCTTCTCCCCAAAGACCTCCAAAATGCCTCTCAAGAAGTCTTCTAATTTTTTATGATCAAAGGGTTTATCACTACGAAAAACAAAGGATTGAATGCGGTCTGTATGCCCAGCATGCCCATGGTGATCATGACTATGGTCATGTCCGCAGGTACTGTGGTCGTGGTGATCATGACTATGATCGTGCCCACAAGTAGCGTGATCATGATCCTCTTGCTCTAAAAAATGAGGGTCAATATCAAGCTTAGCGTTTAGGTTAAAGCCCTTCAGATCCAAGACGGACTCTAGTGGCACCACCCCTTTAGAAATTGCCTGAATAGGGGCGCGGGGATTCATATGCATCAGACGAGCTCGCAATAACTCTACCTCTGCAGGGCTCACCAAATCTGTTTTCGTAATGAATATCTGATCAGCAAAACCAACCTGGCGCTGAGCCTCTTCATGCTCTGTTAATTGCTGTTGCCCGTGCTTTGCATCTACTAGGGTAACCACAGCATCTAATACGTAATGATCAGCGACATCATCATCCATAAAGAAGGTTTGGGCTACCGGGCCTGGATTGGCTACGCCGGTAGTCTCAATCACCACACGTTCAAAGCTAATTTTTTTATCTTTGCGCTGCTCCCATAATTCATTGAGTGCCTCTACCAAATCGCCACGAATGGTGCAGCAAATACAGCCATTGCTCATCTGCACAATATTCTCTTGATTATCTTGAACCAAGATATCGTTATCAATATTTTCCTCACCAAATTCATTTTCAATCACGGCAATTTTTTGCCCATGTTGCTCAGTCAGAATATGTTTGAGCAAAGTGGTTTTACCGCTGCCCAAAAAGCCCGTGAGAATTGTTACTGGAATTAAAGCCATGAAAGATCCATTCAAAATCTAGAAGTAATTCATTCCCAAGTGGGAAACCTAATATCTTACCCAGTTCCTTAAGCTTTACCAGCCTTTGCGCGAGGATGGGCTTTATCGTAAGCCTGAGCGAGGTGCTGGAAATCTAAAGAGGTGTAAATCTGGGTGCTGGCAATGCTAGCGTGCCCTAGCATCTCCTGAACCGCCCTTAAATCTTGCGATGACTGTAAAACATGGCTAGCAAAGCTATGGCGCATCATATGCGGGTGTACATGGGTCGGCAGGCCTGCCCTCATAGCCAAGGTGCGTAGGCGCGCCTGGACTGTTCTAGGAGATAGGCGGGCGCCTGTAGCTGAAATAAACAGTGCATTTGATGATTGCGCTTGGCCTGCATGCTGGGCCTGATTCCGCAACTCGCGCCAAACTCTTAATGATTGCAGTGCGGGGGTGCCAATTGGCACTGAGCGACGCTTACCACCCTTACCCAAAACGGTAACTTCTGCGGCATCCCAATCTAACCAGCCCGCTGACTCCTGTTGACGATCTTTGCTTTGCATCACATCAATACCCAAAAGCTCCGATAAACGCAGACCTGAGGAGTAGAGTAAGTCAACAATCGCAGCGTCACGAACGGTTTCTAAGTCTTTCTTGTCTTGCGCTTCTTTCACCGCTTGATTCACCAAAGAAAGAGCCTGCTCTACCGAAAGTGCTTTAGGCAAGGATTTGAGTCGCTTCGGGGCCTTGACATCATCAACTGGATTAGCAACTAAGTTTTCTATCACGCGCCCTGCTTGCGCATCTCGACGCGCATCCTTCTCAGTTAGCCAGTTATACCAACCACGCCAAGCAGAAAGTGCGCGCGCAATCGTACGAGACGATTTTGCTTTAGAGTGCAAGCGCCCCGCCCAACGCCGAACATGGGCATTTTTTACTCTCAGAAGCTCAACTGAGTCTTCCGCCGCAAATGCTTGGAGCTCAGTCAAATCCATCCGATATGCTTTGAGCGTATGGGGTGAGAGCTGTCTTAAAACATGCAGCTCATGCAAATATTCCTCTATAAGAGGATGTATCTCAGCTGGCGCTTGGCTCATAAGCCTGGATGCGATCCAAAGCGGCTGCAGTTAACTCGGCAATTTGGCGTAAATAAAAAGCACCCATATCTGCTGTAAAGCGCGTCTCATCTTTGCTCGCCAATAGTAAAACTGCTGGCGACTGAGTAGTACCAATACTTTTGCCCAGTGGAATACCAATCGCCACCATACTTTGCCATTCAGGATCAATCGCAACTTGGGTTGCCAAGAGGTCGACACTGGCTGAGGCCAACTCTTTTGCAGAGCCACATAAAGGAGTATCTACCCATGGGCCAAAAGCAGGGCTGGGAGATAACAGTTGCGCAGATTCGACCTCAAATACTTCCGCCAAGCCCACAGTAATTGCTGCCTCAACCTCAGCTTGATTGTTAGCCTTCATTAAGCGCAATAACCATGCCACCAAACTCTGCTGAGTTTTATCGTTACGGCTACCAAAGTGCAGCATCTCGCTTAAGCGGCGATTGAGCTCTTGATTTTGTGTGCGTAATAAAGTCATCTGACGCTCTTGCAAGGAAATCGCGCGATCTTCATGTGGATGTTTCAAGCGAATTTCATTTAAGAGATTGGCATAACGCTCAAAAAAACCAGGGGTTGCACGCAACCACTCTGCCACCAACTCTTCTTGCTCAGCCTGCTTAGGATCAATTGCGCTCATCTATGTCTTTCTCGCTTATTTTCTGATTTAAATTGTTCAGCTCAGTTTTTTACGGAGCAGTTCATTGACTTGACCTGGGTTGGCTTTGCCTTGGGAGGCCTTCATTATCTGACCAACTAAGGCATTAAATGCCTTCTCCTTGCCAGAGCGGAACTCTTCAACAGACTTCTCATTTGCAGCGAGCACCTTATCAATCATGGCCTCTAGTTCACCACTATCACTAATTTGCTTTAAGCCTTTGGCATCAATTACTTGATCCACTGTACTAATGACTTTGCCAGCAACAGCTTCATCCCACAGCATTGCAAAAATATCTTTCGCAATCTTATTAGAGATCGTGCCGTCTGCCACACGGGTTAAGAGTGCTGCCAAATGTTCAGCTTTAAGTGGTGCATTGGCAGTAGAGATTCCCGCACGGTTAAGGGAGGATGCAAATTCACCCGCAATGAGATTGGCAGCTGCTTTTGCTAGCGGCTTACCAACAATTGCCAATAGATCTTCAAACACTTTTGCTGTGTCGCGATCTTGTGTCAACAACTGAGCGTCGTATGCACTCAAACCAAACTCACTTTGCCATTGATCGCGTAACTGTGCTGGAAGCGCTGGCATCTTACTGCGCACATCCGCAATCCATGCGTCATCAATTACTACTGGTAACAAATCTGGATCAGGAAAGTAGCGGTAATCGTTAGCATCTTCCTTGCTGCGCATACTTCGTGTCTCTTGACGATCTGGATCGTACAAACGCGTCTCTTGAACAACAGTCCCGCCATCTTCAATGAGTTCAATTTGTCGACGTACCTCGTACTGAATCGCTTCTTCCAAAAAGCGGAAGGAGTTTAAGTTCTTTATCTCACAGCGTGTACCAAATTCTTGTTGTCCTACTGGACGCACTGAAACGTTGGCATCACAACGGAAAGAGCCTTCTTGCATATTGCCATCACAAACCCCTAACCACACCACTAAAGTGTGTAGTGCTTTTGCATAAGCTACCGCTTCAGCGGCGCTACGCATGACAGGCTCAGTCACAATCTCTAACAAAGGTGTGCCAGCGCGGTTTAAATCAATGCCACTAGAGGCTTCCCCATGTGGGCCAATGAAACCTTCTTCATGGACAGACTTACCAGCATCCTCTTCCATATGAGCTCGAGTAAGCTCAACCACCTTCACTTGATCACCAACCAGTATCTCTAGATGACCGCCAACCACTACAGGGATCTCCATCTGGCTAATCTGGTAACCCTTGGGCAGATCAGGATAGAAATAATTCTTCCGCGCAAAAATACTCGCCGGAGAAATGTGCGCACCTACGGCTAAGCCAAAGCGAATAGCATGCTCTACGGCCTGACGATTGAGTACAGGCAAAACACCAGGTAATGCTAAATCCACTGGGCATGCCTGCGTATTAGGCCCGGCGCCAAAGCGAGTGCTCGCCCCACTAAAAATTTTGGATTGTGTCTGGAGCTGGGCGTGGGTCTCTAGACCAATAACGACTTCCCACTGCATCATGCCACCTCGCTTGCAATGCGCAAATGCCAATCACTGGCTTGCTGATATTGATGGGCCACTTGCAACAGGCGTGCCTCAGAAAAATAGTTACCAATCAACTGCATGCCAATCGGCAAATGATTTGAATTAAATCCACAAGGAACACTCATAGCCGGCAAGCCTGCCAGGTTGGTAGAAAGCGTATAAATATCTTCTAAGTACATCTGTACTGGATCTTTTGATTTTTCACCCAAACGCCACGCTACATCTGGTGCAACTGGCCCCAAAATCAGATCGCACTGTTGAAATGCCGCTTGAAAATCTGCGGCAATAATGCGACGGATTTTTTGTGCCTGTAAATAGTAAGCATCGTAGTAACCATGCGAGAGCACATAGGTGCCAATTAAGATGCGACGCCTGACTTCGGCACCAAATCCTTCGGTGCGAGATTTCTTGTACATATCGGCTAAATCACGATATTCATTGGCGCGATGTCCATAACGCACACCATCAAAGCGACTTAAATTACTGGATGCCTCTGCTGGTGCTAAAACGTAATACACCGGAATCGAGAGCTTTGTTTTTGGCAAGCTCACCTCAACTAATTTCGCACCTAATGCTTCTAAGGCTTTTGCCGCGGTATTCACTGAGTTCGCTACCTCTTGAGCCAAGCCTTCAGCAAAGAATTCCTTAGGCAAACCAACACGTAAGCCCTCTAATGGTTTTGCTGAATTCGCATTAACCTCTTGCCAGGCCTGAGTCAGGTAACGGCCATAGTCCTCACCCGAGTCTGCTAAAGAAGTTGAATCCCGTGGATCATGCGATGACATTGCCGTGAGCAATAAAGCACAGTCTTCCGCAGTCTTACCCATGGGGCCTGCTTGATCCAAGGACGAGGCATAAGCAATCATGCCGTACCGAGAAACGCGTCCATAACTGGGTTTAATACCCGTCAGACCACAAAATGCGGCTGGCTGACGGATTGAGCCACCAGTATCTGTTCCGGTGGCGATTGGGGCCAATCCTGCTGCAACAGCTGCAGCGGAGCCGCCCGAAGATCCACCGGCCACATAGTCGCAATTCCAAGGATTTAGAACTGGGCCATAAGCTGAATTTTCATTGGAAGAGCCCATAGCGAACTCGTCCATATTGGTCTTGCCCAAGCAAACCATGCCGGCCCCATTGGGATGCTCATCACTTGGAATTCCCAGGTTCCCAACTACGGTTGCATCAAATGGGCTTAGGTATCCTTCTAGCATTTTGGAGGCTGCAGTTGACTTCCAGCCACGAGTAACAAAGACATCTTTATGGGCTATGGGGATCCCGGTTAATTTTCCAGCCTTTCCAGAGGCTATTAGAGCATCAGCTTTAGAAGCTTGCTCTAAGCTTAAGTGAGCGCTTACATCAAGGTATGCATTAAAACGCTTTCCAGCCTCAATTCGATCCAAAAAGTACTTTGTTAATTCAGTGCTTGAGACCTCTTTGGCGGCCAAGGCTTTTGCCATTAAAGCGATAGGGGTTTGGTTCCAGCTCATTCAATCACCCTCGGAACTAAAAAATAGCCATCTTGCACTGCAGGGGCAGATTGCATGTTTTCGGCGCGATGATCAGATTCAGTAACAGTATCTGTCCGCATTGGCTGCGCTAAATCACGCAAAAAGAGAATGGGGTGAGCCAAAGGCTCAAGACCGCTGGTATCGACCGCCTGCATTTGCTCAACCAGGGCAAAAACAGCCTGCAATTGGGGCAATACTGCCTCGGCTTCGGCTTGATTTAACTCAAGACTGGAAAGGTGCGCAATGCGCTGGACATCATCAAGTTTCATGGGGCGCTAGAGTATCATTCCTATATATATTTTTTAACACTTACTTATTTTCCCACTACATCATGTTTGGTTTTTTCCGCAGCTACTTTTCGAATGACCTGGCCATCGACCTAGGTACCGCCAACACCTTAATTTATATGCGTGATCGGGGTATTGTGCTTGATGAACCGTCGGTTGTGGCAATTCGCACAGAAGGTGGCCCAAATGGCAAAAAAACCATATTAGCCGTTGGAAAAGAAGCAAAAGCGATGTTGGGACGTGTTCCTGGAAATATTGAGGCAATTCGCCCAATGAAAGACGGGGTTATTGCCGATTTCACGATTACCGAGCAAATGCTCAAGCAATTTATCAAAATGGTGCATGAGAGCAAGCTATTAAAGCCAAGCCCACGCATCATCATTTGCGTTCCTTGTGGCTCCACCCAAGTTGAGCGTCGTGCGATTCGCGAATCCGCCTTAGGCGCGGGTGCCTCACAAGTGTATTTAATTGAAGAACCGATGGCTGCTGCTATTGGTGCAGGCTTGCCAGTTTCTGAGGCTGCTGGATCAATGGTGGTTGACATTGGTGGTGGTACTACTGAAGTTGGTGTGATGTCATTGGGTGGCATGGTTTACAAAGGTTCAGTTCGCGTTGGTGGCGATAAATTTGATGAAGCCATTACTAACTACATTCGTCGTAACTACGGGATGTTGATTGGTGAACAAACCGCCGAGTTAATTAAGAAAACGATTGGCTCTGCATTCCCAGGCCAAGAAGTTCGCGAGATGGAAGTGAAGGGACGCAATCTTTCTGAGGGTATCCCACGCAGCTTCACAGTGACTAGCAATGAAGTTCTGGAAGCTTTGACAGATCCATTAAATCAAATTGTGACTGCCGTTAAAGCAGCGCTTGAACAAATTCCGCCTGAGTTGGCATCCGATATTGCTGACCGCGGCATGATGCTGACTGGTGGTGGTGCGTTATTGCGCGACCTCGATCGCTTACTGCTCGAAGAAACTGGACTGCCCATACATATCGCAGAAGACCCACTGACTTGCGTTGCTCGTGGTTGCGGTATTGCACTTGAGCGCATGGACAAGTTGGGCGGCGTGTTCTCACAAGAGTAATTGACCTAAGCGTCGATTAGGGAATTGCAACATAGCGCTCCTCCTCTTTTCAGACAAGGCGTTCCGGCTTTAGTCAAACTGATTGTCTGCCTATCGATCAGCATCGCTCTGATGTTGATCGATTTTCGCTATAAAACACTTGATCCCATCCGCAATCATGTGAATTGGCTCTTACGCCCACTTGAGTTTGCGATGATGATGCCACGCAATGCTTATGAAGCAACGACGGAATACTTCAAAACACGTGGCACCTTGGATCAAGAAAATCAAGTCATGAAAGTGCGCCAAGCAGAATTATCTTTGCTTGCTAATCAATCTGAATTTCTATTAGTTGAGAATCAAAATTTACGACAGTTAATGGATTTGCAAAAACAAGTTCCATTTAAAACATTGCCAGTAGAAATTTTATTTAACCCGCCCAATCCAATTTCTCAACGCATTGTCATCAATCGCGGAAGTAATGATGGGCTCAAACTAGGCAACCCCATTGCCAATGACGCCGGTATTTTGGGACAAGTGGTACGTATCTATGATCGCTCTGCAGAAGTGTCCCTATTGGAAGATCGTGACTTTGCTGTACCTGTCCAAGTGGCTCGCAATGGCTTAAGGGCGGCAGTATTTGGGGCTGGCCGTGGCAACCCCTTAGAGCTTCGCTATCTTCCCGTTGCCAGTGATTTAGAAGTGGGTGATGTTTTAATTACTTCGGGTATCGACGGAATATATCCGCCCGGGTTTGCAGTGGCGGTGATTAGTCGCATTGAACGTAATGCGGATAAAAATTCTTCCAATGTATTTTGTGTGCCGATCGCACCTGTCAATCGCTATCGTCAGGCACTCGCTTTGTTATACGAACCACAGTGGGATGCCAAAGCATCTTCAGCCACCGGAAAGCCTGAAGCGGCAACAAGCAATACACCTGGCCGTCGCCAAACACGCTCACGAGGTATGCAATGATTGATTTTCAGAGCGGCTACATTCTGCGCCCGGTCAGCCCGATCTTCATTTACTTCAGCCTGCTTTGCGCACTACTTTTAAACCTATTACCTATTGGCAATTATGGTTGGGTGCCAGACTGGCTCATCATTTGTATTGTTTTTTGGAATATC
Organism: Polynucleobacter sp.; assembly: GCA_034680725.1. Classification (GTDB taxonomy): domain Bacteria; phylum Pseudomonadota; class Gammaproteobacteria; order Burkholderiales; family Burkholderiaceae; genus Polynucleobacter. Next base: position 16,423 of record JAXIUI010000034.1, read on the forward strand.
CATCAGCATCGCTATGTGGGTGTAATCACTGCATTCATTCTTGGTGTAATGATGGACGTACACAACTCAGATCTATTGGGTTTGCATGCCTTTAGCTACTCCTTGGTGGCATATCTTGCTATCACATGGCATCGCCGTATCATTGCACTCTCAGTTCTGACTCAAGCGCTCCACTTATTACCTATCTTTTTATTAGTTTCCCTATTCCCAGTCTTAGCGCATTGGCTATTAAGTGGTGAGGTCTACTGGTGGGCGCTGACTGGCGCAATTCAAGCAACGATTGAAGCTTTACTATGGCCAGTGGCGACTCGAATTTTGCTATCGCCACAGCGTCGTCCTATTGACGTTGACCACAATCGTCCAATCTAAAGAGCAACATGGTTTCTTTTAAAAAACCAGATCTCGATTCGTTTCAAGAGCGAATTCATATTGCGACTATTTTTGTCACTTTTTGCTTTCTACTCCTGATCACACGCTTGGTATGGTTACAACTTGTCAGTCATGGCAAGTACGCTTTATTGGCTGAAAATAATCGCATTGCACTCGTTCCCGCACCAGCAAATCGAGGTCTATTGATAGACAGAAATGGGATTGTGATTGGCCGAAACTACTCTGCGCTGACTTTAGATGTCAACGCAGAGGAAGTGAAGGGGAATGTTGATGAATTAATCGATGAACTTTCTCAGATTGTCTTGATTTCTCCTAGGGACCGCCGTAATTTCAAGCGCTCTTTGGAGGATTCCCGAAAAATGGGGACATTTCCACTCAGATCCATGCTGACCGAGGCAGAAACCGCTCGATTTATGGCAAATCGCTATAAATTCCCTGGGGTTGAAATCCGTGCTCGAAGCTTTCGCGAATACCCCTATAACGAGCTGGCCTCCCATTTAATTGGCTATATTGGGCGCGTTTCTCAGAAGGATAGGGAGCGCATGCAGACAGAAATTGAGAACGCAAAAGCAGACGATCCCGATGCTTTACAAAGCTCTTTTTTGCCCGGCATTCAATACGTAGGAAAAATTGGTCTGGAGCAAAGCTATGAGTCTGTACTGCGCGGCACTCCAGGTTACGATCAAGTCGAAATTACCGCAGGTGGAAAGCCTGTACGAACACTTTCCAGCTCTCCTTCGATACCAGGAAAAAATGTCATTCTCTCTGTTGATATCAAGTTGCAATACTTAGTGGAGCAACTGTATGGGAATTTTCGTGGTGCGTTTGTTGCCATTGAACCAGAGACCGGCGATATCCTTGCCTTTGTATCTAAGCCAAACTTTAATCCGAATGATTTTGTAGAAGGCATTGATGTGATTACTTGGAAAGAGCTCAATGACTCGCCACAAAAACCACTCTACAACCGCCCATTGAAAGGTATTTATCCACCAGGATCAACATATAAACCTTTTATGGCACTAGCTGCATTAGAAACCAATAAACGCACTCCATCACAAAGCATTTCAGATCCGGGTTACTTTGAATTTGGTAATCACGTCTTTCGTGACGATAAAAAAGGTGGTCATGGCATTGTTGATATGCAAAAGTCCATCGTCGAATCCTGTGACACCTACTACTACTTGCTTGCACGCGATATGGGCGTGAATATGATGCATGATTTCATGAAGCCTTTTGGCTTCGGCCAAATTACGGGAATTGATTTACAGGGCGAGTCAAAAGGGGTTCTACCGTCCACTGAGTGGAAAAAAAAGACCTTCAAAAAACCAGAGCAACAAAAATGGTATGAAGGTGAAACTATTTCACTTGGAATTGGTCAAGGCTATAACGCATTCACTATTCTTCAGTTGGCGCACGGAATGGCCAACCTAGCAAACAACGGTATCGTTATGAAGCCCCATTTGGTAAAAGCGATTGAAGATCCATTTACTCGCCACCGCGTGTTAACCACACCCAAAGAGAGTTACCGCATTGAACTCAAGCCTGAGAATATTGAAATCATCAAGAAGTCCATGGTTGAAGTAAACAACACAGGAACATCAGCCTCAGTCTTTAAGGGCACTACTTATCAAGTTGGCGGCAAGACTGGAACAGCACAAGTATTTAGTTTGAATTCGAAAGAGTATCACCACGGATCTACTGCAGAGTTTTTACGTGATCATGCTTTATATGTTGCTTTTGCGCCAGCTGAGAAGCCCACCATTGTGATTGCAATGGTTGTTGAAAACGCTGGTTTTGGCGCGCAACATGCCGCACCAATTGCACGTAAAGCATTGGATTTTTATATTGAAGGTAAGTGGCCTAAGGAGATTCCTGAATGGAAAAGAGCACCCTAGGAACATTGAAAAAAATATTTTTTGGAATTTTTAGTGGCCTAGATCGCCAGCTAGGCCTTATTCTACTTGCCTTGGCAACAGTTGGCTTCCTCACTTTTTTATCGGCCAGCCAAAATACACCGGTACGATTTGAAGATGAGCTACGGAATCTAGCGCTGTCATTTATTGTGATGTGGATCGTCTCTCGTATTCCTCCCAAGTGGTTAGAGATGGGTGCAGTTTGGATTTATGGCATAGGCGTTGCTTTACTCATTGCTGTAGCTGTCTTTGGTTTGATCAAAAAAGGTGCGCGACGTTGGCTGAACATTGGCTTTGTCATTCAACCTTCTGAGCTTATGAAAATTGCTATGCCATTAATGTTGGCATGGTACTTTCAAAAGCGTGAAGGCATACAAAAATCTTGGGACTATGCTGTAGCAGCAATCATTCTTGGCATTCCTGTTTTGCTAATTGCCCGCCAACCAGATTTAGGAACGTCATTATTGGTTTTTGCTGCAGGCATGTATGTGATCATTCTTGCTGGACTGCCCTGGAAATGGATCTTGCCGTTTATTGGGCTAGGTGCACTAGGCATCATTTTGATTATTATTTTTGGCAGTACGATTTGCGCGCAAGATGTAGTGTGGCCGTTTGTACATAACTATCAAAAAAATAGGGTGTGTACATTGCTTGATCCCAGTAGCGATCCGCTTGGAAAAGGTTTTCATACGATTCAATCAATGATTGCGATTGGATCAGGTGGTTTTTTTGGCAAAGGCTGGTTTCAGGGAACCCAAACGCATCTCGAATTTATTCCAGAAAAACATACTGACTTTATCTTTGCCGTCTACTCAGAGGAGTTTGGACTTCTAGGCAACATCATCCTACTAGCCCTATTTTTTGCCCTCATTAAAAGGGGGTTGGCAATCTCTGCGAGTGCGCCTAATTTATTTACACGCCTACTTGGCGCATCAGTCACGCTCATTTTCTTTACCTATGCCTTTGTCAATATTGGCATGGTAAGTGGCTTATTGCCTGTTGTGGGTGTTCCCTTACCCTTTATTAGCTATGGCGGAACAGCACTGGTGACCCTGGGCTTTGGTGCTGGAATCCTGATGAGCATCCATCGTCATCGACGACTAGTACAAAGTTAACGGCAAATATTTATAGGCGCCATTAGAAACAAAAAAGCCCGGCATGCCGGGCTTTTTCATCAACAAAGTAAGAATTACTTCTTACGCTTGTTAACTGAATCTTTAAATGCTTTACCAGCAGAAAACTTAACAGTTTTAGCAGCAGCAATTTTGAGTGGCTCGCCAGTTTTTGGGTTGCGGCCCATACGTGCTGCGCGCTTACCAGAAGCAAATGTACCGAAACCGATCAGTTGTACTGAATCGCCTTTAGTAACAGCTTTAATGATTTGCTCAATAGCAGAATTCAATGCAAATTCAGCTTTGGCTTTTGAGATCTCAGCGTCGTCAGCAATCGCTGCGATTAGTTCTGCTTTGTTCAAGTGAAGCTCCTTATA
>JAXIUI010000035.1:0-19897 GCA_034680725.1 Polynucleobacter sp.
GGCATCATCAATGATGAGATTTCGCGTTTACGTAAACTCCATCCAAGTAAACCCCTGTACGTGGTTGTCGAGGATATTTGTGCATCTGGTGGCTACTATGTTGCAGTAGCTGGTGATCAGATTTTGGTGGATAAGGCAAGCCTCGTTGGATCCATTGGGGTCATCATGGAAGGCTTTGGCTTTACTGGGTTGATGGAGAAGTTGGGTGTAACCCGTCGCATGATTACGGCTGGTTCTAACAAAGGCATGATGGATCCTTTTTCCAAAGAAAATCCACAGCAAGTGGAAATGATTAAAACCATGATTGATGAAATTCATCAACAGTTTATTGATGTGGTGAAGGCAGGGCGCGGCGATCGTTTGAAAGAAACGCCAGAGATGTTCTCAGGCCGAATTTGGAATGGAGAACAAGCCATCAAAATTGGCTTGGCTGATGGTTATGGCACTGTAGAAACCGTGGCGCGCGATGTCTTTAAAGCCCCCGATATTCTGGATTACACCATGAAGGAAAATTTCGCAGAACGGGTTGCCAAGCGCTTTGGTGCTGAGGTTGGTACTGCAGCAGGTAAAGCTTTAATCAAAACGCCTGATCTGAAGTAGTGGGTTTGTTGGGGCGCTAGCTCAAGAGGCCGCCCACCAAGCCCATTGTGAGTCCCAGCAGGGTTGCATTAAAGATGAAAGACAGAAGACTGTGTGCTGTCACTAAGTTTCGAATTTTCGGCTCAACGATAACGATATCCGCAGTTTGGCAGGTCATTCCAATCACTATGGAGAAATGAAAAAAGTCTGAGTAGGATGGCTGTCGGGTTCCAACAAAGATGAGCGGGGGGAATTCCGCAGCATCATTAAGGTGCTCATAGTAGGCATGGGCGTAATGGAGTGTATAGGCTGTATGCAATACTAGCCAAGAGATAAAAAACGTTGCGCCTGTCATGAGCACTCCCAGAGCTCTATCCCTCAGCGGTATTTCCTCCACACCTCCCACGTGAATAAAAATAGCCGCTAGGCTGACTACACTTGCTAGTAATGAAATAACATAAATTAATAATTGACCATCATCTTGATGTTCGCTGATGGTTGCAATTTTTTTGCCATTGAAAAACCGCATCATGAGAAATACCAGGGTCAGATAGGTTAGCGAGGCAGCACTCCAAGCCATCAAGAAGCGAGTTGATGAATGGTGACCCTCGAGCAAAGTAAAGGTAATGAACCCAACAATCACTGAATATAAAAGTCTAGGCCTTGCTTTTAACAAGAGTCGTTGAAGATTTGAAGGTTTATTTTCCATGGCGGCTCATTAAATTCTCTAAGTTCTTGTTGATATTTAGGCTAGCAGTAGAAAAACGGTTGGCCTATTTTGTAATGCGCTACACGCAGCTTCATTTGGATAACGCTTACGCCAGTCGGCAATCGATAGTGTGGTGATCATTTCAGAATGTAGACTGAGATCTACGCCAAGACAGAGCAAGCTTTGTGGTGCTAAGGAGTTTAAGCAAGCCATCAGCATCGTAGTATTGCGATAGGGTGTCTCAATCCAGATTTGAGTTTGCTGCAACTTTCGAGATTCAATTTCTAGCTGCTTTAGTTTTGTGGTTCGCTCATGGGTGTCATGGGGTAGATAACCTTGAAACGCAAAGCGCTGACCATTTAAGCCACTCGCCATGAGGCCAAGCAAGATGGAGCTTGGACCAACCAGTGGTTTTACTCTAACCCCCATCTTGTGTGCCGCTAAAACAAGTTCAGCGCCAGGATCGGCAACTCCCGGTACACCTGCCTCTGACATCAGGCCCATGTCATTGCCAGCCATTAAGGGTTTGAGTAAATCAATTGGTTTGACTGCGTCACCATATTTGGCGTTGCGTGCCACACCCCGCCACTCACTCATCTGCATTTCTTGAATAGTGCAGGCCAAGGGGGAAATGCTGTCTACTGCTTTTAGAAAGGCTCTTGCTGTCTTGGCATCCTCAACAATCCAATGGGTCAGCTTAGAGGTTTGTGCAATTGTTTCATTAGGTAATACCCAGGGCAATTGCTCTACACGACCATCATCACCTAAGGTGTTGGGAACCAAATAAAGAGTGCCGAGCTTGGTCATAGATTGTTTTCTAGTAATTCTGAAGATTGCAGGTTTTAAGTTTTAGATGGAATGGCAAAACCTGCATCGCGTAGCAAACTGCTCAAGGCTATGAGTGGTAAGCCAATTAATGCGGTGGGATCATCGCTCTTGATAGATTCTAAAAGGGAGATTCCTAAGCCTTCGGATTTGGCGCTACCAGCGCAGTCATAGGGTTCTTCGGCATGGAGGTAGGCCTCTAGAACATCGTCAGCTAGTTTGCGAAAGGTAACTTCGGTAGGAATATTAATTGTTGTTTCTGTATCACCGCGCATCAGACATAGCGCCGTTTGAAAAGTTACAGTAGCGCCACGCATCAGTTGAAGTTGCGCCATTGCACGCTCAAAGTTTCCGGGTTTACCAATTGCTGCACCACAAAGGTCGGCCACTTGATCGGAGCCAATGACCCAGGCCTCGGGATGATCTTTGGCTACCGCAGCAGCTTTCGCTTTAGCTAAGCGTAAGGCTAGATCCGCGGTGCCTTCACCAGGGAGAGGGGTTTCATCAACCTTGGGCGAGATGACCTCAAAAGGGATGCGTAGACGCTCTAAGAGCTCTCGACGATAGACTGAGGTGGATGCCAGGATTAGTTTTTTTACAGAATTACCCATTACTTCTTATGCTTTCGCTGATGCCTTCATTTAGACTGATGTCATGAATCGTAATCAAGTTTTACCCCAAATCGATCTATCTGGTAATTCCAATGAATTATGCAAGGTAGATTTCTGCAGCCCCCAGCCCTATGTGGGCGAGGGATTTTTAGCAATCCCTGACTTGCCCAGATTGGCGCAGGAAGTCTCCATAGTCGAGGCGGGTGATGGATTTAAGTGGCGCGTGAGGACCCATTTTATGGATTCTCCCGGATCAGAACCACGTCAAATTCTGCAGCTGAGCTTAAAAGGACGTCTTCACCTGGTCTGTCAGCGCTGTTTAAAGGATTGCGCCCTCGACTTAGAAGAAAAGCGTCAATTCGTCATGGTGGCAAATGAAGCTGAGGCGGATGCCTATCCGATCGAGGATGATGAGCAGGAGCCAATGGTTGCTAGTCAGCACTTTGACCTCTTAAGCTTGATTGAGGACGAAATTTTGTTGTCTTTACCCTTAATTCCGAAGCACCCAGAAGGTGCTTGCCAGGCCCATGCATCCTCCTTTGGTGAGGCAGGAGCTGAGGCGGACGCAGTAGAAAAGTCCCAAAATCCCTTTAACATATTGAAAAATATGAAGAAAAGTTCTTAAGTTCGCCCAAGCAAGTCTGATGATTCTTTGACGGTATTAACAATAAATCAAGCATTTAGCGTCTTTTCCATGCTAGAATATTGCCTTGCTTAGGAGTTCAATATGGCCGTCCAACAGAATAAAAAATCACCTTCCAAACGTGGCATGCACCGTGCGCACGACTTTTTGACCGCACCTGCTACGGCTGTTGAAGCCACAACTGGTGAGGCCCATTTGCGCCACCACATTTCACCAAACGGCTACTATCGTGGCCGTAAAGTTGTTAAAACCAAAAACGACTAATTTTTTAGTCTAAAAAGATCGAAGCGGCTCCAGTAAAAGCCGCTTTTTTCTTGGAAAAAACCACTTGTTGCAATTCATGACTTTATGAGCGTCACTCTAGCCATCGATGCCATGGGTGGAGATCACGGAGTAGTTGTTACCGTTCCCGCCTGTTGTGATTTTCTTGAAAAACATGCCGACGTGAAGATTGCCTTGGTAGGTGATCCGCAACTGCTCAAACAGGCTTTGGATAAATTTCCAAAAGCACCGCTCGAGCGTATTCACATTATTCCCGCTACTGAAATTGTCTTGATGGATGACCCCATTGAGGTTGCCTTGCGTCGTAAAAAAGATTCTTCTATGCGAGTTGCAATCGAGCAAGTTAAAGAAGGTAGGGCGGACGCCATTATTTCTTCTGGTAATACTGGCGCCTTGATGGCCATCTCTCGCTATATTCTTAAAACACTCGAAGGTGTGGATCGCCCAGCAATTGCGACAGCTATTCCGAATGAAAAAGGGCGCGGCACTACGATGTTAGACCTTGGTGCAAATGCGGACTGTGAGCCTATGCACTTAGTTCAGTTTGCGCAAATGGCTAATGTCATGGTGCAGGTGGTCGATGGCACAAAGACACCTTCTATTGGGCTTTTGAATATTGGTGAAGAAGTTATTAAGGGTAATGAGGTAGTCAAGCAAACCAGTGAATTACTACGACAAAGTAATCTCAACTTTTATGGCAATGTAGAAGGCAACGACATCTTTAAAGGCACGACTGACATCGTTGTGTGTGATGGCTTTGTTGGCAATGTAGTCTTAAAGGCCAGTGAAGGCTTGGCAAAAATGATGAGTGGTTTGATTCGTGAAGAATTTAACCGCTCATGGTTAACCAAGCTGATGGCAATCTGCGCTATGGTGCCTCTATTGCGTGTTCGTAAAAGAGTGGATCATCGTCGCTACAACGGTGCAGTACTCTTAGGTTTGCGTGGTTGTGTGATTAAGAGTCATGGCTCAGCAGATCGCTTTGCTTTTGGTTTTGCATTAGATCGAGCTTATGAGGCGGCAAAAAATCGCATGGTAGAGCGTATCGCTCAGGCATTTGTGGTGGAGACAAAATAATAATGACAACCTATTCTCGGGTGGCAGGTACTGGAAGTTATCTTCCTGAGTTGCGTTTGACCAATCAAGATCTTGTCGAGCGCTTGGCAAAGATTGGGATTGAGACAAGCGATGAATGGATCGTAACTCGTAGCGGTATCTCCGCTCGTCACTTTGCTGCTGATAATCAATTGACTAGCGATCTGGCAGTTAAGGCTGCACAAGCTGCGTTAGCAAGTGCCGCTTGTACCTCAGAAGATCTTGATCTGATTATTTTGGCAACTTCTACTCCCGATCATTTAGGTGGTTTTCCGAGTACAGCTTGTGTTGTGCAAGATAAATTAGGTGCACATACCAATTGCGCAGCATTTGATGTTCAAGCCGTTTGTGCTGGCTTTACTTATGCTTTGGCAATTGCAGATGCATTCATCCGCTCTGGTACATACAAAAAAGTATTGGTCCTGGGTGCTGAAACTTTCTCCCGGATCTTAAACTTTGAAGATCGTACTACCTCCGTGTTATTTGGCGATGGTGCCGGAGCCGTTGTACTGGAGGCTTCCAATGAACCCGGTATTTTGTCAACGGCCTTACATGCGGATGGTAGTCAACGCGATATTCTCTGTGTTCCAGGACGCTCTGGTAATGGTCAAGTGCATGGCTCTCCATTTATGACGATGGATGGTCAGGCTGTATTTAAATTGGCAGTGAAAGTGCTTGAGCAGGTTGCTTACGAAGCTTTAGAGAAAGCAAATCTCAAGCCAGAGCATATTGATTGGTTGGTGCCACACCAAGCCAACATTCGAATTATGGAGAGTACTGCTCGCAAGATGGGGATGTCCATGGACAAAGTAATCGTCACAGTGCATGAGCATGGCAACACTTCAGCAGCTTCCATTCCGCTGGCTTTAGATGCTGGTGTTCGCTCTGGCCAAATTCAGCGCGGTCAACATCTACTCCTAGAGGGTGTGGGTGGAGGTTTTGCCTGGGGCGCAGTAGCTATTAAATATTAAAAACAGTATTTTCTTAACATTTACTCAACGAGTATTTCTATGACATTTGCATTTGTATTTCCTGGCCAAGGTTCCCAATCTGTTGGGATGCTCAACACTATTGCGGATCGCCCTGAAGTCCGTGCGACTTTGCAAGAGGCCTCTGATGCTTTGGGTGAAGATGTTTCCAAACTGATTGCCCATGGCCCTGCAGAAGCGCTGGCTTTAACAACGAATACCCAGCCGGTGATGTTGACTGCAGCAATTGCTTTTTACCGCGCCTGGCTGTCTGCTGGCGGTGCAGTCCCCAAAGTGATGGCAGGTCATAGCTTGGGTGAATACTCTGCATTAGTTGCTGCGGGAGTGCTTTCTTTTCAGGATGCAGTGCCGCTCGTGCGTTTTCGTGCAGAAGCAATGCAAACTGCTGTGCCAGTTGGCACTGGTGGTATGGCAGCAATCTTAGGTCTAGATGATGCCGTTGTGAAGACAGTATGTGCGCAAGCATCTGTAGCTTCAGGTGGTGTGGTGGAGGCGGTGAACTTTAATGCCCCCGGTCAGGTCGTTATTGCCGGTAGCAGTGATTCTGTTACCAAGGCTTGTGAGTTACTTAAAGCGGCGGGCGCTAAGCGCGCATTACCGCTTCCGGTATCTGCGCCATTTCACTCTTCTTTATTGCAACCTGCCTCTGAAAAGTTAAAAGGCTATTTGGCCAATATTGAATTTAAAACTCCCACCATTTCAGTGATTAATAACGTGGATGTAGAAATCTTGAATGATCCCAGCGCGATTAAGGATGCTCTGGTGCGCCAAGCTGCCAAGCCAGTACGTTGGCAGGAAATAATCAATGCTATGGCTGCACAGGGTATTACTCAGGTCATTGAGTGTGGCCCTGGAAAAGTATTGGCTGGCCTCACTAAGCGCATTAATGAAAAAGTGATTGGATTACCTATTTTTGACGAAACCAGCCTGAATGAAGCATTGGCTGCGGTAAAGTAAATATTCACCATGATGAGAAGCTAGCGAAAGACAAATATGAATCTCGACTTAAGTGGACAAATTGCATTGGTCACTGGCGCATCGCGCGGTATTGGCCAAGCTATTGCAGATGAGTTGGCCAAGTGTGGCGCTAAAGTGATCGGCACAGCCACCTCAGATAGTGGCGCCAAAGCTATTGATGAGCGTTTAAAAGCTTCAGGGGGTGCAGGCAAGGTATTAAATGTCACCGCACCAAATGCTTGTGAAGAAATCATTGATCTCATTGTGAAAGAGTATGGCGGAATTAACATCCTAGTAAACAATGCAGGCATCACCCGGGATAACTTGGCGATGCGCATGAAGTCTGACGAGTGGACTGAGGTAATTGATACCAACTTAAGTTCCGTTTTTCGCCTATCTCAAGCGGTGATGCGTCCGATGATGAAGGCCCGCGGAGGTCGCATCATCAATATCACCTCGATTGTTGGTCATATGGGCAATCCTGGGCAGGCCAATTACGCTGCTGCAAAAGCAGGCGTTTCTGGGATGACCCGTGCCTTAGCTCGCGAAATTGGTAGTCGCAACATTACCGTCAATTGCGTAGCACCTGGCTTTATTGATACGGATATGACTCGCGCTTTGAGCGAAGAGCAGCAAAATGCCCTAAAAGTGAATATTCCCTTGGCTAGATTGGGTAGCCCTGAGGATGTGGCTCAGGCAGTGGCTTTTTTAGCCTCTCCAGCAGCGGGATACATTACGGGTAACACCCTACATGTCAATGGCGGGCTCTATTTAGCTTAAATTTATAGCAGGAATTTGGTCATTTTTTGGTGGATTTGTAAATTCGGTCCGCCAAGCTGATAAAATCCTTTTCATCGTTTTTTTACAACCCTTGGGGGACTTAATGGATAACATCGAACAACGCGTTAAGAAGATCGTCGCTGAGCAATTGGGCGTCGCAGAAGCAGAGATCAAAAATGAATCTTCTTTTGTGAATGACTTAGGCGCAGACTCTCTTGACACTGTTGAGTTGGTAATGGCTTTGGAAGATGAATTCGGCATCGAAATTCCTGATGAGGAAGCTGAAAAAATCACTACCGTTCAGCTCGCTATCGATTTCGCTAAATCTAAAGCTCAGGGTTAATTCCCTAGCTAATACCTAGCTATTACTGTGTCAGCATCAAATGGCCGTCGCCGGGTAGTTGTTACCGGCTTAGGCCTCATTTCACCAGTTGGCAATTCCGTTGATGTAGCTTGGTCTAATTTGCTCGCGGGCAAATCAGGCATTGCTACCATCACGAAGTGTGACCACACACCACTGAGCGTGCATTTCGCAGGTGAGGTGAAAGATTTCAAGGTTGAAGAATATGTTTCTGCCAAACAGGCGCGCCATATGGATCCCTTTATCCATTACGGCATTGCCGCTGGCACGCAAGCCATTCGCGATAGCGGACTGCAAGTAACAGAAGAGAACGCAGAACGCATTGGTGTGATGGTGGGCTCAGGCATTGGCGGCTTGCCAATGATTGAAGAGACTGGCGCTGAGCTCTTGGCTCGGGGTCCTCGTCGTATTTCCCCGTTCTTTGTGCCAGGATCCATTATTAACATGATCTCTGGGCACCTGAGTATTTTGTTTGGCCTTAAAGGGCCAAATGTTGCAGCAGTAACCGCTTGCACTACAGGTTTACATAGCATTGGCTTGGCAGCACGTTTAATTCAATATGGCGATGCTGATGTGATGGTAGCTGGTGGTGCTGAATCGACGATTTCTGCATTGGGAGTTGGTGGCTTTGCTTCTGCTCGTGCACTCTCAACACGCAATGATGATCCAGCAACAGCTTCACGTCCTTGGGACATTGACCGTGATGGCTTTGTTCTTGGTGAGGGTGCTGGCGTGATTGTTCTTGAAGAATATGAACATGCTAAAGCCCGCGGTGCGAAGATTTACTGTGAGCTCATGGGCTTTGGAATGAGTGGTGATGCGTACCATATGACTGCGCCTAATATGGATGGTCCACGTCGTTGCATGGTCAATGCCATGCGTGATGCTGGTTTAAATCCTGATCAAATTCAATACATCAATGCACATGGCACCTCTACACCATTAGGTGATAAGAATGAGACCGGCGCTATTAAGGCTGCACTTGGTGATCATGCTAAGAAGACCTTAATTAATTCGACCAAGTCTATGACTGGCCACCTTTTGGGTGGTGCCGGTGGCTTAGAGTCTGTTTTTACTATTCTGGCCTTACACAACCAGAAATCTCCTCCAACGATCAATATCTTTAATCAAGACCCTGAGTGTGATTTGGATTACTGCGCCAATACTGCTCGCGACGTGAAGATTGATCACGCCATCAAAAACAACTTTGGTTTTGGGGGTACTAACGGTACCTTGATTTTTGGCAAATTGACCTAATATTCTGATTAAGTTATTTCTTAATCTCATTCATTGGTTTTTACCAAGTAGGCCTAAAGCATTATGAAAAAGTACCTTATTGCACTCTTGGCTATTTTTAGTCTTGGGCAAGTCGCATTTATTTCCCCTGCATTCGCACAAAATCCGCGTGTATCCCTTCCTGATTTTGCGGATTTGGTTGAACGTGCTAGTCCTGCGGTAGTCAATATTCGCACGACTGAGAAGGTAGTCACTCAGCAAGCGCAGGGTGGATTTCCAGGGATGCCTGAGGAGCAGGCGGAATTCTTCAGACGTTTCTTTGGCGTACCTATTCCAGGCATGCCAAATGGTAATGCCCCTAAACAAGGGCAGCCAAACTCAGGCAAACCACAAGAGGCCGATCGCGGCGTGGGATCTGGTTTCATTATTGAATCCAACGGTTTAATTCTGACAAATGCCCACGTGGTTGAGGGTGCGACAACAATTTATGTCACATTGACCGACAAGCGTGAATACAAAGCCAAGTTACTGGGTATGGATAAGCGTACCGATGTAGCAGTGGTAAAGATTGATGCGCGAGATTTACCAAGATTGCCCCTGGGGGACTCTTCTCGAGTTAGGGTGGGCGAGTGGGTATTGGCTATTGGCTCTCCATTCGGCTTGGAAAATACGGTGACTGCAGGAATCGTGTCTGCCAAAAGCCGAGACACTGGTGATTATTTGCCGTTTATTCAGACGGACGTGGCGGTTAATCCCGGTAACTCAGGCGGACCCTTATTAAATACTGCTGGGCAAGTGATTGGCATTAACTCACAAATCTTTAGCCGCTCTGGCGGATATATGGGCATCTCTTTTGCTATCCCAATAGATGAAGCAATGCGTGTTGCTGATCAGCTGCGCACCAATGGCAAGATGACTCGCGGTCGTATTGGTGTTGCCCTGGGTGAAATGACCAAAGAGGTTGCTGAGAGTTTGGGCTTGGGCAAGCCACGCGGAGCTTATGTTCGCAATGTCGAGCCTGGAGGTCCAGCAGCTACTGGCGGCATTGAATCGGGTGATGTTATTTTGAGCTTTAATGGTCGCGATATTGCTAAATCAACTGACTTACCTAGAGTTGTAGGAGAAACTAAGCCTGGAACGACTGCGACCGTACAGGTATGGCGCAAAGGTACTACTAAAGACTTGATGGTGACGGTGGCAGATACAGACTCTAGTCAGGTTGCAGCTAAGAAGCCGGAGAGCTCTGGAGCGAATGGTAAGAGTGCTAGCACCATGGGAGTCGTTGTCTCCGAGCTGACGGACGCTAAAAAGCGGGAATTAAACATTCGGGGTGGAGTTGAGGTTACTGGCCTCGGTGAAGGTCCTTTGGCCCGTGCAGGGGTTCGTCCTGGAGATGTGATTGTGCGTATTGCTGATACCGATATCACGGGAATTAAGCAGTTTGAGGCCGTGGCTAAGAGCCTAGATGCCAACAAAGCGGTTCCTGTATTCGTGCGCCGCGCAGACAGCACTATGATTATCCCGGTAAGGCCGAAATAAGCTAAAACCTTGCTTTTTAAGCGGAAAAAATGGGTTTGGCGCTAGTTTGGCGCCACCCATTACAATCTATTTAAGACGACTTTTTGCAGCGCATCATTGTGGTGCGTTCTGACAAGGCGTTTTTTAAAGATCAAATAAGACGCTATGGATTTAATCCGCAACTTTTCTATCATCGCTCATATCGATCACGGCAAATCAACGCTAGCTGATCGCATTATTCAGTTATGCGGTGGTCTTTCCGATCGTGAAATGGAAGCCCAAGTTCTAGACTCGATGGATATTGAGCGTGAGCGCGGTATCACCATCAAAGCACAAACTGCTGCGTTGACCTATAAGTCCAGAGATGGCAAAACATATAACCTCAATTTGATCGACACACCTGGCCACGTCGACTTCTCTTATGAAGTCAGTCGTTCTTTATCAGCATGTGAAGGCGCATTATTAGTGGTTGATGCCAGCCAAGGCGTTGAAGCGCAAACCGTTGCTAACTGCTACATGGCATTAGAGTTAGGCGTTGAAGTTGTACCAGTACTTAACAAGATTGATTTGCCTCAGGCAGATCCCGAGCGTGCTAAAAAAGAAATTGAAGATGTCATTGGTATTGATGCATCAGAGGCAGTGACTTGCTCAGCAAAAACTGGTATGGGCGTTGAGGATGTCATTGAAGAGATGATCGTGCGCGTCCCTCCGCCACAAGGCAATGCCGCAGATCCATTACAAGCTTTAATTATTGACTCTTGGTTTGATAACTACGTTGGCGTCGTCATGCTGGTGCGTGTCGTTAATGGCACTCTCAAGCCAAAAGAAAAAATTACCTTGATGGCCAATGGTTCTAGCCACTTAGTCGAGCATGTCGGTGTATTTAGCCCAAAGTCTGTGGATCGTCCTGAGTTATCGGCTGGCCAAGTAGGTTTTGTGATTGCTGGTATTAAAGAGTTAAAAGCAGCTAAGGTAGGCGATACAGTTACTCACTCTCCTGGGCAACAAGGAAGAGTACCTGCCTCAGAACCGTTGCCAGGTTTTAAAGAGGTTAAACCACAAGTCTTTGCTGGCCTATATCCAGTGGAGTCTAGTGAATATGATCAATTGCGCGAGTCTTTAGAGAAGCTGCAATTAAACGATGCATCTCTTTTATACGAGCCTGAGGTATCGCAAGCGCTAGGCTTTGGTTTCCGTTGTGGATTCTTGGGTTTATTGCACATGGAAATTGTGCAAGAGCGTTTAGAGCGTCAATACGGCATGAACCTGATTACCACTGCACCAACCGTGGTCTATCAAGTGGAGCAATCCGATGGCTCAGTGATTATGGTGGATAACCCATCGAAGATGCCAGAGGCGAGCAAGATTAATACGATTCTTGAGCCCATCGTCACAGTGAATTTGTACATGCCGCAAGAGTATGTCGGCTCAATCATTACTTTGTGTGTTGGCAAGCGCGGTATTCAGATGGATATGAATTATCTTGGACGCCAAGTCAAACTCACATACGAATTACCCATGGCTGAAATTGTGTTGGATTTCTTTGACAAGATGAAATCCATCTCCCGCGGTTACGCTTCTATGGATTATGAGTTTAAAGAGTATCGTCCAGCTGATGTGGTCAAAGTTGATATTCTCATTAATGGTGAAAGAGTCGACGCCTTATCAGTTATCGTGCACCGAAGTAATAGCCAGCATCGTGGTCGTGAAGTAGTCGCCAAAATGCGCGGCATCATTCCACGCCAAATGTTTGATGTAGCCATTCAGGCGGCAATTGGTAGCAATATCGTAGCCCGTGAGAACGTCAAAGCATTGCGTAAAAACGTCTTAGCTAAATGCTACGGTGGTGACATTTCTCGTAAGCGGAAGCTGCTCGAGAAGCAAAAAGAAGGTAAGAAGCGTATGAAGCAAGTGGGTAATGTGGAGATTCCACAAGAGGCTTTCTTGGCTATTTTGCAGGTAGATGATTAATGAACTTCGCACTCATCCTATTTATCCTAGTGGTGGTTTCAGGCATTGCCTGGCTGGCTGATCGGTTTTACTTTGCACCACAAAGACGTGCGGCAGGTAATGATCGCATGCCTTTGTGGCTTGAGTACACCGCAGGTTTCTTTCCGGTGATTTGTGCGGTGTTCGTGTTACGTTCATTTATTGCAGAACCATTTAAGATCCCATCTGGATCGATGATCCCAACGCTACACATTGGCGACTTTATCCTGGTTAATAAATTTACCTACGGTATTCGTTTGCCAGTCATCAATAAAAAAGTAATTGACCTCGGAACCCCTAAGCGTGGTGACGTAGTAGTGTTTCGCTACCCTCGGGATGAGTCGATTGATTACATTAAGCGAGTCGTTGCGCTGCCTGGCGACACTGTGCAGTATCAAGATAAACGCTTAACGGTTAATGGTCAGCCCCTGCAGTACAGCGGTGGCGAGTCTTATCTTGATCCAGAAAATATGCGCTATGCCAAGCGTTACACAGAATCCTTTCCTGCTGATCTTGGCGGCAATAAGCATGACATCCTTAATGATCCTGACCGACCTACGGGAAGTTTTCCTGTTGAGCGTTTCCCAGGTTTTGAGAATTGCCAATACCAAAATGCTGGACTGATTTGTACTGTGCCACCAGGGCATTATTTTGCAATGGGAGATAACCGAGATAACAGTGCAGATTCTCGTTACTGGGGATTTGTTCCAGATAAAAATATTGTTGGTAGAGCATTTTTTGTCTGGCTGAATTTAGGCAACCTTGGCCGCATTGGCGGCTTCGAGTAAGACGATGAACGCCCGCGCTGTCATTGAAACTGCACCGCTTCAAGCGCGACTGGCATACACGTTTAAAAAGCCAGAGCTACTTCATCAGGCATTAACGCATCGTAGCCATAGCAAAAAGAACAATGAGCGTCTTGAGTTTTTGGGCGACTCGATTCTCAATTGCGTTGTCGCAGAAATGCTGTACGAGCGCTATTCTGATTTGGATGAGGGTGATCTTTCGCGTGTTAGAGCAAACTTAGTCAAGCAGCAAGCTTTGTATGAGATTGCACAAACCCTCTCTCTTTCCGACTACTTGCGTTTGGGTGAGGGTGAACTAAAGAGTGGCGGATTTCGTAGGCCATCTATATTGGCTGACACCCTTGAGGCTGTGACTGGGGCGATTTTCTTAGATGGTGGTTTTGATGCTGCCAAGGCCTGTTTACGAAAACTCTATGCCATTATTTTGGCTAACGTTGACCCTAAAACGCTTGGGAAAGATGACAAGACTTTATTGCAAGAGTGTTTGCAGAGTTATCAATTGGCATTGCCTACCTATAACGTTACAGGCACTAGTGGCGCAGCCCATAACCAACAATTTGAAGTGGAATGTCTCATACCAAGTTTGAAGGTAGCAGTGAAAGGTGAGGGTGCATCCCGTCGTGCTGCTGAGCAGGCTGCAGCTAAGTTAGCACTGCTTGCTGTACTCAAAGCCTTACCTCAAGAATTAGGCAAACCCAAGAAAACTCGGTCAGCCAAAAAGAAGGCGGCTAAAAAAGTAGCAACCGAAGAGCAGTTAAATCTTAAGCTGAAGGGCTAATTGTGTTTAGATGCGGCACTATCGCCATTGTTGGGCGCCCCAATATGGGCAAGTCAACCCTGTTAAATGCCTTGGTTGGCCAAAAGATTAGCATTACTTCTCGTAAGGCGCAAACCACTCGTCATCGTATTTTAGGGGTTCAGAATCGGGAAGAGGCTCAGTTTATCTTCATTGATACGCCTGGTTTTCAAACGCGCCTGATGAATACTCTGAACAAAGCCTTAAATCGAACAGTGACCACAGCCTTGCAAGACGTCAATGTGGCTTGCTTTGTAGTTGAGGCGGGCTATTTTGGTGAAGATGATAAAAAGGTCTTGCGCTTGCTTCCCAATGATTTACCAGTAGTGTTGGTCTTAAATAAATTGGACTTATTTAATAGTCGCTTTCAGACTCCATCTGAGCGCGATCAAGCCTTACTCAATTTTATGAAAGAGATGAGTCAGCCTTGGAGTGCGCTCGGCGGCCATGAAGATCAACAATGTGAGTTCGCTGAAATTGTGCCCATGAGTGCAAAAAGTCCTGGCGATATTGAGCGATTATTGGATGTCCTTGAGGGTTATTTACCTGAGGCGCCAGCAGTGTACGATGGTGAAACCATTACGGACCGCAGTGAGCGTTTCTTAGCCGCTGAAATCCTGCGTGAGAAAGTCTTCCGCTTTACCGGGGAAGAGCTTCCATACACCAGCACTGTTGTCATTGATCAGTTCAAGATGGACGGCAAGATGCGTCGTATCGCAGCAACGATATTGGTAGATCGTGATAGCCATAAGGCGATGATTATTGGTCAAAAAGGCGAGCGTCTAAAAAAGATCTCTACCGATGCTCGTATCGACATGGAAAAGCTTTTTGATGGCAAAGTCTTCTTAGAGACTTGGGTCAAGGTAAAGCGTGGTTGGGCTGATGATCGTGCTGAGCTACGGGCGCAGGGGTTAGAGTAATTATTCATGGCCTCGATTCGTGTTGCTGACGAACCTGCTTTTGTATTGCATAGTATTCCCTACAAGGAAACCAGCTTAATTCTGGATGTATTTACCCGTCAATATGGCCGCATGGCCTTGATCGCAAAGGGTGCAAAGCGTCCACATTCGACATTGCGACCAGTTCTGCAACGCTTTCAGCCCTTATTAGTTTCTTGGAGCGGTAAGTCAGAATTGCGCACCTTAACGAAGTCAGAATGGGTGGGCGGTACTCCCTCTTTGGTTGGGGATGCACTCTTGTGTGGCTTTTATCTCAATGAGTTGTTAGTGAAGTTTTTAGCTCGCGAGGATGAGTATGAAAAGCTCTATGATCATTACACCAATACTATCTCCGCTTTATCTAATCTCGAATTTGAATCGAAAGGCCTGGAAGAGATTCTGCGTCCGTTTGAATTAACTCTGCTGCAAGAGACGGGTTATGCCGCAGCGCTAGATCGTTGTGTAGAAACCAATCAGGCCCCAAATTCAGAGGAGCAGTATGTTTATCAACCTGAGCGAGGTGTGAGACCCGCTCAAGGCGATGATCCCGGCCATTGGCCGGTATTAAGTGGTCGATCACTCTTAGCGATCGCTAATGGAGATTTTTCTGCTCCCGAAACACTTTCAGAGAGTAAGCAGCTCATGCGTTTCCTGTTGGGTTTACATTTACAAGATCAAGTATTGACAACCCGTCAGATTTTGATTGATCTGAAAAAAATCTAGTAACCTAGTCATATGAATACCCAACCAAAGCTTGAGCTTGGCATCAATATTGATCATGTGGCAACTTTGCGCAATGCGCGAGGGACGGTATACCCCGATCCCCTTAAGGCGGCCCGTTTAGCCGAGGAAGCCGGCGCTGATCTGATTACTTTGCATTTACGTGAAGATCGTCGTCATATTAAAGATGCTGATTTACTAGCCTTGCGCCCATTGATTAAAACCCGCATGAATCTTGAGTGCGCAGTAACGCCAGAGATGATCAATATTGCCTGCAGAGTACAACCGCATGATGTATGTCTGGTACCTGAAAAGCGAGAAGAGGTCACTACTGAGGGTGGTTTAGATGTGTTGGGTCACTATGAGGCTGTGAAGGCGGCGACCACTCAATTAAAGAATGTGGGTATTCGAGTGTCATTATTTATTGACCCAGAAGAAAAACAAATTCAGGCAGCTAAAGATGTTGGTGCTACTGTCGTAGAGTTGCATACAGGTCGTTATGCAGATCTTTCGGGTGAGCAGCAAGTTCAAGAACTCGAGCGAATTCGTAAGGCAGCGCAGTTTGGAAAGAGTATTGGTCTGCGCGTGAATGCTGGGCATGGCTTGCACGAGGGCAATGTGCTACCAGTTGCAGGGATTACTGAGCTTTCTGAGCTCAACATTGGCCATGCGATCGTTGCTGAGGCTTTATTTAAAGGTTGGCAAAAAGCCATCACTGATATGAAAACCTTGATGGCTCAGGGACGAGCAAGCACTTCCAAATCAGATTAAATCCAGAAATATAAACATGATCATTGGTATTGGCACAGATATTTTGCAGATTGAGCGGCTTCAAGCTGCTTACGATCGCACAAATGGTCGTCTTGCTGAAAAAATACTAGGGCCAGATGAGATGTTGGTTTTCAAACATCGCTTGGCCAGAAATCATAAGCGGGGTATTGCTTTTCTGGCAACGCGTTTTGCTGCCAAAGAGGCTTTCTCAAAAGCGATTGGTTTAGGCATGAGAATGCCAATGACTTGGCGCTCACTGCAAACCCTAAATGAGCCCAGTGGGAAGCCAGTCACTTCTTATTTGGGTGCTCTAGCCCAATTTATGCAGGAGAAGAATTGGGAAGCCCATGTCACAGTCAGTGATGAGCAAGATATGGCCATTGCGCATGTCATCGTTACTCAAAGATAAACGCAGCACTAACGAATAGAAGTACACCACCTATATACCGAGGAATACATGAGTAAAGCGACGATGAATCCAGGCCCAATTACTTTAGATGTTGTAGGCTTACAGTTAAGTGCCGAAGATCGCCGCCGTATTCTGCATCCGTTAACGGGTGGCGTCATTCTATTTGGTAGAAACTTTACCAATCGTAAACAGCTGTCTCAACTCACTGCTGAGATTAAAAAACTGCGTCCCGATGTATTGATCTCGATTGATCATGAGGGTGGACGCGTGCAACGCTGCAGGACAGATGGCTTTACCCATTTACCCCCTATGCGTAAGCTTGGCGAGCTCTGGAGCGCTAAAAATAACTCAACTGGTAAATCAAAATATGCTGCCGAATCGGCCGCCCAAGCGATGGCTGCAGCAACGGCCTGCGGCTATGTTCTGGCAACCGAATTACGTGCCTGTGGTGTCGACTTTAGCTTTACTCCTGTACTCGATTTGGATTTTGGTCGTAGTGGGGTTATAGGTGATCGCTCCTTTAGTCGTGATCCACAAATTACTTTTGCTCTGGCAAAAAGTCTCAATGAAGGCTTGCGGTTAGCGGACATGGCGAACTGCGGTAAACATTTCCCTGGCCATGGCTGGGCAGAAGCCGATTCGCATGTAGCCATCCCGGTAGATGACCGTACGCTAGACCAAATTCTCAATAATGATGCCAAGCCTTATGAGTGGTTGGATCTCAGCCTAGCATCAGTGATGCCGGCGCACGTAATTTATCCCAAGGTAGATAAGAACCCTGCAGGCTTCTCTAACATTTGGTTGCATTCTATTTTGCGCGAAGAGCTGGGGTTTGAGGGGGTCATTTTCAGTGATGACCTTTCGATGGAGGGTGCCAGTGTCGCTGGTTCAGTAGTGAAGGGCGCGGAGTTAGCACTAGATGCTGGTTGCGATGCCGTACTAATTTGCAATCGTCCAGACTTAGCTGATCAGCTACTCTCTCAACTCAAGGTATCTAAAGCAAAGCATGCTGAATCTGCAAATCGCTTAAACCGCCTCATGCCAGAATCTACTGCACTCCTTTGGGAGCAGCTACAAGAAGAGCCAGAGTACTGCCATGCCAAGGGTTTACTAAAACAATTAAATCTCATTGCATAGAGCGCTATTTAATTTTTTGTAACTCTTTCCCATTCGGAAAGAACAAATTTTTTAATGCTGTAACCTTGCTCTCTAGCGCAAACAATAGTTTCTACGTCAACTGGCTGATATATTTTTTGTAGTCTTAGGGAGTCTCCCTTGGTAGAAAAATTTGGCATCCAAGATCCCCAGAAAAATCCAATACTTTCCAGCTCAAGATAGGCATTTGCTGCTGTTTCTTGCTCGATTGGAATATCTAAATAAATGGATGCTAGATTAAGGGCTTCGAGTTTGGTGAGTTCATGTTTGACTGCAGCAACTAAATCACTGCCAATGCGATCGATTGCAATATTAGCCGTTTGAATATTGCTATTGATGACAGTATGAAAAGTCGTTTTTCCACTGGCTACCTTATTAGCGCTCACAATATTGCGTTGTATATTTAAATCCTTCGCCAATGATGATGCATGCTCGGCATGTTGGGTTGGCATAAAGATAGTATGTGGCCGATCATTTAACTGCAAATAGAAAGCCAGCAAAGACATGCGAGTGTCTGGATGATTTTCTAGGCCTTTCATCGATATCGTGGCCGGAGTATCGCCAATAAACAAGCCGGTTTCCTTAGCATTAAAGGCAATCATTTCATGTTGGCTATATGGATGGTTTGTAACGCACTCAGTCCAAAATCCCGGCAAAGAAAGTTCTTGGGCAATCTCAATTCGTTCTTTTGCCATGATTTCGGCGATATGCTGACCCCTAAAGTTTGGATCGACCATCATTTTTCCGGCTTCGGGGGAAACATTGTGGATGCCATCAAAAGTAAGGGCGCAGTGCCCAACGATTTGACCGTTATCCATTTTGGCAACCACTGAGTGCATCAACTTGTTTTCAATACTTTCCTCTAGTTGATGAATGTCATACATTACTTTGTTCGGATAGCTTTCACCATAACAGCGGCGAACGCAGTCGATCAATTGGGGGAGGTCGGAAAGATTTAGTCGAGCAATTTTTGGGGAAAGGGTATTAGGCATAGTCTAGGCATTATGACTTGTGTCGGAGAAATAAAAAAGCCCGGAAAACCGGGCTTTTGAACATCAGTATTGGGCTCTTTAATTAGCGCGGCTGCGGTATTCACCGGTACGAGTATCGATCTCGATCTTGTCACCGGTATTGCAGAACAGGGGTACTTGCAATTCATAGCCAGTGGCCAATTTTGCGTTCTTCAATACCTTACCTGAGCTGGTATCACCTTTCACTGCAGGTTCTGTGTAAATAATTTCACGAACCAAAGAGTTCGGCATTGCAACAGAAAGTGCTTTACCTTCGTAGAACACTACTTCGCAGGGCATACTTTCTTCAAGGTAGTTCAATGCATCACCCATGAATTCTGCTTCAACTTCATATTGGTTGTATTCAGAATCCATAAAGACGTACATTGGGTCTGCAAAGTAAGAGTAGGTGCATTCTTTCTTATCAAGGATGACGACATCGAACTTGTCATCAGCCTTAAATACACCCTCGTTAGGTGCACCAGTTAACAAGTTCTTAAATTTCATTTTCACAACGGATGAGTTGCGGCCTGAGCGGCTGTATTCTGCTTTTAAAACGACCATGGCATCGGTGCCGATCATTACTACGTTACCAACGCGGAGTTCTTGTGCTGTTTTCATCTTGCTAGTCCTGGGTGCAGAGCTACTTTTCTGCGGTTTTTATCAAAAACAAGATTGTAACCGCCCGAGGGCTTATTTCGTACGAGATCAGGCCACA
>JAXIUI010000036.1:0-19877 GCA_034680725.1 Polynucleobacter sp.
TACAAGGCAGGTTAAGAAAAGTACAATTTTCTTAACCTGTTCTTTATGCAGTATTTATAAAAAATGGCTTCTTTTCGTGGGATTTAGACAACAGCTAAACGGACTTAAACCAGCGATCCTCGAGTAACACCTCAAATTCGCGCTATACGCTGTTTTTAGTAATTCCAGCTACTCAGTAGCGAAGCTGTTAGATCTTTGCGTATAGGGCTTTTTTGAGGTGAATTTTGTATAAATTTAAAGCGTCAATTAGTTTAAATCCACATTGGTTGCTATAAACACTGGCTTATTAACGCCAGTAATTTTACAAAGATGTACATCTAGCGTCCAGGAATCCTTGGTGTTGTTTGCTTGATCTTCAATCTCTACATGCAGCTCCTTGGTTTCTGGCGAGTAGATGCTAAATCCATCAACAACCAGTTTTGTTTTGGTCAGTGGATCGTAGTGCTGGATCCAGGACATTAGAACGCCCGGTTGTTCTGCAATACCAGCATCGCTGAGTTTTCGAACAGTTGCCATCTGCTCATCTGTTTTGGCAGTATTTTCCCAATTGCTATATTCAAAGTAATCCACTAGGTATTTTTGATTTGGACTGCCTAGCTCTACTGAGCCATTAAACATCGCTCTTCTAAACAAGCCTTTACCGAAGGTGGTATTAAATTTCTCGTTCATAAATCCTCTAACTGCAATTTCTCTCATATCGTTCTCCTTTTTTCAAATTGATTGAGTTCTCGTTGCGAGCTGTTGCTTTCGTAGCTTGGTTGCTAGAGGAGTAGATCCAAAAAGATGTTGCTTTGAGTTCAGTTGCAGATCTCAAAGAGATAGTCACTAAGTCGTGTTGCTAGTCAGAGCTACTCATTTGCCACTCGAGTAACTAGTAACTCACTACCAGTAACTTCTTTATCTATTTGCGACCGCACTTTGAAACACAGCAACTCGCAAAAGTATTTAGCTCTTGTTAAGAAAACCCATTAATTTCTGGCTCAAAATTAGCCAAAATAAAAAAGAGGTTGTCCAATTCCTTATTCCGAAAATAAATTGAAATGGCTCTTTCATTTATAGGAGGAAATATGAGCGCATTGACCGCATTAAAACTAGTGGCTCTCAAGAAGCCGGTTCATCAACCAGCGATTGTGATTCGGAGGAATAAACTTTCAAGCCGATTATGGGAGCAGATCCAGCTAGCGAAAGGGCAGATCTCAGGCACACCTTTTGTACTAATGAAGTTTCGCAGCATCAAAGATAAGGAGACAGGGATTCGTAAGCAAGTGGAAGTGCCAAAAAGAATCAAGCCGTGGTGGTTTCAGACTGAAGAAGGGAAGGTCTGCGTTTCCATTAGATATGGAGCTTGCACAATTGAATTGGCCAAAGGCAAGCCCAGTATTCAAGTTGATAGTGCCGAGGACTTAATTAAGGCACTAGAAACAGTGAAGGTTGCTGTCGAAGCAGGGGATTTAGATCCCCAGATTGAAAATGCTAGCGGAGCATTAAAAGCAGGGTTTCGCAAGTAAGTGAAATAGGGTGCCGCATTGACATTTTGTGCGGCACCATTTTCACATCCACTAAATACTTGCATGAACAAATATCAAGCCTATGTCAGGATCAAGGGTCAGCTAGTAAATACGGCTGTTTTTGCCACAAATCCAATTCACGCTAGATTAATCTTGCAATATCAATTTGGGATGGATAGCCTAGCCAGTCAACCATCGCTCGTCACCCATGAAAGCAAGGGGTATCAAATGATTGATGAGGTTATTTCTACAATTAAAGCTAAGCCCCCGCAAACACCAGATCAGGCCAGGGTGGCTAGCTTACAAAATCAGAAGGATGCTGCTAGTAAGGCGTTAAAGGCAGAGCGTAATCGACAAAAGATTAAACGAGCCCAACAGCAAATTTCAGCTGCTCGTGCAAATATCTAGCCGCGTAGTTTTTTGCGCCGCTCGAGATTTCATCCTCCGCCTGATTTACGCTAAGCCCCATTAAAATAGCTAATGTGCAAAATCACGCCAAAATGCGGTGGTTTTGCCAATTTTTGTGCTTTATAAGTTTCCTTGTTCGTGGGGACGAGAGGCATAGTAAAAATGGTTTGCCAAGGCTTACTGTGGGGTCGCCCGATTTAGTGTCGGTTTAACCGACCCCCAGCCTGCAGATGCCATACACATCATGGTCAGATCCAGATGAGTCCACAGATCTCGGTGCGTATGCCACACCAGATCTTGCCAGGCTTATGTCATTGTTTCTGCTATTGTTTTAGCTCATTTTTCCAGCTTCTAAGGCGTAGGTCGCACGTTCGAATCGTGCTGGGCAGGCCACCCACCAAACAATCTCCTTGTACTTTCTTCTGCACTAAGAATTCATTTCATTAGGTGTTTCTTCTTGTCCTTTCTGACTACACTTAGATACTCAGTATTTTCATGAAGCAATAAAAATATTAATGCTGCCAATTTTGTACTCCTATCGCAGATGTCCTTATGCAATGCGTGCACGTATGGCCTTAAAGTACGCTGGCATTGAACTTGAGCATCGAGAAATTGAGTTGCGTAATAAGCCGCAATCCATGTTGTTGCTATCCCCCAAAGGAACTGTCCCCGTCTTCAGTATTAATGGTCTTGTGCTTGAACAAAGCATCGACATCATGCGCTGGGCTTTAGCCCAATCCGATCCTGATGGCTGGGCTATGGTTGATGAGCTAGACGCTCAAGCGTGGATCAACTTAAATGATGGCCCGTTTAAGGCTTTGCTTGATCGATATAAGTACCCCAATCGACATCCTGAGCTCAAGCCAGATGAGGTTCTCCACAGGGCTGTAGATGAGATGCTCATGCCAATGGAGGGGGTGCTCAAGTTACGGCAGTATCTATTGGGCGATCAAATATCGTATGTCGATATCGCTATTTTCCCCTTCATTAGGCAATTTGCCATGGTTGACCCAGATAGATTTGCTAGCCTGCCTCTCCATTCTTTGCAGCAATGGTTGGACAGGCATCTTCAATCTGAACTATTTCTGGCGGTGATGCACAAGTATCCTAGCTGGCATGATTGAGTAGCTTGCTTATATACCCATCTCCTTAAAGACTTCCTTAGCACAGCGAAAGCTATCGATTGCTGCTGGCACACCACAATAAATGGCAGTTTGTAAAAAGATTTCTTGGATGTCTTCTTTGGTAAGGCCGTTATTAATGGCGCCTTTGACATGGAGCTTTAGTTCGTGAGGGCGGTTTAAGGCAGTAATCATGGATAGATTAATGATGCTGCGAGTACGACGATCTAGCCCTGGACGATTCCAGATTTCATTCCAACAATATTCAGTGACTAATTCTTGCATGGGCATATTAAATGCGTCTGCGTTTTTTATAGAGTTGTCTACATACTCTGCACCCAATACTTCACGACGGGTTTTTAAGCCTTTTTCAAATGCCTCTTTGTTCATTGATTTTCCTTTTGGGTTTAAGTGAAATGAATGATCTTATATTGCCACTATTCAGAGTGCTAGGTTTCGCCTAGAATGGTTTGCATGAAATCCTGCCAAACCCGCGACATTTTGATTGCCTTCATTTTGCTAAGCGCCTTATCGGCTTGCTCGGCAGATAAGTTGGAGGCGCGTTTGCAGGCAGATCCCCAATGTAAAGCGCTGATGAACCCCAAGACAGGGGCTCTAATGCCTTGCCCTGGCTCAGATAAACAATTCTATCAATCGATGCCAAGTGCCATTTCTAAAACCCCAGCACCACCTCGAGAGCCCGCTTCTCAGCTGCTAGCCATTGAGCGAGCTAGCCCAATGAAACCCGTGGTTGCACCAGCAGAGTGCAAGCCAAGCCTGCATCAAAAATCCGGTGCTTTGATGCCTTGCCCAGGACCTTAGCTGGCAAAAAAGCCTTCCTCACCTCAACAGGGTATGATGAGTTAAACTAGCCCAAAAGCTAATACCAGTAGATCAACCATTTCAAGGGAAATCAAATGAAAAAATTAGGTACTGTAGTTGCTGCAATTTCTGTTGCTGCGCTCTTAGCAGCTTGTAGTAACACTCCTAAATTGGCTAGCCAGCCAATGCCTAAATCTGGTTTCTTGCCAAACTATTCGGTGTTGGTACCAATTGCCACTAACGAATCGGATACCCGTGTTTGGAGATATCGCAAAGCCGGTGTTAACCCTGGCACCTATACAGCCGTCATTTTGGATCCTATTTATCTCAATCAAAATGCCACTAAAGAAATCACTCCTGAAGCCATCAATCAGGCAAAAATTGCCTTGCAAGATTCCATGGTCAGTGCGGTAAATAATCGCGGCAATATCAAAATCGTGACTCAACCCGGTCCCGGAGTTGCCCGTATTTCAGTTGGTATTACTGGTGCTGAGAGCTCAACAGATAGTTTACAACCATGGAATTTCACTCCAATTGGCTTGGCGATGAATGCAGCAGCTTTCGCAGGCGGCGTGAACTCCAAAACTCCAGCCATGGTAGTGGAGAGCAAAATTACTGATAGCCAATCCAAAGAGGTGATTGGCGAAGGCTTGGTCACAGTACAAGGTGAATCTTTTAGAACAGGCGGTGGATCAGTAGAATCTTTTGTAGCGATGGCGAAGAAGGTTGTGCGCGTTGCCTTAGAAACCTCTGCAGATCCAAGATCAACTGCTTCTAAGTAAGGGCTGTCTATGCGATCACTTTATCAGAACCTTTGTTTGACGACAGGGGTGGTATCGGTTTTTTTGTTGCCACTTCCTGCTATTGCAGATAGTGCCTCTAAAAATCAAGAAATTGCAGAGCGCTTTGCTAAATGTGACACCAACAAGGATGGTAAGTTAACTCCAGCTGAGGCTAAGGGATGCATGCCTCGTGTTTACGATAACTTTAGTTTTATTGATTCTGACAAAAAGGGTTACATCACACTCGCTCAAATTGAGAAGCTAGCCCGCTAGCTTATTTGCAGAGCTTGGGCAATTTCTTGGAGTCTGCTGGCCAAGAGATTGCTACTGCTGGATCTGGCTTGAGCATCTTTTTATCTTTTTTAGAATAGTCCATTCGAGACAGCAAATCACGAATGAGATTAAGGTGCGCAAGCTTTTTATCATTTGCGCAAATGACAGTCCAAGGGGCATCCGTAGTACTGGTGCGCTTGAGCATCTGATCACGCGCATCAGAGTACGCATCCCACTTCTTTTGAGCTTGCTGATCAATCGGGCTAATTTTCCATTGCTTCAAAGGATCTTTTTCTCGATCTTTTAATCTCTTGGCTTGCTCTTCTTTGGAAATATCTAAATAGTATTTAATGATGATGGTGTCGGAGTGCACTAATAAGGATTCAAAATCATTCACCGTATCCATAAACTGTTTGTACTGAGCGGCAGTACAAAAACCCATCACTTTTTCTACGCCTGCACGGTTATACCAACTACGATTAAATAAGGCAGTTTCACCGGCGCCCGGCAGTTGTGCGACATAGCGCTGAAAATACCATTCACCTTCTTCGCGTGGAGAGGGTTTTCCAAGAGCAACTACTCTGGTATCTCTGGGGCTGAGGTTTTCTGTAATGCTTTTGATGCTGCCATCTTTTCCTGCGGCATCACGGCCTTCAAAAATCACTAAGAGACGCAACCCTTTTTGAATGATTTCATGTTGAAGCTTAACCAGTTCAATTTGTAAGCAGCGCAGCTCTGCCTCGTAAGTATTCTCAGGGATGATTGATTTACTCACGGGCAGTTTCCATATAACTGAATGCCTTAAGCAGCAGGTGCAGGACTTACTGTTTTAGCGGGGGCTTTCTTAGTGACCACTTTTTTTGCTGGCGCTTTTCTGGCAGGAGCTTTCTTGGCTGCTACTTTTTTAACAGCAACCTTTTTCGCCGGAGTCTTCTTTGCAGCTACTTTTTTCACGGCAGTTTTCTTAGCCGGAGTCTTTTTAGCGGCAACTTTTTTTGCTGGCGCTTTTTTCTCTAACTTGTCTAATGCTTTGGCAAGCTTATCAATCAATTTCTCTCTCTCGGCTTCCAACTTATCTAATTTTTTTAACATTTGCTTTACTAATTTTTTTTGATTCATGATGAATTCCTTTGTAGAGAAAAAGAGCGGTTGATATTTGTGTAGATCATTGCACCTATAAGCTTGATCCTACGTTTTATTGCTTCGACTTTCAAGCGATTATGACAGTTATGGTCAATTATTTATTGGGCGCATATATTTGATGCTACATTGAGATGACATGTTTAAAACCTTGTTTTCATTGCCTCGTACGGTTTGGCTGATTGGCCTCATTAGTTTTGTGAATGATGCCGCGAGTGAGATGCTATATCCGCTGATGCCACTTTACCTTGTGACGGTATTGATGGCAGGACCAAAGGCGCTTGGATTAATTGAAGGAATTGCTGAGGCAAGCTCAAGCATTTTTAAGTTGGTGTCTGGCGTGATTGTTGATCGCACTCAGAAAACCAAGCCTTGGATTGTGATTGGATATTTGCTCGCTGGGATTGGTAGACCCTTGATTGCCTTTGCGAGCTCGTGGTTCTGGGTTCTGTGCATTCGTTTTACTGATCGACTGGGTAAGGGTCTCAGAACCTCACCTCGTGATGCTTTATTAGCAGAGAGTGTCGCCCCCAATCAACGAGGAATTACTTTTGGTTTGCATCGCTCGATGGATAATGCCGGCGCGGTGGTAGGCCCACTCATTGCTGCGTTATTACTCTCACTTAATGTTCCTTTAAAAGATATTTTTTTATGGGCTATCGTGCCGGGAATCGTGACGGTCAGTTTGGCCTTGTGTCTTCGAGAGCCACGCCTAGAAAGGCAAGTGTTGCCAGCGTTTTCATGGTCAATGCAAGGTTTACCTCCCCAATTTAGACGGTATATTTTGGCCGCTGGGATCTTCGCATTAGCCAACTCATCGGATATGTTTTTGTTGCTCAGGGCGCGAGAATTGGGTGTGCCCCAAGAGCAGATCCCATTGCTGTGGGCGGCGATCTCTTTAATTACCACCGTGTTTGGAACGCCACTATCAGCACTCTCCGATCGCTTTAAGCGTCAGTATTTCATCCTGATTGCTTGGCTTGCTTTTACCTTCTTTTATGTGGCTATGAGCTTTTCTGGCCTATCGATTGCGATGCTTTTTGGCCTTTTTGCGATTTACGGTTTATTTAAGGCGGCAACAGAAGGGGTAGAAAAGGCTTTAGTTGCAGATTTAGCTACTAAGGGAATGGCAGGTACTGCTTTTGGGTGGTTTAACCTGGTATCGGGCTTCATGCTCTTGCCGGCCTCACTCATTTTTGGCTGGCTATATGAGTCCTTTAGCCCCCAATATGCCTTTTTATTTTCTGGCTCATGTGCTGGAGTCGCAGTCTTTTTATTGGCATTTTGGGTTTTTACCGGGCCAAAAACACAAGACCCCAGATAGTTACCGATCTGGGGTGTGTGCGTACTGTTGACGCTTATTCTGGGTGAAAGTTATTGCTGGCCATGAAGCTAATGGTGCGCTCAAAGCCTAAAATTCGGATATAGCGCCAAGCAATATCGCGGTATTTACTATCGAGATAGCCTACAGCTACTTCCGGGTCTGTCTTTTTGGAAAGATCGATTTGTTGAACTGCACGTGCCCAGCGTTTTAGTCTTGTTGACATTTTTGTCACCTCCATGGGCATACAACGCATGGAAAACCGGCTGAGATGACAGGAAATACACAATTATTTAAATAAATTGCATTTATATTCCTTAAAAAGGGTATTTTTCGTTCTGGAAGGCCTATTTAAGGGGATTTTTCAGATGCAGAACGCTCTTTTGCCAGCTTTTTGGCTCTCGCCTTAATGGGTTTAAGGTACATCAGCAGACAAACAAATCCAATGCTTCCGATTGCAGTCTCTAGGGCAGCCATCCAAAAATTCGTCCCAGTTTCTAAAATCCGGACCAGACCTTCGGTGATGTAGAGCAAAACCAACATAGAGGCCCATTGCATGGTGTAAACATTGCCACGCCACAATCCGGGAATAGCAAATAAGAGTGGTACCGCCTTGAGGATAAGCCAGGAGCCACCAGGGCGCAAAGGGGAGATAAACCATTCCCAGGCAATACAGAGAATGAAGAGATCTACAAAGGCAGCTGTTGCAATCAGCTGATAAGGATCTTTATTGCGCCAGCCTGTAAACATCTTTATCCCTCGGCGAGTTTGAGAGCAGTTTGGGCCAAGCGTTTACCTTGGGCTTTGGCCAGACGCTGTTCTTCAGCGCTGATTGGCGCGCGGCCATCGGCATGAGCTAAGTGAGTGAGGCCATAAGGGCTGCCTCCGGTTGAGGTGCTCATTAAATCTGCTTCGCTATACGGAATCCCCACAATCATCATGCCGTGATGCAGCAAGGGAATCATCATGGTCAAGAGGGTGCTTTCTTGACCTCCATGAAGGCTACCGGTACTGGTAAAGACACAGGCAGGTTTGCCAATCAGTGCGCCATTGAGCCACTCGCTAGAGCTACCATCCCAAAAATACTTCATGGGCGCAGCCATATTGCCAAAACGGGTGGGCGATCCTAAGGCTAGGCCGATACATTCTTTAAGGTCAGCGTATTCCACATAAGGTGCACCCTCTTTAGGAACAGCTGGCTCAGTAGCCTCGCATACTGTCGATATGGCTGGAACAGTGCGCAATCTGGCATTGACACCCGGAACGCTCTCAATGCCTTCAGCAATTAAGCGAGCTAAGTCTCGGGTAGCCCCATAACGGGAATAGTACAAAACTAAGATGTCAGCTTGGCTCATGTTCTTCTCTTATCTTTTATGATGTGGACGATGCAACTGATCCGGAATCCTCAATTATGGCGTGCTCTTGGAAAAGAGTTGTGGGAGCGTAATCGCGGCCTTAACCTCAAGCAGGTAGCTGCTAGCCTTGCATTTACTACCACTTTGTCGCTCGTTCCCATGTTGACCGTAGCTTCCATTTTAGTGGGCTATCTTCCTAGTGTGGTCCGCATAAAAGATGCCTTTCAGACATGGCTATTAGGTACCTATATGCCTGGTGGCCTAAACCAGCAGGTCTTCAACTACCTCAATCAATTCTCATTACAGGCCAAAGGGTTGACTTTGATTGGTTTGCTTGGCTTGCTCATCACCACCATCATGACGCTTGCTGTGATTGAAAGCGCCTTCAATCAGATTTTTCAGGTTAGTCAAAAGCGGCCACTCCTTAAAAAAATGGCTATTTATTTATCCGCTACGATTCTGGGGCCTATCTTGCTCGGTGTTGGAACCTACTTAAGTGGACTCTTGATAGGGGCTGCGGAAGGGTGGATAGAGGCTTTGGATTTTGGTTTGGGCTTGGTGGCAACTGTTGCCCCCATTCTTCTTGCTATCGCCGTTTTCACGGTAGTCTACAAATACCTCCCTTACACCAGTATTCAATGGGGTGATGCATTTGGTGGCGCATTTTTTGCGGCCATGATTTTTGAATTCATGAAGTTTGCATTTGGCTTATTTATAACCAATGATGCTTTCTATAAAACAGTTTATGGCGCTTTTGCAATATTCCCATTAGCGCTCACTTGGATTTATCTCACCTGGTGGATCACCCTTGCTGGAGCAGTGCTAGTCGCCAATCTACCTAATATTCGTAGTGGGGTTGTTAGGGTTATTCGTTACTAGTAGACCCAATTTCTTTCTTGATTCTGCGCACTCTTGGGCATATATTGTATTGATAGCTAGTTATTGCCGGAGGTGAGATGAAAGTTTGCGACATATTAAGAGTGAAGGGCAGCACGCTCTACACAGTGTCACCAGATACTGCCTTGCAAACTGCCGTCTTGGTGATGAGTGAACATGATATTGGCTCCTTGGTCGTCATGGAGTACGACAAGTTGGTCGGTATCTTGACCTTCCGCGAGGTCATTGCAGCCTTAGCAAAACACCACGGCACGCTCGATGATTTAAAAGTGCACTCAGTTATGAATTCACAGCCGCTCACTTGCAATATGGAGACTGAGATTGATGAGGTGCGTCGCATGATGTTGGTTGAACATGCGCGCTACTTGCCCGTGATGGACCAGAAGGTCCTGATGGGCGTGATTTCCTTCTATGATGTGGCCAAATCCGTCGTTGAAGCTCAGGATTTTGAGAACTCCATGCTCAAAGCCTATATTCGCGACTGGCCAGAGGAAGCTGAAAAAACGCCAACTTAGGCCAAAATCGCTATCTAGCGCTCCCACTCTGACAGATGACATAATGTCGGTATGTCAGGAAATACTTTAGGTCTTCTCTTTACGGTCACTACTTTTGGTGAATCCCATGGCCCCGCGATTGGTGCCGTTGTGGATGGCTGCCCCCCTGGAATGTCGCTGTGCGAAGCGGATTTACAAATGGATTTAGATCGACGTAAACCGGGAACTTCACGACACGTGACCCAGCGGCAAGAGGCTGATAGGGTTGAGATACTGTCAGGCATTTACGAAGGTAAAACCACTGGCGCCCCCATTGGGCTATTGATTCGTAATACCGATCAGCGTAGTCAAGACTACGGCAATATCTTGCAAACTTTTCGGCCTGGTCATGCCGACTATGCTTATCACTATAAATATGGCCTGCGTGATCCCCGTGGTGGTGGTCGTTCTTCAGCTCGCTTAACTGCGCCGGTAGTTGCGGCGGCAGCGATTGCTAAGAAGTGGTTGCTCGAGAAGTATGGCACGCAGTTTTATGGCTATATGAGTCAGCTTGGTGACATTGACATTCCATTTCAAGATGCGGCCGTCATCAAAACCAATCCTTTTTTTGCAGCCAATGCAGATATCGTGCCTGAGTTAGAGGCCTATATGGATGCGTTACGCAAAGCAGGGGATTCTTGCGGCGCCAAGATTGAGGTGCGTGCTCGTAATGTTCCTATTGGCTTGGGTGAGCCCCTTTTCGATAAATTGGATGCGGATATCGCGCATGCAATGATGGGTATTAATGCTGTTAAGGGAGTGGAAATTGGTGCGGGCTTTAAGTCTGTTGCGCAACGCGGTAGCGAGCATGGTGACGAACTCTTCCCCGATGGTTTTGCCACCAATAACGCTGGCGGCACCTTAGGTGGCATTAGTACTGGTCAAGACTTGAAGGTCTCCATTGCCATTAAGCCAACCTCTAGCATCTTAAGCCCTAAAGAATCGGTTGATTTAGATGGTAAGCCGATTACCGTGCAAACCAAAGGTCGTCATGATCCTTGCGTCGGCATTCGGGCAACGCCTATTGCAGAAGCGATGCTGGCCTTGGTAGTGATGGACCATGCTTTGCGCCATCGCGCCCAGTGTGGTGATGTCCAACATACTGTTCCTCCCATTCCTGCGGCGCGTCCTGGCTCTGCTTCAGACTAACTTGCAAACCTAATGTTTAGAAAAAGAAAATGACACCTTCAGTACGGTGGGCCTTCGGGTCCTTTTTCTTTTTATATTTTGCTTACGTTGGTTTGGTTTCTCCATTTGCCAGTTTATTTTTTCTAGATAGAGGATTTAGCGTCATTGAGATCGCTGTCTTGATGTCAATGCTGCAAATTACCCGCATCGTTGGGCCCTTTTCCTGGGGTTGGTTATCAGACTACCTTTCCGATCGAATTGGGATTATTCGTTTTTGCGCATGCTTAGCCGCGCTAGTATTTCTATCGATCTTTTTTCTCCAAAGTTATATGGCTTTTTTTGTATGGATGTTTGTGCTCCATACCATTTTAAGTAGCCTAATGCCTCTGGGTGAGTCAGCTACGGTGCATGCACTCTTTAAAGACAATTCTTTTGATAAACGTTATGGACGCCTGCGTTTATGGGGATCGATTGGTTTTATTGCGATGGTTCTTTTTGCAGGCGAACTGTTTCAGAGTAAAGGTATTGAGCTTTATCCCATTGTTGGTTCGATCGTGTTGATTTTCTTGGCCGCTGTTACATTTAAATTACATGAGCCCAAGATGGATCGCCGTAAGATGGTGAAGGGTGAGTTGCTAGTTGTACTTTTCAATCCTGATGTGCGCTGGTTTTTGCTCTCTGGATTTTTTATGATTTTTGCCCATGCTGCTTTGTATGTTTTTTACTCCTTGTACTTAGCAGACTTAGGCTATAACAAATTTCAAATTGGCTTATTTTGGGCCTTAGGCGTTTTTGCAGAGGTCATCTTCTTCTACTTTCAGAGTAAGGTGCTCAGTCGCTTAGATCCTGAGGTGGTTTTACAAATGGCTTTTGGTATTGGCGTAATTCGTTTCGCATTAATTGCTTTTTTCCCAATCACTTGGGTTTTGATCTTGGCCCAGATCATGCATGCTGGCACATTTGCTGCACATCACAGCGCCGCAACCAAATTATTGCAACGTTGGTTTACTGGACCGCTACAGGCGCGGGGCCAAGCCTTAATGGCAACGGTATCTTATGGCTTAGGCGGGACGCTTGGTGGCATTGTTGCGGGTTGGTTGTGGGATGCAACAGCGCCGCGTAATGTGTTTGTGATGTCAGCTTTAGCCTGTGGCTTAGCAGGAATGGCGATTGGTAAGTTGCGACCTAGTCCTCATCCTGCTTAATAAGACAGCATCTCACACCGTATTACTAACTGACTGCTTACATTGAGGCGTAATTTGGCCCACCACCACCTTCAGGTGTGATCCAGATAATATTTTGGCTGGGATCTTTAATGTCGCAGGTTTTGCAATGTACGCAGTTTTGCGAGTTAATCTGTAGGGATGGTTTACCGTCTTTCTCTACATACTCATAGACACCAGCAGGGCAGTAACGCTGCTCTGGCCCTGCATAGGTTGTGAGATTGAGATTGACTGGAATAGATGGATCTTTGAGCGTTAAGTGAACTGGTTGATTCTCAGCATGATTGGTATTTGAAATAAAGACCGATGAGAGTCGATCAAACGTAATTTTGCCATCTGGTTTTGGATAGTCGATAGGCTGATGTTGAGATGCAGGCTCCAAGCATTCATGGTCGGCGTGTTTTAAATGCACAGTCCATGGCATATTGCCGCCCAATAGTTTTTGCTCTAGTCCTACCATGATCGTCCCAAGATACAAACCTTTTGACATCCATGGCTTGAAGTTACGTGCTTGATTGAGTTCGGTATAGAGCCAGCTATTTTTAAAGGCATTAGGGTAGGCTGACAGAATATCTGCAGAGCGATTTTCATTGAGTGCTGCCACCGCTGCCTGCGCAGCGAGCATGCCGGTTTTGATCGCTGCATGACTACCCTTAATGCGCGAAGCATTTAAGAAGCCGGCATCACAACCAATCAGGGCGCCACCAGGAAACACTGTTTCTGGAAGGCTATTTAAGCCCCCGGCGGTGAGGGCGCGAGCCCCATAAGCGATACGCTTGCCACCTTCAAAAGTTTCTTTGATTTTGGGATGTAACTTATAGCGTTGGAACTCTTCAAAAGGGGAGAGGTATGGGTTCTTATATGAGAGACCAACAACCAAACCCACGGCGACGAGATTGTCGCCCAAGTGATATAGGAATGAACCGCCATATGTATCACTCTCTAATGGCCAACCTGCGGTATGTACAACCAGGCCAGGTTTACTCTTTGCGGGCTCTACTTCCCAAAGCTCTTTAATACCAATCCCATAGCTTTGAGGATCGGCATCTTTATCTAAGGCAAATTGAGAGATGAGTTGCTTACCAAGATGACCTCGTGAGCCTTCAGCAAAAAGAGTGTATTTGGCGCGCAATTCCATGCCTAGTTGAAACTGATCTGTTGGATTGCCTTCTTTATCTAAACCCATGGCACCAGTAATCACACCACAAACAGCACCTTGCGCGTTATACAAAATTTCGGCAGCAGGAAAGCCGGGAAAAATTTCCACACCAAGATTCTCAGCTTGTTGACCAAGCCAACGGGTGACATTGGCCAAACTCACAATGTAGTTGCCTTCATTTTTAAAGCAGTGGGGCAACATCCAGTTGGGCACTTGATAAGAATTCTCTTTGGTCAAAAACAAAAATTGATCTTGCGTAACTTCAGTTTCCAGCGGGGCACCCAATTCTTTCCAATTCGGAAATAATTCGGTCAAGGCTTTGGGGTCCATTACTGCGCCAGAAAGAATATGGGCGCCGATTTCAGAACCTTTTTCTAGAACGCAGACGCTGACATCGTGTCCTGACTCATTGGCCAATTGCTTTGCTCTAATTGCTGCAGATAGACCAGCTGGCCCGCCACCAACAATGACCAAGTCATAGTCCATGGATTCTCTAGGTCCAAACTGTTCGAGCAATTCCTGGGAATTCATTGCATTTCTCCGAGATTTCTTAAAAATAGGGCGCTTTTGCTATTTTCGACAATTTTCAGCGTTTTCGAGGTGTTTATTGCAGTAAGGCATCTGCTTAGTTTAGATCTAAGCGCCAGAAATCACTCTAGTGCCTATTGCTAAAGGGTTTGGATGTTCAAAGCATTATGATTACTGCTTTACTCTTTTTGGCAATGATCTTAGGACAAATGTATGAATAAAACTTACCCATCGGCAGTTGATGCCTTGCGGGATATCTTAAAAGATGGACAGAAGATCGCTGTTGGCGGTTTTGGCCTTTGTGGAATTCCTGAAGCCTTAATTCAGGCGGTAAAAGATTTGGGAGCTCAAAACTTAACAGCGATTGCAAACAATGCTGGCGTAGATGATTTTGGCCTAGGCTTGTTATTAAAATCCCGTCAAGTAAAAAGAATGGTTGCCTCTTATGTTGGTGAAAACAAAGAGTTCGAGCGTCAATTTTTAGCAGGTGAGTTGGAGTTGGAATTTACTCCCCAAGGTACCTTGGCTGAAAAGTTACGTGCTGGTGGTTGCGGCATCCCTGCGTTTTACACCAAGACAGGTGTTGGTACTTTAGTAGCTGAAGGCAAAGAAGAAAAAGAATTTGATGGTGAGAGATACATCATGGAGCGCGCCATCGTCTCCGATATCTCTTTAGTTAAAGCATGGAAGGCTGATAAGTCTGGCAATTTAATTTATCGCTACACTGCTCGTAACTTTAATCCGGTTGTTGCAATGGCTGGCAAGATCACCGTGGCTGAAGTGGAGGAGATTGTCGAGAACGGTGAACTGGATCCCGATGAAATTCATACACCAGGCATTTATGTGCAGCGCCTGGTGCTGAATACGACTCCAGAAAAGCGTATTGAGCAGCGCACTTTATCAGCGGCTTAATTAGCTAGCCTACCGAACAGAATATTTAGGAAGATTGATATGCCTTGGAATAGAGATGAAATGGCAGCGCGTGCTGCTAAAGAATTAAAAGATGGTTACTACGTCAATTTAGGTATCGGTATGCCTACCTTGGTAGCCAATCATGTACCAGAGGGAATGGAAGTATGGCTTCAGTCTGAAAATGGACTGTTGGGTATTGGGCCTTTTCCAACCGAAGAAACCATTGATGCTGATTTGATTAATGCTGGTAAGCAGACTATTACCACTTTGCCGGGCTCCTCTATTTTTTCTTCTGCAGATTCATTTGGAATGATTCGTGGTGGAAAAATCAACATTGCCATCTTAGGTGCGATGCAAGTAAGTGAGCATGGTGATTTAGCAAACTGGATGATTCCAGGCAAGATGGTCAAGGGTATGGGTGGAGCCATGGACTTGGTTGCTGGTGTTAAACATGTAGTGGTCTTAATGGAGCATGTTGCCAAGAAAAAAGATGGCACAGAAGAGATGAAAATCTTGCCGCAATGTACTTTGCCTCTAACGGGCGTAGGTGTGATCAGCCGCATCATTACTGACCTTTGTGTACTGGACATTACCCCTAAAGGCCTCAAGTTAGTGGAATTGGCCCCAGGCGTTACAAAAGAAGAAGTGGTTGCCAAAACAGCGGCTCCTGTCGATACAACGGGTTTTTAACCCTTTTAGCTAGATAGTGAAATAATGGGGTCAAGATGACCCCATTTCTTTTTCTGAAGATTGATTGATGAGTTCCCAAGACCTCTCATTGCATGCGCATAAAAAAGGCGATGCGGCGCACTCGCATCGCAAAGAAGTCTCCAATCAAAATTTATTACTCATTGCTTTAGTTCTTACCCTAGGATTTTCTGGGGTAGAGCTAGCGGCAGCCTATTTCGCTGGATCACTGGCACTGCTTTCAGATGCTGGTCATATGGTGACTGATTCAGCTGCGCTTGGTTTGGCCTTGCTAGCGCAATTTATTGCAAGGCGCCCACCATCAGCCAAGCATTCATTTGGATTTGGTCGTGCAGAAGCCTTGGCTGCATTTGTCAATGGTATTGCGATGCTGGGCCTGGTTGTTTGGATTGTGATCGAAGCATCAACCCGATTTTTTACACCACACCCAGTCGATGGCCTGACTGTTACTGTAGTTGCGGCTATTGGTTTGCTGATGAACATTATTGTTGCTTGGGTGTTATCGCATGACAAGAAAAGCGTCAACACCAGGGCGGCATTAGTTCATGTGATGGGTGACTTATTGGGATCTGTCGGCGCCTTGCTAGCGGGTTTGATTATTCAATTTACAGGCTGGATGCCAGCTGATGCACTGCTATCCATATTTGTTTCTTTACTCATTCTCAAATCTACTTTTTCGATCTTACGTGAGTCATATCATTTCTTAATGGAGGGCGTACCACTGCATATTGATTACCTGCAAGTGGGTGGCGATCTCAGGAAAGTGCCTGGCGTCCTGGCAGTGCATGATCTGCATGTGTGGGAGATGACCCCCAGTTTTCCGGCGCTCATCGGCCATATTGAGATAGAGGATATGAGCGACTGGCCACAAATTATGGGTCGCATCAATT
This sequence comes from Polynucleobacter sp., assembly GCA_034680725.1. Classification (GTDB taxonomy): domain Bacteria; phylum Pseudomonadota; class Gammaproteobacteria; order Burkholderiales; family Burkholderiaceae; genus Polynucleobacter. Next base: position 16,709 of record JAXIUI010000036.1, read on the forward strand.
TAATGTTGCGTGATAAGCATGGGATTGATCATGTGACCCTGCAACCTGAAGAAGTCGGCGGTATTGACGAGCATACCCATGATGAGTCTTTAAATGACAGGGTGACTCAGGCCAATACCAAACCGACCCATCACCAAGGCGATACTTTTTATGTAGAGTGCACGAGTCCCGATGGTTCTCATCGTATGGCCTACCATGCTTGGGGTGATCCCAGTAACCCAAAAGTACTGGTTTGTGTTCATGGATTGACTAGGCGTGGGAGCGACTTCAATACACTTGCACAAGTAATGTGCGCGGATTACTACGTTGTGTGTCCTGATGTAGTGGGTCGCGGAGATTCTGATTGGTTGAAAAACCCCATGTTGTATGCGGTTCCTCAGTATGTATCCGATATGGCCGCCCTCATCAAGCAGCTTGGAGTAAAACAGGTGGATTGGTTTGGCACCTCAATGGGTGGCTTGATTGGCATGGTTTATGCATCTATGCCCAATAATCCAATCAAACGGATGCTTCTCAATGATATTGGCCCCAGAATCGAACCTGAGGCAATTCAACGTCTTGCCTCTTATGTTGGTCAGCCATTTTCCTTTGTCAATCGCGCAGATGCGCTGCAAAGATTAAATGAGATCTGTGCTTCTTTTGGTTCACACACACCTCAAGAGTGGGAAATTTATAACGGTCCTATGCTGTCCCAAAAAGAGGGTGCGTGGGGATTGCATTACGACCCAGATATCTCCGTACCATTTGCCTCGGTGAATCCCATCATGGCAAAAGCAGGAGAGATGGCAATGTGGCATGCATTCAAGCAGATTCACATCCCGATGTTAGTGGTGCGTGGCGGTGATTCCGATTTGCTTTCTGCGAAAACAGTAGCAGAGATGTGTAAGCTTAACCCCCATATTCGGAGTATCGAAATTCCGGGAGTAGGGCATGCTCCTGCATTTGTAAAAGCAGAGCAAATTGCTTTGGCAAAAGAATTCTTTAGCTAAGAGGTTTTGCATTCATGTCAAATACTGCGAATGCATCTGAGGGCTTCAAAGTAGTAGATGGCTGGTATGGTGAGCCAGCTCAGAGTCACGCAAGTGGTGTACTGGATATTCTTCAGGTATTGCATCTTGACGAGGCGACATTAACTGCCGCAGAAAATATTGCCCGCACTCTCGGTCGAGAAGCGCTGATTAAGTTACTTGGTGAAGAGTCAGCTAAGCTATTAATTGGGTATCGAGGTCTACGTCAGGCTCAGGGAAAATTGGTTCGCAATGACGGTGGATTGAGTATTTCTGGTCAAGAGGAGATGCTTAGGAAGATGTTGCTCGCATTTGGCGATGATCTACGTGTAGTGTTGATTTACCTTGCATCACGTCTGCAAACACTGCGTTGGATTACGCAAGAGAAAATCGCAATGCCTAAGGCCTGGGCTCAAGAGATTTTGAATATCGATGCTAGCCTAGCAAATCGCTTAGGTATCTGGCAGATGAAGTGGGAAATGGAAGATCTGGCCTTCCGGGTTTTATCTCCAGAAGACTATCGCGATATTGCCAAGATGCTTGATGGTAAGAGATTAGAGCGTGAAGCATTTATTGCCCATATTGTTTCCCGTCTAGAGCAAGAACTCAGTACAGCACATATAGCAGGAGAAGTGCAAGGTCGTCCTAAGCATATTTATAGTATCTGGAAAAAAATGCAGGGTAAGTCTTTGGATTTCGCCAGTCTTTATGACGTCCGCGCTTTTAGAGTACTCGTTGAGGATGTCAAATCTTGTTATGCCATTTTGGGTTTAGTGCATAACGTATGGCAGCCTGTGCCTCGAGAGTTTGATGATTACATAGCAAGGCCTAAGCCGAATGGTTACCAATCTTTGCATACCGTTGTGATGGATGAGCATGGAACGGCATTTGAAATTCAAGTACGCACTCGGCAGATGCATCAACAGGCAGAGTATGGTTTAGCTGCCCACTGGCGCTACAAAGAAGGCGCGTATGTTGGACTTGCGACTCCTCCTAAAAATAGGTCAAAGTCGCAAACTTCTGATGAGCAAGATTCCACCCACAAAACCGGTACCCATAGTGCTGCGGTAGCCTATGAGCGGCAAATAGCATGGGCAAGACAGTTGATCTCCTGGAAGGAAGATGCTTGGGAGCAACTCAAGCATCACGAAATCGATGACCATATTTACGTGCTCACTCCTCTAGGTAAAGTGATTTCCTTAGAGAAGGGCTCCTCCCCAATTGATTTTGCCTATGCGGTGCACACCGACTTAGGACATCGTTGCCGCGGTGCGCGAGTTGATGGAGCAATGGTGCCCTTAGATACACCATTGCAAAACGGTCAGACCATTGAAATTATTGCCGTGAAGCATGGTGGCCCATCACGAGACTGGATTAGTCCTGGCCGTAACTATCTGCGCTCTAGTCGTGCTCGTACCAGAGTTCGAGCTTGGTTTAATGCCATAGATGATGAGGGGGCAGGCACTAAAGTTATTGAGCCAAAGTCAGAGCCCAAGCTTGAGTCAAAAATGACTTTAGCCTCCCCAGAAATTATCCTCAGGCAAAGTGCTCGCAAGCAAGGTCAAGCAGGTGATGTACTGGTCGTTGGTGTAGATTCTTTACTAACGCAGTTAGCCCGTTGTTGCAGACCAGTTCCTCCGGATGCAATAGCGGGTTTTGTGACCCAGGGAAGAGGTGTATCGATTCACCGCCGCTCCTGTAAAACATTGAGAGGCCTTTTGGAAAGGGCTCCTGAGCGGGTTATTCAGACAGCGTGGAATGATTCTGGGCTACAAGCTCCTGCCAGTAATGAGGCTAAACGGGTATTTCCAGCAGATTTAGCAGTCACTGGATTGGATCGCCCAGAGTTAATGCGAGAGCTATTTGAAATTTTGACAAGGCAGGGTGTTCATGTCATCGACCTGCGAAAGTCAGTTAAAAAAGGACTAGCCCAAATACTCCTAACCATGGAAATTAAGGACTCAGAAGCCTTAAGGCTCGTGCAAAACAGCTTAGAAGAGGTCAAAGGCGTCACGCAGGTGCGCCGCCGGTGATAAACTCTATGGCTATATAGGCTCGTAGCTCAGCTGGTTAGAGCACCACCTTGACATGGTGGGGGTCGTTGGTTCGAGTCCAATCGAGCCTACCAACGAATAAAGACCCAAAAGTGCGCGGTTGCCGAA
>JAXIUI010000037.1:0-17989 GCA_034680725.1 Polynucleobacter sp.
CTGCTGGCCTTTCTCGAACAAGATCTTCGATATATTGATTCAGGCGCGCAGTATCGGCCTGGACATCATCGGTTGGGACGTTAGGTAGTGGGGCACTAATATTGCAGGTATAACCCTTCCGGTCGGCATTTAAAGTAGTTGTCATGAGACATACTTCCGCACCACTGAGTCTGGCTAGGCGTGAAACAGAGGTTACTGTACTTGTTGGGATGTCAAAAAATGGAACAAATACTGAATCACGTGGACCCAAATCAATGTCAGGGGCAATCACAACAAAATTACCATTTCTCGTTTCTCTAATGAGGTCCCGTAATCTACTTTGCCTTTCAATTGATTTCGCGCCAAATCGATCTCTCCACTCGACCATTTTTTGGTTAAAAAAGGGATTCTTCATTTTTTGATACAAGCCAGCACCTCTTGGCCAGTCATTTTTCATACCAAGTGCGGAGAGCGCCATAAATCCACCTTCCAAGCCAACAAAATGAGGGTTCACAAGAATTCTTGGCTTTAGATCTCCCAATGGCACTGCTGAATTAAGCTTAACGAAAGATAAGATTTGATCTGCGCTTCCAAGCCAAATACGGCTTCTTTCAATCACACTGCGCCCGAATAATTTCCAGTGCTCAAGTGCGAGAGCATCAATTTGATCTTGACTCAAGCCGGGAAAACATAAACGCAAATTCGTTTTAACAACTTTCGCACGTTCATTGGGGATATGTGCTGCGAGCCATCCAAGGCCATAACCTACATGAACTGTAATCGTATAAGGTAGGAAAGCGAAGAGGCGCAGAAGACTGAGCGCTAAAAAATTGAAAAGGTTTTGTAACCAGGTCATTCAAGAAATGATAACGAATTAATTTATTGACTTGGCGGCAATTCTGCACCTGTAGGATGCTTATAGCGGTTGTATGACCAAATAAATTGTTCTGGCGCAACTAGGATTGCATTTTCAATCGCAACATTGAGCTCTGTAGCGGCTAGGCTGGCATCCTCGGCTAAGGGCGCAAGACGTGTTGCTTGCATTAGCCAGCCAGTCCCAAGCCCCTTGCGTTTGGCGGTAAACATGACTACTGGTGTGTTGTTGCGATTAGCAAGTCGAGCGGGTAACGGTGTTGTGTATGCCGGACGCCCAAAGAATGGCACCCAAACACCTTCCCCTCCACTAGGCACTTGATCTGGAAGAATTCCAATGGCTTCTCCCCGCCCGAGTGCTCGCGTCATTTGCCGTACGCCATTTAAGTTGGTCGGAACAAAGTGCATATTAGGATAGGCGCGACCTTCTTCAACTACTTCATTGAGCCATTCTTGGCGGGAAGGTCGATAGAGAATCGTGGCAGGAAAATGTTGTGCCAACACACGAGGAATGATCTCAAAGCCACCGAGGTGCGGAGTAAGCATCACCAGGCCATGACCTTCGCCAATAGCTGCTTCTACTAAATCCCAATTTTGTACTTCAACTAAAGTGAGGGCTTTCTGAGGATTGCGCCAAATCCATAAGCTATCAGCAAACAACATGCCGGAGGCTCGGACTGCCTCCCACAGTTTGAAAGGTAAGCCTCTAGCAGTAACCACGGCTTCATACTGAGGGCGGAAAAGTGATCGATATTGCTTGGAGGCAAGATAGGCTAGGGTTCCTAGCATGCCCCCAATTAACTGCACTAAAAATAGCGGCAGTATGGCGATGACATTAAGGATCAGTTTGAGAGCTAGCTTTTGCACCCCCCAATGATATTCAATGCGAGCCTTAGGGCCAAATTTTCATTGGAAGTTGATTGATTCAAGGCTTTTCGGATAGAATCATGGCTATCGCCGAGTTAAGACAACTTGCAGGGCGATTTAAAAATTCTGCTAAAGCGTCGCCGTTGTAGTTCCTGGCACGTCGAGTTGTCCTATAGATCGTGTTAATTTTTTAAAGGAATATGCAATGGCAAATGATTACTTCTTTACCTCAGAATCTGTCTCTGAAGGTCACCCCGATAAAGTAGCGGACCAAATTTCTGATGCGATTCTCGATGCTATTTTGGCTCAAGATCCCACAGCGCGGGTTGCTGCAGAAACTCTATGCAATACCGGCCTGGTTGTACTTGCTGGTGAAATTACGACAAACGCGAACGTCGACTATATCCAAGTAGCGCGTAATACTTTGCGTGAAATTGGTTACGACAACACTGACTATGGCATTGATTACAAAGGCTGCGCAGTATTGGTGGCTTATGACAAGCAAAGCCCTGATATCGCTCAAGGTGTTGATAAGGCGCATGATGACGGCCTTGACCAGGGTGCTGGTGATCAAGGTTTGATGTTTGGTTACGCCTGTGATGAAACTACAGAGCTCATGCCTTTGCCAATCCATTTGTCACATCGCTTGGTAGAGCGTCAATCTCAATTGCGCCGTGATGGCCGCCTCAATTGGTTGCGTCCTGATGCAAAGTCTCAAGTGACCTTGCGTTACGTGGATGGTAAGCCTGACTCTATTGATACCGTTGTTTTATCTACGCAGCACGATGAGGAAATTTCTCTTGAGAAATTGCGCGAGGCAGTGATTGAAGAAATCATCAAGCCGGTTTTGCCAAAGCATTTAATTAAGGGTGCGATTAATTTCCTAGTTAATCCAACAGGTCGATTTGTGATTGGTGGTCCACAGGGTGATTGTGGTCTAACTGGCCGTAAGATTATTGTGGATACCTATGGTGGTGCAGCCCCTCACGGCGGTGGCGCTTTCTCAGGTAAGGATCCTTCTAAAGTGGACCGTTCTGCAGCGTACGCAGGTCGTTATGTAGCAAAAAATATCGTTGCTGCAGGTTTAGCAAGCAAGTGCTTGATCCAAATTTCTTACGCAATTGGAGTGGCTAAGCCAACCTCAGTAATGGTAAGCACCTTTGGTACAGGCAAGATTGCCGATGAAAAGATTGCACAATTAGTTTCAGAGCATTTTGACTTGCGTCCAAAAGGCATCGTGAAGATGCTCAACCTCTTGCGCCCGATCTATCGTAAGACGGCTGCTTATGGCCACTTTGGTCGTGAGGAGCCAGAATTTGCTTGGGAGCAGTGCGACAAAGCGCCGGCATTACGTGCCGCTGCAGGCCTATAAGTTGCTTTCTAAGTAGTAAATTTGCTGTTTGTTTTGTATTGAGGCGAAATATGGCGAAATTGATTACAATTTCGCCATACCTTCAAGGAGCGTTGCAAGGATTGCTGAGACCCAGCACTTCCCCAGGCTTGAAGGGAGTGAGTTCTTAAACAGAATTTGCTAATTGCAACCGCGCTCGCTAACCCATGATTCAATGGCTAGCGAGTTCTTACTCCAGCATTGGGTCGTATTTAGCTGGAGCATTCATGAGTACCGTTTCCGATTTAAATAATTTTGTTGCAACCCGTTGCGCTATTGCTGATATTTCTTTGGCTGACTTTGGCCGTAAAGAAATCGCCATTGCTGAAACTGAGATGCCTGGCTTGATCGCCATCCGCGATGAGTTTGCAGCACAACAACCTTTGCGTGGTGCCCGTATCACTGGTTCCTTGCATATGACTATTCAAACTGCGGTTTTGATTGAGACCTTAGAGGCGCTTGGTGCAGAAGTGCAATGGGCATCATGCAATATTTTCTCAACACAAGATCACGCTGCTGCAGCAATTGCTGCCAATGGCACCCCTGTTTTTGCAATCAAAGGTGAAACGCTTGAGCAATATTGGGACTTTACCCATCGTATTTTTGAGTGGGCTGATGGCGGTTACACCAATATGATTTTGGATGACGGCGGTGACGCCACTTTGTTATTGCATCTTGGCGCACGTGCTGAAAAAGATCAGGCTTGCTTAAATCATCCAACTAGCGAAGAAGAAACTATTTTATTTGCTGCAATTAAAAATAAATTGTCACAAGATCCAACTTGGTACTCAACTCGCTTAGAAAAGGTAAAAGGGGTTACCGAAGAAACTACAACCGGCGTACATCGTTTGTATCAAATGTTTGCCAAGGGTGAATTAAAGTTCCCAGCAATCAATGTGAACGATTCTGTTACTAAGAGCAAGTTCGATAACCTCTACGGTTGCCGTGAGTCTTTGGTTGATGCGATTAAGCGCGCTACCGACGTGATGGTTGCTGGTAAAGTAGCCGTTGTTTGTGGCTACGGTGACGTGGGTAAGGGCTCCGCTCAAGCGCTCCGCGCTTTGTCTGCCCAAGTTTGGGTTACCGAGGTTGATCCAATCTGTGCATTACAAGCTGCGATGGAAGGCTATCGTGTTGTAACCATGGATTACGCTGCTGATAAGGCAGATATCTTCGTTTCTGCAACTGGTAACTACCATGTGATTACACATGATCATATGGTCAAGATGAAGAATCAAGCCATTGTTTGTAACATTGGCCACTTTGACAATGAGATTGATGTTGCTGGTATCGAAAAATACAAGTGGGAAGAAATCAAGCCACAAGTTGACCATGTGATTTTTCCGGCAGCTAATGGTATGCCAGAAAAGCGCATCATCATTTTGGCTAAAGGCCGCTTAGTCAATCTGGGCTGCGGTACTGGACATCCTTCATACGTAATGAGCTCTTCATTTGCGAACCAAGTGATTGCGCAGATCGAATTGTGGAATGCCGTTGGTACAGATAAATATCCAGTAGGTGTTTACACCTTGCCTAAGCATTTGGATGAGAAGGTCGCACGTTTGCAGCTCAAAACACTCAATGCAGAGTTGACAGTGCTGTCTGACCAGCAGGCTAATTACATTGGCGTAACGAAGGAAGGCCCATACAAGGCCGACCACTATCGTTATTAATCTGCACTATTGCTGACATTGTTCATTAGATACACGGGCCCAAGATCATGGAATTAAGCGTCGAATTCTTCCCCCCAAAAACACCTGAGGGTGAGGGTAAGTTGCACTTAGTACGCGAGCGTTTGAGTAACACTCTGAAGCCCGCGTTTTATTCCGTGACTTTTGGTGCCGGTGGCTCTACCCAATCTGGCACTTTAAAGGTAGTGAGCGATATACATGCTGCTGGTGCAGTAGTTGCCCCACATTTATCTTGCGTTGGGAGCTCACGTGAAAGTGTGCGCGAGATGCTCAAGCAATACCAAGCATTAGGCGTAAAGCGGATTGTGGCTTTGCGCGGTGACTTACCCTCAGGCATGGGTCAGTATGGCGAATTTCATCATGCTAATGAGTTGGTTGAATTTATTCGTACAGAAACGGGCGACTGGTTTCATATTGATGTGGCTGCTTACCCAGAAACCCATCCTCAGGCTAAATCACCTGCGAGCGACGTTGATTTTTTTGTGCAGAAGATGAAGGCTGGGGCTAACTCAGCAGTGACGCAGTATTTTTATAACAGTGATGCCTACTTCCGATTTGTTGATGAGGCCTATGATTTGGGTGTTACTCAACCAGTCATTGCGGGCATCATGCCAATTACCAATAGCTCTCAGTTACTGCGTTTTTCAGATGCTTGTGGCGCTGAAATTCCGCGCTGGATTCGCTTGCGCTTGCAGTCCTATGGTGACGATATTGCATCTATCCGAGCATTTGGTGAAGAGGTGGTGACAGATCTTTGTGACCAACTATTGACAGCCGGCGCACCGGGATTGCATTTCTATTCGCTAAATCAAGCAGACGCCGTTTTGGCGATTGCAGATAATTTAAGTCTCAATCAATAAACCATGCCACTGAGTCAGCGCATCAAGCCTGACTCAGTTAGTATGGCATCCAAGGGCTCATCATGAGCCTGGGCTTCCCATTGAGCATCATTCAGTTTTTGCCAATCAAAGCCAATTCCAATACAGATGAGCTGAGGATTTGTTTTTCTCAATTGCGCCAAGGTTCGGTCAAAGTAACCGCCTCCATAGCCCAATCTCCAGAACAGGCTCTTGGCTTCTTTTTGTGACTTTGACCATCCTACGCAGGGGATCAAAATACAGTCAGGAATCACTTGAGGTCTGCGCGGATTGTTTGGATCAGGCTCAGGTACACCATGCCGACTGGGGATGAGAAGGTCATCCTGCTCCCAGATATAGAAATCTAGATGCTTATCTGAACGCGCAAAAGGGAGGGAAAGGGTCCTGCCAGGCGCCTCTTGAGACCACTTCAGGAGTGTAGGTCGTAGATCAACTTCATCCTGAATGGGGCAATACAAGGCAATAGAGTGCACTTTATCCGCCTGCTCAGCAAGAAAATCCTCTAGCCTACTGAAGACGGCATTTTTACTTGTCGCATATGTTGATTCCGCCACAAATTGTTTTCTTTGGGCCAACAAGTCTTGCCGAAGAGTTTTTGGAGAATTGCCGTGCATATCAGTCATTATCAGGCGAAAATTAAAAGATATAGTAAATCGATAGGGTTATACGGTGAAAAAAAGGCTTGAAGCATTATGTCGATGGCAAAAGACTTTAGTGGGAATGTTATTTCTCACTCTGTGTATTGCTACGCCAAGTTTTGCTGCAGAAAAATCAAAAAAAACGAGTTCACCTAAGGAAAGCAGAGTTTCTACTGCTGAATTGAGTGAGGGGGATCGAACTTTTATTGAATTGCGTGAGGCCGCCAAGAAAAACGACGCCGCTCGTGCACAAACGCTAGCTGCAAATCTGTCAAATTATCCTTTCGATGATTATGTGGCCTATTTCCGCATTAAGCCGCAACTTTTCGATAGCGCTGGAATGGCACGCGCTGATAGCAATGTCGACGCACAAGTCATTCAATTTTTAAATCAATATCAGGGCACTGCTTTGGCTGATCGGATGCGAAATGATTGGCTGCTTGTTTTAGGTAAGCGCAAAGACTGGTCTAAATTTGATACTGAGTATCCTAAATTTGTTTTAGATGATGATACTCAGGTGAAGTGTTATGCACTGCAATCCAAGCTTGCTCAAGGCGAAAATCCCACTAAGCTAGCGATAGATGCGCGATCCATTTTATTAGACCCTCGCTATTTTGGTCCAGCCTGTCAGGAGTTAGTCCCCGCTTTAGTAGCATCTGGTGGTATGACGCCTAGTGAGGCAAAGGCATTGGGTCGAGCTGCTAGTGAGATGGGTTTCGAGACTATCTCACGCCGTATTGGTGGTGAAGATCCTATTGCTGACATTGTGAAATCTGCTAGATCAGATCCTGCAAAAACATTTAGAGATTTTTCTCAAAATGCTTCAAGGTATAGCAAAGAAAATCAAGCCTTGGCTTGGGGTGTCATCGGGCAATTTTTAGCAAAAAAATTAGACCCTAATGCTGACGATGCTTATCGACTGCAGCAGGAGCTTGGGTATAACGAACTTCTCTCTGCTGAGGGCCAGGAGTGGAAGGTGCGCGCTGGCTTGCGGGCCAAGGATTGGGGCTTAGTGAAGAATGCTATTGAAGGTATGAATCCTGTAGTACGCAGTAAAGATCCAGCTTGGACTTATTGGTATGGACGTGCACTAAAAGCACAAGGGGATAGTGAAAAGGCTCGCGAGAGTTTTGAATTGATTGCTGACCAATATAATTTTTATGGCCAACTTGCACGTGAGGATTTAGGAAAGTCTAATCATGCGCCTGTAAAGACAAAAGTGGCTGACCAAGAAATTGAGGTCATGTCTAGTCGCAAAGGCTTTATTCGGGGCGAGCGTTTTTATGCCATGAATTTACGCTTTGAGGGCAATCGTGAGTGGAATTGGGAATTGCGTGGTATGAGTGATAAGCAGTTATTGGCTGCTGCTGAGTATGCCAAGCGTATTGGTTTATACGATCGTGTTGTCAATACTGCGGATCGCACAAAACAAGAGCATGATTTTAGTTTGCGATATCCAACACCATTTCGCGAGGAGCTTTCTCCGATCGCAAAGCAAATTGATTTGAACCTAGCGTGGACATACGGGCTGATACGTCAAGAGTCGCGGTTTATTATGAATGCCTCTTCCTCGGTGGGCGCTTCTGGCTTGATGCAGGTCATGCCAAATACCGCTAAATATGTGGCCAAGAAAATTGGCATGACCTCTTACACCAACGATAAGTTGACTGATACCAACACCAATTTAACTTTAGGAAGTAATTACTTGAATATGGTTTTAGTGGACCTTGACGGTTCTTGGGTACTTGCTTCGGCTGCCTATAACGCGGGGCCATCCCGCTCTAAGGCATGGCGTGAAAAACTGACTAGCCCGACTGAGGGCGCGATTTTTGCCGAGACGATTCCATTTAATGAGACTCGGACTTACGTAAAAAATGTACTGGCCAATGCGACTTATTATTCATCGGTAATGCATGGTCAAACGCAATCATTAAAACAACGCTTAGGGGTAATTGCTCCTAAGGCGGCAAATTCTTCTGAATTGCCATAGCATTTCTAAAAATTGGAGTCTTATGAAATATGATATTTTGCTCATTGGTGGTAACGGTTTTGTAGGTCGCGTCTTGGCAGCTCAACTACAGGCAGAAGGTTATTCTGTATTGTTGCCAACTCGCCATCTAGCGGCTGCGAGAGAGCTGCGCATGTTACCTAAGGTGCATTTAGAAGATGCTGATATTCATGAATTTGATGTTTTGCAAGAGTTGTGCTCACGCGTTAAAGCCAATGGAGCAGTGATTAATTTGGTTGGTGTTCTTCACGATAAGCCTGCGTCTCCATATGGGAAGATTTTTAAAGCGGCGCATGTCGAGCTTCCAAAAAATATTATTACTGCCATGCAAATGCAGGGCTTAAAACGCTATTTACATATGAGTGCCTTAGGTGCTGATTCGCATGGACCCTCTATGTATCAGCGTAGCAAAGGTGATGGTGAAGCAGCTGTGAAGGCAAGTAATTTAGCTTGGACTATTTTTAGACCCTCGGTAATTTTTGGTCAACAAGACCAGTTTATTAATTTGTTTGCGAAGTTAACAAAACTCTTTCCAGTCATGCCCTTAGCAAACGCTAGCGCTCGGTTCCAGCCGGTGAGTGTTGATGATGTAGCCAGTGCATTTACCAAGGCGCTAAAAATGCCAAGTACTATTGATCAGTCTTATGATTTAGTGGGTCCCACTGTTTACACCATGAGAGAAATTGTTGAATTTGCTGCTCGTAAAGCAAAAACACAATGCGCTATTATTCCGGTGCCTGCTTTTGTTGGCTATTTACAAGCATTGGCATTTGAGTTTTTGCCGGTACCAACCCTCATGTCTCGAGACAATATTGCTTCAATGAGCTTGCCTAATATCCTTCCGCTGCATGGGGTGGATGCCTTAACTCAAGTTTTTGGTATTAGTCGACGCTCTCTTGAAGGTCTGCAGTAAGTCGATGAAGATCTATGCCGTTGGTGGAGCCGTTCGGGATACTCTTATGGGTTTACCGGTGCACGATATCGATTATGTCGTGGTTGGCTCAAGCGTAGATGAAATGATCGCGCAGGGCTTTCGCCCAGTTGGAAAAGATTTTCCGGTATTTTTGCACCCAGAAACTCAAGCCGAATATGCTTTGGCGCGCACGGAACGTAAAACGGGTAAAGGCTACAAGGGTTTTATGTTTTATGCAGATCCTAGCGTGAGCTTGGAGCAAGATTTAGAGCGCCGAGATCTGACAATTAATGCAATGGCACAAGAAGTGGGTAGTGATGGACAGTGGATAGGGCCCATCTTAGATCCTTTTAATGGCCAGCAAGATTTAGCGGCAAGAGTATTTCGTCATGTGTCTGATGCTTTCGCAGAAGACCCCCTGCGCCTATTACGGATTGCCCGTTTTGCAGCGCGCTTTCCAGATTTCATAGTGGCTCCAGAGACAATGGAAGCTTTGCAAGCCATTGTTCGCTCCAATGAGTTAGCAGCGCTTTCTCCAGAGAGAATTTGGCAAGAGCTAGCAAGAGGTTTAACGGCTGCTAAGCCAATGCATATGTTTCAGGTGCTTCTAGACTGCGGAGCGGCAAAGCTATTGCTCCCCATTGCTTTGGCCAAATCCTTGGCTCAAGATAGATTTCGTCAGGAATTGATAGATCACTTGCATGCCTCAGACGCGCACTTAGAAAATCGTTGCGCCATTATGCTGATGCATTTAGCACCCACTGACATTCGTTCTTGGTCTGAGTGTGTTCGTATGCCAAATGATGTCCGTGATTTTAGTGAGATATTTAGCGAGCTCAATCAACTCATTACACAATCTCAAGGACAAGCTGATGTTGTTTATCAAGCTACCAATGTATTAGCTTGGTTTAATCGGGCAGATGTTTGGCGCAAGCCTGATCGCGGTCAAGCCTTGCTCACACTTGCTAAGAAGATTGGCTTGAATGTAGGCGTATTGATTCATGCTATGCAGATGACTCAATCATTAAATACGGCCGATATTATTGAGAGCATGCCTGTTGCAGATCGCTCTCATGGTGAAAACATTCGCAGCGCAGTAGATGCTGCAAGGCTGGCAGCAATCTCTTTAGCCCTGCGGGCCTAAACGTTTAGAGGCGATTTCTGCCTCTCAGTCCAGGCAAGTCCTCTAAAGTGTGGCCGGGTAGCACATCATTTAATTTTTTTGAGAATGCAAAGACTTTAAAGAGCTCTCCCATTTCTGCTTCAGACAAGAGCTTTTGTAATGCGTTGGAAATTGGCAAGAATATTGCTGGATTTCCAGGATCACCAATTTCTAAGGCGATATCACTAATGCCAGCATCAAGCAGGAAACTGGCTTGATTGCTCAGATAGACATCGTCAACGCCTGCGGCAATAGCACTACGAGCGATCTGAGACCACTCCACGTGTGTCGTTACATCGCAAAGGCCTGGTAAGTAAAATGGATCCGTCATTGCATGATGACGGTGATGCACCATCAAGGTTCCTGCTAACCGTTGTGCATGGTAATACTCATCCTCTGGAAAACCATAATCAACAGTAAGGAAGAGTCCGGCATCGAACTCTTTGGCAATATGACTCATCCAAGCAGTAGCTTGTGTGTGTAGCTCAGTTACGTAGCCCTCTGAAAAATCACCCATTAACAGCGATGCTGGGAGTAGAGATTGTTCAACTGGTTTGCCCGATGCCCACACCAGATTTCCATTAGAAATGCTGACACCATGCCAATACCAAAAACCATTTTGAAAGATGATGGCATCGCAGGGGATGGCATCAATCACCTCATTTGCCAGAATGATGCCCTTGAAGTTATTGGGTAAAGAGCTGAGCCAATGGCATTGTGTGGATAGATTGAGTTTCTTTGAAAGACGCTCAAGCCGCTCTCCTTGCCTTTGGGCTAAATCTGGGGAGATCTCAATAATGTCGTAATGGTCTAAAGCAAACCCAAGATCATGAAGGCGAGTCAGAATCGATTCTGCTAATTTGCCCGTGCCAGCTCCAAATTCAAGAATTTGGGTGGGTAAACCTTGGGACTGTAGGCTTTCTAAGATGGGTAGTAGAGTGGAAACAATAGCGGCACCAAATAGGGGGCTTAATTCGGGCGCTGTAGTGAAGTCCCCACCAGCGCCTAGCTTATGAGCCCCTGCGCTGTAATAGCCCATTCCTGGCTCGTAAAGGACCATCTCCATATACTTTGAAAAAGGTATCCACCCCCCTTGGGAGGTGATTTCTGCCATTATTTTCTGCCCAAGTTGCTCCGTATGAGCCTTTTCGTAGCTGGTCAAGGTAATATCCATAGCTCGCTAGTCTAAGAGAATTTCAGTGAAATTGAGTTCAAACCCTTCACCTTTGCAAAATAAAGCGGTTTTAGTAACCGGTGCAGCTAAGCGTCTGGGCCGTGAAATGGCTCTGGAATTTGCCCGTCAAGGCTGGGATGTAGCAATTCATTACGGCCAGTCTGAATCTGAGGCTCAGGCTACTGTGGCTGAAATTGAGGGTTTAGGAAGCAGGGCAAAAGCCTTTCGAGCTGATCTTGCTCAAGAGGATGAAATCAAGGACTTATTTTCTGCGGTTGTTAATGAGTTTAAAAGCTTGCAATGTGTAGTGAATAGCGCATCAATCTTTCAATTCGATCGCGCTAATTCTCTTAGCCCTCTGACGGCTAAAACACTGCAAGACCATATGCAAGTGAATCTCATTGCACCTGTTTTATTGTCCCAATTGATGTTTGAATATCAAAAGAGCGCCACAGTAGAAAAAGACAATACAGATTTATTAGTTCCCTCGGTGATTCAGTTACTCGATCAAAAGTTAGTTAACCTCAACCCCGATTTTTTATCGTATACCTTATCAAAGTCTGCTCTTCTGACTTCAGTAGAGTTATTGGCGGTAGACTTTGCACCATATCTCAGGGTGGTAGGCTTGGCCCCTGGAATTACCTTGATATCGGGTGATCAAACTAGCGAGGGGTTCTCAGAGGCACATCAGATGACTCCTTTGGGAAAATCTTCCACCCCAAGTGATGTTGCAAAAGCCGCAGTATTTTTGGCAAGTTCTAATGCGATTACTGGGACCACCTTGTATGTAGATGGCGGACAACATTTACTGCCTTCTACGCGAGATGTGATGTTTAAGACAACCCCCACCCTTTAATCCTGAACTTATTTAAGAGTTAATAACACTTATGCATGCAATTCTTTCTCATCCAGCTCTCGCGGACTGTCGCCGTTTATTTTTACGCGATTATGAAATCTTTATCAATATAGGGGTTCATGACTTTGAGAAGAAGGCTGAGCAGCGCGTCATTTTGAATGTGGATTTGTATATTCCCTTGAAGATGAATACACCCTCTCAGGATTTATTAGAGGAGGTAGTTGACTATGACTTTATGCGTGAAACCATTAAGGCACGCTCCTCCCAAGGCCATATTCATCTTCAAGAAACCTTTTGTGATGACATTGTGAATGCGATGTTGCAGCATCCCAAAGTGATTGCTGCTTGTGTGAGTACGGCCAAGCCGGATGTATATCCTGACTGTCATTCGGTTGGTGTTGAAGTGTTTCGAATGAAGCAATCCTAAAAACATATTACGAAAAGAATTCAATTGTATGGGCGATATTCGTAAAGCTGTCTTTGAAGAAAATAAGCTAGAGAAAAAGCTATGTCGCTTAGTTGGCCAAGCTATTGGTGACTTTGGCATGATCGAGGATGGCGATAAGGTAATGGTATGTTTGTCTGGTGGAAAAGACAGTTATGCCATGCTTGATATTCTATTGAAGCTCCGTGAACGCGCACCAATCGATTTTGAAATTGTTGCTGTCAATCTAGATCAAAAGCAACCAGATTTTCCTGCCGATATATTGCCAAATTATTTAACTGCATTAGGCGTGCAATTTCACATTGAAAATCAAGATACTTACATCATTGTCAAGCGCGTAATTCCGGAAGGTAAAACTACCTGTGGCTTATGTTCTCGTTTGCGCCGCGGCATTTTGTATCGCGTTGCCGATGAATTAGGTGCAACAAAAATTGCCTTAGGACATCATCGCGATGATATTTTGGAGACGATGCTTTTAAATATGTTTTTTGCAGGCAAGCTTAAAGGTATGCCACCAAAGCTACGTTCGGATGATGGTAAACATATTGTGATTCGTCCTTTAGCTTATGTTCCAGAGAAGTTGCTAGAGCGTTATGCAGTGGATATGAACTTTCCGATTATTCCCTGCAACTTATGCGGTAGTCAGCCAAATTTACAACGGGGTGCCATGAAAGACATGCTGCGCGAGTGGGAAAAGAAGTTCCCTGGTCGTGTTGAGAATCTATTTCGATCAATGCACCATATCGTGCCTTCCCATTTGATGGATGGCGAAGCATTTGATTTCAAAAATCTAGAAATAGCCTCTGAGTTATCCGGTATTGCTGCAAGATCAGCTGGCGATAAGGCCATTGATGAGACAGAAATCGACGAATTAGCCTGTGGAACACTGATTCAGGCGACTTATAATCCCTCCTTATGAACATCGTTATTTTGGCCGCTGGGCAGGGAAAACGGATGAAGTCCGCCTTACCTAAGGTTCTGCAAACCTTGGCAGGAAAGCCGCTTTTGCAGCATGTCCTTGCCACAGCCCTTGATTTACAGGGTAAAAATGCAAAAACAGGCCCTATTGTCGTTATTGGCCATGGTGCTGCAGATGTGAAGGAGTTTCTCATCTCTGCGACCGCACAAGACTCCCGTTTTGGCAAGGTCGCTACAGCGCTACAAGCAGAGCAAAAGGGAACTGGCCATGCCTTATTACAAGCCCTCCCCAAATTAGATGTGAATGAGCCAACTTTGGTGCTCTATGGTGACGTGCCCCTAATCAGCAAAAAGACGCTCTTAAAGTTAGGAAAATTAGCGGATGGAGTACGCGGGCAAGATTCAGCGCTAGCTTTGCTCACGCAGAATCTCTCGAACCCAACAGGCTATGGTCGTATCGTGCGCGATATAGATGGGTCTGTTAAATCTATTGTTGAGGAAAAAGACGCTACATCTGAGCAAAAGCGCATTTCCGAAATTAATACGGGCATGATGGTATTGCCAACAAATGCGCTCAAGAATTGGCTCAAAGCTTTGCGCTCTAGCAATGCTCAGGGTGAATATTATTTGACCGATGTGATTGCAATGGCTGTCAAAGATGGCGTGCCCATTCGTACAGCGCAGGCTGATGCCCAATTTGAAACTGTTGGCGTTAATAGTCGTGATCAGTTGGCGGCTTTAGAGCGTGTCCATCAAATACATCAAGCAAACCTATTGATGGATGCTGGCGTTTCCTTGGCTGATCCTGCCCGCATTGATATTCGTGGAACACTAGAGTGCGGTACCGACGTCTTTATAGACGTGGGATGTGTCTTCGAAGGCTGCGTTACTTTAGCTGCTGGCACTCAGGTAGGCCCATATTGCATTATTCGAAATAGCGTAATTGGCAAGAACGTCATCATTCATCCCTATAGCCATCTTGACGGTGCCAAAGTGGGTGCTGGTTCATTGATTGGGCCTTATGCGCGTTTACGTCCAGGCGCTGACTTGGCGAACGATGTGCATATTGGTAACTTTGTTGAAGTTAAAAATAGCAAGATTGCTGCTAATAGTAAAGCCAATCATTTGGCTTATGTAGGTGATTCGATTGTGGGTTCTAGGGTGAATATTGGTGCGGGTACGATTACCTGTAACTATGACGGTGTTCATAAGCACCAAACCATTATCGAAGATGATGTTTTTATTGGATCAGACACTCAATTGGTTGCGCCGGTTAGGGTTGGTCGCGGAGCTACTTTGGGTGCGGGCACCACTTTGACGAAAGATGCACCTGCACATCAATTAACTGTATCCCGTGCAAAACAAATTTCTTTGCAGTGGCAGCGTCCAGTTAAACAAGCTAAGAAAGTAGCAGTTAAAAAAATAGACACAAAAGCACCGATAAAAAAAGTGATTGCAAAAAAATCTAGTAAGGCAAAAAAATAATGTGCGGCATCGTCGGCGCAGCATCGCGTAAAAATATTGTTGATGTTCTGATTGAAGGCCTGCGTCGTCTTGAGTATCGCGGTTATGATTCTTGTGGTTTTGCAGTCATTAATGGTGATGATGCAAAGCACTCCATTGAGCGGGCTCGCACTACAGCCCGCGTTTCTGAATTGGCTCAGCAGAGTAAAGATTTTTATGGAACTCTAGGAATTGCACACACCCGTTGGGCAACACATGGTAAGCCTGATACTCAAAATGCGCATCCCCATATCTCTGGCGGATTAATTGCGGTAGTGCATAACGGCATTATTGAAAACTACGAATCCCTGCGAGCCGAACTACAGTCGGCTGGATATGAATTTAGCTCTGAAACCGATACTGAGGTTATTGCCCATCTAATTCATCAGTCATATACGGCGAGTCAGCAGGGCGATTTAGTTGCTTCCGTTAGAGCGGTATTGCCACGCTTACATGGGGCTTATGCGATCGGCGTCATTGCGCAAGATCGCCCTGATATTTTGGTGGGGGCGCGTGTAGGTTCGCCTTTGGTAGTTGCCTTAGGCGCTGAAGAAAACTTCTTAGCCTCGGATGCTTTAGCGCTTGCTGGCAGAGCGCACTCCATGATGTACTTAGAAGAAGGTGATGTCGCTGTTTTGCAGGCTGAAAGTGTGGAGATCATCGATCAAGCCGGCAAATTGGTGCAAAGAGAGCTAAAGGCTATGCCTGCCCAGGCTGACTCTGTTGATCTAGGGCCTTATCAGCATTACATGCAAAAAGAGATTTTTGAGCAACCCAGAGCAATTGGGGATACTCTGGCAAATATCGCTGGCTTTGGCCCAGAGTTATTTCATGCTGACCCAGAAGAATGGAAAAAATTTGATCAGATTTTGATCTTGGCATGTGGCACGAGTTATTACTCAGCTTGTGTTGCTAAATATTGGTTAGAAGACATTGCAGGGATTCCAACTCAAGTAGAAATTGCCAGTGAATATCGTTATCGCACTACCGTCCCTAATCCAAATGCCTTAGTCGTCGTGGTATCTCAGTCTGGTGAAACGGCTGATACTCTGGCTGCCTTACGCCATGCACAAGCTTTGGGCCATCAATATACCTTGGCTATTTGTAATGTTGCAAGTAGCGCCATGGTTCGTGAAACCCAGTGGAATTTTTTAACTAAGGCAGGTACGGAGATTGGTGTTGCCTCTACCAAAGCTTTTACGACGCAATTAGTTGCGCTATACCTATTGGCAGTCTCCCTCGCTAAGCGTGCTGGGAGAGTTGATGCTGAGCGTGAAAAAATCTTATTGCGAGAGCTGCGCCACCTACCAAAGGCTCTGCAGGCAGTATTGGCGCTAGAGCCCCAAATTATTGCTTGGAGCGAAGCATTCTCTAGATGTGAAAATGCTTTATTCCTCGGACGTGGCATGCACTACCCGATTGCACTTGAAGGCGCACTCAAGCTTAAAGAAATTTCGTATATTCATGCTGAAGCATATCCTGCAGGGGAGCTTAAGCATGGGCCACTAGCTTTGGTTACTGAAAAGATGCCTGTAGTAACGGTAGCGCCAAAAGATGATCTTTTAGAAAAGCTCAAATCTAATATGCAAGAGGTAAAGGCGCGTGGTGGCAAGCTCTACGTCTTTGCCGATCAAGATACTGACATTACCAGTAGCGAGGGTATTAATGTCATTCGATTGCCTGAGCATTATGGCAATCTCTCTCCTATATTGCATGTAGTTCCTC
Organism: Polynucleobacter sp.; assembly: GCA_034680725.1. Taxonomy (GTDB): domain Bacteria; phylum Pseudomonadota; class Gammaproteobacteria; order Burkholderiales; family Burkholderiaceae; genus Polynucleobacter. Next base: position 17,021 of record JAXIUI010000037.1, read on the forward strand.
TACAACTGCTTGCTTATCACGCAGCCTGTGCTCTTGGAACGGATGTAGATAAGCCACGTAATTTAGCTAAGAGTGTCACAGTCGAATAGTCTGGAAAGAGTATTCAATCTTGTTGGTTTAATTTAGACGCTTTTTATAGTCATGAAGAAATGTATTGGTATACAAGGAAATGATCAGGGGCATTGGGTAGGCGACGGCTTTCCGGTACGGACCTTGTTTTTCTATCAGCATCTAGGCAAATACATGAGCCCATTTTTGATGCTCGATTACGCCGGTCCAGCCCACTTTCCCTCAACTAATGAGCGCAAGGGTGTGGGGTCACATCCCCATCGCGGTTTTGAAACGGTCACTATTGTTTATGAAGGTGAAGTTGCTCATAAAGACTCAACGGGCCAAGGGGGCATTATTGGCCCTGGAGATGTGCAGTGGATGACTGCTGGCTCTGGCATCTTGCATGAAGAGTTTCACTCTGAGCAGTTTGCTAATCAAGGCGGCATGCTAGAAATGGCGCAACTTTGGGTTAATTTGCCAGCAAAACAGAAGATGACGGCACCAAGCTACCAAGCTATTTTGAATACAGAAATTCCTGCTATTGCTCTCAAGGGGGGCGCAGGAGTCGCCCGAGTGATTGCTGGTCAATTGGATGGATATGTAGGTCCCGCTCATACATTTACACCAATGAATGTCATTGACCTGAAATTAAAAAGGGGTACTGTCCTTATTCCTGCGCCTGATGGTTGGAATACCTCCCTCGTAGTTCTCAAGGGCGCCATTCAAGCTGGTGATAGTGGAGCGGCTCAGGATGCGCAGATGTTGATGTTTAGCAATCAAGGTCAGGATATTGAAGTGAATGTGATGGAAGATTCGATTGCCTTGTTGCTCAGTGGGCAGCCGATTGATGAGCCTATCGTAGGTTATGGCCCCTTCGTAATGAACAGTAAAGAGGAAATTGCTCAGGCGGTCCAAGAC
>JAXIUI010000038.1:0-17689 GCA_034680725.1 Polynucleobacter sp.
GCGAATGTGCATCCCATTTCAGCGAAAAAGGGCACTGGCTTAAAAGAGCTCTTTAAAGATGTGGATGCGGCTTATGCTGCTGCAATGGCCAAATTACCAACGCCCAAATTGACACGAATTTTGCAAGAGGCTATTGAACATCAGCAGCCTAAGCGGGTTGGAATGGGTCGACCAAAATTGCGTTATGCCCATCAAGGGGGCATGAATCCTCCTATCGTGGTGATTCACGGAACCTCGCTCAGTGGGGTGACCGATAGCTATAAGCGTTATCTCGAAGGCCGTTTTAGAGATGTTTTCAAGTTGCGCGGTACTCCTTTGAGAATTCAGATGAATACGGCTAAAAACCCATATGTAGATGCTGATAAAGCTAAGAAAAGCAAAAAGAAGTAAAAAGAGTTATAAATGCCATAACAATTAATTGGTTTTAAGTGGGAATATTGGGGCTTGATTTTCAATCAATCTGCCCCCATATTCATGAGGTAGACAGCACGTTGTAGGCAGTAGATGTAAATAATTAAAAAAGCAAGACTCCCAAGATATAAAAAAGCTTATAAAAATCCAGCAAGGAGCGGTATGAACAATAGTAAAACCCAATTACTTCAGGATCCATTTCTGAATGCGCTTCGCAAAGAGCATGTGCCTGTATCAATCTATCTTGTAAATGGTATTAAGTTACAGGGCAATATTGAGTCATTTGATCAATATGTTGTGCTCTTACGTAATACTGTGACTCAAATGGTTTACAAGCATGCCATTTCCACGATCGTTCCTGCTCGTGCAGTGGATTTCCGTACGGAAGAAATTAGCCCTGTATAAAACTGGTGTAGATGCCGCACGTGCTGTCCTTGTTGGTGTTGATACGGGACGCGAAGATTTTGCAGATAGCATGGCGGAGCTTAGTCTTTTAGCGGATAGTGCTGGCTCAATTCCGATGGCCAGTGTCATTGCTCGCAAGGGGAAGACGGATCCCGCTTTATTCATTGGTTCGGGTAAGGCAAATGAATTGCAAAAGGTGATGGAAGAGCATGGTGCAGAATTGGCCATCTTCAATCATCCGCTATCCCCAACCCAGCAGCGTAATCTGGAGCGGCATATTGGTTTTCATGTCATGGACCGTACCGGATTGATATTGGATATCTTTAGCCAACGAGCCCAAAGTCATATTGGTAAAACCCAGGTAGAGTTAGCACAAGTCCGCTATCGGATGTCGCGATTAGTGCGCGCATGGAGTCACTTAGAACGTCAGCGTGGCGGTATTGGTGTGCGTGGCGGTCCTGGTGAAACTCAAATGGAGCTTGATCGCCGGATGTTGGCCACGAAAGCGAAGCGCCTAGAGAACGAGCTGGAAAAGCTCCAACGCCAACAGCGCACTCAGCGACGCGCGAGAAACCGTAAAGAGGTATTTTCAGTTTCTTTGGTTGGCTATACCAATGCTGGTAAATCAACCCTCTTTAATGCCCTTACAAAGGCTGGGACTTATGCGGCGGATCAGCTTTTTGCAACCCTAGACACCACTTCCAGAAAGATCCATTTAGATCAGGTTGGGTCGATAGTGGTCTCTGACACGGTCGGCTTTATCCGCGAATTACCCCACCAGTTGGTAGAGGCTTTTAGAGCCACCCTGGATGAAACTATCCATGCCGACCTGATTTTGCATGTGATTGATGCTTGTAGTCCCGTGGCGCGTGAGCAAAAGGCTGAGGTAGAGGCTGTTTTGAGGGAAATTGGGGCTGATGACATCCCCAGAATCGAGGTCATGAACAAAATTGATCAAATGCCGCAAACCTTTTACCGTGGTGCAGCTTTGGAGCGAGACGCTCAGGGGGCCCCCGACCAGGTTTTCCTATCAGCCAAGACGGGTCAAGGCTTGGATTTATTGCGCACAGCCCTCGCAGAGTGCTCTCAAATGACTGATAGAATAAGGGTCGAACATAACCGTGCCAAGCTGCAAATGGCCCCGGATGAGTTTTTAGCACCTTTACCCGAGCGACCAGAGTCTTCCGAATTTAACCCTATTCCAACCCGAAAATATTCACCTAACGATGCCTAAATTTCTTGAGCTGTTTTCGGTCAATGACCCAGGCTGGGGTAATAGTCACCCCGGCAATGGATCTAAAGACGCCAAAGAGGGTCAAAGCTCTGACCAAGCCCCCAATGTTGATCCGTCTAAGCCAGAGGCAGATAGACCTGTAGAAACTCAACCCTCGAATCAGCCTGCTAGGCCAAATGGTCCCCCTGATCTGGATGAGTTATGGCGTGACTTTAATGATCGCATCGGTAGCTTATTTGGTGGCAATAAAAAGCCGGGCGGGAGTTCTAGGCCAGCTAATAAACCCAACAGTACTGATATTCCTCCGCCTTCTCAACGCGGTGGCGGTGGGGGTGGGGGCGGTATGGGTGTTCCCAATCTCAATTTCAACAACCCCTTTAGTTCTAAGACAGGCGTCATTGTTGCGCTTGGTGGCGTTGTTTTGGTTTGGCTACTCAGTGGCTTTTATATCATTCAAGAAGGTCAGTCAGGCGTAGTAACGACTTTTGGTAAGTACGCTTTTACGGCAGGCCCTGGTATTAACTGGCGTATGCCTTGGCCTGTCCAAGCTGAGCAAACGGTCAATGTATCTGGAGTGCGCTCTGTGGAAGTTGGTCGTCCGATTTTAATTAAGGCAACCAATCAAAAAGATTCCTCCATGTTGACGGAGGATGAAAACATTATTGATGTTCGTTTTGCCGTTCAGTATCGCTTGAAAGATCCAACCGATTATTTATTTAATAATCGTGATCCAGATGCAACGGTAGTACAGGCTGCAGAAACTGCAGTCCGTGAGATCGTAGCGCGAAGCAAAATGGATACCGTGCTGTACGAAGGACGTGAAAAAATTGCGATTGATTTAGCTGCTTCGATTCAAAAAATTCTAGACAGTTATAAAACGGGTATTTACGTTACCAGTGTGACTGTTCAGAATGTCCAGCCCCCTGAGCAAGTTCAGGCAGCCTTTGATGATGCTGTTAAGGCAGGGCAAGATCAAGAGCGCTTAAAAAGTGAGGGTCAAGCTTATGCCAATGACATCATTCCACGTGCTAAAGGTACAGCTGATCGACTCATACAAGAAGCTGAGGGTTATAAGGCGCGTGTTGTAGCAACTGCAGAAGGTGATTCCAATCGCTTTAAGCAAGTGTTTGCCGAGTACTCCAAGGCTCCTGGCGTTACGCGTGATCGTATGTACATTGACAGCATGCGCGAGATGTACAACAACGTCACCAAAGTATTGGTAGATACCACCAAGAGTAATAGCATGCTTTACCTGCCTTTAGATAAGATCGTTGCGCAAGTGACCGCTGAAAGTGCTCAAGTTGCAGCTGGGCAGTCAGCTGCCAATACACCAACTGGGTCTGTGACAGTCGGGGGCGCGACAGGTAATCCAGCTGCTCCATTTAATAACAATGCAACTCCAAGCCCTATCAATACGCCAAGTTTTGGCAGTGCTGCTGAAAAGCGTGATGGTTTGAGAAGTCGTGACAGAGGGGATGCCAGATAATGAATGCCAATCGTCTCTTAGCAGCAATCGCAGGCTTTATTGCCTTGGTTTTTATTTTGTCCTCGAGTATTTTCGTTGTAGATCAGCGTAATTTTGCTGTTGTATTTGCTTTCGGGCAAATCGTTCGCGTGATTGAGCAACCCGGCCTTCAATTGAAATATCCAGCACCCTTTGAAAGCGTGCGCTTTTTTGATCGTCGTATCCTCACAATTGATAATCCCGAGGCAGAGCGTTTTATTACTTCTGAAAAGAAGAATCTCTTGGTAGATTCTTATGTGAAATGGCGCATTGTTGAGCCTCGTAAGTTCTTCGTCAGCTTTAAAGGTGATGAGCGTTTGGCTCAGGATCGCTTAACCCAATTGGTTCGTTCAGCCTTGAATGAGGAGTTCACCAAGCGCACAGTCAGAGAGATCATTTCTGATCAACGTGAACAGGTCATGGAAGGCATTCGCAAAAAAGTAGCTGATGATGCGGCCGATATTGGCGTTGAGATTGTGGATGTGCGCCTCAAGCGCGTAGATCTCCTGGCTGAAATTAGCGATTCTGTTTACAGGCGAATGGAAGCAGAGCGTAAGCGCGTTGCTAACGAGTTGCGCTCCATGGGCGCTGCTGAGTCAGATAAGATTAGGGCGAATGCAGAACGTCAGCGCGACACGATTTTGGCCGAAGCCTATCGCGAAGCCCAAAAGATTAAAGGTGCTGGTGATGCGAAGGCAACTGCGCTCTATGCTGATGCATTTGGTCGCGATCCACAGTTTGCACAGTTCTATCAGAGTCTTCAGGCTTACCGTAGCTCCTTTAAGGATAAGAAGGATGTGATGGTGGTTGAACCTAATGGCGAGTTCTTCAAGTTCTTGCATAAGAAAAATTAATAAGTGAATCTGGTAGATCATGAATCGCTGGTTACTTCCTGAAGATATTGCCGATGTTTTGCCGGCGGAAGCTCGCAAGGTAGAAACGCTGCGTCGTGCGATTTTGGATTTGTATCAATCCTACGGTTATGAATTGGTTACGCCGCCTCTACTCGAGTTTTTAGACTCTTTGTTAACTGGCACTGGTGCGGACTTAAATTTACAAACCTTCAAGCTGGTTGATCAACTCTCTGGTCGAACTCTAGGTCTGCGAGCAGATATCACCCCACAGGTTGCCCGCATTGATGCGCACCTTCTGAACCGCAAGGGTGTTACACGCCTATGTTATGCCGGGTCTGTGGCACATGCACGAACCCCAGTAGGAAGTTCCGCTCGCGAAGAGTTGCAACTGGGCGCTGAGATTTATGGCTGCGCTACTTGGGAGGCGGATTTTGAAGCAATTTCTTTATTGCTCAAAACATTGAACCTTGCTGGTTTAAATAGAGTCTATCTCGATCTTTCACACGCTGGCGTGTTAGAAGGAATTTTAGATGGCCAAAATCTAGGTAAAGATGACATTGCTGCAATGTATGGCCTGCTGCAAAGTAAGGATCGCCCCCGCTTAGCGCAATGGGCGCAATGTCTACCTGCAAAAACGGCGGAGGCCCTAATAGCGCTAACGGAATTAAATGGTCCCTGCACGCAAGTGTTAACGCGTGCAAAGAGTGCGTTGCCTAAACATCAGTGTATTGATAATGCCTTAGCGCAGTTGGATAAGCTAGCAATAGCAGCAGCTGCTTTCTCAAAGGATGTTGAGCTGAGTATTGATTTGGCCGATCTGCGAGGTTATCAGTATCACAGTGGGGTAATGTTTGCCGCCTATGTCGACAAGTTACCGCAACCAATTGCTCGTGGCGGTCGTTATGATCATGTTGGTCAAGCGTTTGGACGCTCACGTCCTGCAACGGGGTTCTCATTAGATCTGCTCACCTTAGCCAATCTTGCGCCCGCAACGCAACGCAAGTCAGCAATCATGGCCCCATGGAGTGCCGATCCCGTTTTATCGAAGGCCATTACTGAACTGCGCAATGCGGGCGAAGTGGTTATTGAGGTGATGCCAGGTGATACTGTAGAAACTGCTGAATATATATGTGATCGAGAGTTGCTCAAACAAGCGAATGCATGGAATGTCGTCAAGAAATAACTAATTAACTGATTTTGTAATTACCATTTGGATTTTCATTATGTCTTTAAAGCAACAAGCTCATGGTCGTAACGTCGTTGTCATTGGCACTCAGTGGGGTGATGAGGGCAAGGGCAAGGTAGTAGATTGGCTGACCGACCATGCACAAGCAGTAGTGCGTTTTCAAGGCGGACATAATGCGGGCCATACTTTAATTATTGGTGATAAGAAAACCATTTTGCGTTTGATTCCTTCTGGAATCATGCATAAAAATGTGATTTGCTACATTGGTAACGGTGTTGTCCTATCGCCAGAGGCGCTCTTTAAAGAAATCGGAGAATTGGAAGCTGCGGGATTAGATGTTCAATCTCGCCTTAAGATTTCAGAGGCAACTACCTTGATCCTGCCTTATCACGTTGCCATCGATCATGCTCGCGAAAAGAAACGTGGCAATGCCAAGATCGGCACAACGGGGCGCGGCATAGGTCCTGCTTACGAAGATAAAGTGGCTCGCCGTGCTTTACGCGTTCAAGATTTGTTTTACCCTGAAAAGTTTGCTGCCCAATTACGTGAGAACTTGGAGTATCACAACTTCATGCTCACAAACTATTACGGAGCTGAGCCGGTAGATTTTAAAAAGACATTAGATGAGGCGATGTCTTACGCAGAGCGTATTAAGCCTATGGTGGTGGATGTCTCGAGTGCCTTATATGCTGCTGAGCAAGCGGGCCAAAATTTGCTGTTCGAAGGGGCGCAAGGTACTTTGCTCGACATTGACCACGGTACCTATCCTTATGTCACCTCTAGTAACTGCGTCGCTGGAAATGCGGCTGCAGGCTCTGGCGTTGGCCCTGATTCTTTGCAATATATTTTAGGCATCACGAAAGCCTATTGCACTCGTGTTGGTGCTGGACCCTTCCCAAGTGAGTTGTATGACTTCGATAATCCATCTAAGCAAGATCCGGTGGGAATTCGCTTAGCTGAAGTTGGTAAAGAATTCGGTTCAGTCACTGGTCGCCCACGTCGCACTGGCTGGCTAGATGCTGCTGCATTGAAACGCTCAATTCAGATTAATGGCTTATCAGGGCTGTGCATTACCAAATTAGATGTGCTCGATGGTTTTGAAACCATTCGCTTATGCGTTGGCTACACCTTAGATGGTCAAACCCTAGATGTGTTGCCACGCGGAGCTGAAGCCGTTGCGCGTTGCGAGCCTATTTATGAAGATTTCCCGGGTTGGAAGGGGACTACTTTTGGTATTCGTGAGTGGGACAAGCTTCCAGTAGAGGCGCAAAAATTCTTACGTCGTATTGAAGAGGTTGCTGGCAAACCGATTGCCATGGTTTCAACGGGACCAGAGCGGGATGAAACGATCCTCCTGCAGCACCCATTTGAGGCTTGAGTTTTTGAAGTTACTCTAAAATGATGGATAATTTGTGCGTAGCAATACCGCATTTTATTCATCCTCAATATAAAAAAATTGTTTAAAAACAAAGGTTTACAACATGACCGCTCGCACTACTTGCAATAGCCTTCAAGTGGCTACCCCCTTATATCGCTTTATCGAAGACAAAGTTCTTCCAGGATCAGGCATTAAAAGCGCCGACTTTTGGAAGGGTTTCGATGAGATTGTTAAGGATCTCAGCCCCAAAAATGAGGCTTTGCTAGCCAAGCGTGATCATTTACAAGCTCAAATTGATGAGTGGCATAAGGCTAATCCAGGCCCAATCAAGAATATGCCGGCCTACCGTCAATTTCTTGAGCAAATTGGCTATATCGAGCCTGTAGCTGCAAAAGTTACTGCTAACACCAAAAATGTGGATGATGAATTAGCGCTACAAGCAGGACCGCAATTGGTGGTTCCTTTGCTTAATGCTCGCTATGCGTTGAATGCAGCGAATGCGCGCTGGGGCTCTCTCTATGACGCTCTGTATGGTTCAGATGTGATTTCAGAAGATGATGGTGCTAGCAAGGCTGGTGGCTACAACCCAGTTCGTGGTGCAAAAGTGGTAGCGTATGCCCGTCAATTTTTAGATCAGGCTGTTCCGCTGGCAAAGGGCTCCTATCAAGATGTAGTAGCTTATTTTGTAGATGGCAATAAGTTAGCCATCAAATTAAAAGATGGCAGTACTACTGGGTTAAAAGACGAGAAGCAATTCGTTGGTTATCAAGGTAGCGCTGCTTCTCCTAGTTCTTTATTACTCCGCAATAACGGTATTCATATCGACATCCAAATTGATAAAGCCAAAATTATTGGTTTAAGCGATCCGGCTGGTGTCAATGACGTTGTGCTTGAAGCAGCTCTGTCAACCATTTTGGATTTGGAAGATTCTATTGCTGCAGTAGATGCTGACGATAAAGTGCTTGCTTATGAAAACTGGCTAGGTATTCTGAAGGGTACTTTGGTTGAAGAGGTTAGCAAAGGCGGAAAGACGTTTACTCGGGAATTAAATCCTGATCGTAAATACACAGCAGCCATTGGTGCAGAAAATGCCAAAGACGGTATGGTTACTTTGCATGGCCGCTCACTGTTATTCCTGCGCAATGTCGGTCATTTAATGACCAATCCAGCAGTGATTACTGGTGATGGTAAAGAGATTTATGAGGGCATTTTAGATGCTGTGGTTACTGTATTGATTGCCCTGTACGATATTAATCGCCCAGCAAGTCAGGCAATCGGCAATACCCGCAAAGGCTCGGTCTACATCGTTAAACCTAAAATGCATAGCGCTGAAGAAGTTGCATTTGCTGGTGAACTTTTCGGCCGTGTTGAAAAACTACTTGGATTGCCTGAGAACACTGTGAAGCTTGGCATCATGGACGAAGAGCGTCGCATGAGCGTTAACATCAAAGCAGCTATTGCTGCTGCTGGATCCCGAGTGGCATTTATTAATACCGGCTTCTTAGATCGTACAGGTGACGAAATTCATACTGGCATGCATGCGGGTGCCATGGTGCGTAAAGGCAAGATGAAAGTCAGCAAATGGTTTGGTGCATATGAGCGCCGCAACGTATTGGCTGGTCTCAATTGTGGATTACGTGGTCGCGCACAAATTGGTAAGGGCATGTGGCCTGCTCCGGATTTGATGAAAGAAATGGTTGAGCAGAAAATCGTTCACCCGCAGGCTGGTGCAAATACCGCTTGGGTACCATCACCAACTGCAGCGACCTTGCATGCTTTGCATTATCACCAAGTCAATGTTGCTAAGATTCAGGAAGATCTGGAAAAACAAGATACTGCAGCTGAGTATGATTCCTTAACGGATGATTTATTGACTGTACCGGTTGCCTTGTATCCTGATTGGACCAAGGAAGAAATTCGTGAGGCCTTGAATAATAACTGCCAGGGCATTCTGGGTTATGTGGTTCGCTGGATTGACCAAGGTGTTGGATGCTCCAAGGTTCCTGACATTTATAACGTTGGGTTGATGGAGGATCGCGCAACCTTGCGTATTTCTAGCCAGCACATTGTTAATTGGATGTTACATGGCATCATCAACGCTGCAGATGTTGATGAAGCATTGCAGCGGATGGCGACAATTGTGGATGCGCAGAATGCTAGCGATCCTTTTTATAAGCCAATGATGCCTAACTATCATGACTCATATGCTTATAAAGCAGCTCGTGATCTCATATTCAAGGGTCTTGAGCAGCCCAATGGTTATACCGAGCCTTTGTTACATGCATGGCGCCTTGAAGTGAAAAAAGCTAACGCTTAATTACTCAGGATCATTCATTGATTGAGTGGATTTGTCGTAAGACAAGTCCACTTTTTTATTCTGACCATGTTTAATCTCTTAAGGCTCTTTACGCGTTCTTCCGGTTTGGCCGGACAGGAGATTCCCTTTGTTTTCAATGATGGGGGCAGAGCGGCCGCTGGGTTTTTAGGGAATGCTGGCGATTGCGTCGTCAGAGCAATTGCGATTGCTACGGGCTTGTCATATCAGCAGGTATATGAGGATTTGGGGGGTGCCAATGCGAGTTATGCGCAATTACGCAATGACCGACTTGCAAAAAGGCTTCAAGAAAAGGGTTCTTCGCCCAGAAATGGCAATCATCGCAAGGTCTTTCATGACTATATCTTGAGCCACGGTTTTACTTGGGTGCCAACGATGCAGATTGGAGGTGGGTGCCAGGTTCATTTGAGAGCCAATGAATTGCCAAAAGGCATTCTAATAGCTAAGGTTTCCAAGCACTTATGCGCAATAGTTGATGGAGTTATTCAAGATACGCATAACCCATCACGCGGGGGAACTCGCTGCGTTTATGGTTACTACATCAAACGCTAGAGTTGGATGGGAAGCGCTCTTGATTGCCCAATCTATATAAAAAATGCCCCAGTGTTTCTCCGGGGCATTTCTCTCATGAGGCCAATTTCAGCCCAAAATAGGCTCAAATTAGCTTAAATTTACCAACTTCCGCTGATTTTTCTAGTTTCTTGTTCTAATTGCCTAGCTTCCGCTAGTGCGCTAGCCAGAAGAACAATATAGTTTTTAAAGGCAATTACTGTATTGAGGCTAAAAAACGCGGGTTGATGTAGTTGAATTGTGTTTGCATGTGCCATATTGAGCTCCTTAAGGGTTAACCCTAATGATACTCTCTATTTTTATATATTGTTAATTATTCACAATAATTCTTTAATCATCCTCGGATTGGTCGTATTTCAGGTTCCAAGCACTCCTATAGGCTCCGGTCATTGCAATCATGATGGAGGTAGTCCATGCCAGCGAAAAGAGACCTGTAAAGGAGATAAAGAAAGCCATACTTTTCCAGCCATCAGGCAGGTAATCAGATTCGAAGCCCACCGTGGTGTAGCAACTGCCCGCAAAAAGAAGCGCTTTAATTGGATCGTCTATCAGTTGAAGGCTAACGATCAGTAAAGCCCAGAAAAGAATCTCCAATAGATGTATCAGGGCTATAAAAACAAATGACGAATAAAAATGAAAAAATACCCAGTTATATCGGGCTTTCAATAAATTATTGCGCGTCAACCTCTCAAAGCGCATGTAGAGATGATTAATGGCACTGCCATGAAACATCAAAACGCAGATGAGTCCCACAATTCCCCAGGCTGCATCTCTGAGAAATATTTCGATGGGAAAGTTAGCAATAGTAGTGAGGGTATTCATTGAGGTGACGGTGGCAAGCAAAAACAGTCAGAGACACATAACAAGAGTGGGTTGATAATGTCACAACTACCATATCAAGTAAAGAAAGTATTGCCCAATTCCCACATGCTAAGAGATAAACGGAATGAACGTTACTTCTTGTTTTCTCTAGCGGGAATTCAGTTTACCCACATCTTGGATTTCATGATCATGATGCCATTGGGCCCCGATTTTATTCGTGAGCTCAATATCAATACCCATGAATTTGGTTGGTTACTGTCATCCTATACATTTGCCGCAGCCATTGCAGGAATCTTTGCCACTTACTTTGTAGATCGATTTGAGAGACGGATTCTTTTGCTCAGTCTATATGGGTGTTTTATTGTTGCCACCTTAATTTGTGCTCTCGCACCTGACTATCAGTCCCTTTTTATTGCGCGCGCCTTTGCAGGTGCCTTTGGTGGAATTTTAGGCTCCCTAGTACAAACGATCATCGCCGACTCAATCCCTTTCGAGCGTAGGGGTAGAGCACTCGGCACTGTTATGGCAGCATTCTCCGTTTCGACAGTAGCTGGTGTACCGCTGAGTTTATTTTTAGCCAACAATATCCCTGCGCTGGGTTGGCGAGCCCCCTTTATTTTTATCGCCTTGCTTTCTGCTCTCATTTTGTATTTGGGCTATCGGAACATTCCTAAAATTACTGGACATCTAGACCATGTTCATGAAGGTAGTCGTCTCAGCCAAATATGGACTATCTTTTTTGCGCATGAGCATTTGCGGGCATTTGTTTTTATGGGCTTAATTATGCTCACTGGTTTTTCTGTGATCCCCTATATCGCCCTCTATTTGACTGCTAATGTAGGTATTGATAATTCCTATATCCCCTTAATCTATCTTTGTGGCGGTCTTGCAACCTTGCTGAGCTCTAGAATCATTGGTCAGATGGCCGATCGGTATGGCAAGGTCAAAGTATTTAGAATTTTGGCGATTCTAAGTCTTGTACCATTGCTGGTAACCACAAACCTCATCCCAGTCCCTTTATGGGTGGTACTCATTAATTCCACGGCATTCTTTGTATTAGTTTCTGGTCGCATCATTCCGGCTATGGCTATTGTTAGTCAGGTGGTAGATGCCAAGACGCGTGGGACCTTTATGAGTTTGGTTGGCTCGGTGCAAATGCTAGCTTCGGGCTTAGCATCTGTGATTGCGGGTATGGTGGTGACCATTGGAGTTGATGGCAAAATGGACCACTACAACTGGGTTGGTTTTGGGGCTGCAATATGCGGCTTGCTTACTTTCTATTTGGTGGGATATATTCATAAAGACTCGCAATTGCCCAAAGTAGTAGGGCACTCTAAAACTCCATAATTGATAAAAAAAGAGACCATGATGATGACATTTAATAGGCCTGATGGCCAATCGGTAAATGCATATTTAGTAGAGCCTAAAAACGCACAAAATGCTCCTGGTGTAGTAGTGATTCAGGAGTGGTGGGGACTAGATGATGAAGTAAAGGCAGTGGCAAATCGTTTGGCTGAAGCTGGCTATCGTGCATTGGTGCCAGATCTTTATCGAGGTAAGTTAGCGCTTGAGGCTAACGAGGCAGAGCATCTGATGAATGGTTTGAATTTTGGCGATGCCGCTAGTCAAGATATACGTGGTGCAGTTCAGTATCTCAAAGCCACTGGGAGTGCAAAAGTGGCTGTTACTGGTTTTTGTATGGGTGGCGCATTAACGGTTTTGTCTGCTGGATTGGTTCCAGAGTGTGATGGCACGATCGTTTGGTATGGCTATCCTCCATTGGAGTATGTTGATGCGAGTGCTATCAAGAAGCCAATGTTGGCGCATTGGGCCTTGCATGATGAATTCTTCTTAATTGCCGGGGTCGATCAGCTTGAGGAAAAGTTAAAGCAAGCCGGGGTGGATTATGTCTTTGAGCGTTACGATGCCAAGCATGCTTTTGCAAATCCCAAATCAGAGCAGCGTCATATGCCGCCGCTCCAATACAATCCGGCTGCAGCCCAACTAGCCTGGCAACGAACTTTGGATTTCTTAAAGAAGAACATTGCTTAGCCCTTTTTCATTATCTAGCCCTACGAATAATTCCTATCCATCTGTATGCATCTTTTTTCTGAAAATCTCGCGGTAGAAATCTCTGCTTATTATCGAAATCTTGCACTTGGACATGGGGCGATTCCCAAGGTTTTCACGCTAGTCAATGCACTGGGTAGTCAGTACTTATTCTTTATTGATGATTTACCCCTTAAAGAAGATGAAGTGGATCTGTTCTTGTCTTATATTGTTCAAGAGCACGATGCAGTTTCCTATGCGCGGGGTACCTTAGTCATCCTAGAAAAATCAGACCAGCTCATTGAGTTTGCCGTGATTGATCAGGATGATGAGCAGGCAATTGTTTGTTCAGCGCAATTAACCAGGGATGTTGATGGTAAGCCAATTGGGCTTGGTGAGTTTGAAAAGATCTTGGCACCTAAAAAGACGATCTTCTTTAGCGGCTTATTTAACCCAGTAACATTATCTGCAGATAAAACTGAGGAGTTTGAAAGTCTTTGGGATGAGATGAGGCCAAAGATCTTGCATCGAACAATGGGCATTTAAGACCTATTGAAAAGGCGTATTTCATCCCAATATAGGTTTATGAGGTGCATTTGGTGCCCAGGAAGGGACTCGAACCCCCACAACCTTACGATCGCCAGCACCTGAAGCTGGTGCGTCTACCAATTTCGCCACCTGGGCATGGCCTTATTATAAAGGTATGTGCCCATTGGCCCCTTTTATAACCCCGATTGGCTTTTTCCCTTCTGACCCAGTGGTTTGATACAGTAGCCTAATTAGTAGTAATCATTGATATAAGGCAAATTGCCGAAGGAATTAAATGCGTAAAGCAAAAGACTTGGTGCCACGAGAGGCTGACCGACTAGGTACAGTCCAAGGTCACCGAGATGGATTTGGATTTGTGATCCCAGATGATGGCGGTGAAGATATTTTTCTCTCAGAAAGAGAGATGTCTCGGGTCATGCATGGTGACAGAGTCAATGTCAGAGTATTAGGAACCGATCGACGTGGAAGACCTGAGGGACAAATTGTTGATGTGGTATTGCATGCTAACAAGGTGGTCATTGGTCGCCTCTTAAATGAGAATGGTGTTTTGATTGTTGCGCCAGAAGACAAGCGTATTGGTCACGATATATTGATCCCGCCTAAAGGGCAGGGCAATGCCAAATTAGGACAGGTAGTTAGCGTTGAAATTATTGACTACCCTGATAGCTATCGTCAGGCAGTGGGTCGAGTAGTTGAAGTACTTGGTGAGATTGATGATCCTGGTATGGAGATTGAAATTGCTGTGCGTAAGTATGGCGTTCCCCATGAATTTTCAGCAGCCGTTAAAAAAGAAGCTGATGCATTACCTGATACCGTACAACAGTCTGATCTTGAGGGTCGTGTTGATCTCAGGGATGTGCCGCTGGTCACGATTGATGGTGCAGATGCACGCGATTTTGATGATGCCGTCTATTGTGAGCCGGTGATGTATGGCAAGAGCAAGGCCTGGCGCTTGATTGTTGCGATTGCTGATGTATCTCATTACGTCAAACCTGGCCAACCACTCGATGATGAAGGTTTGCTTCGTGCTACTTCTGTGTATTTCCCGAGACGGGTCATACCGATGTTGCCAGAAAAGATTTCCAATGGGCTTTGTTCATTAAACCCTGGCGTTGATCGTCTCTGTATGGTGTGTGACTCAGTGGTCGATGCCAATGGTGTCGTGCTTGCCTACCAGTTTTACCCAGCGGTCATGCATTCTGCGCAACGCTTTACCTATGACACCGTTTGGGAAATTCTGTCAAATAGTAAGGGCCCTGAGGCAACCCGCTTTGCTCAGTTTCGTCCTCTATTAAGCAATTTATATTCTCTGTACAAAATTTTGCTTGAAGCTCGCCATAAGCGTGGCGCAATTGAGTTTGAGACTACAGAAACCCAAATTATTAGTAATGAGTTAGGTAAGATCCTGCGGATTGAGCCGCGCTTACGTAATGATGCACATCGCTTGATTGAAGAGTGTATGTTGACAGCGAACGTATGTGCTGCTGATTTCATCGAGCAGAATAAGCATTTAAGCTTGTACCGTGTTCATGGTGAGCCTTCTGAAGAAAAGTTGGTCACCTTGCGTCAAGTACTTCGCACCTCAGGGCTATCTTTAGGCGGTGGCGAAAAACCCAAGCCTAAAGATTTTGCAAAACTCATGCGAGAAATCAAAGACCGCCCTGATGCCAATATGCTCCAATCAGTGGTACTGAGGTCGATGCAACAAGCTATGTATCAGCCAGATAATGAGGGTCACTTTGGTCTTGCGTATCCGGCCTATTCGCATTTCACTAGTCCGATTCGTCGTTATCCTGATTTACTAACGCATCGGGTAATTAAAGCCATCTTGGCTAAAAAGCCTTACGCACCTGTCTTACCGCCAAAGGTTCCCCTTAATCTCACTTTACCTCGCAAGGGTAAGGGACGTGAGAATGCAGTCAATGCTAAAAAATCTCATCAAGATGCTAAGGATGCCAGTTCTAAGGGCACTCGTTTACCGAAGGGTGCAAATGCAGCGCTTCCTATTTGGGGTCAACTTGGCGTGCATTGCTCTTCAAATGAGCGCCGTGCAGATGAGGCATCGCGAGATGTGGAGGCATGGCTAAAGTGCTATTACATGCGCGACCATTTGGGTCAAGAATATGCTGGAACAGTCACTGGTGTCGCAAGCTTTGGTTTATTTGTTCAGCTCGAGAACTTGTTTGTTGAAGGCATGATTCATGTGACTGAGCTAGGCGGTGATTATTTTCAATACGATGAAGCGCGCCAGGAGTTACGTGGTGAAAGAACGGGTATACGCTATCGTTTAGGCGATCGGGTTCACGTCTTGGTAAGTCGTGTTGATCTTGATGCTCGGAAGATTGAATTTAGTCTGGTGAAGTCTGTTGGGCTTGAGCCCGGCGGCACTACCAACCGTCGCCAAATCATTCTCGCTAGCGATACCGGTAGGCCTAACAAAAAGGCGGCCCCTAAAAAAGGTCGAGTTGCTAGCAAGGAGCCTCAAAAGCATGCAGGTGTGAATGTGAATGCTGCCAAGTCTGCTGGTAATTTAGGCGCCAATCAATCCAAAAATAAGGCAGGGCGAACTGCCAGTAAGGTTGCTAAATCCGGTAAACCAAATCGACCTACCGGAAAGCCTGCTGGTAGCAAACCCCCGGTGCGCAGCACTAAAGCGCGTCGCAAATAATCAGAATACGAGATCAAGTAAAAATGAAGCAAATATTAGTCGGTTTTCATGCGGTGCAGGCTCGTTTAAGGGTTGATCCCGCCAGTCTGAAGTCAGTCTATTTTGATCCTAGTCGACGCGATCGCCGTATGGGTGATTTTTTAAAGCAGGCTGAAGAGATTCTGGGTGAGCGTTTGCATGCCGCGGATGCTGAACGTCTACATAAATTAACCGGCCATGATCGTCATCAAGGGGTTGTTGCTTTGGCAGAAAAGATGACAGTAGCGCGCACCATTACCGAAGTGGTTGAGGATGCGCAGAGCAAGCAACATAAAGTGATGTTCTTAGTGCTCGATGGAGTAACAGATCCTCATAATTTTGGCGCTTGTTTGCGGGTAGCTGATGGCGCTGGTGTTGATGCGGTCATTATTCCTAAAGATCGATCAGCTTCTATTAATGCCACTGTGAGTAAAGTATCTAGCGGGGCCTCAGAAGTAATGCCAGTCATTACTGTGACAAATTTAGTACGTAGCATGAAGGAAATGCAAGAAGCTGGTGTGTGGTTAATCGGTACCGATGATGAGGCAGAAAAATCCATTTACGATATTGACCTCAAAGGACCAATTGGAATAGTCATGGGTGCCGAGGGTGAGGGTATGCGCCGTTTAACCCGCGAGACTTGTGATGAGCTGGTGCGCATTCCAATGCAAGGCGTTGTGGAAAGCTTGAATGTTTCTGTGGCTAGTGGTGTCTGTTTGTACGAAGCCTTAAGACAGCGTTTGGCGAATGCTGAAAAGTCATCAACCTAGGAGCTGCTATGAAATGCAATATCGGACATACTGACCGCGTAGTGCGTATGACCATTGGCGTCACGCTAATGGGGTTGGCCGGCTTTGGTATTACTGGCGCCTGGGCTTGGATTGGAATTATTCCCTTGCTCACTGGAATGATTGGTAATTGCCCGGCATATAGCCTTTTAGGCATCAGTACTGCTAAATAACAACTACTGCAGATTACAGTAGTTGTTGAGTATTAGGCTGCTAGCTGATTAATAAATTGCTCTAGTTGGGCTGGGGGCAGAGCACCGCTGACGCGATGCACTTCTTTGCCGTTCTTAAAGCCAGCCAGGGTAGGTATGGAGCGAATATTAAACTGCGCCCCCAATATCTGCTCTGACTCAGTATCCACTTTGACAAATAACACCTGATTGGCGTGCGTAATGGCGCTTGCCTGAAAGGTAGGGGCAAACATTTTGCAGGGCCCACACCATGGCGCCCAAAAATCCACAATGACTGGCAGCGAAGTCTGGGAAATGAGTTCAGAAAAGTTAGCTGCAGTTGCATTAATCGGCAAAGAGAGCAAGTCCTGCTTGCAAGCTCCACAGGTGGGGCTTTGATTGAGTTTTTCAGCGGGAACGCGGTTCCCCTTAGAGCAATGCGGACACTGAATGATCATCTGATTTCCCTTAAATGATTAATAAACATTACGCACCTAAAAGGACTTCTAATTTTTCTGTATCAACGCAAAAATTACGAATACCTTCGGCTAATTTTTCGGTCGCCATTGCATCATTGTTTAGTTGAAGTCTAAAGCTGGGTTCATCCAATTTCAACTGGGTAATACTTTCATCAGCCAGGGCTTTGCTAGCATTGGTGCTGCTTAACTTCTCAGTAACACTCACTACACTGTCTTGTAACTCACCTAAAAGCTCAGGGCTGATAGTCAAAAGGTCACAGCCTGCTAGC
>JAXIUI010000039.1:0-16596 GCA_034680725.1 Polynucleobacter sp.
CAACCAACTTAGGTGCTTTGTTGAAAGCCAAGTTGGATAATCAAGGCTAAATCAATATCGCCGCTTTCTGGATGGAGAGAGGCGATTTTTTATTGATAGACCATGTCAGAACAAGAGCAACTAGCAATTAACCGCTCCGAACTAGTGGAGAGCTTGGCGGAACAGTTTCCCCAGCTACTACCTAGGGATGTGGAGTTGGCAGTGAAAACATTGCTAGATACCATGACTCATGCTTTAGCCGAAGGCAAGCGTATTGAGCTGCGTGGCGTTGGCAGCTTTGTTTTGCATCATCGCCCTGCTCGTACAGGCCGCAATCCAAAATCTGGTGAGAAAGTATTAATCCCAGAAAAGCGAGTGCCTCATTTCAAGCCTGGCAAAGAATTACGTGAGCGGGTTGACTACAAGCCTCTCAAACAAGCGGGCCCCAAAGAGGGTTCCGGTGCCTAGTCACATAGCGCATAAGCAGTGGTCCATTTGGGCCATTTTTTTATTTAAGCTCTGCACAGCATGATTCAGATCGCAACTTCCTGGTTACTGTTGCTGCCAGTCATGTTTGGTATTGGCTGGCTAGCCTCGCGTTGGGATTTACGTCTTGAGAATCGGATGGACGAGCGTGAACGGATGCGTCAGCAGCGTTCAACATTTAAGGGGCTCAGTCTATTGCTCAATGAGCAGCCTGACCAAGCCATTGAGACATTAGTCAAGATTGCACAGCTTGATCCGGAAACGATTGAATTGCATTTTGCATTAGGCAGTTTGTTTCGCCGTCGAGGTGAGACTGAGCGTGCGATTAGGGTGCATCAACATCTTGCAGACCGCGATGACTTAAAGCCACGTGATCGTGATCATGCAGCGTATGAGCTAGGCCGTGACTTTTTACGTGCTGGTTTATTAGATCGCGCAGAAGCTTCATTAAATCGTGTTGGTGACGGTAAGTTTGCCGCTCCTGCTAAAGAGAGTTTGCTGGAGATGTATCAGATTGAGCGGGATTGGACAAAGGCCATTATCGCTGCAACAGAGCTAGAGGGTTTGCAAGGAAAATCCCATCACACGGAAATTGCCCAGTTTCATTGTGAATTGGGTCAAGAAGCATTGCGTCGCAAGGATCTTCCTGCGCTTGAGCAGTCAATTGCTTTGGCGCTTCAGGCTGTTCCCAATCATGCCCGTGCATTGATTTTGCAAGGGGACTATTTTATGGCGATGGAGCGCCCAGTACAAGCAATAGAAGTATGGGCAATTGTGGCTAATACGCATCCGTCTTATATGCATTTGTTGGCTGATCGCTGGATGGCAGCGCACGCAGCTTTGGACAAAGCCGATGTTGGATTGACTGCGCTTTGCGATTTGTTGAAAACTCAAGCTTCAGGCGAGTTACTAGATATTGTGCAAAAGCATATGATGCAAATTCGGGGTGCACAGTCTACTGAAGCCATGTTGGTTGATGTAATGCAGCACTCACCAAGTCTCAGCGCTCTTTCTAAGCTTGCCCAAACACGTTTGGTACTGGCCGAATCAAATGGGACCCCAGAGCGCATTTCTGATTTGCAGGCCACTCTGAGTTTATTAAAGCAACGCTCTACCAGTCTTGCACGTTATACCTGTGGTAATTGTGGATTTAGAGCGCGGCGTTTTTATTGGCAATGTCCGGGATGTAATCATTGGGAAGCATACTCACCAAGACGCAGTGAAGGTGCTGTGCCTAGTGGGCCATCGATGTAATGACATCCATGCAATAAGTTAATGAAACCGTCATTAAATATATTTTTAATGGCGGTATTGAACTGAAATATATTAGGATCTATTGTGAAAGTCACCATCATTGGAAGCGGTTACGTTGGTTTAGTTACTGGGGCTTGCCTGGCAGAGCAGGGCAATAATGTCTTTTGTGTAGACGTTGATTCCAAAAAGATCGAGATCCTCAATTCTGGTGGCGTGCCTATTTATGAGCCTGGTCTTAAAGAGATGATTGAGCGCAATCGCGCTGCTGGCCGTTTGCAGTTCTCTACTGATATTGCCGCTTCTGTTGCCCATGGCGATATTCAATTTATTGCCGTAGGCACCCCTCCAGATGAAGATGGCTCGGCTGATCTGCAGTATGTTGTGGCAGCCGCTCGTAATATTGGCCGCCATATGACAACTCCTAAGGTAATTGTCGATAAATCAACTGTGCCAGTAGGTACTGCTGATAAGGTTCAAGCTGCCATTACCGAAGAGCTGCAAAAACGTAGTCTTTCACCAGAACTATGCTCTGTTGTCTCTAACCCAGAGTTTCTAAAGGAAGGCGCTGCTGTAGAGGACTTTATGCGCCCCGATCGGATTGTGATTGGTACGCAAAATAACCCAGCAGGTCTGCGCGCTAAAGAGCAAATGCGTAAACTCTACGCCCCATTTAATCGTCATCATGAGCGCACTTATTACATGGATGTTAAAAGCGCTGAATTGACAAAATATGCTGCCAACGCGATGTTGGCGACTCGTATCTCTTTTATGAATGAGTTAGCCAATCTTGCTGATTTGGTGGGTGCTGATATTGAAGCAGTGCGTCAAGGTATTGGTTCAGACTCCCGTATTGGTTATGGATTTTTGTACTCCGGCACGGGTTATGGTGGCTCTTGCTTCCCAAAAGACGTCTCCGCTTTATCGAAAACTGCGATTGAGTATGGCAGAGATCTCAAGATTTTGGATGCTGTTGAAGCAGTTAATGAAGCCCAAAAGTACATTCTCGTAGAGAAGATTGAAAAACGCTTTGGCAAGGATTTGTCTGGCAAGAAGTTCGCTATGTGGGGTTTAGCATTTAAACCGAATACAGACGATATGCGCGAAGCGCCAAGTCGCGTCATCATCCAAGAGCTAGTCAAGCGTGGTGCCCAGATCGTAGCCCACGACCCAGTGGCTATGCCAGAGACCAAACATTGCCTTGAAATAGACTTCAAAGGCAATCCAGAAGGTCTCAAACAAGTGACTTTGGTAGATGACCCCATGGCAGCCACCCAAGGTGCCGATGCCTTAGTGATCGTGACTGAGTGGAAAGCTTTCCGTAGCCCTGATTTTGACCTTCTCAAAGTCAATCTGAAGAACCCCATCATTTTTGATGGCCGTAACTTATATGAGCCTCAGGCTATGCAAGAATTAGGGATTGAGTACCAAGGTATTGGTCGTCATAATTAAGCTTACATCAATAAGATAGATAAAAAATCGCCCGTGGAAAAAGCAAACCGAGAACAATTTTCTAAAGCCCGTCTATTGGTTGTGGGTGATGTCATGCTGGATCGCTATTGGTTTGGCGATACGAATCGCATCTCACCAGAAGCACCGGTACCAGTTGTTCAGGTGGGTAAGATCGATGAGCGTTTAGGGGGCGCTGCAAACGTTGCGCGTAACGTTGCCGCTCTTGGTGCAAGGACAACGATTTTAGGAGTCATTGGGGATGATGAGTCAGGTCGCCGCGTTTCTGAATTACTAAAATCTAGCCATGTAGATAGTCAACTTGAAGTTGATAGCAAAGTACCAACAACTGTTAAGTTACGTGTGATTGCAAGACAGCAGCAACTCATTCGTTTGGATTTTGAAGAAGCTCCGAGTGAAGCTGCCTTGGCACACAAGTTAGAGCGTTATGAAAAGTTGGTCGGCGATGCTGATGTAGTGATTTTGTCCGATTATGGCAAAGGCGCATTAGGCCAAGTTGCTCTGATGATTGAACAAGCTAGAGCCCAGAAGAAGATGATATTAGTGGATCCTAAGGGCGATGACTATGCTAAGTATCGAGGCGCTACAGTCTTGACTCCGAATCGTAGTGAACTACGTCAGGTAGTTGGTCAGTGGACCAGTGAAGAGGATCTGACTCGGAGAGCCCAAGACCTCAGAAAATCCCTAGACCTCGAGGCACTTCTTCTGACACGCTCTGAAGAGGGGATGAGTTTATTTACTGCAGATGGTGTTAGCCACGTCAAAGCGCAAGCGCGTGAAGTATTTGATGTATCAGGTGCAGGTGATACGGTTATTGGCACGCTTGCAGTGGCATTGGCAGCAGGATGGCCACTAGAAAGAGCAATGGCTCTAGCCAATCGTGCTGGCGGCATTGTAGTGGGCAAGCTAGGAACTGCCACCGTTACTTCTGAGGAATTGCAATGACCATTATCGTTACTGGTGCGGCTGGATTTATTGGCGCTAATATTGTTCAGGCATTAAATGCTCGTGGTGAGAAAAATATTATCGCTGTAGATGATTTACGCCCTGCAGATAAGTATCGCAATCTAGCTGATCTTGACATCATTGATTATCTGGATAAAGAGGAATTTCTAGAGGCCTTTAGAAGTGGTCGATTTGGCAAGGTAAGGGCAGTTTTTCATGAAGGCGCCTGTTCTGACACCATGGAGACGGACGGCATCTTCATGATGGCTAATAACTTTCGCTACACCATGGATTTACTCGATATCTGTACGGCTCAAAATGTTCAGTTGCTCTATGCCTCTTCTGCAGCAACTTACGGTGGATCTGATATTTTTATTGAGAGCCGTGAGCATGAGAAGCCGCTCAATATCTATGGCTATTCAAAATTCTTATTTGATCAAGTGATGCGTAAGCGCTTTGCTGAAAAATCAAATTCTGCGCAAGTGGTTGGGTTCCGTTATTTCAATGTGTACGGTCCGCGTGAATCACATAAGGGTCGTATGGCTTCAGTCGCTTTTCATCAATATCACCAGTACAAAGCTGCTGGTAAAGTGAAGCTTTTTGGTGAGTATGGAGGATATGGCCCAGGTGAACAGAGCCGTGACTTTGTTTCTGTGGAAGACGTTGTCAAAGTCAATCTCTATTTCTTGGATCATCCAGAAATCAGCGGCATCTTTAATTTGGGTAGTGGTCGCGCTCAACCCTTTAATGATGTGGCTCATGCAGTAGCAAACGCCATGCGTAAGATCGATAATGCAAATCCTGCAAGCTTAGAAGAATTAGTGAAAGAAAAGGCGATTGAGTACATCCCTTTTCCAGATGCCCTCAAAGGCAAGTACCAGTGCTTTACGCAGGCTGACCTCACTAAGTTGCGTGCCGCTGGATACTCAGAGCCTTTTCTGAATGTGGAGCAGGGTGTCAGTCGTTATATTGCTTGGCTATCAGCTAATGCTGATTTCTTGGCAAGTCCACTGTAATGTTTAGCTCTCTCAATACCCAATTTGTTAATTTATTAGATTAATTGCTAAGCTCAAAGTGTCAGTCACCTTGAGGTTGTAGGCTAATATATTACTTATAAAAATTAGGATATTTCCTATGCATAAGCTCACAATCATCCCCTCTATATTGCTGTCTTGCAGTATCTTATTTGCAGTTGCAGATGTTTTTGCGGTCAAAGATCCAGATATTCAAGTGGAGAGTATTAAGGCACCCCCAAGAGATGTGGGAGATATTCTTAAGCTTGTTGAACAAACCAAGCCGGATTTAGAGATGGTTGAGCGCGCAAAAAGAGTGATTGCTTTGCCTATACCAAGCACTCAAGATAATGAAGAGCTCAATCATTTTTATAGAAAACAGTCTGCTGCATTTGAGGATCTTGGTAATACGAATGAGGCTTTAAAGAGTCTGGAGATAGCCGTTAACAAGTATCCCTCTTCAAATCCAAGGTTTCATCTAGAAGATTTAATTGCGCTTAGCGTTTTGGAAAACTCTGCAGGAAAGCAAACTGAAGCAATCAAATACATTCAACGTGCTCAAGCCTACCAGCTCTCCGCCCTGCCAAAACTGACTGGTTACCAAATGACTATGGGTAGGCTATTAACGTCTTTTTATGCAAATTCTGGAAATTTTGAGGCTGCTAAAAAATCTTTAGAGACCTTAGAAGAAACTCTCAATAATTTGAGAAGGGCGCGTAGCTTTACTACCTATGGCCCATCCTGGGAAACTGCTTTTGAGAGCGCTCGAGGAATTTACTTCTCCAGTCAGGGGCAATGGCTTGAGAGTGAGAGGGCACTTAGAAAAGCACTTTTCTTGCTTGAGACGCAGTACGAGAAAGTGAAGGCAAGTGCTAAGAAAGTTGATATTGTGGGGGACGAAGTTCGAGCTGTATCAGATTCTTCAAATAACCCTCGTGTTTATGTCACTCAAATTACTAATCGTGAACTCAATTTAGCAAATGTTCTATTAAGACAGAGAAAACTAATTGATGCTGAATTTTATGCCCGCAAGGCAATTACACTCTCACTAGCCAGTTTTGGATCTAGCTCTATTGAGGTTGGCCGTGGCTTACGTTCGCTTGCAGTTATTGTGAATGAGCAGGGTAGATACCCTGAGGCTGTTCTCCTATCAAGATTAGCCTTAAAAACCATTAAGTCAGCTGGTGCAACGGGGGCAAATAGTACGCTTGCTTTAGCACAGAGGTCTTTGGGTACAGCGCTAGTGGCAGACGGTAAATATGCTGAAGCCAATCAAGTTTTTGAGGAGATGGCCGCGGGAATTAAAACAGATCCTGAGTTGGCAAAAAACTATCCATTTGGTGATCTTGATTGGGTATTGGCAATGCTGAAAACTGGCAAATTCAATCAAGCTCTGAATATGTCTAACTCCATGCTCAAGAGGCTAGAGTTGGCCTCTGATAAGAATTCTCCACGACTTGCCTTGGTACGGGCATTTGAAGCTGCTAGTTTGCAAGCTGAGGGTAAATGGTCAGAGGCGGATCTTGCTTATAAAGCTTCCATACCCATTCTGATTGATCAGGCTCGCAATGATGCGGAGAATGATACTTCTAGCATTAAGCAGCAGCAGCGTATGACTTTCCTTTTGGAAAATTATCTAGCATCCTTGGCGCATACCGCAAAAACTGATCCATCGCAGGCGGCATCAGCTGCAGCACAAGCTTTTCAGGTTGCTGATATTGCAAGAGGTAGCGGTGTACAAAGGGCATTGACTGCCAGTGCTGCTCGTGCAAGCATTAAAGATCCCCAATTGGCAGGTCTTGCCCGCCAGGAGCAGGACTTACAAAGGCGGATCAATACCCTTTCGGAATTACTAACAGGATTGCGATCAGCCTCACCTGATCAGCAGTTGCCTGCTGTACAGGGAAAAATTCGCTCTGATATTGAAACCTTTAAATCTCAGCGCGAATCCCTGAAGAAAGAGATTGAGAAAAAATTCCCCGACTATGCCGAGCTGGTTGAGCCAAAACCAGCTTCTGTTGAGCGAACTCAGCGTTTGCTGAGGGCTGATGAGGTTTTAGTCTCATGGTATTTTGCAGAAAATGTGGGATATGTATGGGCAATTACTAAGCAGGGTGCCCCGCAATTTTCTCAACTAGCAATTGGTCGCCAACAAATGGCCAAGCAGGTGACGCAATTACGTAAAGCACTTGACCCTGGCGTTGCAACAGTCGATGAGATACCTCCATTTGACGTAGTGCTTGCCTATAAACTCTATCAAGAGATTTTGGCGCCAGTTGAAACGAGTCTTAAGGGTAAAAAAGTCCTGTTGGTGGTTCCCCATGCAGAGCTTGGGCAATTGCCAATATCACTATTAGTTACTCAAGCAACAAATCAGCCTGCTAAGGTTGGTGGCATAGCCTTTGCTGGCTATAAAACGGTACCATGGCTCACGAGGGAAATTGCAGTAGCTCAGGTTCCATCTGTTACCGCCCTGACTGCATTGCGTAGTCTTCCCGAGAGCAGTCAAAATCGTAAAAGCTTTGTTGGTTTTGGAGATCCTTACTTTAGCGCTTCGCAAGAAAAAAGTGCTCAAAAGAGTGGTGCAACACAGTTAGCAACCCGTGGTATGCCCTTAAGGCTGAGAAGTGCGCCTAAGACTGTTGGTGTCAGTTCAGCGGAGTTGGCTCTTCTTCCACGTTTACCAGATACTAGTCAGGAAATCGAGGAGATTGCTAAGGTAGTTGGCGCTGACCCTAGCGATATTTTCTTGCATAAACAAGCGAGCGTCAAGCGGGTCACTTCAATGGATTTGTCTGATCGTAAAGTTGTGATGTTTTCAACTCATGGATTAGTCCCAGGAGAGCTTAATGGTTTAACTCAGCCCGCTTTGGCTATGTCTTCCCCAGAGGTTACTGGCGACCAAGATGATGGCTTGTTAACAATGGATAAGGTGATTGCCCTAAAATTGGATGCAGATTGGGTTGTTTTATCTGCCTGTAATACCGCTGCGGGCGAGGGTTCCGGTTCTGAAGCGGTTTCTGGTTTAGGTAGAGCATTCTTTTTTGCAGGTGCTAGAGCAATTTTAGTTTCGAACTGGCCAGTAGATTCAGTGGCATCAAGGCAGTTGATGACTGATTTATTTAAGCGCCAGCAGCAAAATCAAGGCCTCGCAAAGTCTGAGGCTCTCAGGCAGGCAATGCTGAACCAGGTTGACCAGGGCGGCATGAAGGAGGGTAATGTCATGAAATACTCATATGCGCACCCTCTTTTCTGGGCACCCTTTGTGGTGGTGGGTGATTGATTTAATATCTGTGTATAACTACTTATTGGAATTATGATGAAATCCATTCAATCCATACTTATTGCCAGTTTGGTATTTTCTGCAGCTACGGTAAATGCAGCTCAGCTGATTAGTGCAAAAGAGGCCGCTTTACCCTCTGCCTCTGGGACGTTGGCAACTCGAGGAATTTCTCGAGGGCCTTCCGTTAAGTTGGTATCTCCACAAGCTGATTCAACAGTGGCATCACCAATTGATTTTAAGGTCAATTTTGAGGCTCGTGGTGAAGGAAAGATTGACCCGAATTCTGTCAAAGTGGTCTATATGAAATCTCCATTCGTTGATTTAACTCCTCGTCTAAAAGGGGCGATTACTTCTAGTGGTATTGATTTTGCTAAAGCAGATGTGCCTCCTGGGACACATAGCATTCGGGTGACCGTAAAGGACGTTGATGGCCGAGAAACGAATTCAGTATTTACTTTGAATGTTGCTAAGTAATGCATTGTCCATATTGCCTCTCTGAAGTTGCCGAGGAGGCGACGGTCTGCAAGGTCTGTACACGAGATCTCTATCTATTTAAGCCAATGATGGCTAGGGTGGCTGAGTTAGAGAGTCGTCTTGAAGAGATCCCTAATCAAGATGCTTATGAGCATCGTATTGCAGAATTGCAATTGCTACTAGATGAGCAGGCGCTAAAACACGCAGAACCACGGGGACTAGCCCTATCTTTGTTGGATGTATTTTTATATATCGGCATTCCTCTCATGCTCCTTTTGGCTGCACATGGGCTTATTACCATTGTTTATGACACAAAGCCCTTGTATTTGAGATTGATTTCAATCGTATTACCTTTGCCTTTTGGCTATTTTTTGTTTAAAGCTGCCCCACGCAAGATATTTCCTTGGTTTATGGGTGTGGTCTTTTTAGCAATCAGTTCTGTAATTGGTATGAGTTGGATGACGTCTTTAGTAGATGGTTCGCCCATTTGGCCGCAGAATGCGTTTGAGTGGCGAGAGGTATTGGAGTATTCCGCCAGTATCGCTTTTAGTTTTTTAACTGGCATGCTCTTAGGCGGTGTGGCTTATGCCAGCAAACAGCGTCACTTGCGCAAAGCGTTAATCAACCCATTTTTGAAAGCAGTCGTGACTGGCCTAGGTGAGGGACGAATTTCTCCAAGCAGCCTTCATGGCATGATGAAGAAGGTTCAGGAATATGGTGGAACCATCGTTGCACTTGGAACAACAATGGTCTCAATTTATACTGGACTGAAAGGAATTATTGATTAAGTAGGCGTTTACCGATTTATTTGTAGTTCTTCCGATAGCGTCAACAGCCCGGAATCTCATTCGTTGTAACTGATCCACTGGCACTTTGTGTGAGTGGATTTTTTATTTACGAATGGAGATTGTATGAATCAACTATTAAAGTCTTTAGTGTTAGCAAGCTTATTGGCCATCTCAGCCTTAGGTGCCGCCAGTCCAATAAACGTCAATACTGCTTCTCAGTCTGAGCTGGAGAGTATCAAAGGGATCGGCCCATCTAAGGCCAAGACTATTATTGCCGAGCGATTAGATGGAGGACACTTTCAGGATGCCAATGACTTACAAAAGCGGGTCCGGGGAATCGGCATGAAGTCAGTGGAGAAGATGGTGAGTAATGGCCTGACGATTGAGTCTCCCAGCTCCTTTCGTGAGCCTAATGGGCGCACTAGCAAGGAGGGGGCAAGCGCCGGCAGACGCAGTTCGCGTACTCAAAGCGGTTCTCGCCATCATGCGGATCGTCCGAGCTCAAATCGCCGAAATTAAACCCTTTTATGTCTAGGCTCGCTTATGGCTAAAATGAGCTCATGAGCACACCTTCTTACTTAACTATTTCACAGACCGTAGGCAATACGCCTTTAGTTCGTTTGCAACGCATTCCTGGTGCAGAAAACGATGTGAGAAATAATCTGATTTTAGGAAAGCTAGAAGGTAATAACCCAGCTGGGTCGGTCAAAGACCGGCCTGCGCTTTCGATGATTTTGCGCGCTCAAGAGCGTGGTGAAATTAAGCCAGGCGATACTCTGATTGAGGCAACAAGCGGCAATACTGGCATTGCATTGGCAATGACAGCAGCGATGCTAGGTTATAAGATGATTCTTGTTATGCCTGAGAATCAAAGCATTGAACGTAGACAAAGCATGGCAGCCTATGGCGCAGAGCTTATTTTGACGGCAACTTCTGGCGGCATGGAGTTTGCACGTGATTACGCATTGCAACTTCAGAAAGAAGGACGTGGTCGATTGCTCGATCAGTTTGCTAATCCCGATAACCCACGTGCCCATATTGAGACAACTGGACCAGAAATTTGGCGGGATACCGATGGACGGGTGACTCACTTTATCTCGGCAATGGGTACCACCGGCACCATTACTGGTGTATCTACTTTTTTAAAGTCGATGAACCCTGAAATTCAGATTATTGGCGCTCAACCAGAAGAAGGTTCGCAGATTCCAGGAATTCGTAAATGGGCTCCGGAGTATTTGCCAAAAATTTATCAGGGCGATAGGGTTGATCGTATTGAATACGTCAGTCAGGCTGAAGCTGAAGAAATGGCCCGTCGTATGGCCGCTCAGGAGGGTATTTTCTGCGGCATATCCGCTGGCGGCGCCCTAGTGGTTGCGTTGAGGGTGGCGCGTCAGGTTGAAAATGCCACTATTGTATTTATTGTGTGCGATCGTGGTGATCGCTATCTATCTACCGGTGTATTTCCTGCATAAATCGGTAGGCGAAAAACTGCTGTTTTACCCTTTTTGCTTTGTCTTTTTTGGGTTCGCTTTTTTAGTCTTTGACTTTGGGGTCTCTCGAGTCTTTACCGCCCCATCATTGCTGTTTACCGGCACAACACTTTGGTTTTTATATCCTAAAGCTTCTGCAAATTCAGCGACACTTTGCGCATAAAAATAACTACGGTTGTACTGCACAATCGAGAGAAAGTTATCGAGACCAACTACATAGCGCACTTGATCGCTTCCGTCCTTATCAGGATAAGGTAGATCAACAATCAGTGCCTTACTTTGTGGCTCAACCCCACCTCTTTGAAGATCGCCTTGAGCCTTTGTCAAAATACCCTTCTCAATAAGCTCTTGAACTGTGTGCTTTAGCTGGGGCTCACCATCTGCTAACGCTCTAGCGGCATCGGCTCCCGAGTCGGGGATGGTGAAGTAAATAGGCATTCCCGGCTGCCAACCATGTTTTCTCATAAAATTTGCAACGCTTGCAATGGCATCTTTAGGACTTTGTCTCAGATCGATGCGGCCATCCCCATCGCCATCTACAGCAAAGCGACGAATACTGCTGGGCATAAATTGCGGTAGTCCAATTGCGCCAGCATAAGAGCTATTTTGATTGAGGCAAGCATTGAATCGAGAGCTAATGACTCCCTGGGCGCTGTTCTTTGCCGGTAGTTGACCCCCGGCTTCAGACCAGCACAGAAGAATGAGATCTTGCAATTGGTCTTTGAAGAGTTGCTCCCGAGCGGTTTTATTTGGCGTGTCCGGATAGCTAAAGGCTAGGGTACTTAAGACATCCTTGACGCGAAAGTTCCCAGTTTGACGCCCATATATCGTTTCAATCCCAATAATGGAAACAATGACTTCTGCAGGTACACCTGATTCCTGCTCTACTTTGCTCAGAAAAGCCTCATTCTGCTCCCAGAAGGCCTTGCCAGCTTTAAGACGAACTGGCTCAATAAAGCGTTTTCGGTAAGCAAGCCAATTCTTTTTAAAGCTTCCTGAAGGGGGTAGTACGAGCTTGCGGATGGATGAAATAGTCTTCACATCGGCAAAACTAGCCTCGAGGGTAGACAGGGGAATTTCTTGTTTTTGTGCAAGTTGGCCAATAAATTGCTCAAGATTTTGGCCGATCTGGGCTTCTGTAATCATGTTTTCAGACTGGTTTACGATAGTATCTTGAGGCTTATTTTCTTGGGTGGGTAGGCTAGAGCAGGCACCCAAGACAAGTGAGCTAATTAGTAATACAGTAAAGCGGTAGGCGCGAAAATTCATGAAATAGGATATGGGTTTTTGGTATGCCGCAAGAATAAATGAAATTATAAAAATTATAGTTTTGCTATAGGGGATTGAAAGTCATGACAACAGGATACATAACTCATCCAGATTTTCTAAAACATGAGATGGGAAGTCACCATCCTGAGTGCCCAGAGCGGATTCAGGCCATCAATGATCAACTCATTCGCAGCGGTGTAGATCAATTTTTACATCATCTCGATGCGCCATTGGCAAGTGAGGATCAGCTGGAATTGGTTCATAGTCCCGATCATATTGCCTTTGTAAAAGAGCGGGCTCCAGCGAGTGGCTACTACATGTTAGACGGTGACACCATTATGAACCCCCATACTTGGAATGCTGCTTTGCGGGCTGCTGGCGCAGCAATTGCTGGGGTAGATGCCGTGATGAAGGGTGAGGTTGAGAATGTATTTTGTGCGGTTCGCCCTCCCGGACATCATGCTGAGCCAACCCGCTCAATGGGATTTTGTGTGTTTGACAATGTTGCAGTAGCAGCTCGCTATGCGATGGAAGAGTACGGTATCAGCCGTGTGGCGATCATTGATTTTGATGTGCATCATGGTAATGGGACAGAAGCAGCATTTTTTAATGACCCGAATGTCCTGATGTGCAGCTTCTTCCAGCATCCTTTTTATCCTTATAGCGGCTTAGATAGAGCGCAAAACATGGTGAATGTTCCACTGCCGGCTGCCACGCGTGGAGATGTGGTGCGTTCAATCGTAGAGGAGCAGTGGTTGCCACGGTTACGTGAATTTGAGCCAGAGCTCATCATCATTTCTGCTGGTTTTGATGCGCATCGTGAGGATGATTTAGGTCAAATGGGTTTGGTGGAAGATGACTACGTTTGGATTACTAAGAAGCTGAAAGAGGTTGCCAATCAATCTGCCCAAGGTCGTATTGTGAGTTGCCTAGAGGGTGGATATAACCTTTCTGCCTTGGGGCGCAGTGTAGTGGCTCACGTCAAGGCGCTTGCAGATCTCTGAAACGATTTGACCTAAGAGTGTCATGGGCGGATAAAATAGCTGAGTTAAGTCATAGATTAGAGAATTGAGAATGAAGATTCTGGTTGCTGTAAAGCGCGTTGTAGACTACAACGTCAAAATTCGTGTGAAGTCTGATGGTTCTGGCGTTGATCTAGCCAATGTCAAGATGAGCATGAATCCTTTTGATGAGATTGCTGTTGAAGAAGCGGTGCGTCTTAAAGAGGCTGGTGTTGCGAGTGAAGTAGTGGTGATTTCTGCTGGCCCCACTCAATGCCAGGAAACGCTGCGTACAGCCTTGGCAATAGGAGCGGATCGAGCCATCTTGATCGAGGAAGATGCTGAGCTACAACCCTTGGCCGTAGCTAAAATTCTGAAAGCCTTGTGTGAAAAAGAGCAAGCGCAAATCATGATTCTTGGCAAGCAAGCAATTGATGATGATAGTAATCAGGTGGGACAAATGCTTGCTAGCTTGATGGATATTCCGCAGGCTACTTTTGCATCTAAGGTGTCAGTAGCTGACGGTAAGGCAAATGTGACTCGTGAGGTTGATGGTGGTTTGGAAACAATTGCCATTAGCCTGCCAGCAGTGATTACAACCGACTTACGTTTAAATGAGCCGCGCTACGTTACCTTGCCCAACATCATGAAGGCCAAGAAAAAGACGCTTGAAGTGATTAAACCAGGTGATCTCGGTGTAAATATTACCCCCCGTCTTAAAACCCTTAAAGTAGAAGAGCCACCCAAGCGTTCAGCTGGTGTGATGGTGGCTGATGTTGCCGCTCTGGTTGATAAGTTAAAAAATGAAGCGAAGGTAATTTAAATGGCTGCTTTAGTAATTGCTGAACACGACAATATCTCACTCAAGCCTGCAAGCTTCAATACAGTTACAGCTGCCTTGCAGTGTTCACCTGAAGTGGATATTTTGATCTCTGGTAGTGGGTCTGATGCTGCCGTAGCTGCTGCTATGCAAATTGCTGGTGTCCGTAAGGTAATCCAGATTGAAGATCCTTCATTGGCTGACCAATTGGCTGAGCCTTTGGCAGCGCAGATTCTCTCGATTGCCTCTCATTACAGCCATATCTTGGCTCCCGCAACTGCCAGTGGAAAAAATGTTTTGCCACGAGTGGCAGCTAAATTAGATGTTGCTCAGTTATCAGACATTACCAAAGTGGTATCAGCAGATACTTTTGAGCGACCAATCTACGCGGGTAATGCAATTGCTACTGTTCAGTCGGCTGATGCAGTCAAGGTGATTACGGTTCGTACTACCGGTTTTGATCCAGCGGCGTTGGGTGGCTCTGCGACACTTGAAAAAGTTGTTGCCTTAGGCAGTCCTAGTAAATCATCTTTTGTTGGTCGTGAGTTGACCAAATCTGATCGTCCAGAATTAACTGCTGCCAAGATTATTGTGTCTGGTGGTCGTGGCCTGGGTTCTGGCGAGAAGTATCAAGAGCTCATCGCTCCCTTAGCCGATAAGCTTGGCGCGGCTCTGGGCGCATCTCGCGCTGCGGTAGATGCGGGTTATGTACCTAACGACTATCAAGTTGGCCAAACCGGCAAGATAGTAGCGCCTCAACTTTATGTTGCAGTCGGTATCTCGGGTGCCATTCAGCACTTAGCAGGCATGAAAGACTCCAAGGTGATTGTTGCTATCAATAAAGATCCGGAAGCGCCTATTTTTAGTGTTGCTGATTATGGGCTGGTTGCGGATTTAAATATAGCAGTGCCTGAGCTCACTAAGGCGCTATCCTAATTCAGTTCTCACTCTTGTTGTTGGCGTTTGACTAAAAAGCTATCTGCATTATTGAGATAGCTTTTTTGCTTCTTTCAGCTGGGAAATAAAAAATTGCTCAAATGCAATCGCCAGAAATGTCATCATGAAGCCAGCACCGAACACTAGTGAAAAAATCACCGTGAGTACAACTGGCCAGCCTGATTTTGTAGCGCGACTTGGGTCTAAACCGGGATTAAATTGAGCATCCCATTTTTCATCGGCACGAAGGCCAAAGGCAATCGTCGTTAGCCAGCTAGCTTCTAGGGTAATGAATCCAAAGGTGATGAGAACCCACCCAGGAGCAGAATGAAATTGCGTATCTTTGAGGATGAGCCAACCAGCGACGCCACCAATAAAAGCAAAGAGCTGCGCCCAGCCCCAAAAGGATTTCAAGCCTTGCAAGTAAAAACAATTGAGGCCTGTACCAGGAAAAAATAATCCCAGTGAGCAAAATAAGAGTTTGTGTTTTTTCATAGCCACTTTCAGAAACAAGGATTATTTTGCATCAGTAATCTTTTCATCGCCTTTTTAATTAGTGCGTTGTGTAAAGCTAAGAACCTCACGGTTCGCGCCAATCATGAGTAATTGATCGCCATTGCGCACAATAGTGCGGTAATCATTGAGTGCATAGAGAAAGTCTTGTTCTAACTCCATCCGTTGTGGCGAGCATGCCATCTTGGTGCTGACGATCTGGTCGAGAGTGAAACCTCGATCATCTTCGTTGATGCGTGCAGTAAAGCGGTTACAGCCTGTTGATCCGCTAATGCGCTCTCCATTACTGTCAAAAACAATTTGGATGGGATTGCTATTGTCCCCCTGGGGGATTTGGCGAGTCCGTACTTCGCCTCGAGTGTTGGGGGCTAGGTTCCAGCGAACCAACTCCCACTTAGTATTGCGAAGTTCGCTGGCAGGAGGGCTAGTTCTGGCTGTACACGGTGGTATGACATTGGCGCAAGCGGTCAGTAGGCTCAATCCTGCGCAAGAAATCACTAGAAATAGCCTATTTAAAGCACTCCTGGGTGGGTAAAAGCGGGCTATTTTATGGGCCATATTCCTGTAACTTATTGTTTTTTATAGATATTTATTTAATTCTTCCCTGTCATTCTACTGTTTAAGCCAAATTTGGGAGCGTTTAAATAGGTGGATCAAGTAGGGGTTTTCGTCTAGAATATGAGGTTTTCCGCTATACCGTGCATTTGTTTTATCAATTGCTTGGTAAGTTGGAGCCCAAGATTTTGTAGTAATTTCATTGGGTTGTAATCAACCTGTTTTCATTTTAGATTTTAAGGAATAAGTATGGTCGTCATTCGACTGGCACGCGGCGGTTCAAAGAAGCGCCCTTTTTATAGCATCGTGGCTACAGACAAGCG
>JAXIUI010000040.1:0-15173 GCA_034680725.1 Polynucleobacter sp.
AATTTCAACTGGGTAATACTTTCATCAGCCAGGGCTTTGCTAGCATTGGTGCTGCTTAACTTCTCAGTAACACTCACTACACTGTCTTGTAACTCACCTAAAAGCTCAGGGCTGATAGTCAAAAGGTCACAGCCTGCTAGCTCTAATATTTGGCTGGTATTTCGAAAGCTAGCGCCCATAATTTCAGTGGCGATTCCAAAGTGCTTGTAGTAATGAAAGATCCTCTTGACTGAGGTAACTCCAGGATCATTTGCACCGCCATGATGAGCATCGTTCCAGTTAGCCCCTAGTTTTGCTTTGTACCAGTCCGTAATGCGACCGACAAAGGGTGAGATCAGTTGGGCTTTCACAGCGCCGCAGGCAGCTGCTTGCACTAAAGAGAACAGGAGCGTCATATTGCAATGAATTCCTTCGGCCTCCAAGACCTTAGCAGCCTGAATACCTTCCCAAGTGCCCGCTAATTTGATTAATACTCGCTGAGGATCAATTCCATGGGATTCATATAGGGCAATCAGGTGCTTAGCCTTCTGAATAGTCGCAGCGGTATCAAAGGAGAGTCGTGCATCTACCTCAGTAGAAACTCTTCCTGGAACAATCTTTAATATTTCTAGACCAAAGGCAACCAAGATGTAGTCAACCAGATCACTGGGATTCATCCCGGGATGTTCATCTTTGATTCTTTGAACAAGGACTTGATAATTTGCTTGTTGAGCAGCCTTGAGAATCAAAGAAGGGTTTGTGGTTGCATCCTGGGGTTGATATTGATGCATACGCTCAAAATCACCGGTATCGGCAACAACGGTAGTAAGCTTTTTTAATTGCTCAAGGGTAGTGGGGCTAGATATCATCTGGTTCTATCAATTTGTTTGAGGATTCATCACGCTGTAGTGTCCAATATCATATGATAGACGGGTAAAACATCATGTTCCAGTGCAAAAAGGCGGGCTAGTAAGACTATGAATCAGGATCAACTAAAGCAATTGGTAGGTGAGGCAGCCAGAGATGAGGTGCTCAAGTTGCCGGCTGGACAGATTTTAGGGGTTGGAACGGGCTCTACAGCCAATTACTTCATTGATGCTTTGGCACCCCATCGGGATCATTTTGCTGGAACGGTATCGAGTTCCAATGCCACTACTGAACGTCTGCTAAAGCATGGCTTCACAGTCTTAGATCCCAATGATGTGACAGATTTACCAGCTTATGTCGATGGTGCCGATGAGATTGATCCTGCTGGCAACATGATTAAAGGTGGTGGCGGCGCCTTGACCCGGGAAAAAATTATTGCTTCCATGGCTCAGCAATTTATTTGTATTTGTGACGCCTCTAAGCAAGTTCCTGTTTTAGGAACATTTGCCCTGCCAGTGGAAATCATCCCTCTCTCAAAAGGGATTGTGACTCGGGAATTGGAGAAGTTGGGTGGTACCGTGAGCCTACGCCTCTCTAAAGAAACCCGGTCGGATTTAGCTCAAACCCCCAGTCAAGCTTTCATAACAGATAACGGCGGATGGATTTTAGATGTTGCTGGATTAAAAATAAGCGATCCATTGTCCCTGGAGGCCCATATCAATCAAATTGCTGGCGTCATTACCGTAGGTTTGTTTGCCAAAGAGAAGGCGGATATTTTGTTGGTCAGCAATACGTCAGGCGTTGACCGTCTGACCTTCTGAGCTATCGATTACTTTGCTTCATCTGCTGGGGGAACATAGCCTTGGGCTGTATCGGCACCACCTTCAAAGAAGTATTTTTCAACCTGCTTTAAAAGGTACTGACGGGCACGAGGATCAGCCATATTGAGGCGATTTTCATTAATCAACATCGTTTGTTGTTTTAACCAGGCTGCCCAAGCCTCTTTGGAAACTTGATTCCAAATTTTCTTGCCAAGTTCCCCAGGCAAAGGAGCAAAGTCCATGCCTTCTGCTTCTTTATTGAGTTTGATGCATTGAACCATGCGCGCCATCTGTAATACCTTTCAAATTCTGTAAATTGCGAATAAAAATACTTATAGGTCTTTAGTCAGCACCATCGACTTGCGGTCCCAGTTATAGATCTGCTTTCTTTCCTGGGGCAAATCATCTACTGAGGCGCGCTTAAAGCCACGCTTCAAAAACCAATGCTCCGTTCTGGTGGTGAGAACAAATAATTTTTTAATACCTTCTTGTTTAGCTCTCATTTCTACCCGCTTGAGAAGCCGCTCTCCATCCCCAGAGCCTTGAACATCTGGGTCAACTGCCAAGCATGCCAATTCGCCAACCCCATTAGGAAAGGGGAAGAGTGCTGCGCATCCAAAGAGTACCTTATCGTGCTCAATAACAGAAAAGCGCTGAATATCACGCTCAATCACATCATGACCGCGAGCCGCAAGGATGCCCTCTTCCTCTAAGGGGCTAGTGAGTTGCAAAATGCCGCCAACATCATCTTGGTTCGCTTCGCGCAGATTCTCAATGTCAGAGGAGGCTAGCATCATGCCAATACCATCATGGGTGAATAGCTCTTCGAGTAGTGCGCCATCCTGATTGCAAGGCAAGAAATGCACCCGGCTAACGCCGGCCCGAATAGCTCTTCCAGCAATATTGAGTAAGCTCTTTATGCCGATATCCAAGTCTTTATGCTCGGCAATATATTCTTGCAGTTGCGGCATAGATAATTCAGTAATCAAATCACCTTCGTTGTCTTTCAGTCCCTGATATGGGCTAAGGAAGATCAACTTATCTGCTTTAAGGGCAGCTGCAGTCGATGCCGCTACATCTTCAAAGGCTAAATTAAATGCCTGACCCGTAGGCGAGAAACCTAAAGGAGAGAGTAAGACGATCTTATTGCTATCCAGTGATAGTTTGATAGAGGTGGAGTCTACTTTGCGTACAAGTCCAGTATGGAAATAATCAATTCCTTCCACTACGCCAACTGGCATAGCAGTAATAAAATTGCCTGAAATGACGGAGATCCTAGATCCTGCCATTGGGGTGTTTGGTAGGCCACGACTAAAGGCTGCCTCAATATCAAGACGTAATTCACCGGCAGCTTCTTTGACACACTCTAAGGCGGCTGCATCAGTGATCCGATAGCTGTGCATTGCACTGTTGCCAAACTGGCTCTTAATATTGCGCAGGCTAAGTTGTTCTTCTATCTGGGGACGAATACCATGAACCAGCACAATTCTCATGCCCATTGCATGAAGCATGGCGATATCTTCAATGAGGTTCTCTAGACCGATTTCTTGAACCAGTTCGCCCGCAAAGGCAATAACAAAAGTCTTTTCGCGAAAACTATGAATATAAGGGGCAACATCACGTAACCACCCCACAAATGGAAAATTGGAGCTTGATTTTTCAAGGCTAGAAGGTGGGTTCGGTGCGTTTGTCGGCATAGTGAGAAAATTATAGGGTGCAAGCGCCCATAAACCAACAAAAACCCAAATCAATGGCGCAGGCTGTGCCTGCTTCCAACACCTCACGTCGCATAGAAATTCGCTTTCCTGAGGAGTTGCCTGTCTCAGGGCAGCGTCAAATCATCAAAGATGCTCTGGCGAGCCATCAAGTAGTGATCGTTTGTGGTGAGACAGGCTCTGGCAAGACAACCCAACTACCAAAGATCTGTTTAGACCTTGGTAGAGGCACCATGAATGGCGGTCGACTTATTGGGCATACTCAGCCCAGGCGGATAGCTGCTACGGCTACAGCCAAGCGTATCGCTCAAGAATTAGGATCGCCAATCGGT
The DNA here is from genome assembly GCA_034680725.1 of Polynucleobacter sp. Taxonomy (GTDB): domain Bacteria; phylum Pseudomonadota; class Gammaproteobacteria; order Burkholderiales; family Burkholderiaceae; genus Polynucleobacter. Next base: position 3,715 of record JAXIUI010000040.1, read on the forward strand.
CAGGATGTTGGTTACCAGATTCGTTTTGCCGACAAAACCAGTCAAACTGCCTCAATCAAGTTAATGACCGACGGAATCTTGCTAGCGCAGACTCAGCGAGATCCTCTTCTGAAGGAGTATGACACTCTCATCATCGATGAAGCCCATGAACGCAGCCTCAATATTGACTTTCTCCTAGGCTATCTAAGACAGCTTCTACCCAAGCGCCCTGATCTTAAGCTCATCATTACTTCAGCAACCATTGATGCCAAACGCTTTTCAGAGCATTTTGAGATTGGCGGTAAACCAGCGCCAGTCATTGAGGTTAGCGGCAGACTATTTCCAGTAGAGCAGCGTTATGCCCCGCTGGAGCCTGATGCCAAGCCAGATGGCAAAAAAGAGTCTAAAGAGGCAAAGGAAATTCCGGAGGCGGTAGCCGAAGCCATTGCCAATGTTTGGCAAGAGGGGGCAGCAGGTGCGGGTGATGTCCTAGTATTTTTACCTGGTGAGCGGGAGATTCGGGATTGCGCTGAAGCTCTCCGTAAAGATCATATCCTGCAGCAACGATTTCACCCGGAGATTCTGAGCCTCTTTGCTCGTCAGTCAGTAGGAGAACAAGAGCGGGTATTTAACCCAGGCAATGGTCGCAGAATTATTCTGACTACCAACGTTGCAGAAACATCCTTAACAGTTCCCAATATTCGTTATGTAGTTGATAGTGGCTTGGCAAGGGTTAAGCGCTACTCTTATCGCAATAAAGTCGAGCAATTACAGATAGAGCCGATTTCTCAAGCAGCCGCTAATCAAAGGGCAGGTCGCTGTGGTCGTGTAGCGGATGGTATTTGCATCCGACTCTACAGTGAGCAAGATTATGTAAATCGACCTAAGTTTACCGATCCTGAAATTCTTCGCAGCTCGCTAGCCGCAGTTTTACTGCGGATGAGTTCTTTACGCTTACCCAAAATTCAACACTTCCCCTTTATTGATAAACCACTCGGAAGGGCGATTGCTGACGGCGTTCAGCTATTAGATGAGTTGGGAGCAATTGCCTACGAGAATGGTGAGCTTGGTGATGAAAAGGGTGATGCTAATCACTTTAAGCTAACCGCCATTGGCAGGCAACTGGCCGATCTTCCTTTAGATCCGCGCATTGGTCGAATGCTGCTCGCTGCAAAAGAGCAAAATGCCTTACGCGAAGTGACCATTATTGCTTCTGCTTTAGCCACGCAAGACCCGCGTGATCGCCCCATGGATCAGGCTGCTGCTGCTGATCAAGCGCACCTTCAGTTTGCTGATGAACGTTCTGAGTTTCTCAGTTTTGTGAAACTATGGGATTGGTATCAGGACGCTTTAAAACATAAACACAGCAATCGTCAATTAGAAACCTTATGTCGTTCTAAGTTTTTATCGCCAAGACGTTTGCGCGAGTGGCGTGATGTTCATGGCCAACTTCACACAATGTTAGGTGAGAAAGCTTGGAAAGAAAACGCTCTGCCTGCTACTTATGAACAAGTACATCTATCTCTACTGACTGGGCTGCTAGGGTACGTTGCCAAAAAAGAAGAAGATGAAAAATCCCAAGAGCGTGGCAGCAAAATAGGCGGATATATTGGCGCCCGAGGCATTCGTCCATTTATTTGGCCGGGCTCTACCATTGGTAAAAAAGCAGGTGCATGGATCTTGGCCGGTGAGTTACAGGAAACCCATCGGATGTTTGCCCGCACTATTGCGAAGATTGAGCCGCATTGGGTAGAAAAGGTTGCTGCACATCGCCTAGTGAAGTCGCTGAGTGATCCATTCTGGGATAGTCGCCAAGGTGAGGTGATGGCTTTTGAGCGAGGCACTTTATATGGTTTGCCTATCTATCATGGTCGACGGGTGCGTTATGAGTCTCATAACCCTGATGAAACGCGTGATTTATTTGTCAAATACGCTTTGGTGCAAGAAGAGCTATTTGGTCGGATGGATTCACCATCACTGATTCGAGAAACAGAAGCTAGCGCCAAAAAACAATATCCCGGACTCTTTGAATTTTTCTGGCATAACCGCAGGCTGATTCAGGAAATTGAAGCGCTTGAACACCGCTCACGTCGCCCAGATGTTTTGGTAGATGATGACCTATTATTTGCCTTTTATGACTCACGCATTCCAAAAGAGGTGCGCAGTAGAGAGTCGATGAAAGCCTGGCTCAAGCGCTCCAATCAACCTAGTGATAGCAGTAAATCCAATCCTGATTTGGAATTGCGTCTTGCGAAAGCAGACCTCATGCGTCATGAGGCAGCAGGAATAACGGTAGATCGTTACCCCAAGAAAATGATGGTGGGGGGTAGCGAGCTTGCTTTGACCTATCACTTTGAGCCTGGAAGTCCCAAAGATGGGGTAACGCTCATTATTCCTTTAACGCTGCTTAACCAAGTTGATGGCCGACGTTGCGAATGGTTAGTGCCTGGAATGTGTGAAGAGAAGGTGCAGTTATTTCTCAAATCTTTACCGCAGAAATTACGTCGTCATTGCGTGCCACTACCCGATTATGCGAAGTCTTTCTTAGAGCGCATGCTAGAAGAAAAGCGATTTGGCCTGGGCGATTTTTTAGATAGTCTGATTGTTGATATTCGTAAAGAGCGTGGACTCGAGATTAAACGTACGGACTTCAGACCAGAATCTTTGCCACTGCATTTATCGATGAACTTTCGCTTGGTTGATGAGCATGGCCGTCAGCTAGAGTTGGAGCGTAATTTTGCGAGATTACGTTCTGAGTATGGACAAACTGCCAGAACGGCATTTCAGGCAATCGCACAGCAGGCGGTAGAGGACGAGTTAGGTGTAGAAATTACAGCCAGCTCACATGCATCGGCAAATAATGGGGCAGGTGCTGTAGCAAGATCGGTTGAGCAAGGGGGCTATCGGACTTGGGAGTTTGGAGAGCTACCGGAAACTTTAGAGATCCAAAAGGGCAACCGCACCCTTTTTGGCTATCCCGCCTTAATAGATCGTGTGGAGTTTTGTGATCTTGAAGTATTCGATGATCTCGAAGAAGCGAGAAAGCATCATTGGCAAGGTCTACGAAGACTATTTGCGCTCTCCAATAAAGATACCTTAAAGGCGCTCCAAAAGCAGTTACCAGGCTTACGTGAATTGGGTCTGTTATTTATTAATATTGGTGCGGTAGACAGTTTGATTGAACAAATTCTTCATCTGGCGCTTGAGCGGGCTTTTATGAATGAGCCTTTGCCTATGGATGCGGATCAGTTTGCAGATCGCTTGCAGGCAGGTAAGCCAAGGCTAGCTTTAATCGCTCAAGAAGTCGCTAAACATGCTTTAGCTGCCTTGCAGGCCCACGCTGATTTACAGAAAAAATTACCCCAAGCAAAAGCTGCATCCCCTAGTGCTTTTGTGGATATTCAGACGCAATTGCAGGGCTTGATCTTCCCCAAAATGATTGCTGAAACACCTTATGGGCAGATGGTGCATTTCCCACGCTATCTCAAGGCAATTGCTTTGCGGATTGATAAGCTCAGATCCAATCCCGCGAGAGATGCCCAATGCCAGAAGGATTGGGAGTCCGTGGCCAGGCCTTGGCAAAAGCTCTTACAGGGAAATAGAGGATCAGCCGCTTATGCCATTGAGCAGGATCAGGCGCTCATCGATTTTCGTTGGCAATTAGAGGAATTACGGGTGGCTTTATATGCCCAAGAACTTAAGACCCCTAGTCCGATGTCTTTGAAGCGCCTTGAAAAGATCTTGGCGAGCTTGAGATAAGTCACTGGATCTATCAATAGCACGCTTTTTACCTCATGGAGTGCTTACAATAAGGGGTATGCAAACATTTATCACTTTTAAAAGATTGGGCATTATTGCTAGCTCTGCAATGATTTCTTGCATGGTTCTCCCCAGTCTCGTTTTTGCACAAGCCGCCCCTGTAGCTGAGCCAAAGTTAGCTGTCGTCTTAAATTCGGGTGAGGCAACCGTGAGTTTGATTGATATGCCCACTCGCAAAGTCATTAAAACTGTTGCGGTTGGTAAAGAACCGCATCACCTCATGTTGACTCCAGATCAAAAGACATTATTAATTGCTAATGCTGCCGGCAATGATGTTGATCTCATGAATCCGGTGAGCGGTGAGTTAACTGGAAAAATTCCGAATATTATTGACCCTTACCAAATTGGTTATTCACCCAATAATAAGTGGTTTGTTGCCAATGGGAATCGTCTTGATCGCGTCGATGTTTATCAAGCGCAGGGCGCAGATCTGAAGTTGGCCAAATCTATTAAATTAGGAAAAACACCAAGTCACGTTGCGTTTACTGCCGATAGCAAAATTGCATTCATCACGTTACAAGACTCTAATGAATTAGCGGCGATTGATTTAGATACTCAGGCCGTCCTTTGGAAAATGAAGACTGGTAAATTGCCTGCCGGGATTTGGATGACTCCTGGCGACCAATATATCTTAGTTGGCCTGACCGGTGAAGACAATGTGCAAGTGATTGATTGGAAGAATCAGAAAGAAGTGAAGCGTATTTACACGGGTAAGGGCGCTCATAATTTCCGACCTTTGGGTGATAAAAAGCATGTCTTCTTGAGTAACCGGGTAGCGTCAACCATTAGCCTCATCAATATGCAGACGCTGGAGAAGGTTGGCGATATTACTGGTCTTCCAGCCGGTCCAGATGATATGGAAATTACGCCCGATGGAAAGACGCTCTGGGTGACCTTACGGTTTTCTAAAAAGGTTGGGGTGATTGATATCCCATCCATGAAATTAATGACTGTCATTCCGGTAGGCAAGTCTCCTCACGGCGTTTTCTTTACGCCACGTGCTGGCTGGGAATAATTTCCTGTTGATGCATTTACGCTTTTCTTTTAGCGCTTATCTAACGTTAGCATTGCTATCGATTTGGCCTTCACTTGGCTATACGGCTGACGCTAGCTGTCAAAAAACGGTTTACCTCACTTTTGATACGGGCAATATGTCAGTTGCGCAAACCGTTGCTGATATCTTGAACCGCCAACAGATTAAAGCTACCTTCTTTTTGGCAAATGAAAAAACGACGCAGGGCAATTTTTCTCTCGATGATGCGTGGAGGAGTTACTGGCAAGAGCGCGTGAAGGAGGGTCATCATTTTGGTAGTCACACCTTTGATCATGTGTATTTTATGAAAGATGGCCCAGTTGGCGAGGTCTATGCTAAACCTCAGTTTGGTAGCAAAGCAGGCAGTACGATTTTGTATAACGAAGCGAGTTATTGTCGAGAAATAAGAAGGGTGGATGATCGTTTTCAAGAGCTTACTGGGACGCATATTCAAAAAATTTGGCGTGCACCCGGTGGCAAGACTTCTCCCCGTTTATTGAGAATGGGTAGCCAATGTGGCTTTGAGCATTTTGGCTGGAATCAAGCCGGTTTTTTAGGTGATGAGTTGTCTTCGCAAACCCACCCCAATACTGTACTGCTGGAGCGCGCTACGAAAAATCTAGCAGATGGTGATATTGCCATGGCCCATTTGGGTATCTGGTCACGAAAAGACCCTTGGGCTCCCGCTGTTTTAGAGCAATTGATTGTGAATCTCAAAAAACGAGGGTTTTGTTTTGGCACATTACCCAAGCAGGCTAAATAAGTCACAATATTGACTATGGAGTCCAATACCTTATTGAACGGCATATCTGAAGGTTATGCACGCATCCAGGAATTTATCTTCTCCTGGCTGGTCTCTCCTATTCTCTACCGATTTGACCTCATGGCTTGGGCAGAAGATGCATATGATGGCATTGACTGGTTTCTGTTTGGTTGCGTACAAATTCTGTTGATCTTTTTAGTGCTGCGTACTTGGGAAAGATTGGCGCCAGCGGAGTCTCAAGAGCAGTTTGCTAAATCGAGTAAAGCGGATGTGGTCTATACCCTGTTCCATCGCTTAGGAATCTTTCACGGACTTATTTTTATTGCTTTATCGGGCTTCTTTTTTCAGATCGATGCAGTGTTGCACGATTTTCGTTTTGGCAGACTCAATGTCGAGTCTTGGTATCCACCTATCACCGCTATTCCCTTGGTTAGCTTCCTGATCTATTTTGTCATGCTCGATTTTGTCGAGTATCTCTACCATCGTGCATCACACACTTTCAATTGGTGGTGGCAATTACATGCGCTCCATCATAGTCAAACAGTGATGACTGCCTGGTCCGATGATCGAAATCACGTTTTAGACGACATCATGCATGCTGTCGTGTTTGCTTTTTTTGCCTTGTTATTTGGCGTTTCGCCTAGTCAATTTATTCTGCTGGTAGTACTTAGCCAATTGATCCAAAGTTGGCAACATGCGAACATTAAAGTCAATCTAGGTCCTTTGCAGTACCTACTTGTATCACCGATGTTTCACCGCATGCATCATGCCATCGGTTATGGCTATGAGGCTAAGGGGAGGCCGGGTATTTTAGGCGGTTGTAATTTTGGCGTGCTTTTTCCATGGTGGGATATGTTATTTGGAACCGCAATTTTTTCTCAGCAGGCCTATCCTACTGGGGTTAAAGATTTATCGGTTTCCCACAATATCTTTACCCAGCAATGGCAATGCTTCAAACATGCAGTCCGCGCATTGAAAACAAAATATTAATCAATGCTAAAAGGTTTAAAGTAAGTTCATATGGATAGTTTTCAGCAAGTATTTAAGTCCTTTGGACTAGCGATGGTTGGAACCATGCATCCCAAGATGCTTTGGCTCAGCTTGCGCCCATTTTTGATTGTGTCGATCTTGTGGGGTTGCTTAATTTGGCTAACCTGGACACCGGCTTTAGAGATGCTCGGCAATTTTTTAACCACCTCTATTTTTACGAGCTGGATTCAAGAGGGTTTGATTTGGGCTGGCTTTGAAAATGCGAGAGCATGGATTGCACCACTATTTTTTGTGATGATGTTAATTCCCTTGATCTCTATCAGCTTATTGGTGTTTATTGCATTTACTACCGTGCCAGCAATTGTGAATAAGGTATCTCGTCAGACGGCTTACCAGAGCCTTGATCGAAAAAAGGGTGGCGGCTTATTTGGCAGCTTCGTGTATACGATTTGGTCGGCATTGATTTGCCTGGCCCTCATCATGTTGACACTTCCTGTTTGGTGGATTCCGCCTCTAGTTGCCGTTTTACCACCCTTACTTTGGGGCTGGCTAACCATGCGTTTAATGTCTTATGACGTGCTGGCTCAACATGCTAGCCCAGAGGAGCGCGATATATTGCTAGAAAAGTATCGTTGGCCTTTATTGTCTATGGGCATCATTTCAGGGATGTTAGGCGCTGTCCCCACGTTTTTCTGGGCAACATCCGCCTTAGCACTCGTGCTATTTCCCATTGTGAGTTTTGTGGCTCTCTGGGTGTATTCCGTCATTTTTGTTTTCGCAGCCCTGTGGTTTACCCACTTTTTACTGGATGCGTTGAAAGAACTGCGTGAGGAAGAGCTCAGCAAATCACTCAGTATTGAGGCGCGAGTAATTGATATGGAATTGCCCTACCATGGTTGACATGCAAAAAAATGTATCCATTGATGCACCACAAGCGCCTCCTCGTCGTTTTGGTTTGATCGTGATTGGTGATGAGATCCTATCTGGCCGTCGTCAAGATAAGCATCTCAGTAAGTTGATTGAGCTTCTCAATGAGCGTGGACTGAGTTTGTCTTGGGCAAAATATGTTGCTGATGATCCTGAGCAGATTACGGCTACATTGAGGGACAGCTTTGCTAGTGGTGATGTCGTTTTTAGTACTGGAGGTATTGGCGCTACTCCTGATGACCATACTCGTCAATGTGCAGCATTGGCTTTGGGAACAACAACCCAATTGCATCCCAGTGCTCGAGAATTAATTGCTAGACGTATTCAGTCTATGGCTGAGGGCGACCAGATCAAAGCGGATCTTTCTAGTCCTGAAAATCAGCATCGATTTAAGATGGGTGAGTTCCCGATTGGCAGTGACATTATTCCGAATCCCTATAACCAGATTCCGGGTTTTCGTATTCAAGAGCACCATTTCTTACCCGGCTTTCCAGTAATGGCGGCACCGATGATGGCTTGGTCCTTAGATGAGTACTACGCAGACCTCTTTCATCGCGACAATTGGGCTGAGCAAAGCTTTATTGTTCCCAAGGGTATCGAATCTACCCTAACACCCCTCATGGAGCGCATCGAAGCTGATTTTCCCGGGGTCAAGGTTTTTAGTTTGCCGTCCGTAGGTGATGCTACTCGGGGTGGCGTTTATGCCCAAAGGCATATTGAGTTGGGCATTAAAGGTAATGCCAATCTTTTGGACAATGCTTGGATCGCGTTACGCACTGGTACCCAGGCTCTGGGTTATGAAATTCATGATATTGCCTGATCTAAAACGCACTAAACTGGTGCAAATTACCCATTTTTAGGGGTTTTGAATAGATTTTGAGCACTCAAACAGTGCAATAATGAGCCTATCCGTTTGTTTGCTTCAGTAAATTAGATACATCCCAAGGGCATATTTGATGCCTGGAATAAACAAGGGTGTACACCTTAGGTTTGTATTCCGCATTTAGTTAATAGAGGAGATTTGCATGACGAAGACCGTCGCCGATGTGATGAAGTTAGTTAAAGAGAAAGAATGTACTTTCGTTGATTTCCGCTTTGTTGATACAAAGGGTAAAGAGCAGCACACAACCGTACCTATTTCCCATTTTGACGAAGACAAATTTGAGAGCGGTCATGCGTTTGACGGTTCTTCTATTGCGGGTTGGAAGGGTATTGAAGCCTCTGACATGTTGTTGATGCCAGATCCAACAGCTTGCTACGTTGATCCATTTTATGAAGAGCCAACTTTGGTCATCACATGTGATGTGATCGAGCCATCTGATGGCAAAGGTTACGATCGTGACCCGCGTTCTATTGCTAAGCGTGCTGAGTCTTATTTGAAGAGCACTGGTTTGGGTGATACTGCTTTCTTTGGTCCAGAGCCAGAGTTCTTTATTTTTGACGGCGTCCGTTGGGGTGCTGACATGCAGGGTTGTTTCGTTAAAGTGGATTCTGAAGAGGCCCCATGGTCTTCAGGCGCTGAAATCGAAGGTGGTAATACTGGACACCGTCCAGGTAAAAAAGGGGGTTACTTCCCAGTGGCCCCAGTAGATACATTCCAAGACATGCGTTCTGAAATGTGTTTAATTCTTGAATCATTAGGCATTCCTGTTGAAGTTCATCATCATGAAGTTGCTGGTCAAGGCCAAAATGAATTGGGAACAAAATTTAGCACATTGGTACAGCGTGCCGACTGGACGATCTGGCAAAAGTATGTCGTTCAAAACGTAGCTCATGCTTATGGCAAGACAGCAACTTTTATGCCTAAGCCAATTGTTGGTGACAACGGTTCTGGTATGCACGTTCACCAATCTATTTGGAAAAATGGCGAAAACTTGTTTGCTGGTAATGGTTACGCAGGATTATCTGAATTTGCCTTGTTTTACATCGGCGGCATCATCAAGCACGCTAAGGCATTGAACGCGATTACTAACCCAGGTACCAACTCATACAAGCGTTTGGTTCCAGGCTTTGAGGCACCAGTGAAGTTGGCTTACTCAGCACGTAACCGTTCCGCTTCTATTCGTATTCCACACGTTTCTAGCCCTAAGGGTCGTCGTATTGAAACGCGCTTCCCTGATCCTTTGGCTAACCCTTACCTCTGCTTCTCAGCATTGATGATGGCAGGTTTGGATGGCGTACAAAATAAGATTCATCCAGGCGAAGCTGCGGACAAGAATTTGTATGACTTGCCACCAGAAGAGGATGCAAAGATCCCAACCGTTTGCGCAAGCTTAGAAGAAGCTTTGGCTGCACTGGATAAGGATCGTGAGTTCTTAACTCGTGGCGGTGTCTTTACCGATTCTATGATTGATGCTTACATCGCTTTGAAGATGGAAGATGTCACACGTTTCCGTATGACAACGCATCCAATCGAATTCGACATGTACTACTCCCTGTAAGCGAAGGAGAGATGTTGAGCGCAGGTCTGTTGCGCAATTCGTTCAAAGGGGCAGCTTCGGCTGCTCCTTTTTTTCCGACATTGCTCGATCAAATGCCTAATGCCATCGTGGTATTTGAGGCAAAGAACCATCAATTGGTTTACGTGAATCCAGCTGCAGAGTCAGCTTTAGATCTTTCACGTAAGTCACTTGAAGGTCAGTCTGTGCGCGATTTATTTGGCGAAAATCAATCTTTGCAGTTGATGATTGAAGAGGTGCAAGCAGGGCATGTATTGGCCCAGCGTCAAGAGATGGTGTTGCATTCATTGCCAGGAAGTATTCATCAAGATTCCATTCCGGCGCATGTAGTGATTGCCAGTCTCGAAGATCCTGCTTTGATCATGATGGAATGGTTTCCAATTGATCAGCAGTTGCGTAGTGAGCGTGATGAGCGCGTTACCCAGCAGGTTGAGGCAAACAAGCAGTTGATGCGTAATTTAGCGCATGAAATTAAGAATCCCTTGGGGGGAATTCGCGGCGCCGCTCAATTATTAGAGTTTGAGCTGCCTGAAGTAGGTTTGCGTGAATATACCCAAGTCATTATTAAAGAGTCTGATCGCTTACAAAACTTAGTCGATCGATTGTTAGCGCCGCATCGTAAAGCGCATGCGATGGAATCATTTAATGTACATGAGGCTCTTGAGAGAGTGCGCAGTCTTGTGCTTGCCGAATTTCCTAAGGGTCTGCGGATCATACGTAATTACGATACTAGTCTTCCCGAGGTATTGGGTGATCGTGAACAGTTGATTCAAGCAGTGCTGAATATCGCCCACAATGCTGCTCAAGCCCTCTCTGAAGAGATTCGACAGGGGGTAGCGCAAATTGAGCTCAAGACTCGGGTAGCCCGTTCCGTCACGATTTCTAAGCAGCGTTACAAGATGGCAATGGATTTACATGTGATTGATAACGGCCCTGGTATCCCCGAGGATATCCGTGAACGCATCTTCTTCCCATTGGTTTCTGGACGCGAGGGTGGTAGTGGTCTTGGTCTCACTCTGGCGCAAACGTTTGTACAACAACATCAAGGCTTTATCGCTTGTGATAGCCGTCCTGGATGCACTGATTTTCACATTCAAATCCCATACCGTAAGCAGGAGAAAGTATTATGAAACCCGTTTGGATCGTGGACGATGACCAATCAATTCGTTGGGTGCTGGAAAAAGCATTGACGCGTGAAAATATTCCTCATAAAAGCTTTTCCAATCCCAATGATGTCTTAGATTCCTTAGACAAAGATACTCCTGCGGTGTTGGTCTCCGATATTCGTATGCCACGTGGTAATGGTCTCGATCTTTTGCAGAATGTGAAAGAAACCCATCCTTTATTGCCTGTCATCATCATGACGGCATATTCAGATTTAGATTCGGCGGTGTCTTCATTTCAAGGGGGCGCATTTGAATATCTCACCAAGCCATTCGATATTGATAAGGCTGTTGAGTTAATTCGTCGCGCGATGGAGCAAAGCGAA
>JAXIUI010000041.1:0-14097 GCA_034680725.1 Polynucleobacter sp.
AAACTCTTCAGTTCAATTCCTGTGATCCTTGCGGATCGTCGCACTCATTCAAGAAATTGACTTGGTAATAAAACCAAATCTTTTTACTGTCTATGAGTACTATTTATTTACATCTGTCCCGAAGGACTGGATGCTTTCACTTAGTACCCACAATTATCGGTTGACTAATTTTTAAAGAGGGCTGACTTGTTTCGTATTTCAAAAAACATTCAGCAGAGAGGTGAGACTATATCCCACCTATTTGGGTCTGTCAACACCTTTCGCAGTCTTTTTCCTAAAAAAGGCAGGGTATTTTCCTACTTTTAAAATAAATCCATTAAAAACAATGGTTTAAGTTTTCAAAAAAATTAAACTTTTTTTCAAATTCCTAGGTTTTCAACCGTTTTTTACGACCCCCTGATTCTTTTACGCAGCTTTTTAAGTCCCTCAGGGTGTTTTCATTACTAAATTAGGGTAAACCCTGTAATTTTTAGATAACCCTGCTAATATGTTGCTATGCACAATAAACAAGCGAATAGTCACTTACCCAGCAAGCCATATCTGGCAAGCTTAGCTGCCCCTATTCGCGAATTGGGTGATGGCCATCGAGATGAAATTTTGCAGCATCTTTTGTTGCTAAATGAAGCAGATCGACGGCTACGCTTTGGCACACAAACTCCTGATGTCGCTATTCATCACTACGTAGATGGAATTAATTTCAATAGGGATGCGGTATTTGGCAGCTTTGACAGCGAGCTTAGGTTGATTGCAATGGCGCACCTAGCCTATCTACCAAAAGCAAAAAGAAAGCCCCAAACTGCTGAGTTTGGTGTGTCAGTACTACCAGAGGGTCGCGCCCATGGAATTGGTACGGCCCTGTTGGCTCGAGCTGCAGTGCATGCACGCAACACCAATATTGAGATTCTATTTGTCCATTGCCTTGCAAACAATAAGGCCATGATGCACTTAGCCCAGAAAGCTGGCATGCAAGTTGAGTACGCCTATGGAGATGCTGACGCTTATTTGAAATTACCTCCGGCTAATCATGGCACTCATGCACATGAGGCAGTTAATGAGCAGTGGGGTGACTTTGATTACGCGCTTAAGAGAATTTTTAAGCACGCCAATGAAGCGTGGCAGTGGATGCTAGGCAAGCCAATAAAGACGCCTTAATTTTTTGCTGGTGCGCCGCGCATTATCCAACTCACCAGCAAAGTGAGATCAGCATCAGTTAATTTGCTATTACCCGGCATAGGAACAACGCCCCATGAGCCTGATCCGCCCTTCAGTATTTTATTTTTTAAAAAAGTATTGGCATTAGGATTATTTGGATATTTTTTTGCAACATCTTGAAAGCTAGGCCCAACTACTTTTTTATTAATTGCGTGACAGCCTAAGCATGCATTTTGTTTTGCAAGTGCATACGCATGAGCATCATCATTGCTTGCCTGTGTAGTAGCACAAAGAAAGAGTAGGGCAGAGGACAAAATGCATTTGCAATACAGTTTGAAAAATTTGATCATCTACCGAGTTAAAAGTGCGTTATTGATTTGGCGCTGAATTTGGTTGTGACTCATCAGCCTTGCCTTGCTTTTCTAGGCGCATTTTTTCTGCCTCTGAAATGATATCGAAATAAGCATAAACATCTTTCACACCACTCGTATTGCTAGCAATTTTCTTAGCGATATTCGCCTCGTTCTGCGTCAGAATACCCATGAGATAAATGCTTGTACCTTCAGCAATAATTGCCATTGAATTAGACGGGAGCTGTTCCGTAAAAATCATTTGGGTCTTGATTTTTGATTCAAGGTAAGAGTCATTGGCGCGAGCAGTGTAGGTGCTATTAGGCCCAATGATCAATTCGTTAAAGACAGAGCGAGCGTTCTTCATTTCCTTGACATAAGCGCCAGCCTGGCCCTTGATGTCTGCATCTTTCACTTCGCCAGTTAACAATACCTTTTGATTAAACGAAGTCACATTAATGTGCGCATTATCACCATAACGTTTTGCCAAGGCGTTCCCTGCTTCAAGCTCAATACCCTTATCAATTGCCTGAACAGCTGGCGTACGACGATCAGCCATTATGGTTGCACCCGCCACAACCCCGCCCACCGCAAGCACTCCACAACCAGATAAAACAGAGGTGGTTAACAGGGCGGCAAATAATCTGATTTTGAGTGTATTAAACATGTGCCAACTTTCTTGAGCATTAATCGAGGAGCAGGTGATCCACGCCATCGCACAAACTATGAAGTAAAACTAAATGGGTTTCTTGAATACGAGCCGTACGAGTGGAGGGCGCGCAAAGATGAATATCATCTGCATCCAACAGGGTCGCAATTTTTCCACCACTATTTCCTGTAAGCGCAATAATTTTGATCCCCAATTTCTTTGCGGACTCAATCGCCTGAACAACATTCTTAGAATTACCTGATGTAGAAATGCCAAGCAAAATATCGCCTTTTTTACCTAAGCCGCGGACCTGCTTGCTAAAGACCTCATCGTAGCTGTAATCATTTCCGACAGCAGTCAAAATAGAGCTATCGGTTGTTAATGCAATGGCGGCTAACTCTTGTCGCTCCCGCTCAAAACGACCAATCAACTCTGCAGCAAAGTGTTGGGCATCCGCTGCAGATCCACCGTTACCGCAAGCCATCACTTTTCCGCCAGCACGCAAACAATCGGTCATTGCCACTATGCCGCGAGCAACTTCGGCAGGAAGCACTTTTTCAGCCTCTTGCTTTACGGCAATGCTATCTAAAAAATGTTGGGATGCGCGAGCGCGCAAACGTTCGAGAGTATCTTTATCCATCACGATATTATGCGCCAAAGCGCGAGAAAACTCGATACGCTATCGCTTCGTTCAAAAGCAACGTATTCTCTTACATATTCTCATTTCTTATCGCAAATAATATCTTCATGGAACTTGGCTCCTTTGATTTTTTAAAACAGCAGGATCTACCAGCAGGGGCCCTATATATGGTTGCCACCCCCATTGGCAATATGGGAGATATCACCTTACGTGCACTGCATATTTTAAATAGCGTAGATGGTATTGCCTGTGAAGATACGAGACATAGTGCGCCCTTATTGCAGCATTTTGGTATTCATAAAAAATGTTTAGCGCTTCACGAACATAATGAGGTAACAGGCGCCCAAACAATCATTGATCATCTTGCACAAAATGAGCGGTGGGCCTACATCTCAGATGCAGGCACTCCAGGAATCTCGGATCCCGGAGCAAAGCTCGTTAACGCAGTTCACAAAGCCGGCTTTCGCATCATTCCCATACCCGGGGCCAGCGCTATCTCTGCTGCGATATCGGCCAGCGGCTCAGTCATGCTCCCCTCGGAAGGGCAATTTCAATTTCTCGGCTTTTATCCCAATAAAGCCAAAGATCGCCAAGCCACGATGAACAACATTTGTTTATCTTCAAAAACCAGCATCTTTTTTGAATCACCCCATGAGATACGCGACACACTCAAAGTATTGCATCAACAGCTCGAGCCAGAGCGCCAAATCTTGGTGGGTAGGGAGCTCACTAAAAAATTTGAGCAGTTAGTAGTGCTCAGGGCTGATGAAATTCCGCACTGGTTAGACCATGCTCAAAGCCTCAAAGGTGAATTTATTATTTTGGTATCTGGGAGAAAAACGGGTGCCGATGAAACCCCAGAGCACGCATCGCTATTGCGCTGGGTAAATGCTTTAAGCCCATACCTAGGTAGCAAAGAGATAGCAACGGTGCTTTCTCAAATGCTTGATATCAGCAAAAAAGAGGCTTACCAGCTTGCTCTGGACGCCAAAACACAATCGTAGAAAAAATTAAAGCTGACATATAGCCAGCTTTAATTTATACCTTGCTTGGGATTATTTAGCGGCAGCTTCTGCTGGTGCCTTAGGCTCTGCCAACTTGCCACCTGAGCCGTTAACCAAATACACAACTGCACGACCCAACTCGTAATCGCTGACATCCGTTGGGCTTGCACCACCACGAGCTGGCATGGCGCCCTTGCCTTTGATTACTGAACTTAATAAGCCGTCGTAGCCCCTACCAAGACGAGCAGACCATCCAGCAGCATCGCCTAATTTTGGCGCACCTGCTGCACCGCTATTGTGGCAAGAAGAGCAAACCGCTTTATAAACCTGCTCACCAGTCTGGACTTCGCGAGGGGCGCTTGCATCTTTAAAGTTGAGTTGGGCAACTGGCCTAATCAACTGCTCTGCCGAGGCATCACTATCAACCCGTTTGCCATTGTTCACATAAACCATTAACAACAAAATAACGATCAGTGGTACGAAAAAACTAGCAAAGACCATGATGATCAGTTGTTTTGGGGACTTAATTAGATTACCGTGCTCTTCACTCATAGGACTTTTATCATTAGACGGGTTGTAAGGTTACTTTGCCGAGATTATAACGAGAGCGCGGGCTGCAGACACTTACAATAGTGAAAGTATTGTTTGTTGTGGGCGCCCGTAGCTCAGTGGATAGAGTATTGGCCTCCGAAGCCAAGGGTCGCAGGTTCGATTCCTGCCGGGCGCACCAAAAATAAGGGGTTTTTGACCTACATCATGCGCAAAATCATGAAAAAGGCTATCATTTGCACCTAACTTATTGATTTTTATCATGTCTAATCACTTAAATCCATCCCTTTCTGAGCCTTCTATAGCCAATCCTTTGGCCCCTGATTTGCCATTGCCCCATCGAAAAATTATTCGTAGTTGGTTAATTCCGATGGCTCAGGGTCAAACCGCAAAAGCAATCCTATTGCTCGCAATAGATGCTTTTTTATGGTTAGGCTGCATTGCGGGGACCATTTTTGTTGAAAGCATTTTGCTAAAAATCCTATTTGGCATCGTTGCTGGATTTGTTACAGGCCGTATTTTTATTTTGGGGCACGATGCTTGTCACCAGAGCTTTACCCCATACCGTGAACTCAATAAAGTATTGGGCCGGATTGCCTTTCTACCATCACTAACCCCTTATAGCTTGTGGGATGTTGGTCATAACGTTGTTCACCATGGTCAAACCAATCTAAAGGGCTTTGATTTTGTTTGGGCACCGCTCTCAAAATCTGAATTTGATGCCCTGCCACCATGGCGCAAAACCTTGGAGCGCCTTTACCGTAGCGGCTGGGGTCCTGTTTTTTATTACCTCATTGAAATCTGGTGGAGACGGGAGTACTTCCCCAACGCCAAAAATAAGCCGGGTGATCGCCCCATTTTCCTGAAAGACAATTTGCTGGTTACCGCTTTTGCAATTATTTGGATTGCCTGCCTGATTGCTGGCGCTCTAGCAACAGGACAATCGGTCTGGATTGGATTAATCACCGGATTTGCTATTCCATTTTTGTTTTGGAACGGAATGATTGGATTTGTGGTTTATGTTCACCATACCCACCCATCAGTTTCTTGGTACGACAAGAAATCGGAATGGTTGCGTGCTCAGCCCTTTGTTTCCACGACAGTCCACCTTACGTTTAGCTGGGTTTGGGGCGCTTTAATGCACCATATCATGGAGCATACCGCCCATCACGTAGACATGAGCGTACCTCTCTATCGCCTCAAAGAGGCCCAAACAACGCTGGAAACCATCCTTCCAGAGCGTATTTTTGTGCAAAAGTTCTCATGGGCCTGGTATTTCGATACCGCTCGCAAATGCAAGCTGTATGATTTTGAAAACAAAGCTTGGCTTGATTTTGATGGGAACAAAACAGCCGATTCCGTCAGAGTTGTCCTCAGCCCAGCCCCAGCGGGACAAAACGGGTAAAATAGATCTTCTGTACAAGATTTGGCTTACCCGGATTGCCCATGACTACCTCTACTCCTGCTGCTACCCAAGATACCTCTCAGAGCTTGAAATTTTGCTCTTCATGCAGTCGCGAAAAGCGTCTGGAGGGCGGTACATGGATTCCAACGAGCAATCGTAAACAGCGCTGGATTTGTGCAAGCTGCTTGTACAACCGCACTCATCGTACTGGCTCAGCAAAAACCTAATTTACATTCTAGTTTTTGTTCTCAATTCCTCTAGTCTGCTACATACGGATTTGTTTGGCGCTCTTTGCCAAAGGTTGACATTGGGCCATGACCTGGCACAAATTGCACATCATCACCCAAGGGCAGTAATTTCGTTTTAATCGCATTAATCAAATCAGCATGATTGCCGCGAGGAAAATCTGTTCTTCCAATTGATCCCGCAAATAAAACATCGCCCACTAAAGCTAAACGATCTACTTTATCAAAAAATACCACGTGTCCTGGAGTATGGCCCGGACAGTGCAACACTTCTAAATCAACATTACCAACTTGCACATGATCGCCATCATCTAACCATCGCGTTGGTACAAATGCCTTTGCGTGTCCAAACCCAAAACGCACTGTTTGCTCTGGGAGTTGATCTAGCCAGAACTGTTCGTCTATGTGTGGCCCCTCAATCGGCACATCTAGCTGATCAGATAAATCTTTAGCGGCTGCACAATGATCTAGGTGACCATGAGTTAACAAAATCTTTTTTACCGTCCCACCCATCTGGTTGACGCCATCTAATATTTTATCGATGTCACCACCCGGATCCACAATAGCTGCATCGCCCGTTTCTTGGCAAACCAATATTGAGCAGTTTTGCTCAAAAGGGGTAACAGGAACAATTCCGAGTTTGATTGGCATAGATAAAGTTTAAATTGATGAGTCACTAGTTTATGGCAAAGAAGCTAGAATATCGCACACAGGATAGAAAATGAAAACACAAGATACCTTTAAATTCGCTGAAACACATGAATGGGCTAGCCTAGAAGATGATGGCCTGATTTGGGTCGGCATTAGTAATCATGCTCAAGAGGCATTAGGTGATGTCATGTTTTTTCAAGCACCTAAAATAGGCCAGCAAGTTAAGCAGGGTGAGGCAATCGCCGCCATTGAATCGGTCAAAGCAGCTAGCGATATTCATGCGCCGGTTAGCGGGGAAGTGGTGGAGCTGAATGAGGAAGTTGATGCCACTCCCGAGCTGGTCAATGAACAACCCTACGCAGTCTGGCTTTTTAAAATCAAGCCGTCTTCTCAAGCATCACTCGATATTGATCTTGCCAATTTGATGGCATTGGATATTTATGATTCGGGACCTGGCGCTTAAATAGCAATTGGATCGCGCTCTATCAACCAGCGAATGCGCGAAGCTTTGCTTATGCGCCCTTGAGAATTCTGACGTAATTCTTGATCAATTTTTTGAAGGGTTTCTTGTAGAGCCTTACGATCCGTTGCTTCAATAAGTAGTTGCGCTCGCTCTGATCCAGCCACGCGCATCACTGGCTTGGGAACGGGGTCGTAGACTCGCAATGCTTTCGTTATCAGCTTGCTAGTCTTTAATTTGTCCTTCAGTGCACTTAAAAATCCAATAGCTTTATCTAAGTTTCTCGCCTCGGCGTGAATCAATGCTTGATAGGAGTAGGGTGGTAATCCAGCCTCTTCTCTTTCGGCGGCCGTAAATCCCAAGAACCCATCTACGTCGTGTCGCAATAAAAACTGAAAGACTGGTGCCGCCGGGTATTGAGTTTCAATGTAAATCTCTCCCCCCTTTTCCCCGCCTGCACCAGACCTTCCTGCACGACCAGCTACTTGTACTAGTTGTGCAAATAACCTTTCTGCCGCTCTAAAGTCAGCCGAATACAAACGGCTATCTGCATCCAATACGGCAACGAGCCCAATATTTTGATAATCGTGCCCCTTTGCAATCATTTGGGTGCCCACCACGATATCAATATTGCCATCATGAATTTCCTGAAAAAGACTTTCTGCACTCTTGCTTTTCCGGCTTGCGTCGGCGTCGACCCTAAGGACTCTTGCTTTTGGCCACATTTCCTCTATTGCATCCTCTAGTTTTTGTGTGCCGTGGCCAAGAGCCTTTAAGTCTGCATTGCCACAATCCGGACAAAACTGTGGAATAGGCTTTACCAATCCGCAGTGATGGCAGCTCAAGACAGGTCGTGCGCCAAGAGCACCCGCCTTATGCATCACAGTATAAGTAGAGCACTGCGTACACTTCGATAACCAATTGCACGCACTGCAATTGAGAACGGGCGCATAGCCTCTACGGTTAATTAGTATCAGACTTTGTTTTTTTTGATCGAGTGTTTTGGAAATTGCGTTTGCAAGCGTCTTGCTAATTAAGCTTTTTTGTTTTGTTGCTCCCGCATCACCAGGACTGAATTGTGTTTGCGGATCGCGCAGGTTGATCAGATGAACACTTGGAAGACTGGCCCCTTGGGCGCGCTGATCGAGGCGAACATATTCATAGCGGCCAGTTTGAGCTGCCATCCAGGTTTCCAAAGATGGTGTTGCTGAGGATAGCAAAATTGGAATCTGTTGATCGTGCGCTCGCCATATTGATAAATCTCTTGCTGAATAGCGTGTTCCTTCCTGCTGCTTATAGGAACTATCATGCTCTTCATCTATTACGATTGCCCTCAAGTTTGGTATCGGCGCCAATGCAGCCAGACGAGTGCCTAAAATAATCTGTGCTTTGCCTGTCATTGCTTCATACCACGCAAGGCCTCGTTGCTTTTCACTTATCCCGCTGTGCAAGACTGCCATCCTCTTCTCTGGGAAATAGGCATGAATGCGCCGCTCTAGTTGCGGTGTTAAATTAATCTCTGGAACCAATATGAGTACTTGGGCCTGCGCATTTTCTAAAATACTAGACAACCAATTGAGATAAACAGCTGTCTTACCGCTACCAGTTTGCCCTTGCAACAAAATAGCACGATAGGCATTTCTATTTTTTTGTTTGTCTAATAATTGCAGTGCATTTTTCTGACCTTCATTTAACTGGTTTTTTGTTATCAGGCCTTCCGAGATCTGCACCCTCTCTTTTTCCCGCTTCTTTTCTGCTGCAGCCAATATTTTGGGTATCTTTTCCCAATCTTCTGCCTTTTTCCACATCAATGGAATGGTCGGCAAGATAGTCTCCCCCAAAGAATGGACGTAATACTGACTAGCAAAATTCATTAGGCTTAACAATGCTTTATCCAAGGCAGGCAAGGGCGCTATGCGCTCCACTGATTTGAGCTTTTCTATTTCAAATTCTGAGTGAGCGCTTACTTTTATTACTACGCCAATCGCTTTTGATCGCCCAAAGGGCAGCTCTACTATCTGACCAACAACCGGTTCAATGCCTAATTTTTCTGCGCTCCACAGATAGTCAAAGCCCTGGGCTAGGGGCTTATCTAGCACCACCTGAACCACAATCGGTTTAGCTGTCATTGAATATTTTTCTGCTCTAGTCTGTGGATAAGTCTGTGGATATCATTCAGAATAGCTGATCCCCAAAGATATTTTATAGGAATGATCAACTGCTCTAAATTTGAGCAATTTATATATTTTTCAATTTAATCAGTTACTTGCATTAATTACTAAATGTGAAAGTTCATATTTCTCATGAATCTCACTGTATTTGTAATGGCGCCCAAATCTGTGCATAACTTTTGCATAACAATCTAGCAAAGTTAGTATTTACTCGGGATTATTACTTGTTACGCAGGGCTTTTGACTTAGAAATTACCGCTTCTGATAGTGCGCTAACACTCTCGGGAGGGGTAAATTGATTGATGCCGTGACCCAAGTTGAAGATGTGCCCATCTAATGGGTGAAGACCGGACTTAATAGCCGGCGCTCCAGCTAAATCCTCAAGCAAAGATGAGGCCGCCGCGGCAACATGGTTTGGCTCAGAAAATAGAATTAATGGATCTAAGTTGCCTTGCAAGGCTAAAGGCTTGCCGATCTCTAATAACTGCTTGCGCGCACGACTCAATGGCATCGTCCAATCAAGCGCAATAACATCTGCACCAACCTTTGCCATATCGTTCAACCAAATTCCACCACCTTTGGTAAACATGATTACTGGGATTTTTCGGCCCTCATGTTCGCGTGGTAATTTTTCAATTACTTTTTGCATTGATGCAAGTGACATGCGTTGATACCAACCATCTGGCAACAAGCCGCCCCAGGTATCAAAAATCATCAATGCTTGTGCGCCAGCCTTTAATTGTTCAATCAAGTAATTGGCTACGGACTGCACATTAATCTCAAGAATATGCTCCAGTAGATCTGGCCGACTAAACATCATGGTCTTAGCATGACGAAAATCATCAGAACCAGAACCATCAATCATGTAGCAGGCTAATGTCCACGGGCTACCTGAAAAACCAATTAAGGGAACCCGCTGTTTGCCATCTTGTATAAGTGCCTTACGGATTTCTGAAACGGCATCAAAAACATATTTGAGCTGATCCATATCTGCAACGCGTAATTGCTTAACGGCTTCTTCAGTACGCAAAGGGCGATCAAAGCTTGGGCCTTCGCCTGCGGCAAATTTCAATCCCAGGCCCATTGCATCTGGAATGGTCAGAATATCTGAAAATAAAATTGCTGCATCTAGAGGATAGCGGTCCAGTGGCTGAAGGGTGACTTCAGTCGCATAGGCAGGATTTTTTGCAAGCCCTAGAAAACTTCCAGCTTTCGCACGAGTAGCGTTGTACTCTGGAAGATATCTGCCAGCTTGGCGCATGAGCCAAAGTGGGGTCTGATCAACCGCCTCGCCCAGGCAGGCTTTTAGAAATCGATCGTTTGAGAGCAAGGGGTAACCAGCTTTTTACTTTTTACGACGGAAGCGAGCAATTGCTGCCAATTGCGCTGCCGCCATTGCAAATTCGGATTGTGCCAAAGCCAAATCGAAATCAGTGCCGCGATTCTGCATTGCTTCTTCGGCACGCTTCTTGGCTTCATTTGCTTTAGCTTCATCAAGATCATGACCACGAATAGCCGTATCGGCTAAAACAGTGACATGATCAGGCTGAACCTCTAAATAGCCACCCGCTACGAATACAAACTCTTCATCGCCATCAGCCTTCTCAATACGAACTGATCCTGGACGAATACGTGTAATCAAAGGGGTGTGGCCGCGCAAAATACCGAGCTCACCATTTTCACCAGGAAGCGCAACAAACTTGGCTTCACCACTGAAAATAGATTGCTCAGCACTTACTACATCGACACGTATGGTTGACATGATTTCCCTAGATGAGTTCGATTAAAGCTTCTTGGCTTTCTCGATGGCTTCATCAATTGAACCCACCATATAGAACGCTTGCTCTGGCAAATGATCCAATTCGCCGCTGCAGATCATTTTGAAACCACGGATGGTTTCTTTCAATGGAACGTATTTGCCTGGTGAACCAGTAAATACTTCAGCAACGTGGAAAGGCTGAGACAAGAAACGTTGAATCTTACGAGCACGCGATACAGATAACTTATCTTCTGGCGACAACTCGTCCATACCCAAAATTGCAATAATATCTCGCAACTCTTTATAACGCTGCAATGTCATCTGAACTTCGCGAGCCACTTCATAATGCTCTTGACCAACTACTTGTGGGTCAAGCTGACGGCTGGTTGAGTCTAGTGGATCAACCGCTGGATAAATACCTAATGCAGCAATATCACGCGACAACACTACTGTGGAATCTAAGTGCAAGAAGGTGGTTGCTGGTGACGGGTCAGTCAAGTCATCCGCTGGAACGTAAACGGCCTGAATAGAGGTAACAGATCCGGTCTTAGTAGAGGTAATACGCTCTTGCAATTTACCCATCTCTTCAGCCAATGTAGGTTGGTAACCTACAGCAGAAGGCATACGACCTAGCAACGCAGAAACTTCGGTACCGGCCAATGTGTAGCGATAGATATTGTCTACGAAGAACAAAATATCACGGCCTTCGTCACGGAAGGCTTCAGCCATGGTCAAACCAGTCAATGCAACACGCAAACGGTTGCCAGGAGGCTCGTTCATTTGACCAAATACCATTGCCACTTTATCGACGACGTTTGATTCTTTCATCTCGTGGTAGAAGTCATTACCTTCACGAGTACGCTCACCAACACCAGCAAACACAGATAAGCCTGAGTGTTGCTTAGCGATGTTGTTAATCAATTCCATCATGTTCACAGTCTTGCCAACACCCGCACCACCGAACAAGCCAACCTTACCGCCTTTGGCAAATGGGCAGACCAAGTCAATAACCTTAATGCCGGTTTCTAACAAGTCAACAGAAGGTGAAAGCTCATCAAACTTTGGTGCTGGCTGGTGAATAGCACGACGCTCTTCTGTAGCAATCGGACCTGCATCGTCAATTGGGCGACCTAAAACGTCCATAATGCGTCCAAGTGTTGCTGGGCCAACAGGCACAGAAATTGGGGCACCAGTTGACTTTACTTCCATACCACGACGTAAGCCATCGCTGGCACCCATGGCAATCGCACGAACAACGCCATCACCAATTTGTTGCTGAACTTCAAAGGTCAAGCCTTTTTCAGCAAATGATTTTTCGCCGCTATCAACTAATGTCAACGCATCATAGATGTTTGGCATTTTGTCGCGTGGGAACTGAATGTCCACCACTGGACCGATACACTGCACGATATTTCCGTTACTCATCGCATTTCTCCGCTTTTAATTCCTGAATTCTTTCGTATTCCTAAACGCTGACCGCTTAAACCGCAGCCGCTCCGCCAACAATTTCTGACAACTCTTTAGTAATAGCAGCCTGTCGTGTTTTGTTGTATTCCAATTGCAATTCGCCGATCACATTCTTCGCATTATCTGAAGCGGCCTTCATGGAGACCATCCGCGCAGATTGTTCCGAAGCCATATTTTCAGCAACTGCTTGATAAATCATTGCCTCTACATAACGCTTTAGCAAACCATTCAAAATGGACTCTGCGTCAGGTTCGTAGATGTAATCCCAAGAATTGCCTGTTTGCTCTTGTGGGGCCAAATCTTCTGACTCCAAAGGCAAAAGTTTTTCCAAAACAGGCTCTTGTTTCATTGCATTTACAAAGCGGGTATATGCCAAATAAACGGCATCAATCTCGCCACGCTCAAACGCTTCTAATTGAGTAACAATCGCGCCAATCAAAACATCCATATGTGGCGTGTCACCAATTTGGATTGTTTGAGAAATCAATTTTGCTTTTGAGCGATTCAAAAACTGCAGGCCTTTTGAACCAATTGCGGTGTAAGCAATCTCAATATTTTTTTCCTGCAAATCACGCACTTGGTTAGCAATTAAACGCAATACGTTGGTATTTAAACCTCCGCATAGGCCTTTGTCAGTTGTAACCAAAATCGTGCCAATCTTCTTTACTTCACGAGTCGCCATGTAAGCGGGGCGGAACTCAGGATTTGCTTTAGAAAGGTTGGCAACAATCTCACGAATTTTTTCAGCATAGGGGCGCGCATTACGCATGCGCTCCTGCGCCCGACGCATCTTGGATGCGGCGACCATTTCCATTGCCTTCGTGATCTTGCGCGTGTTCTGCACGCTCTTGATCTTAGATCGTATCTCTTTTGTGCTTGCCATGATTTATGCGAACCCCCTTAGAAAGAGGCTGAACGCTTGTAATCCTCTATAGCAGAACGCAAAGCAGCTTCATCATCTTTGCTCAAATCTTTGGTCTCTTCAATGCGCCCAACTAAATCAGCATATTTAGATTTCAAATGATCTTGCAGACCTTTTTCAAACGCCAATACATGCTTTACTTCTAGATCATCGAAGTAGCCATTATTCATTGCATACAGTGAGGCAGCCATTTCCCAAACCTGCAAAGGCTTGTACTGCGCTTGCTTACACAACTCTGTAACACGCTTGCCACGCTCTAATTGCTTACGGGTTGCATCATCAAGATCAGATGCAAACTGCGCAAACGCTGCCAATTCACGGTACTGCGCCAAGTCGGTACGAATACCGCCGGATAGCTTCTTAATCACCTTAGTTTGTGCAGCACCACCAACGCGAGAAACAGAAATACCGGCATTAATCGCAGGGCGTACACCAGCGTTGAACAAGTCAGTTTCCAAGAAGATCTGACCATCGGTGATCGAAATAACGTTGGTTGGAACGAATGCAGAAACGTCACCAGCTTGAGTTTCAATAATTGGCAATGCGGTCAAAGAACCAGTCTTACCTTTTACTGCGCCATTGGTGAACTTCTCAACGTACTCAGCATTTACACGAGCAGCGCGCTCAAGCAAGCGTGAGTGGAGATAGAAAACGTCGCCGGGATAAGCTTCGC
>JAXIUI010000042.1:0-13182 GCA_034680725.1 Polynucleobacter sp.
AATGCTCCTTCACGTGAGGATTAGTACAAACTACCGATTAAGAAGACCCGACCATTCATTTCCGCCTGATTTTGCAATCGATTGGAGCCGACGAGCGAGCCATTCATCGGCGCGCGGCTTGATGCTAAGTGCTGCACGCTAATGAATCCTGGAAAAAAAGCCGTGGCCCCAAAGGACAACGGCTTCTTAAATTTGCTGGAAAAAATAGGGAGAGTAGACCAGACACCCTTGGACAAGGGTTTTCGGATTTGAGTCTGGTTTTGCTGACTTCTAAAACTATCCAACCGTCTAATCTCCTATTTAGCCGGCTGTGCGCTGTTTACTGAATTACTACTCCCAACTTAGCGCACCACCGGTTTGATACTCAATAACGCGTGTCTCAAAAAAGTTTCGTTCTTTTTTTAGATCAATCATTTCTGACATCCATGGGAATGGATTCTCTTCATTTGGGAACATCGCGTCAAGTCCTATTTGCAAACATCTGCGATTACAGATGTATCTTAGGTAACCTTTGAACATCGGCGCGTTCAATCCGAGCACTCCTCGAGGCATCGTATCTTCTGCATAACGGTACTCTAATTCAACTGCTTTTTCGAAGATAGATTTAATCTCGTCTTTGAACGCAGAAGTCCATAACTGCGGGTTCTCCAGCTTGATTTGATTAATCAAATCGATGCCAAAATTGCAGTGCATTGACTCATCACGCAAGATGTATTGATATTGCTCAGCAGCACCCGTCATTTTGTTTTGACGACCCATTGCAAGTATTTGCGTAAAACCAACATAAAAGAATAAACCTTCCATCACGCAAGCAAAAACAATGAGTGAACGAAGTAATTTTTGATCGTTTTCTAATGTGCCAGTTTTGAAATTAGGGTCAGTTAAAACATCAATGAAGGGAATTAAGAACTGATCCTTCGCGCGAATAGACTCAATTTCGTTATACGCATTGAAGATTTCACTCTGGTCTAGACCGAGAGATTCAACAATATATTGGTAAGCATGCGTATGAATTGCCTCTTCGAAGGCCTGACGGAGTAAATATTGACGGCATTCAGGGGCAGTAATGTGACGATATGTGCCCAAAACAATATTATTCGCCGCTAAAGAGTCCGCAGTTGTGAAGAAACCAAGATTGCGTTTAATAATGCGGCGCTCATCTTCTGTTAATCCATTTGGATCCTTCCAAAGCGCGATATCGCGATTCATATTGATCTCTTGTGGCATCCAGTGATTTGCACAACCCGCTAAATATTTCTCCCAGGCCCACTTATATTTAAATGGGACCAGCTGATTTACGTCAGTCTTTGCATTAATCACACGTTTATCAGCAGCATTAACGCGCAGCGCAGCACCACCTGATGCAGTTGTATTCGCAGTTGCTGCAGGTGCAGCAACTTGCGGTGCAATTGCAACCTGATCTGGCTGTGGGCGCTGAGGTTCCGCTACGACGGGTTGCTGCACTAATCCAGCTTTTGCTAGCGCTGGAGCAACTTCTTCTTCCCAATTCAACATAACTCTCTCCTAAATTCTTTTCTTTTTATTAGTCAGCAATCAAATGGCTTACTGACAGGCTTCACATTCTTCAAAACCAGCATCGCCTGGACGCATGGTGCAAACCGGGCCATCTGCTTGCTGTGCGGCTGCAGCATCTGTCCCATTGACACCACCACCACTAGAAACTGAATTGAGTTGACCACTTGCTACTGTAGATTTCTCTACGTGAGTTGCAGCCATCGTACGCAGGTAATAGGTTGTCTTCAAACCACGTAGCCAAGCCAACTTGTAAGTGTCATCCAGTTTTTTACCAGATGCACCGGCCATATAAATATTGAGTGACTGAGCTTGATCAATCCATTTTTGACGACGTGAAGCAGCCTCAACCAACCAAGTTGGCTCAACTTCAAAGGCGGTTGCGTACAAATCACGCAAATCTTGTGGAACACGGTCGATCTTAGACAAGGTGCCATCAAAATACTTCAAATCAGCAATCATGACCTCATCCCACAGGCCGCGATCTTTCAAATCACGAACCAAGTACTCGTTTACCACGGTGAATTCACCGGAAAGGTTAGATTTCACAAACAAGTTCTGGAAGGTTGGCTCGATACAAGCTGACACACCAATAATGTTAGAAATCGTTGCAGTTGGGGCAATTGCTACACAATTGGAGTTACGCATGCCGTGCTGCTTGATACGTGCGCGCAAGCCATCCCAATTCATTGTGGAAGAGTTATCCACCTCAACATAGCCACCACGCTCCTGCGCTAATAAAGCTACTGAGTCTTGCGGCAGAATTCCGCGATCCCACAAGGAGCCTTTGTACGTACTGTAAACACCACGCTCTTCAGCCAACTCACTAGAGGCTTGGTAAGCGTAGTAGCAAACCGCTTCCATAGAAGAATCTGCAAACTTCACTGCTTCATCACTAGCGTAAGGAATACGTTGCATATGCAAGCAATCCTGAAAGCCCATGATGCCCATGCCGACAGGACGATGTTTTAAATTAGAGTTACGTGCTTTAGCAACTGCATAGTAGTTAATATCAATCACGTTATCCAACATACGCATTGCTGTGCGAACAGTTCTTTGGAGCTTTTCATGATCCAAAACCATCTTGCCAGTTGCATCGGTAGTCATGTGTGCAGTTAAATTCACAGAACCAAGGTTACATACTGCAATTTCGCTCTCATTCGTATTGAGAGTAATCTCAGTACATAGATTGGATGAGTGAACTACACCAATATGCTGTTGTGGGCTACGGATGTTGCAAGGATCTTTGAAAGTAATCCAAGGGTGGCCAGTTTCAAACAACATGCCGAGCATCTTGCGCCACAATTGTTGCGCAGGAATACGGCGGAATGGTTTCAACTCACCAGCATCAGCTTTCTTCTCATAGGCAACATAAGCCTCTTCAAACGCTTTACCAAATTTGTCATGCAAATCAGGAGTATTGGATGGGGAGAACAAAGTCCAATCACCGCCCTCCATCACACGCTTCATGAACAAGTCAGGAATCCAGTTAGAGGTATTCATATCATGGGTACGACGACGATCGTCACCTGTGTTCTTACGCAACTCCAAGAACTCTTCGATATCTAAGTGCCATGTTTCTAAATAGGCACAAACCGCACCCTTACGCTTACCACCTTGGTTAACAGCAACGGCAGTGTCATTTACCACTTTCAAGAATGGCACAACACCTTGTGATTTACCGTTGGTACCTTTGATATGACTTCCTAAAGCACGAACATTAGTCCAGTCATTGCCCAAACCACCAGCAAACTTAGACAACAAAGCGTTTTCTTTCAATGCTTCGTAAATGCCATCTAGGTCGTCATCCACGGTTGTTAGGTAGCAGCTTGAGAGCTGTGGACGCGTTGTCGCCGAGTTAAACAATGTTGGAGTGCTAGACATAAAATCAAATGTCGAAAGAATTTCATAGAACTCAATTGCACGACGCTCACGGTCCATTTCATTCAATGCCAAGCCCATCGCTACACGCATGAAGAAAGCCTGTGGCATTTCAATGCGGCGATCTTCGATATGCAAGAAGTAGCGGTCATACAAAGTTTGCAAACCAAGGTAATTAAACTGTAAGTCACGGCTAGCATTTAATGCGGCAGCCAATCGTGGTAGATCGAACTCGCGCATGCGTGGGTCTAACAACTCAGCAGAAATTCCTTCATTAATATACTTAGCGAAATAGGTGCTGTATTCAGCCTGCATATCACCTTGCAATACTTCACGACCTAAGATTTCTTTACGGATCACATGCATCAAAATACGTGCAGTAACTTGACTATAGGCTGGATCTTTTTCAATCAATGTACGTGATGCCAAAATTGCTGAGTCGTACACTTGGGCCATAGGAACACCATCGTACAAATTCTTGATGGTTTCAGTGATGATCGGGCTTGCGTCAATGTGAGTACCCAAGCCTTCACATGCAGCCTCAATAATGGTACGCAAGGCAGACATATCCAACCACTTCTCAACACCGTTATCGCTGACTTTTAAGCCGGATTCGCCAGCCTGAGTGGCAGCCTGAGTTTCTTGGGCGATACCTTGCTGTGAAGCACGCTCCTGATTGCGCTTCTCACGGTATAAAACATAGGCACGGGCAACATTATGTTCACCACTACGCATCAAGGCCAACTCGACCTGATCTTGAATATCTTCGATATGAAAAGTTCCGCCATTCGGACGACTGCGCAATAAAGCGCGAACTACTGCATGCGTGAGCTGCTCTACCTGCTCACGAACACGAGCAGAGGCAGCACCCTGACCGCCATTGACTGCTAAGAATGCTTTGGTTACGGCAATTGCAATTTTGGATGGCTCAAAAGCCACGACTGAACCATTGCGGCGAATAATTTTGTAATCTGATAGCTGAGTCGCCTGCCCGCCGCCAACCCCGCCAGCTACAAAACCAGCAGATGGTGTTTGATTCATTGCCTCAGAGGGGTTCATTGCTGGATTATTTGTGCCTGCAGTCTGTCCTGCTGTCTGTGGATTGGCGTATGTCATATTTTTCCTGCTTTTATATAGTTATTTGGACAAAAAATCGTTAAAAAACAATAGGGTATTGCTGTATTCAAACACTACATCTAGTGTCTCGAAGTGCATTTGACACTAAGTATAGGGAAATATTTAGAAATTAGTAAGGTATTTCTGATGAATATTTATCAGTATTTTTCCCTATCTTTTCAAGAAATTAGGGCTCATTTTGGTGCGTATTTTTTAGCCCTTTTTAGGCAAAGGGCAAGAAAGTGAGCGTGTACTCACATACTAATTTTCGACCCTATCGAGCACCTAGGCCAAAAGGAAATTTCTCTGAAGAAATCCCTGTCTTACTCTGAAATTTTTGCCAATTGAATTGGATACCTGGATCAGTTTTTCTATTTGGAGCGATATCACTGTGTCCAGCAAACTGCAGATTGGGATAAGCTTTTTGAATCTGAGTCGTTAGTGTTGCCAGAACTTGATATTGAATTTCTTCAAAAGGATGCTCACCATCTCCCTCTAATTCAACCCCAATAGAGAAGTCATTGCACTTTTCACGCCCTAAAAAAGAGGATATGCCAGCATGCCAGGCCTTCTTTTGGGTAGAAACAAACTGAAATACTTCCCCGCTGCGAGCAATCAAAAAATGACTTGATACCTTTTGATCGGCAATTTCTGCAAAATAAGGATGCAATGAAGAATCTAATTTATTTTGGAAGAAATCCACAATAAAACGGGTGCAATGGCGATCTGTAAAGCCGCCCGGGGGCAGGCTAATGTGGTGCATGACCAGCAAATCTGGTGTGATGCCCTCGGGCCTTGCTTCCTGATTGGGGGAAACTGTCCAATGAGCATCGCCAAACCAACCGTTTCCATCTAGAGCATGAAGATGCTTGTGTGAACAATAAAACCGATCTTCTTTTGCAATAGCTTCCGGTTTTGGCAAATGCACTGAGCAATATTGACACTGGACCATAACCACAGGGTCAGCAATCTTTGCTTGCCCTGCTTTTGGCTGAGATGCCTGCTCAGCATTGAGTTTTGCTTGTTTTTTTCCCTTTAACCAGAAATAAAAAACAGCCGCTCCAGCAAACAATAAAAACCACTTAATCACAAGGTTACGCTCTTTGTAGAATGACTTCTAAAACAAAACGGCTGCCAACATACGCTAATAACAAGGCTGTATAGGCACTAAGTACCCAACGGACGGCAACTCTGCCCCGCAGACCTACTCGCCAGCGGGCAATCAACAAACCAGCAAACAAAAACCAGGAAATCAATGCAAAGATAGTCTTATGATCAAAAACTAAGGGCTTACCAAACAAAGTTTGAGAAAACAGTAGTCCCGAAAAAACCGTCAAACTCAAAAGAGCAAAACCAACATAGAGCAGATTAAATAACAGACTCTCCATTGTCATTAAAGGCGGCAAGTCTTCTAACCAATGCCCAATACGACTGTTAGGAGTAATGGCTAGCTGGCGATGCAAAGCCCGATCTTGAATGCTCATCAAAATGGCATGCATCGCAGCCAAGCTTAATAAGCCAACTGCAATCGTCGCAACAATAAAATGCCCTTTGAACCAAGGGTCAGATACTGCAACTGGGGAAATGAGGGTGCCTGAAAATAAAACAGGCAATACAGAGCAAATGAGAGCAAAACATAAAATGAGCCAACGCAGACTAGCAATTGGAAGGAACCAAGATTGGAACCAATAAAAGGCTAATCCGACCCACGCAATCAACGATAAGTCTTGGGCAAACCCAAAAACAAAGCCTTGTGAGGTAAAGACTGAGTCATGCAGCACAATTCCATGAATAATTAAAATAGCAAAAATAGCAGCTTGAATTAGCGCCGTAAGGGTGGCAGATTCTACTTTTTGCTTAGATCTCAGACTCAAAAAGACCAAAAGTAGTAAATAGAGAGCGGATGGAAGCCATCCAGAAGCAGAGTAACCTAAAATGTCCATCTAGAAAGTCTAATCGATAAATGCTAGAGAATCTCACCGACCGCCTATCTCGTGTTGTCAAAACGATGCGGGGACAGGCTCGCCTCACCGAAAGCAATACCGCTGAAATGCTGCGGGAGATCCGCCTAGCCTTGCTGGAGGCCGATGTCGCCCTTCCGGTAGTGAAGTCCTTACTAGAGCAAATTAAATTTAAAGCCCTTGGCGAGGAAGTGGTTGGTAGCTTAAGCCCTGGTCAAGCGCTAGTTGGAGTTGTGCAGCGCGAATTAAGCAATGTGATGCGCGGTGACACCGCTCAAAGTGGGGAGTTGAACTTAGCAACCCAACCACCAGCAGTGATTTTGATGGCTGGCTTGCAGGGAGCAGGTAAAACCACCTCCGTCGGCAAGCTCGCCAAGTTTTTGCTGGAAAAGAAGAAAAAGAAAGTACTGACAGTTTCTTGTGATATCTATCGCCCTGCTGCTATTGAACAATTAGAAACGGTAACTAAACAAGTTGGCGCTGAATTTTTTCCAAGCAATATCAATCAAAAGCCCAGTGAAATTGCTGCAGCAGCTTTAGATTGGGCTCGTCGTCACTATTTTGATGTTCTATTAGTAGATACGGCCGGTCGCCTAGGCATCGATGAAGCGCTGATGCAGGAAATCCAAACCTTGCATGCCAAGCTCAATCCAATTGAGACTTTATTTGTTGTTGACGCCATGCTGGGTCAGGATGCTGTTAATACCGCTAAAGCATTCCATGAAGCACTTCCACTGACTGGTGTCATTCTGACAAAATTGGATGGTGACTCTCGCGGAGGCGCCGCACTCTCTGTACGTCAAATTACTGGTGTGCCGCTCAAATTTATCGGCGTAGCGGAAAAAATGGATGGCCTTGAAGCGTTTGATGCAGAGCGCATGGCAAGTCGGATTTTGGGTATGGGCGATATTCTGGCGCTCGTTGAGCAAGCCCAGCAAAACGTCGACGTAGCCAAAGCAGAAAAATTAGCCACCAAAATTTCTAAGGGTGGTTTTGATCTCAGTGACTTCAGAGATCAACTGGCACAGATGCAACAGATGGGTGGCATGGCTAGCTTTATGGATAAGCTCCCAAGTCATATGGCGCAAGCGGCATCTAAAACCAATTTAAGCGCGGCCGATAAACAAACGAAACGGATGCGCGGCATTATTGACAGTATGACCCCACAAGAGCGTGCTAAACCTGAGTTACTCAAAGCGACTCGTAAACGTCGGATTGCTGCTGGTGCAGGTGTTGAAGTGCAAGAAGTCAACAGAATGCTGGCACAGTTTGATCAAATGCAAACCATGATGAAGCAGTTTAAAGGCGGGAAGATGGCACGCGCCATGGCTTCTATGGCCGCCAAAGGAGCCGCCAAAGGACTTGGCGGACTCTTTAAAAAGTAACAGTTAAAAACAATTTAAGAAATTAATTTTTTTGCTGCATCTATCGAAGCAAGCACTTTTTCTGTGATTTGAGTCAGTAGAATATTTTCAGATTCAGCATCTAGGCGACCCTTGAATTCCACTTGAGCATCTGCAAGCCCACGATCGCCAATGACCACTCTAAATGGCACGCCAATTAACTCCCAATCTGCAAACATTGCTCCAGGCCTTTCACCGCGATCATCGAGGACCACATCCACACCTGCAGCGACGAGCTGATGATGCAATTGATCAGCAGCGACTTTCACCGCCTCTGATTTGTCGTAACCCATTGGACAGATGACTACCTCAAAAGGTGCCATCGAAATAGGCCAAACAATTCCGCGTTCGTCATTGCCCTGCTCAATGGCAGCGCCTAACAAGCGCGTTACGCCAATACCATAACAACCCATCACCATCGGCTGCGCTTTACCTTGCTGATCAAGATAAGTACAACCCATCGCCTCTGAATAGCGTGTACCCAATTGGAAAACGTGGCCTACTTCAATACCGCGACAAATATCCACTACCCCTTTGCCATCAGGCGAAGCATCCCCCACAACAGCATTGCGCACATCCATTACTAAGGGCTCTGGTAAATCACGTCCCCAGTTCACACCAGTCAAATGGTGTCCGGCATCATTGGCACCACATATAAAGTCTGACATATTAGCAACTGTACGATCAGCAATCACAGTGACATCGGCGCTAACACCAACTGGACCTAAATACCCTGCTGGTGCATTGCATGCCTGTTTGATTTCTGCCTCAGTAGCAAAGCGAGATTGAGCCATACCAGGGATCTTGCTGGCTTTGACCTCATTGAGCTCATGATCACCTCGCACCAACACCATAAATAATTTCGCAGGGCCTTCTTCCTGATCCGCGGCAAACAATAGAGACTTGACAGTATGCTCAAGCGGTAGCTTTAAGAACTTTGCAACTTCAGCACAATTGGTCTGATCTGGCGTGGCAACCTTCATCATTTCTTGACTTGCAACGGCACGAGTTGGAATTGAAGAGAGTGACTCAGCAGCCTCTAGGTTGGCGGCGTAATCTGAATGGGGGCAATACACAATGGCATCTTCACCGGTCTCTGCAATCACATGAAACTCCTGGCTACCCGATCCACCAATTGCCCCGTTATCGGCTGTTACTGCGCGAAATTTCAAACCCATACGCTTAAAGATGCGGGTATAGGCATCGAACATTGTTTGATAGGATTTTTTCAAGCCCTCAGTGTCGCGATCGAATGAATAAGCATCTTTCATACTGAATTCACGACCACGCATAATTCCAAAACGCGGACGGCGCTCATCACGGAATTTCGTCTGAATTTGATAAAAATTTACTGGTAGTTGTTTGTAGCTGCGGATTTCATTTCGAGCCAAATCAGTAATCACCTCTTCCGAAGTGGGCTGAATTAAAAAATCACGATCGTGACGGTCTTTAATTCGAAGTAATTCAGGGCCCATTTTTTCCCAACGGCCTGTCTCTTGCCATAACTCTGCAGGCTGAATCATTGGCATGAGCAATTCAATCGCTCCTGCGCGATTCATTTCTTCACGAATAATGTTTTCTACTTTGCGGATAACCTTTAAACCCAAAGGCAAATAGTTATAAATACCTGCGTTGAGCTTACGAATTAAACCAGCGCGCACCATGAGTTTGTGGGAGACCACCTCTGCATCAGAAGGGGCTTCTTTTAGCGTGGCGAGAAATGACTGTGATGCTTTCATGTATGGATATAATCAAATCATTGATTTTAAAGGATTTGAGACACGATCATGCTTGACCGTGAAGGGTATCGCCCCAATGTCGGCATAGTCCTCCTCAATAGCCGCAACGAGGTTTTCTGGGGAAAACGCGTTGGGCAGCATTCGTGGCAGTTCCCGCAGGGCGGAATTCAGCATGGTGAAAGCCCTGAAGAGGCTATGTACCGCGAATTGCATGAGGAAGTTGGCTTGCTGCCAGAACATGTCCAAATTATTGGGCGGACTAGGGACTGGCTTCGTTATGACGTCCCTGAGGAATTCTTGCGCCGTCAACATGCGACTAAGGGTCATAGAGCAAGCTATCGGGGTCAAAAGCAAATCTGGTTTTTATTGCGTTTAGTGGGTTTAGATAGCGATATTCAATTACGTGCCTCAGATCACCCCGAGTTTGATGCCTGGCGCTGGATCCCTTTTTGGATCCAGCTCGATGCCGTAATTGACTTTAAGCGCGAGGTCTATCAATTAGCCCTTTCTGAGCTGGCGCGTTATCTTTCTCGAGGCATGCGCATGCAACAACTTGCTTGGGGCTCTCCTCTAGATCTCTTCCAATCCCTTTGCTCTAGTAAAGAGGATCCACAAAATGAAACAAAACCACCATCTAAGTCATGAAACTATTTAATTTACGCATTCCACAGTACTGTATTGGCTTGATGATTGGCCTCACATTAGCGGCATGCGCTGGCGACCCATTGGAAAGCGGATTAGACCCATTTGCTCCGATAGTTTTCAAAGAGGGCACAACAAAAATGCCTTTAAATCCACCAAATAAGAATACCTTGCAGCCTTTCTATGTTTCTCAAACAACTATTTTTAAATTTGCTATTGATACCAATTCTATTTTGATTGGTAATGACGGTATTACTAGATACATCGTCATTTTGACTAGTCCTAACGGCAATAGTCAGACTCAATATGAAGGCATCCGCTGCGACTCATTTCAGTGGCGCCTATATGGCACCTTTGAAAATGGCTCTTGGAAAGAAAATCCGCTATCTAGCTGGAGAAACATTCAAGACAACGTACCCAATCGTTATCAAGCTGCTTTAGCCCAGGGCGCTCTTTGCAACTTCTCTAATCAAAGAAAAGATATTAAAAATATTTTGCAATCGCTCAATCCAAATGGCTTTACTGGACAAACTAAGCCATCAGACTCTTTTGGTGTAATCGAAGGATACTAATCCACTACTTATGTATTAGATAGGTTCCAACCTTTTCACCAGCCATTAACCGCATAAGTACATTTATTTCGCGACCAGAGGCAATCACAGTATCGGCTCCAGTTTGCGCTGCAATCTTAGCCGCCAATACTTTAGTCAACATGCCACCCTTGCTCAACTCGCTCGCAGCACCACCAGCCATTCTCTCTAAGGCGGGATCGCCAGCAATAGCATCACTTAATAAAACAGCCGAAGAATCTTGACGAGGATCAGCAGTAAATAACCCGCCTTGATCAGTCAAAATCACCAGCAAATCTGCATGAATTAAATTACTCACCAATGCAGCTAAGCTATCGTTATCACCAAATTTGATTTCATCCGTTACAACGGTGTCATTCTCATTAATGATGGGCACTACACCTAACTTTAATAATGTATCTAAGGTTGCTTTTGCATTGGCATTACGCTCTGCGTGCGCCAAGTCTGCATTCGTTAACAAAACCTGGGCGCTGCGCAGATTAAAGCGCGCAAAACAGCTTTCATATACCTGCACAAGACCCATCTGACCTACTGCTGCAGCGGCCTGTAATTCATGAATTTCTTGTGGGCGCTTTTTCCAACCTAGGCGTTGCATGCCTTCTGCAATAGCACCCGAGCTGACCATCAAGACTTCATGGCCTGCGCTTAATAAGGCAGCCATTTGCTCAGCCCACATGGCAATCGCCGCATGATCTAAGCCCTCACCATTATTGGTAACTAGGCTAGATCCTACTTTCACAACAATTCGTTTTAATTTTTGCGCAGTCATATCAGTTGAGCATATCAAATGAGATTAATCTGGAGCTTTATCTTCTGGTGCTAGCGACTCTTGATAACGAGGGTCGGCAGCCCGTTCATCTGCATCGTCACGATCCTTGCGAGCAGAATCTAAGTAATCCTGTAAGGAGTAGCAAAGCTTATCGCATCCTAGCCCTGTCAATGCAGAAATCTCAAACACCGGGCCTTTCCACTTAAACTTTTTAACAAAGTCAGCAACTACTTTTTTACGGTCTTCTTCTGGAATCATGTCGACCTTATTGAGAACCAACCAGCGTGGTTTTTCAACTAAGGCCTCATCGTACTTACGCAACTCATTCACGATAGCCTTTGCATCAGCTACTGGATCGACATTCTCATCAAATGGCGCAATATCAACCAAATGAAGCAATACACCAGTACGCTGGAGATGGCGTAAGAAACGATGACCCAATCCTGCGCCTTCTGCCGCCCCTTCAATCAAGCCAGGAATGTCAGCAATCACAAAGCTGCGTTCACTACCAACACGCACAACACCTAAGTTAGGGTGCAAGGTTGTGAAGGGATAATCAGCAATCTTTGGGCGGGCATTAGAAACCGCTGTAATCAAAGTTGATTTACCAGCATTAGGCATTCCCAATAAACCCACATCCGCTAGAACCTTAAGTTCTAACTTTAATTTACGACGCTCGCCTGGCTTACCGTTGGTCTTCTGACGTGGGGCACGATTAGTACTACTCTTAAAGTGAATATTTCCCCAACCACCAACACCGCCTTGCGCCAAACAAAGACGCTCACCATGAGTAGTTAAGTCAGCAATGGGTTCACCCGTTTCATAATCAGAAATGATGGTGCCCACTGGCATACGCAATTCAATATCATCGCCTGCGCGACCATAACAGTCTGCACCACGACCAGGCTCACCATTTTTAGCGGTATGTGTTTTTGCGTAACGGTAGTCGATCAATGTATTGATGTTGCGATCAGCAGTTGCCCAAACGCTTCCACCTTTTCCACCATCACCACCATCGGGTCCGCCAAATTCAATAAACTTTTCGCGGCGCATAGAGGCACTCCCGGCGCCACCTTGGCCAGCTATGACTTCAATACGAGCTTCGTCTATAAATTTCATGAATAAAAAAGGCCTCGCTTAGCGAGGCCTGTTCCTAAGAGTTAAATTCGGAATAAATCTGAATTAAACGGATCTCAGTCAGGCGCCTTATGAACGCGGGAGAACTGAAACCTGGGCCTTCTTCAAAGCACCCTTCACGCCAAATTCCACTTGCCCATCAACTAAAGCGAACAATGTGTGATCCTTACCAATGCCAACGTTTGCACCTGGGTGAACTCGTGTGCCACGTTGACGAATGATGATGCTGCCAGCATTAATATGCTCGCCGCCAAATACCTTAACGCCTAGGCGTTTCGATTCTGAGTCGCGGCCATTTCGTGTCGAGCCGCCGCCTTTTTTCTGTGCCATATCTTTCTCCTGCTATTTAGCCGTTAGCCTAAGTTAGGCTTTAATCGTGTTAATCAGAATTTCTGTGTAATTCTGACGATG
>JAXIUI010000043.1:0-13023 GCA_034680725.1 Polynucleobacter sp.
AAACAATAAAACGAAGCGTCGCTTTTTGCCGAATTTGCAAAACCGTCGTTTCTGGGTTGAATCTGAAAACCGTTGGGTTAGCTTGCGCTTAACCAACGCTGGTTTGCGCGTTATCGACAAGAACGGCATTGATGCTGTGTTGTCTGATCTACGTGCACGTGGCGAAATTTAAGGAGCGCACAAATGGCTAAAGGCGGCAGAGAAAAAATTAAATTAGAGTCATCAGCTGGTACTGGTCACTTCTATACCACTTCAAAAAATAAGCGTACCAAGCCTGAGAAAATGGAGATCATGAAGTTTGATCCAACCATTCGCAAGCACGTGGCTTACAAAGAAACAAAGCTCAAGTAATTTATCGATACGATATTTATTTGCAGCAAATAAAAAACCCGCTACATCAGCGGGTTTTTTATTGTCTTGATTTTCACCAAGATCAAAGTCACGTCATCGCTTAAGCGTAACGACGCAATCTCAAAGAGAAGTCTCGCAAACTCGACAGGCCGCTGTCTTCTGCGCGCTGGCACCATGTACGCAATTGATTGAGCAGTTGATCCCCCGTAGCATTAGAACGTCCCCAAATTGCCTGCAAGTCTCGACGCATTTCAATCATCTTGCGCAATTGTGCATTTGTAGCTATTAACTCCTCCAGCTTTACTTTTTCTTCAAGGGTTAAATGTGATTCGTCCTTACCAAGCCATGTACGAGCATCTTTCAGATGTACTGCCAAGACTTGCATATGCTGCACTTCATTACTAAAGAAGCTCCTCAAAGTCTTACTGTAGCGTGCCATGATCTCATAACGGTTGGCAATGATCGCCTCTAAAGTCCCTTGGTCTGCTGGGCGCAAATCGCTTAACTGCGGCTTGGGAGAAGTCTTCTTCACCTTTGCCAAGCCAACTGCACTCATCATCTGAATATAGAGCCAGCCGATATCAAACTCATACCATTTGCTAGAGAGCTTTGCGCTGGTTGCAAAGGTATGGTGATTGTTATGTAGCTCTTCACCACCAATCAAAATTCCCCAAGGAACAATATTGGTTGACGCATCTTCGCAATCGTAATTACGGTAACCCCAGAAGTGTCCAATACCATTGATCACTCCAGCAGCAGTGATCGGAATCCATAGCATTTGTACTGCCCACACTGTTAAACCAATGGCACCAAACAACAGCACATCAATAATGAGCATGATCGCAACGCCCTGCCAAGAAAACTTGGAATAGACATGGTGCTCAAGCCAATCATCAGGAGTGCCGTGACCAAACTTATCAAGCGTCTCTTGATTAGCAGCCTCTTTTTTATACAGTTCTGCACCACGAGATAAAACGGTATTGATGCCTAAGATTTGAGGGCTATGTGGATCATCAATGGTTTCGCATTTAGCGTGGTGTTTACGATGAATTGCTGCCCACTCTTTAGTGACCATACCCGTAGTTAGCCAGAGCCAAAAGCGGAAGAAATGAGACATGATGGGATGCAACTCCAATGCGCGGTGCGCTTGGCAACGATGCAAGAAAATAGTGACTCCAGCAATGGTGATATGGGTCATCACTAAAGTGAAAACAACGATCTGCCACCAAGACCAATCCAAATAGCCATTTGCTAGCCAACCGAGGAATGAGTCAAAACCTGAAGCTGTGTTCAAAAGAGTATTCCTAAAGAGGTGTAAACCCTTATTTTAGTTCTTTAGCTGCTTTTTTGGTTTTGACCTGGATCTCTTTTTCACTGTCTTTTTCAGCCTTGGGCGCCTGAGCAAGCGCTTTTTTCTGGAAAACAGCCCCAAAGAATCCATCTGTCCCATGAATATGAGGCCATAACTGCCACCAAGGATTATCTGGACTGCATCCTAATGGGGTTTTATCCTTTGGAAACAATGGCTTGAGAACCTCAGCCGCAGAAATTACTTCAAAGTCAGGGTGTTTTGCCAAAAAATCCTCAGCAATCTGCTGATTTTCTTGAGGCAACAAGCTGCAGGTCGCATAAACCAGGCGACCCCCCGGCTTTAATAAGCGACTGGCAGAAGACAAAATATTCATTTGCTTTTGATTAAGCTCTAACACTCCTGCTGGTGTTTGACGCCACTTTAGATCTGGATTACGACGCAATGTTCCCATACCGCTACAAGGGGCATCTACTAGAACTCGATCAATCTTGCCAGCCAAGCGCTTAATTTTGGTGTCATTTTCACTATCAATCCACACGGGATGGACATTGGATAGGCCGCTACGGGCTTGCCGTGGCTTCAAATTGGCCAAGCGACGCTCAGATGTATCTAAGGCATACAAACGTCCTGTAGAGCGCATCAGCGCTCCAATAGCCAGAGTCTTGCCGCCAGCGCCAGCACAAAAGTCAACTACCATCTCACCGCGCTTAGGGGCCAGTAAATATGCAAGCAATTGACTACCTTCATCTTGCACCTCAAACATCCCCGCTTTGAATCCGACGGTGTTTTGCAAAGCAGGTTTGCCCATAATGCGAACGCCATCAGGAGCGTAAGGTGTTGGGATCGCTTGATAGCGTCCGCCCAGCGCATTCATCTGCTCAAGCAATTGCTCACGCGTCGTCTTCATGGTATTAGCACGCAAGTCCAATAAGGCTGGATGCATGAGTGATTTAGCCAACGCTTCGCGAGACTCTTCGCCGGGATATTTTCCAAAAGCATCCCATAACCATTCAGGCAAATTGTTGCGGACCAATGGATTAAGCGCATTAGGATCAACCGTGGCAAAACGCTGTAACCACTCATATTCACCAGTCTTGAGTACGTGAGCCAAGTCAGCAATAGCACTCTCTGCGCGATTAGCAGAACCTAAACCACCCTCTGAGAGAGCAGACAGCAAACCCAATAGGGCTAAGCGTCTAGCTTGAGAGCCCTCACCACTTGAAGCAAATTGTGAGAACTCATTTTTACGACGCAAGATAGCAAAAGCACTCTCTGCAATCAATGCGCGATCACGATTACCGAGCTGTGGTTCAGAGCGAAAGTAGCGGCTCACTACACGGTCGGCAGGTTGCTCAAAACTCAGCAACTCTGGCAATAAGCGCTCCAAATGAATTGCATGTTGCGGCAAAGCTTTAGCATTTGAAAAATTCTTCTGGCCTTCAGGAGCAATGATGTTGCCACTGGCATTACGACGCTCCGGACGACGTAATGGATCATGAGATTTAGCCGCGTAACTTTTTTGCGGGCCCAGCCTTGATCCGGATCTAGATCCAGTTTTACTAGCTGCACCTGAGGTGCGAGATGAACGTTCTTTACTCATAATTTTATTAATTGCGACTCCGGGGGTTGAATCTGAACTTGATTACCTTCTATTCGCAATCGTCCATCAAGAAACCATTTTACGGCCCGCGGGTAAATCTGATGTTCAGCAGCCAAAACACGGGCAGCCAAGCGATCAGCATCATCGCCAGGCAAGACCGGGACTGAGGCCTGACAAATAATTGGGCCCTCATCCACCCCCTCAGTAACAAAGTGCACCGTAGCCCCATGTTCTGTGACGCCTGCCTCTAAAGCCCGCTCATGAGTATGCAGGCCAGGGAAGGCAGGCAGTAAAGCGGGGTGAATATTGATCAAACGGCCTTCAAAATGGCGAATAAATCCTGGGGTGAGAATTCTCATGAAACCGGCCAAAACCACTAAATCAGCCCCTAATTCATCGATTTTTGCGATGAGGGCAGCATCAAAGGACTCGCGCGTGGCATGCTCCTTATGCTCAATAGCAAAGGCAGGAATGCCGTGAGAGCGAGCAAAATCAAGGCCCCTAGCTGCAGAGTGATTAGCGATAACCCCGGCAAATTGGACTGGCCATTGCTCTTTTTGGGCTGTTTTAACGATGGCCTCGAAATTAGAGCCGCGGCCTGAGATTAAGGTAACGATAGATGGCATGCCCACAATATAATTGATGGTTACCCCGAAAGCGACCCAAAGAGCAATTTAGTGAACGTATTCCGTGGCCCCACCCAGTTCTCAGCAGGACCAGCTTGTGCCTTAACCATCGGAAATTTCGATGGGGTGCACAGGGGTCATCGCGCCCTGCTCAAACAGCTCAAGGACGGAGCCCAAGAGCGTGGCTTGGTTAGCTGTGTGATGACTTTCGAACCGCATCCGAAGGAATTCTTTTCACCGGAGCAGGCACCGCCTCGCATCTTAAATTTACGTGACAAACTGGCCGCTTTTGCAGACATGGGTATCGATCGCGTCGTGGTTGAGCATTTCAACAGCGCATTTGCACGCCTTACGCCCGATGAATTTGTTTCTGAGATTATTGTGAAACAACTGAATGCCAAATGGATTTTGATTGGCGATGATTTTTGCTATGGCGCAAAACGCGCCGGTAATTTTGCAAGCCTTAAAGCTGCTGGTGAAAAATATGGTTTTGAAGTTTCCAGTATTCATACTGTGCAAGAAGATGGCGAAAGAATTTCTAGCTCGGCACTCCGTAATGCATTGGCTAGCGGCAATATGGATCAAGCTACCAAATTATTAGGTCGGCCTTATGGCATTTCCGGTCATGTGATTCATGGTCAGAAATTAGGGCGTACTTTGGGCTTTCCTACTTTGAACCTAGCAGTTGCTAATCACCTCCATCTCCGCAAACCGGCATGCTCAGGCATCTTTACAGCGCAGGTATTAGGCTTAAGCGATAAGCCCTTGCCTGCAGTAGCTAGTCTTGGAGTAAGGCCGACAGTAGAAGATGAAGGTCGCGTTTTACTAGAGACCCATATTTTTGATTACAACGCAGATGTCTATGGAAAAATTATTACTGTAGAGCTGCTAGAAAAAATCCGCGATGAGGCGAAGTACCCAGACCTTGACGCACTTACTCAAGCGATTGCATCCGATGCAGCGCATGCCAGAAATTATTTCCAGAAAAAAACTTATGTCTGAAAAAGAAAATTCTTATCCCGTCAATCTCTTAGAGACCTCGTTTCCTATGCGAGGTGATCTACCTAAACGTGAACCGCAATGGGTTACGCAATGGCAGAAAAATAAACTCTACGAAAAGATTCGGGCAGCACACGCTAGTCAACCGAAATTTATTTTGCATGATGGCCCTCCTTATGCAAACGGTGATATTCACATTGGTCATGCCGTCAATAAAATCCTTAAAGACATGATCGTCAAATCGCGCTGGTTAATGGGCTATGACGCCGCCTATGTT
This sequence comes from Polynucleobacter sp., assembly GCA_034680725.1. Lineage (GTDB taxonomy): Bacteria > Pseudomonadota > Gammaproteobacteria > Burkholderiales > Burkholderiaceae > Polynucleobacter. Next base: position 5,166 of record JAXIUI010000043.1, read on the forward strand.
CCCGGCTGGGATTGTCACGGTATGCCAATTGAGATTCAGATTGAAAAAGAGTTTGGCAAGAATCTACCAACTGCAGAAGTGCAAGCAAAGGCTCGCGCTTATGCCAAGGTGCAGGTAGACAAGCAAAAGAAGGATTTTGAGCGTTTAGGTGTCTTGGGTGACTGGAATAACCCTTATCTCACTATGAATTTTCGTAATGAGGCCGATGAAATTCGTGCGCTAGGGAAGATCTGGGAAAAGGGGTATGTCTTTCGCGGCTTAAAGCCGGTGAACTGGTGCTTTGACTGCGGCTCTGCCCTTGCTGAAGCTGAAGTCGAGTACCAAGATAAGACTGATCCAACAGTTGATGTTGGCTTTGCATTTGATGATGCACAAGGACCACAACTTGCGAAAGCCTTTGGCATCCCAGCGATCCCGAATAAGCCGGGCATGATTGTGATTTGGACAACCACACCTTGGACCATTCCATCTAACCAAGCGCTCAATGTTCATCCAGAACTGACTTATGCCTTGGTCGATGCCGGCGATAAATTACTCATCCTCGCAAAAGATCGTGTCGAAACCTGCTTGCAAGATTACGGTCTTGAAGGCAAGGTCATTGCCACATGCTTGGGTAGTCAGTTAGCCAATATTTCATTTTGGCACCCATTAGCACCATTACATGAAGGCTATAAACGTCTCTCCCCAATTTACCCAGCGGAATACGTTACGCTCGATACGGGTACGGGTGTTGTGCACTCAGCTCCTGCGTATGGCGAGGAAGATTTCAAATCTTGCAAAGCCAATAAACTTGCTGACAAAGATATTTTGAATCCAGTCATGGGCAATGGCGTATATGCTTCTTGGCTACCACTCTTTGCCAATGAATATATCTGGAAAGCCAATCCCAAGATTGTTGAGGCCATGCGTGAAGCGGGTAGTCTGCTCCGTGATAAAACCTATACCCATTCCTACATGCATTGTTGGCGCCATAAGACACCGATCATTTATCGCGCTACCTCACAGTGGTTTGCCAGCATGGACAAAAAACCATCAGATGGTAAAGCAAGTTTGCGTGAAACTGCCCTAGCAGGCATTAATAGCACTGAGTTCTTTCCCGCCTGGGGTAAGCAGCGCCTCAGTAGCATGATTGCCAATCGTCCTGACTGGACTTTGTCACGTCAGCGCCAATGGGGTGTGCCTATGGCTTTCTTTGTACATAAAGAAAGTGGTGAGCCACATCCACGCACAGTCGAGCTACTAGAAGAAATCGCTAAGCGGGTTGAAAAAGATGGCATTGAAGCATGGCAAAAATTGGAAGTGGCTGATCTACTGGGTGAGGATGCGCCTCAATACGAGAAGAATCGCGACACCTTGGACGTCTGGTTTGATTCCGGCACCACCCATTGGCATGTCATTCGCGGCTCCCATCGCAATGAACTCTATCGTCCCGAAGCCGAAAATGCAGATGGTCGTTTAGCCGATCTATATTTGGAAGGCTCTGATCAACATCGCGGTTGGTTTCATTCCTCACTGCTGACCGGTGCCATGCTCGATGGCAAGCCGCCCTACAAAGCACTCCTGACCCATGGCTTTACTGTTGATGGTCAAGGTCGCAAGATGAGCAAATCGGTTGGTAATGTGATTGCCCCTCAACAGGTTGCTGACAAGCTAGGTGCTGAGATTATTCGCTTATGGGTAGCCTCTACTGATTACTCTGGCGAGATGACTATCTCCGATGAGATTCTCAAACGCGTCGTAGAAAGCTATCGCCGTATCCGTAATACTTTGCGCTTTCTGCTCGCTAACCTCTCTGATTTCGATCCATCACAACACAGCATACCTGCCAGCGAATGGCTCGAGATTGATCGTTATGCAGTAGCGCTTGCCAATCAATTACAAAGTGAAGTACAGGCGCACTATCAAGCGTATGAGTTCCAGCCGGCTGTGGCGCGCATGCTCACCTTCTGCTCAGAAGATTTAGGAGGCTTTTACTTAGATATCCTGAAAGATCGGCTGTATACCAGTGCTCCGGATTCAAAAGAGCGACGTGCCGCACAAAACGCCCTCTTTCACATCACACGCAATCTCTTAAAGTGGTTAGCTCCATTTCTCTCCTTTACCGCAGAAGAAGCCTGGGGCTCCTTCCCGCATCAGAAGATATCAGAATCCATCTTCATGGAAGAGTTTGGTGCCTTCCCAGAAATTATCCATGCTGATCAGCTACTTGCCAAGTGGGAGCGCATTCGTGAAATTCGCTCTGAAGTTACGAAAGCAATTGAAGTAGAGCGTGAAGCTGGTAATGTTGGCTCCTCTCTTCAAGCGGAGCTCACCATCAAATTGGGCGATGTAGACTTTGCAATCCTGCACTCCCTAGAGGATGATCTGCGATTTGTGACGATTACCTCTAGCGCCAAACTAGAACTTAGCAATGGTGGCCTTGAAGTACTTGTGAGGGGAAGTCAATACAAGAAGTGTGGTCGTTGCTGGCATCACACTGAGGATGTTGGTACTCATACTGAGCATCCGGAACTATGCGGTCGCTGTATCAGTAATCTATTTGGTAGTGGTGAACATCGCTTGTTTGCATAAGCACTTTTTCATATGTCCACACAACTCTCCTTTCTTCGGTATCTAGCAATAGCTAGCATCATCCTATTGCTAGATCAGTTGAGCAAATGGTCAGCGCTCAGCAATTTGCAATTAGGGGTACCCGAAGCAGTTTTTCCATTTATGAATTGGTTATTGCTATTTAACCCTGGAGCTGCATTTTCATTTTTAGCCCAAGGCTCTGGCTGGCAACGATGGTTTTTTACTGTCATAGGCCTAGCTGCCTCTGTCTACATTATTTGGCTGCTGCGTAAAAGCCAAGGTGACAAAGTATTGTGCTGGGCTCTCAGCCTCATTCTGGGTGGTGCGCTCGGTAACGTCTTAGACCGCATCATGTATGGTGCTGTTGTTGACTTTATTGACCTCCATTACGCCAATTGGCATTGGCCCGCATTTAACATCGCCGATAGCGCTATTTGTATTGGCGCAGGCCTCATCATTTGGGGTGAACTACGCAAGTCATTTGGCAAATCCTCTCAACCCCAGTAAGCTGGCGCCATGCAATCACTTTTAAATAAGAAAATCGTTTTGGGTATTTCCGGTGGAATCGCAGCCTATAAATCTGCTGAGCTAGCGCGCCTACTCATGCAAGAGGGGGCAAGCGTTCAAGTGGTGATGACTCAGGCCGCGCAGCAATTTGTGACACCAGTCACGATGCAGGCCCTCACTGGAAATCCGGTTTACACCAGCCAATGGGATAGCAGCATTGCCAATAATATGGCTCATATTGAACTCTCGCGATCTGCTGATGCCATACTGATTGCACCAGCCAGCGCGGACCTCATGGCCAAGCTCTCCTTAGGCCTAGCAGATGATTTGCTAACAACGCTATGCCTGGCAAGAGATTGCCCTCTCTTGCTGGCGCCTGCAATGAATAAGCAAATGTGGGAGCATGACGCCACCCAGAGAAGTGCTGCACGTCTTATCGAAGATAAAGTATCCTTGCTTGGACCCGCTAGTGGAGTTCAAGCCTGTGGTGAAGTGGGTTACGGCCGCATGCTCGAGCCCACTGAAATTACTGAACAACTAATCGCCTTCTTTCAGAAAAAAGTTCTGGCTGGAAAGCGCGTTCTTATTACTGCTGGACCCACTTTTGAGGCAATTGATCCTGTTCGCGGGATTACCAATCGTAGCTCTGGCAAGATGGGTTTTGCCATTGCCCGCGCTGCTGTTGAGGCTGGTGCACAAGTTCATCTAGTGGCTGGGCCTTGTCATCTGGATACCCCCCTAGAAAGCACTGGAAACATTACTCGCACCAATGTCGTGAGCGCTCAGGAGATGCATGCAGCCACAATGCACTCTGCAGATTGCGATATTTTCTTCGCCGTCTCTGCTGTTGCTGATTGGGCGATTGCAAAACCTGCCAAAGAGAAGATTAAACGCCAAGGCAAAAAAGCCCCTAACCTGGAATTTATTGCCAATCCCGACATTCTTGCAGATCTAGCAAAGACGGTGAAGGCTAAGGGTGGCAAACCACACCCTTTCTGCGTTGGATTTGCTGCTGAATCCACAGAACTTCTCAAACATGCGCAAGAAAAACTGCAGCGCAAGGGCATTCCGATGGTTGTAGGCAATATTGGCCCAGATACCTTTGGCAGCGACCTTAATGAATTGCTGATTGTTGAAAAGAACACTAGCAAGAAAATAGCAAAAGCCGACAAACTACAACTTGCACGCCAACTTATTCAACTAGTTGCCAAGAAAATTTAACCCGATTTCACTCTCCACACTAATATCCCGCGGAAATTGTATGCAAGAACTCCAAGTCAAAATTCTCGATGAGCGTATGCGCGAGCAGTTACCAAGCTACGGCACACCAGGCAGCGCAGGTCTCGATTTACGCGCCTGTATCGACCAAGCTATTGAAATTGCTCCTGGGCAAACGGTCTTAGTCCCGACAGGTTTAGCGATTTACGTAGAAGATCCTCGCTATGCAGCCTTCATCCTGCCACGCTCCGGCCTCGGACATAAGCATGGCATCGTTCTTGGCAATTTGGTGGGGTTAATCGATTCAGACTACCAAGGCCAACTCATGGTCAGCACTTGGAATCGTGGCAATACAGTCTTCAAACTGGAACCTATGGAACGCTTGGCACAATTAGTCGTCATGCCAGTGCAACAAGTTCAACTTAAAGTCGTAGAAGAATTTACTGAAAGCAGCCGTGGTTCAGGTGGGTTTGGAAGTACTGGTAGAGCTTAAAGCAGATAGAACCTTGCCAATTACTGGCAGCATAAGACTTTCGCCATTGTGTTACAAAAAAATACCAACCCTGAGGTTGGTATTTTTTCATTTAAGAACTGATTACGCGAATCACATCATTGATTAAATTTCCTCAACTGGTGCTATATCTGCCTTAGGGGTTTTACCCCTCAAGACAGGTGCATCAAACTCCAATTGAACTTTTCCATCCGCATCAATATCTACCGCCACATGACCACCTTGCGCCAACTTTCCAAACAGGAGCTCATCAGCCAAGGCTTTACGAACCGTATCTTGAATGATGCGTTGCATTGGCCTTGCACCCATGAGAGGATCAAAACCATGTTTAGCTAAATGGGCTCGTAATGCAGGGCTAAAAGTCGCATCCACTTTTTTCTCATGCAATTGCTCTTCTAACTGCATTAAGAACTTATCCACAACTCGCATGATGATGGTTTCATCCAAAGCCTTGAAGGAAACAATGGCATCTAAGCGATTGCGAAATTCTGGGGTGAAGAACTTCTTAATATCGGCCATCTCATCACCAGACTCACGTGCATTGGTAAAGCCAATGGTGGATTTCTGCATCGCCTCAGCACCAGCATTAGTGGTCATGATGATGATCACATTGCGGAAGTCAGTCTTGCGTCCATTGTTATCAGTCAGAGTGCCATGATCCATCACCTGCAGAAGAATATTGAAAATATCCGGATGGGCTTTTTCAATCTCATCAAGCAAAAGAACGCAATGCGGCTTCTTATTCACAGCCTCAGTAAGTAAGCCGCCCTGATCAAAGCCCACATATCCAGGAGGCGCACCAATTAAGCGACTGACTGCATGGCGCTCCATGTATTCAGACATATCAAAACGCAAGAGCTCAATACCCAGAATGTAAGCAAGCTGCTTTGCTACTTCAGTTTTACCAACGCCTGTTGGGCCGGAGAACAAGAAGGAGCCAATTGGCCGATCAATCTTTCCAAGACCAGCTCGGGTCATCTTGATTGCGCTAGCCAAAGCTTCAATCGCAGGATCTTGACCAAAGACCACGCTCTTAATATCGCGGTCTAAGGTTTGTAATTTACTGCGATCATCTACCGTCACGGATTGTGGCGGTATGCGCGCAATCTTCGCCACAATCTCTTCAATCTCTGGGCGACCGATCGTTTTCTTCTGCTTGGACTTCGGTAAAATACGTTGTGCAGCACCAGCCTCATCAATGACATCAATTGCTTTATCTGGCAAATGGCGATCATTAATGTAGCGGGAAGAAAGCTCAGCAGCAGCGACTAAAGCAGCAGCCGCATACTTCACGCTGTGGTGCTCTTCGAAGCGAGATTTAAGGCCTCGCAGAATTTGTACAGTTTGATCTACCGTAGGCTCTACTACATCCACCTTCTGGAAACGACGTGAGAGTGCAGCATCTTTTTCAAAAATGCCGCGATACTCAGTAAAGGTAGTGGCACCAATACATTTCAGTTGACCGTTAGACAGCGCCGGTTTGAGCAAATTGCTTGCGTCCAAGGTTCCACCGGATGCTGCACCAGCACCAATCAGCGTGTGAATTTCATCGATAAATAAAACGCCATGCGCACTATCTTTGAGGGATTTGAGCACGCTCTTGAGGCGCTGCTCAAAATCACCGCGGTATTTAGTACCCGCCAGTAGCGCACCCATATCTAATGAATAAACGGTAGCGTCAGCCAAAATCTCAGGAACATCGCCTTTAACAATGCGCCAGGCCAAACCTTCAGCAATCGCAGTTTTACCAACACCTGCCTCACCAACGAGCAAGGGATTATTTTTACGGCGACGGCATAAAACCTGAATCACACGCTCGACTTCACTTTCGCGACCAATTAGCGGATCAATCTTGCCTTGCTTAGCCAGCACGTTGAGATTTTGAGTGTACTGCTCTAATGGACTCTCTTTACCGCTAGAGCCAGCCTCCTCTGTCTCTTGAGAGGATTCAGTAGGCTTTACAGGCTCTGCCTGATCTTTGCGAACGCCATGGCTAATAAAGTTCACGACATCCAAACGAGTCACGCCTTGCTGCTGTAAAAAATACACCGCGTGAGAATCTTTTTCACCAAATATTGCAACGAGTACATTCGCACCCGTCACTTCTTTCTTGCCATTCGATGTTGATTGAACGTGCATGATGGCGCGCTGAATAACGCGCTGGAAACCCAAAGTTGGCTGGGTATCTACCTCATCATTACCGGGTACAACGGGCGTATTGTCATTGATGAAGTTTTTCAGCTGCGAACGCAACTCAGCAATATTGACGGCGCAAGCTTTTAATACTTCTACCGAAGTAGCGTTATCTAGCAAAGCTGCAAGTAGATGTTCGACAGTAATAAATTCGTGTCTTGAGGCTCTCGCATCAACAAACGCCATGTGCAAACTCACTTCTAATTCCTGGGCAATCATGCTTCCTCCATAGTGCACTGTAGTGGGTGACCCGCTTCGCGGGAGAGCTCGATAACTTGATGCACTTTTGTTGCCGCAACGTCTCTGGTAAAAATACCGCAGACGCCTTTGCCAACTAAATGTACCTGCAACATGATTCGTGTAGCTGTCTCGTGATCCTTATTAAAATACTCCTGAATCACCATCACCACAAACTCCATTGGCGTGTAATCATCGTTTAATAGTAAAACTTTATACATCGAAGGTGCTTTTACTTTCTCGGCCTGCTTTTCGAGAAGAATAGTATCTTCAATGTAAGGGTTATTTGGGTTACCAACCGTCGGATTTTTAGTTGTACGACTCATGAGAAACATTCTAAACACAGATCCCAAAATGTGAATTTAAGGGTCTTGTTGCAAAAAACCATCAATAAAGCTCCATTTACAGCATATGGGGGCATTTTTCCCTAAAAAAAGGGGGCTTTATCGATAACTATCTACACCCAACCCCTTGACACCCCACCATAAAGGGCAAACAATCAGGGGGTAGTCTTTATTTAAAGTCCTATTTAGGCGTGTTTTAGAGCGAGACTGATTAAAAAGTATTCACCCTCATCACGGTTGTTTTAATTTTATGTAATGGAGTTCGCATGTCGACCGG
>JAXIUI010000044.1:0-12325 GCA_034680725.1 Polynucleobacter sp.
AAATATTTCCTTAAGGGAAAAGTTTCAGTGGGTGCCATTGGCAGTGGAACTCATGCCCAGGCTATGCGTTTATTGGAACTTTCTGGGTTGCAAAAAGAGGCTCGCTTTTTATATCTACCAAACCATGAATCGGTAAGCGCCCTAAAAAAGGGGGACATTGATGCCGCTTTTTTAGTTGATGGATATCAGTCTGAAAATGTACAGGCCTTACTCAATGATCCGACAATTCATCTGATTGGATTTGAGCGAGCCGAGGCATTTACCCATCATTTACCTTATCTCCATATCTTAAAGGTGCCTATTGGCGGTTTTAGTTTGCCTAGAAATAATCCAAAGGCTGAATTACAGTTGTTATCAACCACGACCAATCTATTGATTGATGATCGGATGCACCCCGCACTTCAATTCTTGTTTTTAGAGGCATCGCACGCCATTAATGGCAAAGCCAATTTTTTTGCGAAACGGGGTGAATTCCCATTCTTTGGAGTCTCCCACTTTCCGGAAAGTCCAGTTGCCATTCATTACGAGAAAAATGGTTCACCTTGGTTGATGACGTACTTCCCATTTTGGTTGGCCGAGCTCATCAATCGCTTGATTTTTGTATTCTTACCGTTTTGTGCCATTGCTTATCCAGTGCTGATTAGTCTTCCTGGTTATCGAGATAAGCGGATGCGCCGAAGGTTAAATAGGCTCTATAGTAGGCTCAAGACCTACGAGCAAGAGCTTACCGAGAATTTCTTGCCTAGCGCAAAAAATGAGTATCTTAAAAAATTAGATTTGCTAGAGTTTGAGGCGCTTCAGTTAGAGGTTCCTAAGGGTATGTCTGGGGATTATTACTCCTTAAGAACCAGTATTGATTATGTGCGGAACTGTTTGAGCCGGGGGGTTCAACCTTACCGACTGCAAGATGATGAGAGTAGTATTTAGGCAAGATTGAACTTACGCCAGTAAAGAAGACCATGAGACCTTACGATCACCCAATGAGAATGCAGTTGCATGAAGAGGTGCACGCGCGCCCCCCTATTGCACTGTGGCCAAACGAGCGGGTTTTATCCCAATCCTTTTTGCTCGACGCCCGTTCTCGACAGTCACAAATTTTGTGGATTCAGAGCCTCAGTAGAGCATTGGGTGTAGAAAACGATAGCGAAAAAGACCATGCTTTTAAGATTTTGACTCTAGCGCCTGAGCCGGAGAGGGTCTTGATTAAGTGGGAACTGCACGGGGAATTTGCAACGATTGCGGCTATCACCCGTAACCCAGTCAAAATTACTGGGCCATTGCTTGAATCCAGACTGGCACTCGAAGCTAGCCTAGATGATTTATTTCGGAAGTTAAATTGTCCCGTTATTGCTGAGGCAGGGGGCGAGAGAATCTCTGCCTTAGATCTTGTATTTGAACATCGCCCATTATTTAGTGAGGCGCAAGAGGTCTCTGCGATCTTTAACGGCAATACTGTTTTGGGAAGCTATATTCTAGCCAGCAAGAAGGCTCAGTTATGGACAGACTTACGTCTGGATCAAGACGGTTACATTTCTTATCTTATTCCGCATGATATTTTGGGCTCCCGGCAGGCTGGGCGAGTAGCTCGAGCATTGGCTGAGGCAGAGACCTACCGGATGTCAGCCATGATTGCATTTCCGGTTGCCAAGAGCCTCTCAATGCCTTTGCGCGCTGCTGAATCAGAGTTAGCGGATTTATCTAAAAATATTTCTCAATTACAAAGTGAGCCTGGAATACACACTGAAAAAGACGGTAAATTTTTGGGTGAGCTATCCCATTTGGCATCGCGGGCTGAACAATGGATTTCTGAATACGGTTTGCGTTTCACTGCCTCTGAAGCCTATAGTCAATTGCTGAACAAAAATCTGTTTGAGCTGGCAGAGTCGCCAATTCCTGGTGTGCAGTCCCTCTCTGAATTTATGGATCGACGCTTTCAGCCAGCAATGGGTACGTGTATTTGGACGCAGCGCAGGCTCAAAGAGTTATCTGATCGAATTTCAAGAACTACCCAAACCTTGCGAACCCGCATTGAGTTTGTGAATGAAGAGCAGACGCAAAAATTACTTGCCAGCATGGATCAACGGGCACGCTTGCAATTGCGCTTACAAGAGACAGTGGAAAGTCTCTCTGTCCTCGTGCTGACATACTACGCTGTCAGTTTATTGGCCTATATTGCCAAGGGTGGCAAAGAAGCTGGCCTGGCTATTCATCCTGAAATCATTGCAGCTGTTGCGGCCCCTGTCGTGGCAATTCTTTTCTTGGTGATTAGTAAGCGCAGACGTAAACGGATCACTGCGATTAGCAAGTCACAGTAGCAATTAAAAAAGAGGCCGAAGCCTCTTTTTTAATTGGGACCCTTAGCTTGCATTATCCAAGGCTATCAGCCCAGATATTGTGAGCCCAACCCCAAGCATAAACACCCTCTAGTACGGTTGGCGCTGGTGATAATCCACCAGATCCCGGTACTGTTTTGAATGTCTTCTCTGCAGCGTTGTACTGATGGACGCTGGCAACGTGAACAACTTCGCGGCTGTTAACAAAGCTATAGCAGGTATTGGTGAGCACAGGAGCAGGGTTAACTTCCCAGCCACTGAGTTCAGCAACAATTGCCGCAGCAGCCACTTTTGCATGCTGATTAGCCATGTGACCAGATTTAGGCATCAACGGAGCAATCTGAATAGCATCACCTAAAACGTGAATATCTTTTTGGGCGGTAGATTCAAAGTTGATGTAGTTGACATTCACCCAGCGACCATTGGAATTGGCTAAGCCAGATTTCACTGCAATCTCGCCTGCTCCCATTTGAGGTAGCAAATTGAGTACATCAGCCTTAACGTCATCTTGTACCTCTAATTTGACGGTCTTGGTTTTAGCATCCACACCGACAACATTATGTTTTGGCATATATTCAATCATGCCAGGGTACTGCTCAGCCCAGACTTTTTTGAATAAGCCACCCTTAGATACAACATCTTGGTTGGCATCCAAAATCAATACCTTACCCTTAGGGTTATTTTGCTTTAGATAGCTTGCAACTTGGCAGGCGCGCTCATAAGGTCCAGGAGGGCAGCGATAGGGTGCCTCTGGAATGCTGATCACGTAAGTACCGCCTTCACGCATAGCAGCAACTTGCTTGTGTAGGGCAACGGTTTCTGCGCCTGCTTTCCAAGCTTGCAAGGTAACGCCGTCTTTATTAGCCTGGGCGAGACCTTCAATGCTATTCATGTTCAAGCTGATGCCAGGAGAAACTACTGCTTTATCGTAGGGCAGCGTCTTTCCGGAGGCGAGCTTAACGGTTTTTTTAGCAGGGTCAATGCTGACAACGCTATCTTGAATAATCTTGATACCGTGGCGCTTGCTCAAATTGTCATAGGAAGAGGTAATCTCTGCCATATTGCGTGAGCCACCAATAACCAGGTTGGACATTGGGCAAGAGATGAATGAAGCATTAGGCTCTATCAAAGTGACGCGAGCGGTATTGTTTGAGAAGAGGCGTAGGTATTTGGCTGCAGTAGCACCGCCATAGCCGCCACCAATTACTAAAATTTCTGCTTTTTGTAACTTAGCTGCTCTTGCTTGTCCGGTAAGACCCGCTAGCAAGCCAATTGCTGCAGCGCTGTGACCTATAAAATGTCGACGATCCATGCTGCCTCCTTATTGTTTTTTGCCAAGTTGATTGGCAATTGTTTTAAGTTGTTCATCTGTGTAGCCTTTGGCTAACTGGGGCATGATGGTACCTTCCAAGGCACCAGATTTGTAATCCATCAGTTTTTTCAACATATCTTGGCTAGAAAGATTGTTGATGAGCGGCATGCCACCATCGACAACACCTTTGCCATCGGTGCCATGACAGTTAGCACAGGTTGCTGCTAGGCTACGGTTATAGAGCTTGGTGGCATCTGCATTTTGTGCAAAAGATGCTGTGCTCCATTGACTGACGCCAACAAGGGCGCTAGCCACAAGAATCGGTTTTAAAAACTTCATTCGCATAGGAATCATCTCCAGTAAGCATAAAACTGTTTTAGGATCCAACTTTATGACTGTATATTAAACAGATAAAACAGAGATAAGTGTTTCTACTTAGCTTGATTCGTAATGCGTTTAGATCAATTCTTTGGGGGGTGGGTGCCGGTTTTAGGTTTGGCTGCTAAGCCCTATAAACTATCCCTATGCGAGGCTCATTTACCTACCGTAGTGCGATAGCAATCCTGTTGCTGGGCATCTTCACCTATTTATATGCCTTAGATAGCCGTTTTGCGCCTAAAAATGGGGATGAGTATCCCTATATGCATATTGTCCGGATGACTGCGGATACAGGGACATGGCTCCCACTTCAGTCTGAAATGGATGGGATTAAAAATACCAAACCCCCTTTGGTGTTTTGGCAAGGAATTGCTAGCTCGGGGTGGGGCAGTGATTGGACCTTATTTGCCTTGCGTTGGCCAAGTCTTTTCTATACCGGATTGACTGCATTTTTCTTATTTCTGGCGGTAGCTCGATGTAGTGGCAACCGAAAAACCGGTCTTTTGGCGGCCTTGGTGTGGCTCTCATTTTTTGCCACCTATCGCTATGGCAGACCTTTTCTAACAGACCCGCCTGAAGTATTTTGGATTAGCCTGCCTTTTTTTGCCTTACTGTATTGGGGCAAGGTAGCCTTTGATTCTCGATTCTTGTTTCCTGTTTTAGCAGGTCTTGCAGTCGGTATGGCTTTACTGGCCAAATCATTCGCTTACGTTGTGCCAGCCTGTTTTGCCTTAAGTTTGTTTTATTGGCGCTGGCGTTCTTGGAGCATTCCTCAATTCATCGTGCGAGATGTCTATAAAGTGATTTCAACAGCCCTATTGGCTTTGGGGGTTTTTTCTCTTTGGTTTGTATTGGACCCATTTCCACAGGAGATCTGGAAGGAGTTTGTAGTCGGTGAGAATGCAGGCAAGTTTGATGCCCGGAGCACTCACTACTTGCTTGATCTAGTGCGAGGCGGAGACAGTATCTGGATGTTGATGATCACGACCTTGGCTAATGCAGGGCTATTTACCTTAGTGTTAATTTCTGCATTAATTGAGTGCTGGCGCCAACGTCGCTTCTTGTCCTTAGAGGAGACTTTGCTATTGCTGCTGATCCTGGCTTTCTTGATTGTTTTTAGCTTGCCTAGCCAGAGATCTGGACGCTATCTATTGCCAGTGATGCCGGCCTTTGCAGCCTTGATTGCCCTTTACTGGGATCGCTTGCCTTTATGGGGATTTCGGTTGGCGCTGGTGTTACAACTAATACTATTGGTGGCCCTCACGTGGGTCGGCTCAAACTTGCAACTCTCTCATTTTCTGGGGCAGCCGGGTTTGTGGTCTTACTCATATGCCCACTGGATATTGATGGTGGCTGCATTACTTCTAGTGTTGCTTGGATTGCTTTATAGAGCACATACCAAAACCATTGCTCTGGCAGGATGTTTTCTGTGTTACTGCGCACTCAATAGTAGCCTCTCTCCCTTAGAGGGTTCTTTGGGCCGTTATGACCAGGCCACAGTCCAAGCCCTCAAAACCCAGGAGGTATGGGTGCCCTGTGACTATCGCGCTAAGGATGAGGAGTACCGCCTGCTACTGCCTGGGACAACGTTACATGGCTATCTGGCAAAAGATGCTGGTCAGATCAATCTGCTGACGCAAAGTTTCCCTTTGGTAGCAGTACAGACTCCAATAGGTGTTGAGCCCATCTTGTGCGACTCCTGCAAAATCCTTGGTAAGCGAATGGAAATGCGGGCGCGACACTCTGAAGCGGAAATTAAGGCGATACTCTTGGGTCAAATCGGAGAATATCTTTTTGTGAATGAGTATTTAATTTCTAACCCAGCAATCCTCTCCTTACCCCAAGAAGGGAAGGATGCCTGCCGATGAATCGGGTCATTGCACTTTGTGTTTTATTGCTTGCGGCAGTGTTGGGTTATTTGCACATTGATAGCCGCCCTGCTTGGGCACCATTTGCTCCGCCAGAAATCGTGGGCACCTTAGCAACATCTCAAGAATCTATCGATAGTCCACAGACCCCCCAGGCTTCTCAATCAAGCAAAAAGCTTGCCCCCATGAAACCCCCAGCGGTTCAGTTACAAGCTGATTGGTTGCCAGATACTGATGCACCATCTGTACATGCTGCTTCATTGATTGCCTTAAAGGATGGCGCGGTCAGAGCATTTTGGTTTGCAGGTAGCAGAGAAGGCGCTCCCGATGTTGTGATTAATTCTTCGGTATTTGATCCACGTGCTGCCCGTTGGAGTGCTCCCACCGTCGTCATGAGTCGGGTCAGCGCTGAAAAAGGTTTATCGCGTTACATCGCTAAATTGGGAAATCCAGTCCCCGCCAGAATGGCTGATGGCCGTATGCAATTGTTTTTTGTCACAGTCTCTATTGGCGGCTGGGCTGGCAGCTCTATCTCCTCAGTGATTTCTGATGATGAGGGTTTGACTTGGACTCAGCCACAACGTTTGATTGCATCGCCACTGATTAATCTGAGTACTTTGGTGAAGTCACCAGCCTTGCAGTTTTCAGATGGACGCTTAGGATTGCCCGCGTATCACGAGTGGATTGGACGATTTGGCGAATTTTTGCGTATACAAGATAGTCAAATTATCGATAAGCGGCGTATGAGTTCAGGTAGGGGCGCCATTCAGCCGGTAGTTTTTGTGGATAGCGCACAAGAGGCGAGTGCATTCTTTCGGCAAACTCGCCCCAGTTCGCAAATTAAACAAATCCCTGTTAGCGAAACAACAGATGCGGGACAAACTTGGAGCATTGGTAAAGATCTTGAAATCCCAAACCCGAATGCTGCAGTGGCCTCCCTGACGCTCAGCGATGGCACACGCTTAATGGTTTTGAATAATATTGAAGTGGGGCGCGCTCGCTTAGTAATGGTGATACGTGAGCAGGGTGCCACAAGCTGGCGTGTGATTCAGGTGCTAGAGGATGATGAGGCACTTCCCCATGATCAGCGCCGAGAATACTCCTATCCCTATTTAATTACAGTGCAAGGTGATGATGCCCATTTGGCTTATACCTGGGATAGAAAAAGAATCCGACATCTTTATTTCCCGGCTGCATGGTTTAGGCAGGCAATGAATCAAGTGAAGGATACGCAGTGATGAGCCAATACCTGCAACAGATAGCTTTAGTAGAAATGTCAATTACTTGTGCCGTGGTATTCATCTACTTGGCACAAAAATTCTCTCGGGCCTCATTCCCGCTGGTGGTTCGTATAGTAATTTTATTGTTACTAGCAAATCTATTTTTCTGGCCCATTGGCTTATCTTTAGAGTTGCCTTTGTCCGCCTACGTTAGGGGCGCTACTGGAGAGTTGAGTATCGTCAGCATGCTCTTGTTGTGGAGCACTCTGCTGCCCCAAAATCGCAAAACGCCACTGGCTTTTAATGCGGCCATTGTGATTGTTGCTATTGTTTTTTATCCCCTAGCCTTAGGCTATGGCATGTTTGATCCCTATGCATGGGGATACGGCACGCTAGGTCTACTCATCTCGGTAGTCGTCGTTGCTTTGATATGTGGTGTTGCTGGCTGGGTTAAAGGTGTTTGGCTTTTATCTTTAGCCATCATTGCATGGTCTTTCCGCTGGCATGAGTCTGCTAATTTATGGGATTACATACTGGATCCTTTTTTAGCGCTCTGGTCCTTGTATTGCATCATCCATTTCTTTTATGCAAGGCGTCGTCAGAAGTTACAGTCAGGATATCTGTTCAGAGCCGGCTAATTGCAAGCAAATAAAAAACCCGCTAACTTCAGCGGGTTTTTTATGAAGCAGTTCCAAAAATTAATCTGGAATATTTGCTTTACGAATGACTGGACCCCAGACGTTGATCTCGGTTTCGAGATGGTTCTTCAGGCCTTTAGCAGACACTTTATCCATCGATACGATATCAATATTGGAATCATTCAAACGCTTTTGAACGTCAGGTGTGTTCAATGCTTTCTTGAGGGCTGCATTGATCTTGTCCAAAATAGGCTGTGGAACACCTTTTGGAGCATAAACACCGTGCCAAACTTGAACTTGGAAGTCCTTAAGACCTTGTTCGTTCAGAGTTGGTACGTTTGGAATTGCTGGCAAACGCTTCATAGTTGTTGTACCAAACGCTTTTACACGACCATCCTTGATGTAAGGAATAGTTTGTGTAGTTTGGTCACACAACAAATCTACTTGGCCGCCTAATAAGTCAGTTAATGCTGGACCAGTACCTTTGTAAGGAACGTTGGTCAACTTAACGCCTAAACGACTTTGAAATAACAGGCCGCACAATTGAGATACTGCGCCAGGACCAGCGTTAGCCATAGTAACTTTATTACCATTGGCTTTGATGTAGGCTTCAAGTTCTTTGAAATTGTTCGCTGGCAAATCTTTCTTACCAAGCAATACCATTGGCACATCAGCTACTTGGCCAATGTATTCAAAGCTAGTCATTGGGTCATACGGAAGTTTGTCGTACAGCGCTTGAGCTGTAGCCATACCCATATGGTGAATATAAATGGTGTATCCGTCTGGAGCCGCGCGAGCTACCTTAGTAGAAGCAATCGTGCCGCCTGCACCAGCGACGTTTTCAACAACAACAGTTTGGCCCAAAGATTGACCCATTGGTACCGCAATTAAGCGGGCGATAGAGTCAGTTGGTCCACCTGCAGCAAATGGGACAACGAGGGTGATGGATTTGGTTGGCCAGTCTTTTTGAGCTGACGCAACATTACTGCCTAATAAAGTGCCGGCGCTGACGATGGCAGCAATTCCCGCAAACAGCGTTTTTTTCAATTTCATGTAAGTCTCCATTTATGTATAAAGCTTGCTAATTTTGCCACTACTGAAGATGAAAGCCCCTAGGGTTTACCAGCAATCGCTAGGGTTCTTTGGGCCAGGAGCACCACTGGCCGATCAATCATTCGTCCATCAAGCTTAACTGCGCCACCTTTGGAGGCCTTATCGGCTGCAATGACGCGCTGGGCCCAGGAGAGCTCTTCGTCCGTAGGCATAAAGGCTGCTTTAACTAAGCCAACCTGTTTTGGGTGGATGCAGAGTTTGCCGCCAAACCCCATCCGCCTTGCTTTCTGGGCATCATCTGTAATGCGCTCAATGTCATCGGTAGAGGGAGTAACCCCGTCTATTGGAGGGGCAATCTGCGCCAGACGTGAAGCCAGCACGATTTGAAAGCGTGCAGTTTGCAATTCTGTTTCTTGCGGATCGCACATCATCCCTAAGTCAACTTGTAAATCTAAATTACCCAAGGCAAGGCGTAATACTTGTTCTGAATTGGCAATTTCATCGAGGTGATGCAGGCCTAGTGCCGTTTCAATCATGGGGATGATGGCAGCATTGGGAAGGATCTGTGCTGCACCATTAATTTGATCGAGCGATTCACTTTTGGGGATGAGTAAGCAACCGATATCGAGTTCTTGTGCCAAGATTAAATCAGCAGCATAAAAATGACTGCCCGGAGAATTGGATCGAATGACCAGGCGTTTTTTTTGTTCGGCACTAAAGCTTGGCCATGCGCTTCGAATAGCATCACGTGCCTGATCTTTCTCTTCTGGTGCAACGGCATCCTCTAAATCCAGAATGACCCCATCGGCTCCGCTATCTAAGGCTTTGAGAAATCGCTCTGGGCGCGTGGCAGGAACAAATAAAAAACTACTACTAAAACCGATTGCGGTATTGAGTGGGTTCATAAGGACTTTAGGTGAGAGAGGTTCGCTAACGGAATCAATGGAGTAATCAGCACCATTGTTAAGAGATCAAATTACCAAGTACTTTTTGTTGGCGGATATTCCAAAGGCGATCAATCGCAGTAGCCATTTCAGAAGGGGTAGCGCCGCCGCTATAGGCCGCTAAGCGCATTGCTTTATCGGTGATCTCTGTTCTGCTGAGCGTATTACCGGGATCCCCCTTGGGTTCATCTACTCGGCCTGCTAAAACCGTGCCATTATTCAAATGCACTTTGACTTTCCCAATCCAGCGCTGTGGATAGGCGCTATCAACTTCAGGATCCAAAACCATAGTGACCCGATCTCGGAAAGCACAAATGGCATCGTCATGAAAATGGTGATCAAACTCTTGCAAGCCCGCAAATTGGTAGTGAGCAACCAGGGCTAATACTGTCCCCATTGAGAACTTCGATTGATGTACGGTTGCAGGATCGGTAACTGGGCCGAGTACATCTATTGCTCCTTGATGTACTAAGGTTTCTACTTTGGCAATGTCTTGCGGTGTTAATTGGTGTGCCAGCATTACTTGTAAAAGCGCATCGGCAGCAGGGTGGGTGTGACGACAAGAGGAGTGATATTTAAAGCTGGTTTCTGCAGTGGTCCAGCGAGTGCCAAGGCGATCAGTCAGCTTGCTTGGATCGGCATCGCTTGACATCCCAGCAGCCAAACCTTGCTGGCCTTCCAGAATATGTGCCGCGCCTGTAAAACCCGCTTGTGCAATGTAAGCCGACATCAGACCAGTTGCTGATGCATGAGCAGTGTGGAGTTGCTTCGAGTCTGCTGCATCGCGTAAGAATTCCCAAAGACCAGCAGATTGAGTGCCGGCAGAGCCAAAGGCATGCAACATTTGCTCAGGCGTAAGCTTTAGCAGGCGACCGACTGCAGCAGCGGATGCTAATGTGCCTGCAGTTCCCGTCGTGTGAAAGGTTTTGTAGTGTGAGCGTCCCAAAAATTCACCTACACGAATACCCACTTCATACCCCACTATTGAGGCTAGGAGTAACTCTTGGCCAGAGGCGCCAATCGTTTGGGCGGTAGCCAGAGCAGCAGGAAAAACAATGGTGGCAGGATGAAAAACCGAACCGTTATGCACATCATCCTGTTCAACCACATGGGATGCTGCGGCATTGGCTAAAGCCGCCAAGAATGGACTAGAGCTTTTACGTGTAATGAGAATTTCTGCAGAGCTAGGATTGGCTGCGCTAAAGCCACCCATATTTTGTGCAAATTGCGTGATGATCTCAACCGGGCGCGAACCCTTGCCTGCAATAGCCGATCCAAACCAATCGACTAATAAATCTTCGCTGCGATCGATCACATCTTTGGGTATGTCATGAATACTGAGTTGCGCTGCGAAGTGAGCGAGCTCTTTAGAGGGATGTGTCATGGATAGTAGTGTGCTTAATTGAGAACTGCGGTTGCTTGCATGGTGAGCCAACCTTCATGGTCTTGAGCCCAAATAGCAATTGTTTTTCCAGAGGGATCTTTGTCAAGGTCGGGTTTGGCGCTCACTTTAAATGGATTGATGTCGAAGGTAGGTCTGATAGCGCGAAACTCAAAACTCTTTAAGGTGCAGCCAGGAATACTTTGGCGTACTAGGTCAACCAAGAGGGTGGCAATCAGCGGTCCATGCACGATTAATCCTGGGTAGCCCTCTACTTCAGTGACATATTTACGATCGTAATGAATGCGATGGCCATTAAATGTGAGTGCTGAATAACGAAACAGTAAAACATCATCCGGATTAATGGTTTTGCTCCACTTTGCATCGGTGTGCGCAGGTGTTGGTGCAACTGGCTTGTCATCAGGACCTGGTGCATCACGGTACACAATGTCATGCTCTTCAATTAATGCTAAGCCATTTTGATTGGAGATCTCATGCTTGACTAAAACGAAAATCAAATCGCCAGTGCGACCCGCTTTATGGGTTACGGATTCAATTTTAGATACCCGTTTAATCTCATCACCCACTGCTAAAGGTGCAAGCCAATTGACGCGACTACCCGCCCACATGCGACGGGGTAGTGGAACTGGTGGCAAGAAGCCGCCGCGCTTTGGATGACCATCTGGACCAATTTCAGATTGACGGCCATGGGGCAAAAAATACAACCAATGCCAAAGCTCGGGTAAAAAGCTTCCCTTGATGGGTTTCGGGTCGACTCGATCTAAGGTGGCCGATAAGGCTGTGACCGGAGCACTGGTGACGGTATCTTCAAAGGTCTCGGTTTTACCAAGCCATTCTTGAAGTTCGGTGATGGTTTTGGGTTCGATTCGCATAACTTCCATTATGCCAATTTCGCGCTAGAACAATGGCCTATTAGATCAATAAACTGCTCACAAGGTAAGCCAGTAGCCCAGCGAGTGCTGAGCCTGCCAAAACTGAGAGCACACCTTTTTGAAAGCGAAAGAGTGCTAGCGCAGCAAATCCACAGATCACGATAGAAAGCCAAGATATTGAGCCACCTAAACCATGTGGGAAAAAGACGTGATAAGCAAAAAATAGGCCAAGGTTGGCAATCACACCGACAACTGCTGCAGAGATGGCAGTAAGAGGCGCAGTAAAGCCCAGCTTTCCATGGGTT
>JAXIUI010000045.1:0-11954 GCA_034680725.1 Polynucleobacter sp.
AGAGCCCTTAAGTCCTTAATCTTCCAACCATTCTCGTAGATCACTTCACCACCCAAAGTCATGCGACCTGCTGTGGGCTCAATGACTGCCCCTAGACATTTCAGTAGCGTACTTTTTCCGGATCCAGATGGGCCAATAAGCCCCACCACTTCACCTGGAGCAATTTGCATATTGACATTTTTGAGGGCATCTACAGCAGCGTCACCATGTCCGTAAGTTTTTCTAAGCCCTTCTAATTGAATGCTGTAAGTACTCATATCAGCCTCCAATTGCTTGGGCGGGATCTACTAGCAAAGCAGCTCTAATCGCCAAGGTACTAGCTAAAGCGCATATGACCATCACTAAAATGAATCCGATGATTGCGTCTACAGGCTCTAATAAAACATACTTTGGAAACAGCGGCGCCCAAAAAGTAGCAGAAGTTTTTCCCACAACAAAACCAATTAACCCCAAGCCAAGGGCTTGCTGCAGAATCATGCTGCCAATAGTACTATTTTGAGTGCCAATCAATTTCAACACGGCAATCTCCCTAATCTTTCCTAGGGTCATGGTGTAGATAATGAAAGCCACAATGGCAGCGCTTACTACCGCCAAGATCACTAGAAACATACCAATTTGTTTCGCAGAATTTGCAATCAACTTGGCAACAAGGATTTCTTCCATCTGCGCTCTTGTATACACCTCAAGATGTTTCCAGCGACGGATTGGTTTAGCCACCTCCTCCGGAGTTCTTCCTTCTTGGATTTGAACAAGGATGGCATTCACACTGTGATTGGTAGATTGCGATGCCGTAATAGCATCCAATAACCCAGGAATGGGGCGATTCAAACTGGGATTGGCTACGTTTCTGGCGCGATCATTCAGAATCGCATCGTTGTCCTTTAGAAATTGCGCCTCTTGTGCATCTTTAATTGGAATGAATACCATTGGATCACCGCCCGATGAAACCATGCGTCGAGTTAAACCCACTACCCGATACTGATGGCGCTTAATTTGAATGAGGTCGTTTAGCTCAAACCCCGTTTTGATATCCGCTAAAGCTTCATAGTGTGATTGGACTATGTGTCGACCAGAAATCAAATAGGCCGGCTCACCAAGCTGCCCACTTTCTACCCCAACCACCATGGCTCTAGTGTCACTCTGCCCTTTACGAACCTGCATTGTGAGATAGGTGATGTTAGCTGCGCGTGCAACGCCTGGCATTCCCAGCACGCCTCTTACATAGTCATCTCGAATGCTGGATGCTTCAGCATAAGGGCCTTGGGTATCTTTTTGTACCACCCAAAGATCTGCACCACTATTGTTTAGTAGGGCCATGGCATCATCCACCATGCCTCGATATACCCCTGCCATTGTTAGAGTGACACCGATTAGCAGTCCAAGACCCAATCCCGTTAGAGCAAACTTACCCCAAGAATGCGCAATGTCACGACCCGCTAGGCTAATCACGGCGTTTTCTTCAATAAAGAATCAACCACCTTAATACGCTGCCCTTCTTTAATTTCAGCATCGCTATAGAGAACAACTTCATCACCACTCTTAAGTCCACTCAGAATAACCACTTGACCATTTAAGCCGTTTTGTCCAACTTGTACTCGAGCAAAGTAGGGCTTGCCATCCTTGAGCACCCATACCCCAGTTTCATCACCCCTCTTTTTAATGCTTGCATTGGGCAAGCTAAGGCCATATTCACTAGAGGCTAATTGCAATGTCACTTCTGCCATCTCCCCAATTGAAACAGTCTTGGGCATATCTATCATTTCAATTTGGGCAATGCGTTCTTCCGCGACACTATCACTGAGCATCTCAACGCGAACTACCTTGCCCGAGATTGGGTGATGTGGATTAGAGCGCAATATCACATTTGCATCTAAGCCAACGGCTAATCCCATTGACTTACCTTGGTCAAAACGCGTCTTAATCCATAGGCTCGTTGGGTCGATTAATTTTAAAACCGCCTGACCAGCAATAACAGTTGAGCCTGGCTCGGCATCTCTAGATGTAATGATCCCATCTACTGGAGCCCTTAATTTAATATTAAGCTCTTGTTGTTTAAGCCCAGCCAAATCAGCAGTTGTTTTTTGAACAATCGCTTTTGCTGAATTGAGTTCCTGTGACTTGCCTTCAACAACAATTGGGCTAATAAAATTTTTCTTTCCCAACTCCACATATCGCTTGTACGTTTCAGAAGCCAGCAGTAAGCGTGCCTTTGCATCAGTCACTTGTGCCTGAGCAGCAATCATTCTCTGATTCAGATCAATAGAATCCATCTCGGCAAGTAGTTGACCCTCTTTAACCAAATTGCCCACATCTACATATACGTTTAAAACGCGTCCAGCAACTACCGGCCCCATCAAATACGCCCGCCTGGCTTCAACTGTTCCTACTCCAAATAGTGTGGGTGCAAGCGATTGATCGCTAACTTTAATAGTCGTCACTTTTGTGGACGCTAAAGGCCCAGAATTTAGAACAACAAATCCAAATACGACTAATAAAAATGTAAGCGTGAGACCCATCAGTAATTGACGGCGGGTAATGTTCAATTCACGCATTCGGAGTAGAAGCGAACTTAAGAGTTCTTTTAATTTAATGGTGCTATTCATTTTTTTGAGCCATTAATGTACTTGAATAAAAGATGCCTATCTTTTAATCATGCTCCCTTTAGTTGTTTAAGGGGTGATTTAATTACCTATTACGATGGAAATCAACGCAATCGTTATTAATCCCTAATATTAATCTTTTTGCACTATTTAAAGCTATCATACACTATATATTATTATATAATGTATGATAGCTTTAACACCAAACTTGTTACTTCGAACGATCCCTACTTGGGTAAAAAAATATCTAAGCTAAGTAAAGCCTATTCCATCCTACAAAAGCAATATAAGAACTGCTGGGTGGTCCCCATAGGGGTTTGATGGAGCTCTGTTGAGCTGTCAATCAGCTTGAATGTCTGACCAAACTGACTGTGAAGATTTTCTGAGTCATAGCGAACGATGTCTAAACCACTGCACTTCTCAGGGCCCTCGGGTCCAAAGGTCGACATAATCACATAGCCACCATGCTTTACTGAGCGCATCACTTGTTCTACATATCTTGCTCGTTGTGCTTCTTCAGTTAAAAAATGAAAGACGGCTCTGTCGTGCCAAACGTCAAAATAGCCTTGCGGTAATGTTGCTTGTGTAATATCAGCGCAGTACCAGTGAACCTGATCAGCCTGCTTGCCAATACGATCCCTTGCCACATCAATTGCTTTTTGAGAAATATCTAAAACACTGATGTCCTCATAACCCTCAGACAAAAGGTCATCCACCAGTGTAGATTCACCGCCACCAATATCAATAACGGCAGCACTCTTATTGGTGCTGGCTTGATGAATTAGGTTTAATGACGTCTCAAGATGCGGCGCATACCAACTTACCGCATCTGGTGATTTGGTGTCATATACCCTGTCCCAGTGTTCTTTTTTGTTCATTTGCTAGTGCTTAGGTTGTTTATTAACAGCCTTCTTGTAAGCATCCATGCCACCTTTAGTTTTCCACTCTTCATAGCCACCTTGAAGAATGCGCAAATTCTCATAGCCAGCAACACGCAAAGCAAAGCCTGCCTGTGCTGAGAGACTACCCGTATTACAGTAAATTAAGACAGGCTTGTTCTTAGGAATCTTATCTTTTTGTGCCAAGACTTGGCGCCATTCAATATTGACTGCTCCAGGAATATGACTCTTTTCAAACTGAGTCTTATCTCTAGCATCAATCACCATCATCTTCTTATATTCTTCTGCGGGTATCTGCTCAGGAAATATCGTAGCGCCGCCATAGTCCACAAACTCAAGATAGCCCGCCATCTCATCAACAGCAATAGCCTTGTTATCAGCAAACGCTGGGCTTGCTATGAATGATGTGAGCGCAAGCGCAATGAATAGTTTTTTCATTTATTTCCCAGTCTTAATAGTTGATTTGAACTTATCGAATTCAGGTCTTACGCTATCGTTAAATAACTTACCTTGCCTCTTCTGCTTGGTCGTTCCCTCTAACTCCAGAATGTCCGCAATGATTTGATAGCTCACCATGCCATTGTGAGCGCCACCACTTGCCGCTATGTTTTGTCCGTTGTACCAAACTGAAGGAGCTGGTGTTAATGGCGGAACGGCTGTTTGGGGCAGAATCAAAATGGGTAGTCGATACGCATTAGCAATTTCTGCGGCAATTTGAACATTGGTATTACATCTGGTTCCGGGAGGGTCTTGATTAATGAATACCAAGGCTTTTTGTCCATTAATCTCTAGCGGAACAGGGCTGTTAGCCAGAACGCTTAATGAGAACAAAGAGATAATGACACCCACGAGCTTTTTAAGCATTTACACCCCCACTTATATTCAATAAAATCATTGAATGATTATGCCTAAACAAAAATCTACTTTCAAGCAAAAACTGTTCGAGCAATTTGCCAAACTCGGGAAAGCCCTTGGTTCTGAGGTGCGCTTAGAGCTCATTGAGCTGATTATTCAGTGCCCAACTGCTGTTGAAGACCTTGCTAAGAAGGTTAAGCTGCCAATTGCCAATGTATCGCAACATCTACAAGTACTCAAACAAGTCGGCATTGTGAACACGATCAGACAGGGTAAATCCATTGTTTATGAGATAGCGGACTCAGATGTCATTGATTTATTCTTAAAACTACAAGGTGTAGGGCAAAGACATATTGAAGAAGTCGATAGCCTCGTCAATAAGTACCTCACCTCGCGAGATAGCTTAGAAGGCATGCCAGTTAATCAAGTGCTTAAATTGGCTAAGCGTGGAGAAATCACACTTTTAGATGTGCGGCCTAGTGAAGAGTTCGCTCACTCCCATCTTGAAGGGGCACTCAATATCACCCTTGAAGAATTAGAAGAGCGATTGGGAGACTTCCCCAAATCTAAAACGATTGTTGCTTACTGTAGGGGCACTTATTGCGTACTGTCCTACGAAGCCGTAAAGCGCCTCAGAGAAAAAGGATTTAAGGCAGTACGAGCAGAAGATGGCATACCTAATTGGCTCAATATGAATCTGAAGCTAGCCAAACAAGACGAGTAGTGATTGTTTTACCTTAATCACCTTATTCAAACACCACAGTCTGCTCTTAAGTCGGCGCTTGTACTTTCTTTAGCTTTACATGTTTGTCTTCTACTTTTATGGGCTCCATCAACAGCAAAGTCGCTCAAAAAAGTTAAAGAAGATATCGTTGTTATCAAACTGAATGAGCCGCCAGCAAGCTCTGCCCGCTCAATTGCAGCCTGGATAAAAATACTTCCAGCAGCCGCCTTAAATGCAATTAAGAAGAGGCATATTAATAGAATGAGAGTTTTACTACGAAGCAACATGGTTCAAATTCTATACCCGAATAGTGGGTTTGTCGTTTTGGACATATTGGAACATTCCAGGATGTGAGCCTTATACGCCCTCAAAGAAGCAACTGAGGGTTCGCTTAGAAACTGAGATGTAGCCTAAATACAGCCAGACTATGATTTTATTGCATCCTCAAGACACTTAGACATAAATTCATTGTATTTAATCGCCATCTTTGTTGGCACCACGAACTTTTTGCGACCATCAACCTTGTCTGAGATAAGTTTTAAGTAACCCTGTGCAACAAGATTTTTCACTCTTCCATGTAATGTAGCTTGCGATCCAAATTGATTTAAATGAATTAAATCACCTACAAGTAATTTCTGACTCTCGTCAGCAGAACGCAAGATATGCTCAAGCAGCCCTCTTTCTATTTCATCCAAAGGCCTTCCTGGATTCATACGATCCAGTGCGTCAATTAGGTTTAAAAACCGTATATATGATGTGCTCATATTAAATCTCCCTACCCCATTAGCTCGACAGCTTCAATAGCGCGTCATTTTTTAGTGTCGATGCGTTAATAACATGTATAATTTTTACATCTTTGAAGGGTAAACGTCAATAAGTCACTTTTTTTGGAACTGGATTAAATATGCGGTTTACGACCTACACAGATTATTCTTTGCGTGTCTTAATGCATCTTGCTCAAAGCAATGCTGACACTACTACTATTTCCGAACTATCTGATTTTTATCAGATTTCACGCAATCACTTGGTAAAAGTAGTCCATCACCTAGGATTACTGGGTTACATAGAAACGACTCGCGGTCGTGCGGGTGGTCTTAAATTAGCAAAGCCAGCCAATCAAATCAAGCTTGGTGATTTGATTGAGCAAACTGAGCCTGATGACAACCTCTTTGATTGCCTTACTCCTGGAAATACCAGTTGCGTCATTGATAAGCAATGTCGACTCAAAGGAATCCTTTCTTCCGCAAAAGTAGACTTTATTAAGGGGCTTAATCAGTACTCACTACAGGATTTTTCCAAACCAAGATTAAAAACAGAAAACCTTTTTAAAACAGTGGCGATTGAGGCGATATAAAGAAGCTATATGAATATTGATTTTGCAAAATTAGTTGATTCTATTGGAGATGCTGTAGTGATCTCTGATGCTCAGGGGATTATTATTTATTGGAATCCTTCTGCTGAGCGCATCTTTGGCTTTAATAAAACTGAAGCGCTTGGCTCAACCATGGATTTCATTGTCCCTGAGAGGCTGCGTCACCGCCATAACGAAGGTTACGAGCATTCAATGCAAACAGGCACAACCAGATACGGGGATAAGCTCCTGACGGTACCTGCCCTGCATAAGAGCGGCAAACCACTCTCAATTGCTTTTACCGTCTCCATGATCTTTGATGAAAATCATAAAGCAGTAGCAGTCGCAGCAGTCATTAGAGATGATACAGAGCGCTTTACAGAGCAAAGGGCCCTCAAAAAGCGAATTGCTGAATTAGAGGCTCAGCTTCAATAAACTATGTCAGCGTCTACTTTAAAATCTATTTCGATTGCTCAGATCATTGGCAAAGATCAAATTGATCAAGTAGTCGATGATTTTTACAACCGTGCTCGAAATCACCCCTCTTTAGCACAGCCATTCTCAGTTGTGCACAATTGGGAAGACCATAAAGCAAAAATTGCCCAATTTTGGTGGGTAGTTTTAGGCGGAATACCTAAGGCCTCATATAAGTACGATCCAGTTGGAAAACATTTTGCCGCTGGATTTAATGCCTCACTACTCTCAGACTGGAAATTACTTTTTAAGACCGTTCTCCAAGATCATCTGAATCCTGAGCTATCTGACAAGTGGTACTCAAGAGTTGAAATGATTGGTGATAACTTGCTCACTCAGGATCAACGCTTACATCATGAATGACTTAACCTTAGCCAGGGCAATTCATATTTTAAGTGTGGTGATTTGGATTGGCGGAGTAACTTTTGTCACTCTCGTACTAATTCCCACATTAAGACGCTCATCCTTTCGGATTGACCAACTCACCATCTTTAATTCGATTGAAAATCGATTTGCCTCTATAGCGAGAGTCATGGTTTTACTGGCAGGCATCTCTGGCTTTTACATGACCTACAAACTGGATGCCTGGAGCCGTTTTACGCAAATACAATTCTTCTGGATGCATGCAATGGTTTTTGTATGGTGCCTATTTTTTCTAGCGCTCTTTATGATTGAGCCCTTTATTCTGAAAAATCATGGTCGCATGGTCAAAAATGGGCATAACATCACTGATCTTAAAAAGACGTATATTGTTCATTCAGTTATATTAGTTCTAAGCCTAATCACAATTCTTGTTTCGGTATTAGGTGCTCATAGTTTTTTCTATTAATGCGTCTATCCCTTAGCGTTACTTAAAGTAAGGCTCAAAAGACAAAACCCCCACCATTGCTGATGAGGGTTTGCTTTTCTGGTGGGCCCACCAGGACTTGAGCCTGCCTTTAGGAGCTTAGATTTGAGATCTACTCTGGGTAACTACACCCTTCAAAGCCTTCTCTAAACAATCTGACATAAATTGCACATACTTTATTGCCAGCTTAGTAGGGATAACGGATTTTTTACGAGCATCTGCTTTATCAGCAACAAGTTTGACATAACCCAGTACAGATAAATTTTTAAGCCTACCATGCAGCGTAGCTTGAGACCCGAGGTGGCTAAGGCCTATAAGCTCGCCTACCAATAAGGGGATCTTTCGTGCGTCTTGCTGCATGATGTATTCAAGTAACTGAATTTCGATGTAATCCAGAGAGCGCCCTGGATTGATGCGATCAAGCGCATCAATCAGATTTAAAAAGCGAATATAGGCATTTGGCATCTATGGATAGTAAGTCATCCTTAAGCTACATTCATTGACAATCGTCAAGCCAAACCAAAGCTCTCTTTGAGCGCTCCTTTAATTTTGCGGCAGTGCATTATAAAAATTAGAACCAATTCTCATAGTCTGGGCGTATAGTTATTTTTAAGAGGCATAGATGAAGCGAATTGTAGATATCTACCGAAAAGAGCAAAGGGACCAAGTTCTCTGGACTTATATCGTCTCATTAGGCGGAGATGGTTCTCACCCTGGTCTTGAAGACTTTAAAAAAGAAGCTTTACGATTTGCCGTTATGGATAAACGTGGCTCACTTGCAAACTTAGATGCTTATGTCCATCTTGAAATCATCAAATAACCATGGGTAACAGCACATTACACGCAATCGCTATTGACGAGCTTCGCCACTCCAATCCAAACTTTTATAATGAGTATGAACTGTTAATTGAGGGTATCAGCGCACAAATTCGAGAGTTAGCGAAAAATCAAGCTGATCGTTTAGATTACAGTAGCTTTACCGAAAGCTATGACCAAGCTAGCCATGAGCCGGTATTGCAAGTGGTCATTGGAATCCAAAAGACAGAGTTGTATATTCATATCTATATCCACAAAGACAATTACTTTGTTATCGGCAAATCTGGAAGTGGCGCGATGGCCAGAAATGCGGAAGAAGCGCTAGCACTTGTAGCGCAAAAGATAAAATCGATTAAAGAATGAATCGGCAGCGAACAATGCTCAATCAATTCAACCCCTCCCCTCCGGGAAAAGGCGGTGTGGTGTATGTCATTGATGATGATGAAGCGATTCGAGATTCCCTGGCTCTACTACTTAATGCCTATGGTTTTAGGGTTAGCCCTCATGAAAGTGCCGAGAGATTCTTGCAATCACTAGCCGCTAGTGATCAACAATCTTTGGGCTGTGCTTTAGTAGATATTCACCTTGGTGGCATGTCTGGAATCGAACTTCAAGAAATGCTTCTGAATATGGGTCTTAATATTCCCATCGCGTTTATTACTGGCCATGGGGAGATCACCACTGCGGTAAACGCTCTCAAAAAGGGGGCTTTTGACTTTATTCAAAAACCAGTAGACGAAGAAAAGCTTTATAGCTTAATCAATGAAATGCTATCAAAGGCTTATCTCAGTAAAGAACAATCTTCAGAGCTCAAAGAGATCAAAGAGAGATTTAGACTTCTAACCCAAAGAGAGGTTGATGTGCTTGATCGCATTGTTGCTGGCAGGATTAATAAGGAAGTTGGCATGGACTTAGGTATTTCAATTAAAACCGTAGAAGCGCATCGAGCGAACCTCATGGAAAAGCTTAAGGTAAATCGTGCGGCTAAGCTACTTCAGTTAACCTTGAGATATCGAGAGGCTAAGGCTAAAGGACTTATTTAATTAGAACCGTTACTTAAAGTAACGCTTTTATGGCGAGGGGCAGCTAACGACCCAAAGAAGCTCTTGATGAAGGCCGAGAACTAATGCATTTTTTAGCTTGTTTGAAATGCTAATATGCCAAATTACAGTAACTGATCCTAACTAGGGACTTATGATGCATTTTAATAACACCGCAAGCTTTTTAAACACCGCTTTTATGCGAGGTGTTTACTTAACGATGGCTACTGTTTTTATTTCCCTGAGCCTTAATATCCCAGCGCAAGCTCAAGAAAAGCCTGAGGTTAAATATGCTCAAGTTGGGGATGTGAAATTAGCCTACTACCTAAAGGGTAAGGGCGATCCCATGATCCTAATTATGGGTTATGCAGCAACCATGAGCGCCTGGGATCCCGCCCTTCTTGGCGAGTTAGCAAAGAATAATCAACTAATCATTTTTGATAATCGCGGTGCTGGACTATCTACCGATACAAAAGAAAACTATACAACTATTCCTCAGATGGCAGATGATGCCGCAGGCTTAGTCAAGGCATTGGGCTTCAAAAAGGTAAACATATTCTCATGGTCAATGGGTGCTCGAATTGGTCAACAGCTTGTCATCAGACACCCAGATTTGGTCAGCAAGGTTATTCTTTGCGCCCCAAATCCAGGTGGAAAATATCAAATTGCCATTTCTAAAAAAGTTGGGGAGGAGCTCAATAATCCAAGCCTATCCCCGATGGAGAACTTCGAGTTGCTATTCCCAATTACACCGGAAGGTAAAGCGGCTGCCAGGACTGTGTATGCGAGGGTTATGGCAGCAAAAGCCGCAGGAACTATCCCTGATGATTTCATCGTCTCTAAAGAAACCAAGGAGCGCCAAGTTCGCGCTCGCATCAACCTTTGGAATGCCGACAATCAGAATTACAAGGACTTAAAGAATATTAAGGTTCCTGTTCTAGTTGCAGACGGCCGCGAAGACATTATCGATAACCCTCAAAACTCAGTTGTTATTGCTAATCAAATACCTTTTGCTTGGTTGGCTTTTTATGAAGGTGGTCATGCATTCTTATTCCAAAGCTATAAAAAGCTTTCTGAAACTGTGAATGTATTCCTGCAAAAAGACTAACCAGCTGAGTATAAATAACCCACTCCAAAACTTGGCATGGACGAAAAACAACCCAAAGGGGACGTGCAAAATAAAACCCGCCGTAGCGGGTTTTATTAATACACCTAGAATTGATTTACTTCAAAAATGAAGCAGCCAAATCCTGAGCGCCAGCATTATTTATTCCATACGCTTGGAGTGCTTTAACCTCTTTTAGATCTTTCAACGAAGCCAGATCTACTACAGCCCAATTCAGAGAATTGTTGATACTACGTATGTAATATTTACCACGTGAAAGATCTTTCATTACAGTGAAATCGGAAACTTCACTTGAAGATTTATTACTACTGGCACCGCCATCCCCTTTGCTGCCTGCGGCATCAATAGTAAGGCCGTCAGGACGATCAAAATTATTCATAATATGACCAAGTTGATTAATGGCCTCATCCGGTGTTGTACCTTTTTTTACATAGTTTGCGTAAAAAGCAGCTTTAACAAAACGTCCCTGTGAGGTATTCGCAGCAGAAAGTCCTGCTATTGCAATGCCAGAATCTGATGTGGCTAATTTCAGTTTGCCTAACTGCCCTGTATTTTTATCAACATTATTAAATGTATAGTTGTTCAGGTTTTCGAGATGCCATGGAAAATGTGGTCCGTTAGTTAAAACGCCAACAGGGTTGTCATAGATATTGGCCAAGCCATTTGTAAACTCAATCACAATTGCGCCGCCACTTTTATCGTGAATTGCATAGTGAAGTGGGACGGGAAGGTTATCAAACAATTTAACATCGGGCAACCAGACCTGTACAGCCCCACTAGATAAAACTTTCCTAACTTCATCAACCGTTTTAAAGTTTCCCAGTACCCAAGTGCTAAAAAGTTGGCCGGAAAGAACCTTAGAATTATCCGATCCTAAAGTCATCGAGGTAGTTGGAGTTATCTCGTTTCCAGATAAGCTGAGACCTTGGTCATTAAGACCATCGAGAAATAGCTGTTGCTTAACGCCATAACCCTTGGAGCTGCCGGTTCCAATAAACGCAAATTTTGTACTAAAGGTCATGCCTTTCTGACCTGTTGGGGTTGCCGACTCAATTTTTGTTCCTGCAGGCATGTAAGTAAGCAATGCTGGTGGCCGCGCAGAGTTTTCAAGTGTACGCCCATGGTACACATTGCCATTTGTGTCAGTAACGACAAGAGACGTACAAGCTATAGCATTGCCAATGGAGGCTGCCATTAAAGATGACGCTGTGAACAGGCTAAG
>JAXIUI010000046.1:0-9072 GCA_034680725.1 Polynucleobacter sp.
GCGATGTATGAATTAAACAACGATTGGAACCGTGCTTACAAAAAATCTGCCCGTATAGTTGGCGATGTGATCGGTAAATACCATCCACATGGCGATTCTGCGGTGTATGACACGATTGTTCGCATGGCCCAGGACTTCTCCCTGCGCTATATGCTGGTTGACGGGCAGGGTAACTTTGGCTCAGTAGACGGCGATAACGCTGCTGCAATGCGATATACCGAGATTCGCCTGCGGAAAATTGCCCATGAGTTATTGGCTGATTTGGACAAAGAAACCGTCGATTTCGGGCCAAACTACGATGGTAGCGAGAAAGAACCCCTGATTCTTCCTGCAAAAGTGCCTAATTTGCTGATTAACGGCAGTTCAGGCATTGCAGTGGGTATGGCGACCAATATCCCTCCTCACAACCTAGATGAGGTGGTTTCAGCCTGCTTACACGTCTTGCATAACCCAGAATGCACGATTGATGAGCTTATTGAGATCATTCCAGCACCAGATTTTCCGACTGCCGGCATTATTTATGGCGTTCAAGGGGTCCGTGAGGGCTATCGCACTGGCCGTGGTCGTGTAGTCATGCGTGCCAAGACCCATTTCGAGGATATCGATAAGGGTGCCCGCCAAGCCATCATCGTTGATGAATTGCCATACCAAGTAAATAAAAAGAACTTGCTTGAGCGTATTGCTGAGCTGGTTAACGAGAAAAAAGTAGAGGGTATCTCTGATTTACGTGACGAGTCTGATAAGTCAGGTATGCGCGTAGTGATTGAGCTAAAGCGTGGCGAGGTACCTGAAGTTGTTCTCAATAATTTGTATAAGAGTACTCAACTGCAAGATAACTTCGGTATGAATATGGTGGCCCTGGTAGATAACCAGCCGCGTCTATTAAACCTGAAGCAAATGCTCGAATATTTCTTGCAGCATCGCCGTGAAGTGGTAACGCGTCGTACGATTTTTGAATTACGCAAAGCGCGTGAGCGTGGCCATGTCTTAGAAGGCTTAGCCGTTGCATTAGCAAACATTGATGAATTTATTGCCATCATTAAAGCTGCTGCAAATCCTGTTATTGCGAAGTCAGAATTGATGAGCAAGGCATGGGACTCTTCTATGGTGCGTGAGATGTTGGCTCGCGCTGAGACAGATACCCCGGGCGGTCGTAATGCTTACCGCCCTGAAGGTTTATTGCCTGAATACGGCATGCAATCTACTGGCCTCTATCGTTTGTCTGACAGCCAAGCCCAAGAAATTTTGCAGATGCGTTTGCAACGCTTGACTGGTCTTGAGCAAGACAAGATTGTGAATGAGTACAAAGATGTCATGGCAGAGATATCTGACTTACTTGATTTACTTGCTAAGCCAGAGCGTGTTACTCAAGTCATTGAGTCTGAGCTAAAAGACGTTCAAGCGGAGTTCGGTATTGCTGGTGGTGATTCTGGTCGTCGCTCATTTATTGAGATGAACGCAACCGAGTTGTTTACCGAAGATTTGATCACCCCACAAGATATGGTGGTCACACTTTCCAATACGGGCTACATGAAGAGTCAACCTCTGAGTGAATATCGTGCGCAAAAACGTGGCGGTCGCGGCAAACAAGCTGCAGCTACCAAGAATGAAGATTGGATTGAAACACTCTTCGTTGCAAACACGCATGACATTATTCTGTGCTTCTCTGATCGGGGTCGCATGTATTGGCTCAAAGTCTGGGAAGTGCCACAAGGAAGTCGTACTTCACGTGGCAAGCCAATCGTCAATATGTTCCCCTTGATTGAAGGCGAGAAGATTACAGTGATTCTGCCAATTAAGGGCTATCAAGATGATCATTATGTCTTTATGGCAACAAGTTTGGGCACTGTTAAGAAGACGCGCTTGTCAGATTTCTCTAATCCCCGTAAGGCCGGAATTATTGCGGTTGATTTAAATGAGAATGATTTCTTAGTTGGCGCAGCCATTACCGATGGTCAGCATGATGTGATGCTTTTCTCTGATGCAGGAAAAGCGGTGCGCTTTGATGAGAATGATGTTCGTCCAATGGGCCGCACAGCGCGTGGTGTACGCGGTATGAACTTGGGTGAAGGTCATCAAGTAATCGCAATGTTAGTTGCTCCTGCTGAAGCTGCTGAAGGTGCTGAGGCGGCGGTAGCCGATGCCAATGGTGTGGCGATTCCAAGTAGCGTTTTGACTGCAACTGAAAATGGTTTTGGTAAACGCACTCCGATTGGTGAATACACCCGTCATGGTCGTGGCACTAAAGGCATGATCGCCATTCAGACCACCGAGCGTAACGGTAAAGTAGTTGCTGCTGCTTTGGTATCTCCTGAGGATCAAATTATGTTGATTACGACTGGTGGTATCTTGGTTCGCACCCGTGTTTCGGAGATTCGTGAAATGGGCCGTGCTACTCAAGGCGTCACATTGATCAACGTCGATGAAGGTACGCGTTTGTCTGGCTTGCAGCGCATTGCTGAAAGCGATTCAGATGATGAGGCTGATATTGACGATGGTGAAGAGGGTGATAGCGCTGCTGATCCAACAATTGACTCTAATGATGCTGGTGATGCCTAAGCGGCATTTCTTAAAAGTTACTTAATTCATCATGACCTTTGACCGCCGCATTTTCAATTTCGCTGCGGGGCCTGCTACTCTGCCACAAGAGGTTTTGCAGCAGGCTGCTGCAGAAATGTTGAATTGGCGAGGCTTGGGTGCCAGTGTTATGGAAGTGAGTCATCGCGGTAAAGAGTTCATGGCTCTTTATGAGGAAGTATTGCAAGACTTACGTGACTTGATGGGTATTCCGGATTCTTACGAAATCCTCATGCTGCAAGGTGGTGGTCTTGGTCAAAATGCCGCTATCCCAATGAACTTAATGTCCCTGGCTCAAAATGGCCCTAAAGCCGATTTCTTGGTGACTGGTATTTGGTCTGAAAAGTCCTATAAAGAAGCAGAAAAATATGGTGTTGCCCATCTAGCAGCATCTTCAGTAGCTGAAAAATTTAATACGATTCCAGCACGCTCCACTTGGCAACTATCAGACGATGCTGCATATGTGCATTACTGTGCCAATGAAACTATTGGCGGTGTAGAGTTTCCAGATGTGCCTGATGTCAACGGCAAGCTATTAGTGGCAGATATCTCTAGCAACATTCTTTCTAAAGAGATGGACGTTACCAAGTGTGGCGTATGGTTTGGTGGGGCACAAAAAAATATTGGACCTTCTGGCGTAACGATTGTGATCGTGCGCAAAGATTTGATGGGTCATAGCATGAAGATCACCCCTTCAATTTGGGATTGGTCAAAGCAAGCGGTAACAGATTCCATGTTAAATACGCCCCCGACTTTTGCAATTTATATGGCTGGCCTTGGATTTAAATGGTTACTAAAGCAAGGTGGCGTCAAGGCAATAGAGAAGCGTAATCAAGAAAAAGCAGAATTGCTGTACAGCTTCTTAGATCAAAGCAGTTTGTACGAGAATCGGGTTCCTCAGGAATATCGCTCTCGAATGAACGTTACTTTTTTCTTGAAAGATGAGAATTTGAACGCGCAGTTTTTGGAGCAGTCCAATGAGGCAGGCTTAGTTGCCTTGCGTGGCCACAAAGCAGCTGGCGGAATGCGTGCCAGTATTTACAACGCGATGCCACTCGAGGGCGTCAAAGCTTTGGTGGAATTTATGCGTGATTTTGAAAGGCGTGCCTAATGAGCTCTAAAGACCAGAGTACAGAAGAACAGCGCTTAGCGCCCATTCGTGACAAGATTGATTCGCTTGATGCGCAAATCTTAGATTTGCTAACGCAGCGCGCTAAAGCTGCGCAAGAAGTTGGACATATTAAAGGCGGCTTTTCTTCTCCAGTATTTAGACCGGAACGTGAACGTCAAGTTGTAGCGCGCTTACAAGGGATCAGTAAGGGCCCTCTATTGCTGGACGGTATTGCTGCGATTTGGCGAGAAGTCATGTCTGCTTGCAGGGCACTTGAAGCACGCCAGACGATTGCTTACCTGGGGCCAGTCGGTACTTTTTCAGAGCAGGCTGCACAAACGTATTTTGGCCACTCGATTGCAGGCTTACCGTGCAATAGTCTTGATGAAGTCTTTAAGGCGGTTGAGAAGGGTGCAGCACAGTTTGGGGTTGTGCCTGTTGAGAACTCTAGCGAAGGTGCGATTTCAAGAACCTTGGATTTACTCCTAGATTCTCCAATGCGTATTAGTGGTGAAGTGGTATTGCCAATTCGCCACCATCTGTTGACGAAGAGTGGCAATCTAGATGGTGTCACAACCGTATGCGCACATGCCCAAGCCTTGGCGCAATGTCAGCAATGGTTAAGTGTTCATGCACCTCAATTAAAGCGGCAGGCGGTCAGCAGCAACGCTGAGGCAGCGCGCATGGCTTCGCAAGATCCAACGTTAGCTGCAATTGCTGGTGATCCTGCGCAAGAGGCATATGGTTTGCAAGCTGTGGCTGCGCAGATTCAGGATGATCCGCATAATCGGACACGTTTTGTTGTAGTTGGAACGTATGAGTGTCAGTCAACCGGTAGGGATCAAACCTCCTTAGTTTTGTCGGTCGATAATCAGCCTGGAGCAGTACACCGTTTGCTAGAACCGCTTGCTAAGCATGGCGTTTCCATGAATCGTTTTGAATCCCGTCCAGCACGAAAGGGTACCTGGGAGTACCACTTTTATATTGATGTCGCGGGTCATGCAGCAGATGCAAAGGTGGCAAAAGCATTGGAAGAATTAAAAACTACCGCCGCCTTTTATAAAAACCTCGGCTCATATCCCCATTCAGCATGACATCTAAATCTCATATTGGTTTAAAACATATTCACGCAATTGCTCCCTATGTGGGCGGACGGCCTATTAGTGAAGTCGCACGTGAATATGGCTTGGATGAAAACAAAATTGTGAAGTTGGCTTCCAATGAAAATCCATTGGGTATGCCAAAGTCTGCCCAAGAGGCGATGCTCAAAGCGGCCTCTGATTTGGGTCGTTATCCAGATTCGAATGGATTTGAGCTCAAGAATGTGTTGTCTGCACGCCTAGGCGTTCCAGCGGATTGGATCACCTTAGGCAATGGTAGTAATGATATTTTGGAGTTGGCTGCCCGTGCAGTAGCGCAAGCTGGTGACGAAGTTATTTTTTCGAAACATGCTTTTGCTGTTTATCCACTAGCAACTCAAGCAGTAGGCGCTAAGGCAGTTGAAGTAGCGGCTACAGCTGTTTATGGTCATGACTTACCTGCCATGTTACAAGCAGTGAAAGCTGCCGGTGATAAAGCCAAATTAGTGTTTGTTGCCAATCCGAATAACCCTACTGGCAGTTATTTAACTGCAAAAGAGATTGAAGAATTTTTATCTTCATTGCCACCACATGTCGTGGTAGTTCTGGATGAGGCGTATAACGAGTACCTCACCCCAGAGCAACGCTATGACGCAATCGCTTGGGTGAAGCGTTTCCCCAATATGATTTTGTCGCGTAGTTTTTCAAAGGCGTATGGATTGGCTGGTTTACGAATTGGTTATGGCGTAGCTCAGCCTGCTTTAACTGATTTGCTGAATCGCATTCGTCAACCATTTAACGTGAATAGCCTTGCACAAGCTGCGGCGATCGCGGCATTTCAAGACCACGAATTTTTAAAGCAAGGGTTTGAGCTCAATCGTGCTGGATTGATTCAGCTTACTCAGGCATTTGATGAGCTCGGCTTAAGCTATCTGCCTTCTGCTGGAAACTTTGTCTTGGTAAAAGTAGGAGAGGATGATGGTGCTGGTGCTCGTATTAATTTAGAGCTTCTCAAGCGTGGCGTTATTGTTCGCCCAGTAGGTAACTACGGCTTGCCACAGTGGTTGCGTATCTCCATTGGTTTGCCAGCAGAGAATGATGCATTTATATCTGCCTTGCGCGAGATCTTGGCATCGAAATAATTCAACACTGCGAATAAAAAATAGAATTTAATCCGCTCATGGCCATTATTAATCCCTCAAGCAATTTCGGTACTGTCACTATTGTGGGTGTTGGTCTGATTGGCGCCTCTTTGGGTTTGGCCCTGAAGCAGGCAGGAGTAGTAAATACAGTATTAGGTGTTGGTCGCAGCTCTGCCAATTTAGATCAGGCTCTCAAGATGGGTGCGATTGATACGGTAGTCGACTTAGTCGAGGCCACCAAGCAGTCTGATGTAATTGTGCTGTGTGTGCCGGTTGCACAGATGCGCGCTGCTTTTGAGGTCATTGAGCCCCATCTGGAATCTCGAACCATGATTACGGATGCAGGCAGCACTAAAGGTGATGTGATTTTGGCTGCTAAAGAAGTTTTGGGTAAAAAAGCTTGCCAATTTGTTCCTGCACACCCCATTGCTGGTGGCGCGCAACATGGTGCGAGTGCTGCCAAAGCCGATCTCTTTGTGGGTAAACAAACGATTCTTTGCCCTCTGCAAGAAAATTCTCCCCAAGATATGGATCTCATTGAAGGTTTTTGGCAGTCAGTGGGCTCTGTTGTGAAAAAGATCTCTTGTGTGCAGCATGATGCGATCTACGCAGCGGTTTCTCATTTGCCGCACATCCTCTCTTATGCATTGATGGCTAGCGTAGTGAATTCAGAAGATGCTGACCAGAAGCTGAGTCATGTCGGTGCGGGCTTTAAGGATTTCACGCGCATTGCTGCTTCGAGTCCTGAGATGTGGCGTGACATTTGCTTAGGAAATCGTACCGCAGTGCTTAAGGAGCTTGATCAATATCTACTCATCGTCAACCACATGCGCAAGTTGATTGCTGAAAATGATGGTGCGGGTCTAGAAAAATTATTTAATAAAGCAAGTAAAGCCCGTCAAGATTTGGATGTGCTGTGATGAGCGGCTTGCCTGATATTCAAATTGGACCATTTGCTCGTGCGCAAGGCTCGATTGTGTTGCCAGGCTCGAAGAGTATTTCTAATCGCGCTTTATTGCTAGCCGCCTTATCTTCGGGCACAACAACCCTGAAAAATTTACTTGATGCAGATGACACCCAAGTCATGCGCAATGCTCTGCGCCAACTAGGTTTAACGGTGACTGACCAAGCAAATAAGGTCTGCGTAGTTGAGGGTTGTAACGGCAAGTTTCCAGTGCAAAATGCAGATCTCTTTATGGGTAATGCAGGCACTGCAATTCGCCCCTTAACTGCGGCGCTAGCTATGCAGGGTGGTAATTACCGCCTATCTGGCGTACCGCGTATGCATGAGCGTCCGATTCGTGATTTGGTGGATGGTTTACGTCAGGTTGGGGCAAAGATTGATTACGAATTACAAGAGGGTTATCCACCCATCAACATTGTTGCAGCCGATATCAAAATCAAAGATGTTGTAAAGGTGCGTGGTGATGTCTCCAGTCAGTTCCTCACTGCGTTATTGATGGCTTTGCCTTTGGTAGCAAAGGAGCCTGTCAGGATTGAGGTGATTGGCGAACTCATTTCTCGTCCTTATATTGACATCACGCTCAAGCTGATGTCACGCTTTGGTGTCATAGTGGCTTGCCCAGATCCACAAACATTTGTGATTCCCGCTAAATCCTCTGATGCGGTCTATCAAAGTCCCGGCACTCTATCTGTAGAAGGTGACGCATCCTCTGCATCCTACTTCTTAGCACTGGGTGCAATTGGAGCTGGTCCAGTTCGTGTACTCGGTGTTGGTAGTCAGAGTATCCAGGGGGATGTTGCTTTTGCAGATGCGCTGGCTTTAATGGGTGCAAATATCTCATCAGGCGAAGATTGGATTGAGGTTGCCGGCGTAAAAAATGCCAATGGCAAACTCAATGGCATTACGATGGATTGCACGGAAATTCCGGATGCGGCCATGACCTTGGCAGTTGCCGCACTATTTGCTGAGGGCCCGACCCGTTTAAACAATATTGCGAGTTGGCGTGTCAAAGAAACTGATCGTATTGCGGCGATGGCAACAGAGTTGAAAAAGGTGGGCGCCATGGTTGAAGAGGGTGCTGACTATATCTTGGTACAAGCGCCCCAATCACTTTCTGACTGGAAGTCTCCAGCTGAGGGTATCGATACTTATGATGATCATCGTATGGCAATGTGTTTCTCATTGGCTGCTTTTGGCCCGAATGCATTAAAGATCAATGATCCTGATTGTGTTGCCAAAACCTTCCCTACTTACTTTGCAGAGTTTGCAAAGATTGTTTCCTAGAATTCTCTCCCGATGAATTTATCCCCGGTCATTGCGATTGATGGTCCTACTGCCTCTGGCAAAGGGACTGTGGCCTCCTTGGTGGCGGAAAAATTGGGATTTCATTATTTGGATAGTGGCGCCCTTTATCGCCTAGTAGCCTTAGCGAGTCAAAATGCATCGATTGATCCCAAAAATGGCCCAGAACTGGGTATTTTGGCTAAAAAACTGGTGATTTCGTTTAAAAATGGCCAAATTCTGCTCAATTCTGAAGATGTGACAGAAGCCATTCGCACCGAGGACATTGGCTTACGAGCCTCAGCGATTGCGACCCATCCCGAGGTAAGGCAGGCTCTGGTGGGGGTCCAACACGGTTTTCGGACCGCCCCCGGTTTGGTTGCTGATGGCAGGGATATGGCGAGTGTCATATTTCCGGATGCGGTTTTGAAGGTTTTCTTAACTGCAACAGCGCAAGCCAGGGCAGAGCGTCGGTATAAGCAATTGATAGCTAAGGGAATTTCTGCTAAACTAGAAGACTTGCTGCGTGATTTGCAGGAGCGTGATGCCAGAGACAGTAGTCGAGGTGCCGCGCCTTTGTTAGTGGCAGATGGCGCCATAGTGCTTGAAACATCAGAATTATCGATAGATCAAGCAGTTAAGACAGTTTTAAATTGGTATCAATCCAAAATTGTCCAAGTCGCTAGAGGTGGAAGTAAGCAGTAAAGCTGTAGTTTTGGTGTCTTAGGAAACTCTACAACGCGATTTTCTAATTGAGCGTGTTTCTTGGGGCTTTTTTAACCTAACCCGTCGGGCCTTCTGGCGGCACAAAGTGAATATACATGTCTGAATCATTTGCAGAACTATTTGAAGAATCATTAACCCGATCGAATATGAAGACCGGCCAAGTTATTTCGGCTGAAGTTCTTCGCATCGACC
>JAXIUI010000047.1:0-8560 GCA_034680725.1 Polynucleobacter sp.
AAGCTCTTACTGGCAAGCTCGCCACTAAAGGAAGTTTGAAATTAGATATGGGCAGCATAGATCAAAGTGAAATCTATCTTGCAGCCGATCAACTCAAGGTGCAGCTCAATCAAGATGAGGATGCCCTGACATTTGGAAGACTGGAAACCAATCTCATTCAAGAAAATAATCGTGGGATCAACTCGATTACTACCAAGACCTTAGCCTGGCGCAATAGCGCCGCAGTAAATGATGCGCCCCTTGATAATTTAAGCCCAATCACTTTTCGCTGGAAGCCACCCGTGAATGGTGGAGAAATCAAAGAATTTGGATTCTCATCACCAAAAATTAAGATGGAAGATGCCTCTCTATTTGCACTGAATCTTCCTCTGCCCAAAAAAATTCATCAATGGATCAAAACTGCGCGGGCAAATGGTCAATTAGAAAATGTAGAGATAAATTGGTCTGAGAATCAATCAAGCTTATCCACACTCCCCATCCCTGGAACTTGGTTTGCATCTAATCAATTGGATTTTACCGTTCGCGCACAACTCATCGATATCAGTTTTGTGGGTATCAATCCATCGATTCCTTCGGTAGTCAATCTCTCTGGCAATCTATCGGGCAACCAAAAACAAGGTAGCTTCACACTCGCCTCTCAGAATCTGAGTTTTAAGCTCAATGAATTTCTATCATCCTCCAATCTTGAGCTCGATAGCGCCAAAGGCGATATCACTTGGGCTAAACAAAAAGGCGGGTGGCTAATCAATGCCAAAAATATGGCATTCAGCAATGCTGAAATTGATACCAACTTTAATCTGAACTATCTCATCGGTGGACCAAAGCAAGCAGACCAAATGACTTTGGATATGACGTTCGCCAGAGCAAAACTGGCCACTGCACATCGATACCTGCCAGTCACAATGAATCTAGAAAGTCGTCAATACCTGAGTAAGGCATTTGAATCTGGAGATATTCAAAATGGCTCGTTGCACATTAAAGGCAATCCCGACGACATCCCCTTTCCAGCTGGAAAATCTGGGGAGCTCACTCTCAATCTCCCCTTTTCAAAAGCAAGCTTTAAACCGGCACCCCTGCTGCCTAGCAAACAAGGGGTTTGGTCTACCTTTAATAATGTCAGCGGCACTATCAATATGAAGCAAGCCACTTTGAATGTGGATATTGATAAGGCGAACTATAAAAAAGTGGTGCTCTCGGATGTGAAGTCACAGATTGCCAATCTGAGCGCAAAAAATCTTACTCTTGCCATTCATGGCCTTGTATCTGGTGAAGGCTCTGAAATACTGGAATATGTTGCGTCATCCCCTGCGGGCGTCCAAAACCCCAATTTAATCAAAAAGCTTTCCGTCAATGGCCCGCTAGATGTTGATCTGGGGTTAAGCATTCCACTATCCGGGGAAATGGAAGCCAAAGTTGATGCCAAACTGAATCTTCCTGGAAATACCGTGAAATGGGGTGACATCCCGCCGTTTGAAAACCTCAAAGGGAAAGTGCGCATCACCGAAACCAATCCTGAATTTGAGAGCATCTCCGCGAATTTTCTTGGTGGCGCTTTCAGCATGTCCTCTGCAACATCTGGCTCAGATAAACCCAGCTTCAAAGTCAGCGGCGATATTAGTGCAAACTTTATCAAATCTTATATTGGCAATAATCTTCGCTCGCAAGTAAATCCAGCATTAATCA
This sequence comes from Polynucleobacter sp., assembly GCA_034680725.1. Lineage (GTDB taxonomy): Bacteria > Pseudomonadota > Gammaproteobacteria > Burkholderiales > Burkholderiaceae > Polynucleobacter. The sequence continues at coordinate 1,684 of JAXIUI010000047.1, forward strand.
ATGCGATCAGCGGGTCAGCTCATTATGCTGGCCTCATCAACTTCAATAAAGATGGTAGCCAAACTAATCTCAAAATTGATTTACGCAATTGGGCCAACTCAGCCCCTGTTCCCGCTCAAAAAGTATTGGGTGCCCCGATGGCTGGGCAGCTCAGTTTTAAGACCTACTCCGCCAAAAAAAGTAATGCTTTGCTAGCAGATTGGTCGGCCAATATTGGGGAGCAATACTATATTCAAGGCAATATTGGGTCGAATAATCTCATCCGCAATGCCTTTGGCATTGGTGCGCCTGCCCCTATTCCGCAGCAAGGCTACTCCGTTCATCTAGTCAACAATGAAATTAATCTAGATACTTGGTTAGAGTTTTTAGGCACTGGAAAGCTTCATAAGCAAGCAGTCAAAGAAGCTGAAGTGGCACCATCTGATCGAAATTTTCAAATTTCTGCTCAAATTAAAAAGCTAATCGCGCTCGATCGAGAATGGAATGATGTTAATTTCAGTTCTACTGAAAAAAATAATATCTGGCAGTTACGTTTAAATGCTCCCCAGCTCTCGGGTCAGATCCAATGGCATCCATCTAGCTTGGATAACCCTAGTGGATTTATCAGCGGAAAATTGTCACGCCTTCACGTTCCAGATCAAAAAACGAGTTCTGGCAACTCCCTACAAGAAAATACCCTTTCAAAGAGCGATGCTCCAGAAAAATCGGGCGCTCACAGAGCTTTGATCAGCCCCAATCAAATTCCCAGCCTAGACTTATCGATTGATAATGTTACTTGGACAAAAGCAAATTTTGGATCAGTCAAGATTAAATCGAGAACAGCGCAAGATGTACTCAAAGTAGACTCGATGCATATTAGTAATGCACAGGGTGATTCACTCATTACCGGTCAATGGACTGCAAAAACAGTCAACACCCCGGAGAAGAGCAATCTCAACATCGATATGAATATCAAGGATGCCGGGAATATTGTTGCTCGCTGGGGCAATCCTAAATCCTTAGAGGGCGGATCGGGCAAGCTCACTGCAAAACTAGCTTGGTCAAGCCCGCTTTTCTTCCCTGCCTTTGACACACTTTCTGGAACTGCTAGCTTAGACTTGGCCCAAGGTCGCTTATTAGAGGTAAATAGTGATGGAGCAAAGTTACTCGATGTTCTCAGCCTACAAAGTCTTTTTCGGTTTGCGACCTTGGACTTAAAAGGTAGTCTTGGTAACCTAGCTACAAAAGGTACACCTTTTACTTCTATTTCAAGTGAATTTGAAATCGCGCAGGGCATAGCTCAAACCCAAAAATTTACGATGATCTTAGATCAGGCAAGGGTTGCCATGACTGGCCAAATTAATGTCCCTCAAGAGACTCAAGATCTTCGCATTACGATTTTCCCAACCATTGACGCCACAGCCGGATCTTTAGCTGCCTTTGTCATTAACCCTATTGTGGGTTTGGGAGCAGTCTTAGGCCAATATCTCATTACCAATCAAATTAATCGTACGATGCAAACTGACTATTTAATTCAAGGCTCTTGGGATGATCCTGAGGTGATCCCGCTTGATCAAAAAGGGCAACCACTCGATGCCAATACGATGAATAACATTCGCACCAAAAATTTATTAAAAGAGCAAAATAAGCCTAGTCTGCCAAATACGCAGCCAAGCAATTCAACGAATAATCTTGCGCCTAGTACACCTGCCAATTAATGATGACTACCGATAACAGTCCTGCAGAACTTCAAGTCGCCTCCATACAAATGGTATCGACTCCTCAGCTTACTCAGAACCTTGAAACTGCTGCGCAACTAGTCAAGACTGCAGCCAAACAAGGCGCTCAACTTGCAGTGTTGCCTGAATATTTTTGCTTAATGGGACTCAAAGATACTGATAAAGTGAGCGCCCGTGAGCAAGTGGGAGCTGGTCCAATTCAAGAGCGCTTGGCTGCTATTGCACAAGAAAATCAGATGTATTTGGTTGCCGGCACTATCCCATTAGTGGCAAAAGAATCCAATAAAGTTTTGAATACTACTTTGGTATATGGCCCCACAGGCAAGCCTATCGCCCGTTATGACAAGATTCACTTATTTGGATTTCAGACTAATACTGAACGCTACGAGGAATCCGAAACAATTGAAGCTGGCAATCAACCTAGTCAGCTGCAAATCTCAATTGATGGTACCGAGTGGAAATTAGGCTTAAGCATTTGTTATGACCTGCGTTTTCCAGAGCTCTACAGGGTCCTTGGTGAAGTTGATTGCCACATTATTCCAGCTGCCTTTACTTATACAACTGGCAAAGACCACTGGGAAATTCTCCTGCGTGCCCGTGCCATTGAAAACCAATGCTATGTTCTTTCATCAGCACAAGGCGGTACCCATATTAATCAACGACGTACATGGGGAAATACCATGCTGATTGATCCCTGGGGCACAGTTTTGGCCAATCTCCCAGAAGGTGAGGGTTTTATTAGTGGCACTCTGAGCAAAGATAAATTAAAAGAGGTACGCTCTAAGTTGCCCGCCTTAAAACACCGCAAGCTTTAAAACAGAAAGTTCAGCTCGATCACAATGAAAGCACCAGAAGCATTATTTCCAAGCGATTGGACTAAGCCCAAAAAGCAAGCGGACCTATTAAAGCTCGCTAAGTCAATCTTGCTCGAGCCAACTGGCTTGTCTGAGCAAGACTTGCATCGTACTTTTGGCAACATGTTTACCCATCAACTAGATGATGCCGACCTTTATTTTCAGCATACTCGCAGTGAAAGCTGGAGTCTTGAAGAAGGTATCGTTAAGTCTGGAAGCTTCAACATTGATCAAGGTGTTGGTGTGCGCGCGATCTATGGGGACAAAACAGCTTTTGCTTATTCAGATGAAATTAATGCTGAGGCCCTGAACAAAGCAGCGCAATCTACCCGAGTCATCGGCCCTCAAGGCGGCAAGCAGGCAATTGCCAGTAAGGCCTTTCATCCTGCATCAAAACAACTGTACTCAGACTTAAATCCACTAGATTCCTTGGCGCCTCAGGAAAAAATTGCTCTTCTTGAGGGTATTGAACGTCGTGCTAAAGCACGTGATCCCCGCATTATTCAAGTGATGGCTAGCTTGGCAGGGGAGTTTGATGTTGTTTTAGTAGTCCGAGCGGATGGTCTATTGGCTGCAGATATTCGCCCGCTAGTTCGCGTTTCTGTTCACGTCATTGCTGAACAAAATGGTCGTCGCGAATCCGGCTCTGCTGGCGGTGGTGCACGTCATGATTATCACTACTTCAGTACGGATGTGATCAATCAATATGTTGACGAAGCCGTTGATGGCGCGTTGATTAACTTAGAGTCGCGCCCGGCACCTGCAGGCCCTATGACCGTCGTAATGGGTCCTGGTTGGCCAGGCGTTTTATTGCACGAGGCTGTAGGTCATGGATTAGAAGGCGACTTCAACCGCAAAGGCTCCTCCGCATTTGCAGGCCGTATTGGTCAACGCGTTGCCGCTAAAGGAGTCACTGTTGTTGATGATGGCACCCTCTCTGGTCGCCGAGGATCCCTCAATATTGATGATGAAGGCACCCCGACTCAATGTACTACTCTCATTGAAGATGGCATTCTCAAGGGCTATATTCAGGACAGCCTCAATGCCCGCCTCATGAATATGCCCTTGACTGGCAATGGTCGGCGCGAGAGCTTTGCCTCCTTACCCATGCCCCGCATGACAAATACCTACATGCTTGCTGGCAAAGATGATCCCCAGGAAATCGTGGCCAGCATTAAACGAGGTCTGTATGCCGTGAACTTTGGAGGTGGCCAGGTCGACATCACCAGCGGTAAATTTGTATTTTCTGCCTCTGAGGCCTACTGGGTCGAGAATGGCAAAATTCAATATCCCGTGAAAGGCGCCACCATTATTGGCAGTGGTCCAGAGTCCCTCAAACAGGTTTCTATGATCGGAAATGACCTTAAATTAGACGGTGGTGTCGGGGTTTGCGGGAAAGAGGGTCAAAGCGTTCCGGTCGGCGTTGGACAGCCAACCCTGAGGATTGATAGCCTCACTGTCGGCGGAACAGCTTAATACGGCTTAAAATAGCCGTATGAGCCAACAAAACACTAATCCCGCTAACTGGTATGCCGCCGTTGATAAGACGTCGGATACCGATGATCAACGCATTCACAACATTACTGTTCTGCCACCCCCAGAACATTTAATCCGCTTCTTCCCGATTTCCGGAACGCCGACTGAAGCCTTAATTAGCAAAACGCGAAAGAAGATTCGCGACATTATTCATGGCAAAGATGACCGCCTCTTGGTCATTATTGGACCGTGCTCGATTCATGATCCCCGTGCTGCCGTTGAATACTGCCAGCGATTACTTGCAGAACGTGCGCGTTTCTCGGGTGAACTTGAAATCGTCATGCGCGTTTACTTTGAGAAGCCTCGCACGACTGTTGGTTGGAAAGGTTTGATTAATGACCCTTACTTAGATGAGAGCTTTCGCATTGAAGAAGGTCTGCGCATTGCACGTCAAGTCTTAATGGAAATCAATCGCCTGGGCATGCCTGCTGGCAGCGAATTCCTGGATGTCATTTCACCGCAATATATTGCTGACTTAATTTCCTGGGGTGCTATTGGTGCACGTACAACTGAGAGCCAGGTTCATCGCGAACTTGCCTCAGGTTTATCTGCCCCCATTGGCTTTAAAAATGGTACTGATGGCAACATCAAAATTGCAACTGATGCTATTCAAGCAGCTAGTCGGCCACATCATTTCTTATCCGTTCATAAAAACGGTCAAGTCTCCATTGTGGAAACTAAAGGCAATAAAGATTGCCATGTGATTTTGCGCGGCGGCAAAGAGCCTAACTATGAAGCCCACTATGTGCAGGCAGCATGCTCTGAGCTTGAAGCAGCAAAGCTTCCAGCCAGTTTGATGGTAGATCTATCGCATGCTAATTCCAGCAAAAAACATGAGCGTCAAATTGTAGTCGCTGAAAATGTTGCCGAACAAATTGAGTCTGGGTCACGTCAAATTTTTGGTGTGATGATCGAAAGCCACTTGAATGATGGCGCCCAAAAATTCTCACCTGGAAAAGATGATCCGACAAAATTAGAATACGGAAAAAGTATTACTGATGCATGCATTAACTGGGAAGATTCAGTCAATGTATTGCAACGTCTGGCGCTGGCTGTGAAGAACCGCAGAAAATCTAAGAAATAATTTCACCGAAACCGCTGTGGTTTTTCTCTGCCAAAAGAGACTAAATTATTTAGTCTCTTTTTTTTCGTGCTTCCAAAGTACATCATGACCGCCAGCAGCGCGATTTAGCACGCGTGCAATAACAAAAAGTAGATCAGATAAACGATTCACATACTGACGAGGTGCATCATATAAAGGCTCCTCCCAGCCCAAGCGAACGATTGATCGTTCAGCGCGCCGGCAAACAGTTCGACACACATGCGCCTGAGCAGCTGCACGGGTACCACCAGGAAGAATGAATTCAGTCAATGGTGGCAAAGTAGCGTTGTACTTTTCTAAGCAAACGTCCAATTGGGCCACCTGCTCAGGCTTGAGCAAGGTGTAGTTCGGAATACACAACTCTCCACCCAAATCGAATAAATCATGCTGCACTTGCAAAAACAGGGTTTGTAACTCCTCCGCAATGCCCTGGGGCATCGATTCAGTCATCAAAACCCCGATTTCAGAGTTCAATTCATCCACATCGCCCATAGCGCAAATGCGCAAATGATCTTTTTCCACTCGACTGCCATCGCCAAGTCCGGTCATACCCGCATCGCCAGTTCTAGTGGCTATTTTTGAAAGTCGATTTCCCATGAACTAATTATAGGTAAATGGCTAAAATGATTCTTATGAATATGGTGACCCCACCCCCAGATATTGCGGCAATTGCCGCCCTCCAATCCAAATTGGTCCGCGCCCTGCGGCCGGTTCTTCCCGAGCACGCCCTGCTTTGGGAGCCAGAAGACACTATTCCCTATGAATGCGATGGTCTGGCGGCCTATCGACGTATGCCACTAGCGGTTGCCTTGCCAGAAAACGAAGAACAAGTCGTTCAGATTTTGAAGATTTGTTTTGCGATGCAAATCCCTGTTGTCCCCAGGGGATCCGGGACAGGTCTATCAGGCGGTGCTATGCCAATCGCTCAAGGCTTAGTTCTGTCCTTGGCTAAGCTCAAAAAGATTATCAGTATTGATCCCTTCACCCGTTCGGCAGTTGTACAGCCAGGGGTGCGTAATTTGGCTATTTCCGAAGCAGTGGCACATCTTGGTCTTTACTATGCCCCAGACCCCTCTTCGCAAATTGCCTGCTCCATTGGTGGCAACGTCAATGAAAACTCCGGTGGTGTGCACTGCCTGAAGTATGGCCTGACATTACATAATGTTTTACGAGTACGCGGTATTTTGATGAATGGCGAGATTGTAGAGTTTGGCAGCCTTGCTCCAGATGCTCCAGGGCTCGATTTATTAGCTATTGTGATGGGCAGTGAAGGCATGCTTGCCGTCATTACCGAAGTGACTGTGAAATTAGTAGCTAAACCAAAACTGGCGCGGGTGATTATGGCCAGCTTTGATGATATCGAAAAGGGTGGCAACGCGGTTGCTGCGATCATCGCCGCAGGAATCATTCCTGCCGGTCTTGAAATGATGGATAAAGCAACTACTAGAGCGGTTGAAGAGTTTGTACATGCTGGCTATGACCTAAATGCTGAGGCAATCTTACTCTGTGAATCTGATGGTACGCCAGAAGAGGTGGCCGAAGAAATTGAGCGCATGACTAAAGTGTTGGAGCTTGCAGGCGCTAGTGGTATTCAGATTTCTCAAAATGAAACTGAGCGCCTGAAATTTTGGAGTGGTCGCAAAAATGCATTCCCGGCAGCCGGCCGT
>JAXIUI010000048.1:0-8386 GCA_034680725.1 Polynucleobacter sp.
CCATCTTTATATGCCCAATGTGCCGCAACACCGGCCTCTGCAACCGCATGCATATCACCGGTCCGAATCTGAAACTCCACTGGCACACCAGAGGGCCCTAACAAGGTCGTATGCAAAGATTGGTAGCCATTCAATTTGGGAATAGCGATGTAATCCTTGAACTTACCTGGCATTGGCTTATACAGGGAATGCAATAAACCTAATGCGCGATAGCACTCATCAATTGAATGCACCGTAACTCTAAAGGCATACACATCAAGTACCTGAGAAAAACTCAGGTGCTTACTACGCATTTTGTTATAGATACTAAAAAGGGTTTTTTCACGACCTTGCAAATCTACTTCCAAATTGGCCTTAGCAAAAGCCATACGAGTATTTTGCAAAATCTTTTCAACCATCTCCTTACGATTACCGCGCGCACGTTTCACAGCACCTTCAATCACCCTAAAACGCATTGGCATTGAGTAACGGAAACTCAGATCTTGCAGATCACGATAAATAATATTGAGACCCAGACGATGGGCAATGGGGGCGTAAATCTCGATCGTCTCAGCAGCGACTCGACGACGTTTTTCCATGGGTACGGCATCTAGCGTACGCATATTGTGCGTTCGATCTGCTAGCTTGACCAAAATCACCCGAACATCACGAGCCATAGCCATAAACATTTTGCGAAAGCTTTCTGCTTGCGCCTCAGCATGACTTTGAAACTCTAATTTATCTAGCTTAGTTAAGCCCTCTACCAGTTCGGCAACTTTCGTTCCAAACTTTTCCACTAAGTCCGCTTTAGTGCAGCCCGTATCCTCAATAACATCATGCAATAAGGCCGCCATGATGGAAGCAGCATCAAGGCGCCAGGTAGCACACAATTCTGCAACTGCTACTGGATGAGTAATATAAGGCTCACCACTGTGTCTGTATTGACCCAAATGTGCTGCATCAGAAAACTGAAATGCTTTCTTAATTAAAGCAATCTCGCTTGCCTTGAGATAGTCTAATTTTGAGACTAGACCCTCAATAGAGACAACCTGATGTTTTAGAGGGAGCGCAGGAGCTGATGTAGGCCCAAATAAATGTCGGCTCGATTGAGCCAACAAAGTAGCAATAATGGATGACTTATCGCTTAGGGAGATCTCTTTAGGCGAGACCTGGCCATGAGTTTCCGATGTGTTGAGATTGCCTAAAGGAAGCTCCACACCGGAACCCCGAAATTACAAAGGAACTTTGGTCAACATGTCACGGTCAGTTACACCAGCAGCAACTTCACGCAAAGCAACTACCGTTGCTTTATCTCTGGACTCAACACGTGGGGAGTGACCTTGAACCAATTGACGTGCACGATAAGTCGCAGCCAATACCAGCTCAAAACGATTAGGGATGGTTTTTAAACAGTCTTCTACAGTAATACGGGCCATGCTGAACTCACTTAATTTAGCTGCAATACCTATAGGATAACTGATTAGACCCCAAGGCGCCTTAAAAGCGCTGGGTTACGGGCCATAATCGGCCCTGAGCGCAGACGACTAGCAGCAACGAGATGTCGCAAATCTGTCAAAGCCTGCTCGAAATCATCATTGACCACAATGAAATCGGCTTCGTGTGCATGCTGGAGCTCTAAATGGGCTGCTGCCAAGCGTCTTTGAATGGTGGCCTCATCATCCTGCCCCCTTTTGCGTAAACGCTCTTCTAAGGCCTCAAATGAGGGTGGAAAGATAAAGATCCATTGCACCTCTGGAATCATCTGCCGAATTTGTTGCGCACCCTGCCAATCAATCTCGAGCAAAACATCGCGCCCCGTTTTCATTTGCGTTTCAATCCAGGCTCGAGAAGTGCCATAGAAATTGCCATGCACTTCAGCATATTCCAGAAAGTGGCCTTGGTCTCGTTCTGCTATGAATGATTCTCTGGTAACAAAACGATAATCTTTGCCATCGACTTCGCCAGGGCGTGGTGCTCTGGTGGTAGTTGATAAAGATAACTTTAGTGCGGCATCTTCTTGCAATAAAGCATTCACTAAGGAGGATTTACCTGCTCCTGACGGCGCAACAATCATGAGCATACTGCCTTGATAAGCAGGCGAAAGATTTGGCTTAGGAGTTTTAGGGCTAGCTGTCATGGCGTAAATCAGAAAACGTTATTCTAAATTTTGTACCTGCTCGCGCATCTGCTCAATCAACAACTTAAGCTCAAGGGCGGCTTGGGTGCACTCTTCTGAAACCGACTTAGAGCTTAGCGTATTTGCCTCGCGATTAAGCTCCTGCATCAAGAAATCTAAACGCTTGCCGACTGGCCCCTTACCTGCAAGTGCAACATCGACAGCTTGAAGATGGGTTTTTAAACGGGCAAACTCTTCAGCAATATCAATCCGCACAGCATAGAGCACAACTTCCTGACGAATGCGCTCCATCAGTTCAGTGCCAGCCCCGCCGTTCACTTTTCCTTGCTCTTGGGCTTGTAAAGCCTCAGATAAGCGCTCGGTCAGCTTCCCTTGGTATTGCGCAACGTACTCTGGGACCTTAGGCTCTAGAGTTTTCACAATCTCACGCATCTTGGCAGTGATATTCGTCAGAACGGTCGCCAAAGCCTTACCTTCGGCATGACGGCTTTCCATTAAGGCAGCTAAGGCAGCTTGGGCAGCTTCTACCGTCCCTGTGATCCAGCCCTCTTCTTCACCTCTAGGCTCAGAAACAATGCCAGGCCAACGCAAGATATCGGCCATCCGCAGAGCTTCTGCCTGAGGGAAAGCTACTTGGGCCTTCTCTTGAAGCGTGTAGAGTGCATCCAAGCGATCTTGATTGAGGGTGCCCAATGCATGGGGATTGGTTTTAGCAGCTCCAGAAGAAGCGGAATTGACTCGCCAGGCAGCCCGAAATTCGACCTTGCCCCGGGATAGTTTTTGCGCAACGATTTCTCTTAGGGCAGGTTCAGCCCCACGGCATTCATCAGGCAGGCGAAAGCCTAAATCTAGAAAGCGGCTATTGACCGCCCTACATTCCACCTGCAGATCAGCAACCACACCACCTCCTAGGGAGACTTGGCGAGAAGCGCTGCCATAACCAGTCATGCTCGATATCATATGGACATTGTAGATTCATTACTGATTCTGCCCAACCATTGAGGACTAAACCCCATGAGCAGCCAAAACTCCCGTAATATCAGCCGTCCCAGCGGTCGCACGCCCACCCAATTACGCCCCATTACGATTAGCCGCGCTTTTACTAAGCACGCTGAAGGCTCTGTCTTGATGGCTTTTGGGGATACCAAAGTCCTGTGTACGGCCAGTGTTCTAGAAAAAGTACCTCCCCATAAAAAAGGTTCCGGGGAAGGCTGGGTTACCGCTGAATACGGCATGCTCCCCCGCTCCACCCATACCCGCAGCGATCGCGAGGCTGCTCGTGGCAAGCAATCTGGTCGCACTCAAGAAATTCAGCGTCTGATTGGACGAGCCATGCGGTCCGTCTTCGATCTTACCCTCCTCGGTGAGCGCACGATTCATCTAGATTGCGACGTATTGCAGGCTGATGGTGGCACTAGAACCGCTGCCATTACAGGCTCGTATGTAGCAGCGCGCGATGCTATCAATACTCTTCTTGCCAATGGCACACTCAAGACCGATCCCATCATTGATAGCGTTGCCGCAATCTCGGTGGGCATCTACCAAGGTGTTCCAGTGCTGGATTTGGATTATCCAGAAGACTCTTCTTGCGACACGGATATGAATGTCGTGATGACCGGTAAAGGTGGCATGATTGAAGTACAAGGCACTGCTGAAGGTGCTGCATTCTCCCGTGATGAATTAAATGCTTTATTAGATTTAGCAGAGCAAGGCATTCGGGAATTAACGCAACTCCAGACAAACGCTCTGAAGTAAAGAATGGCTTGATCATGACGCAAAGACTGGTTCTTGCCTCCCATAATGCTGGCAAGCTTCGTGAATTCCAGGCGCTCTTATCGCCTTTTGGATATACGGTGATTCCGCAAGGCGAGTTATCGATTCCAGCTGCAGATGAGCCATACCTGAGCTTTGTTGAAAATGCCCTTGCTAAAGCCCGTCATGCCAGTGCTGCCAGCGGTCTACCAGCGCTTGCTGATGACTCTGGCATTTGCGCTCATGCACTAAATGGTGAGCCTGGTATTCATTCTGCCCGCTATGCAGGACTCAGTGGCAATGATGCGGCTAACAATCAAAAACTACTTACTGCCTTGCAAGGAAACACGAATCGTGATGCACACTATGTCTGCGCTCTAGTGATGGTGGGTAGCGCTCATGATCCAGAACCTCTCATTGTGCAAACTCGTTGGTATGGACAAATGATTGATCAACCCAAAGGTAGTAATGGCTTTGGTTATGACCCGCACTTCTTTCTGCCTGAACTGGGCAAGACAGCAGCAGAACTAGAGCCTTCTGAAAAAAATCTCATCAGCCATCGCGGTCAAGCATTACGTGAATTGATTGCGCAATTACAAACTCGTGCTTAATTCTCTCCCATCTGCTTTAAGCAGTCAGTCACAACTCAAGGCTTTACCGCCACTGTCTCTCTATATTCATTTTCCCTGGTGTGAAAAGAAGTGTCCTTACTGTGATTTCAACTCACACCAAATTAAAGATGCAACATCCAACTCTCCGCAAGGGTTTGATGAAGTGCGATATATCAATGCCTTGATTGCCGACCTAGAAACAGAACTTCCTCGCACGTGGGGCAGACAGGTACACAGTATTTTTATTGGCGGAGGTACTCCCAGCCTGCTCTCTGCCAAGGGAATGGATCGATTACTCTCTGATATTCGGGCACGAGTTAAGCTCGAGCCTGACTGTGAAATCACTATGGAAGCCAATCCTGGCTCAGTAGAAACCGAGAAGTTTGCTGCTTTTGCAAAATCGGGAATTAATCGTGTCTCTTTAGGCATTCAGAGTTTTCAAGACGAGCAATTAAAAGCTTTAGGACGAATCCATAATGGCACAGAGGCCAAGCGAGCTATTGAGATTGCCCTGCAACACTTTAAGTCCGTGAATTTAGATTTGATGTATGGCTTACCCAATCAAAGCTTAGAAGATGCCAAAGCAGATATAGAGACTGCGTTGTCATTTAAAACGTCGCACCTGTCTTTTTATAACTTGACACTTGAGCCCAACACCTATTTTGCGAACTTTCCTCCCAAGCTACCCAGCGAAGATGCGATTGATGCCATCTTTGAGCAAAATCTTGCGCTCCTTGAGAGTGCTGGATATCGACGTTATGAAGTTTCAGCCTATGCCAAGAAAAATCAGGAGTGCAAACACAATCTGAACTACTGGCGTTTTGGGGATTACATCGGCATTGGTGCAGGCGCGCATGGCAAGATTTCTTTTCCAGATCGCATCACTAGACAAGTTCGCGAGCGCCATCCAGAACGTTATATGCAGGCTATGGAAACTCAAGGCAATGCCTTGATTGAATCTAAGGAGATTGCTACAAAAGATCTCCCCTTTGAATTCATGCTCAATGTCTTGCGTCTAAGTGATGGAGTAGATACCGCTACCTTTAGTGAGCGCACTGGCTTATCACTCAATGTCATCGCCAAAAATCTGCATGAGGCCAGTCAAAAAGGTCTATTGGATCACCATCCCAGCAAGCTCAAAGCGACCCCGCAAGGTCTGCGCTATCTTAATAATCTACAAGAGCTATTTTTGTAAGCTCCGATTATTTACCCGACCATCTGGGTGCTTGGCCTGCCAAAAAAGCAGCTACGCCTATTTTAAAATCTTCACTGCCATAACATTCACGAATCAGATCACTGCAATCAGGCAAACGATTACTAAGGAGACGGGCGAGCGTGAGCTTACTGACCTTTTGTGTAATTGGGGCTAGCTGACTTAAACGCTCAGCCAAGGCTAATGCTTCGACCTCCAACTCCTGTGCCGGGTAACTTGCAAGGAGGTAACCTTGTGCAAGCAACTCTGTTGCGGGCAATAACTCGGCTAACAGCAACATACGCTTAACAATATTAATGCCAAGATGCGCTTGCAATAAGGCGATATTGGTAGCAGATAAACAATTGCCTAATGTCTTGGCAATCGGCACCCCGAAGCGCGCATCCGGGGTCGAGATCCGAAAATCACAACAAGTGGCAATCGCAAGCCCCCCTCCTATTGCCATGCCATCAATGACTGCGATGGTCGGCATAGGCAAAGTGGCTAAAGGTGCAAGATAAGCATCAATGCCGGCTTCATAACGAATGCCATCTTCACCACCCTCAAAGTGCGCAAACTGTGCGATATCACTTCCAGAAACAAAGGACTTACCACCAGCTCCTCGCAAAATGGCAACACGAGCAGCAGAATTGCAAGCCAAATCCTCACAAATGTTGCGTAGAGTTTGATACATATCTACTGTCATGGCATTTCGAGCGGCTACATGATCAAAGGTAATGAACGCAATACCATCACGAAGCTCAAAATGTACTTTGGCTGATGAGGTATTTGGTGTGGGCTGGTTTTGGGTCACTAGGTATTCACCTGAAAGCCTAACAAATAGGCACTCAGAAACTCATTTTGATTATTGATTTATATTGATAGCTATTGTGTAGCACTTCATTCTAAACATAAAAAATAATTGAGACAAAATGAACGCTTCAAACACCAAACCTTTGCCCTTAGCAGGCGTTAGAGTACTGGATGTCAGTCAAGTCATGGCAGGCCCCTACTGCTGCATGCTCTTAGCAGATCTGGGCGCTGACGTTATCAAAATTGAACCTCCTGGTACTGGTGATCAAACGCGTGGGGCTATGGGATTTAAGATGAAGGGTTCAGATAGCATGGGCTTTCTGAATATGAATCGCAACAAGCGTAGCGTCACCCTCAATCTCAAAACTGCGGCAGGGAAAAAAGTATTTTTTGAGCTGGTGAAAACTGCTGACATTCTTGTCGAGAATTACCGACCCGGTGTCATGAAGAAATTGGGCATTGATTACCCATCACTCAAAGACATTAATCCGGGACTTGTCTATGCCAGCATCTCCGGTTTTGGTCAAACAGGTCCTTGGGCGGATCGCCCTGGCTTTGATTTAATGGCACAAGCAATGTCTGGCGTTATGAGTGTGACTGGCTACCCAGATGGTCCTCCAGTAAAAGCAGGTGTTCCCGTAGCCGATATTGGCTGCGCACTATTTGCAGTCTATGGAATTCTATCTGCCTACATTGGCAAGACTAAGTCTGGTGAAGGTCAATTTATTGATGCCTCTTTATTTGATTCGGCCTTAGCGTTTTCAATTTGGGATACCTCTCAGTATTGGGGTACAGGCGTAGAACCTGAAAAGCTAGGCACTGCCAACCATATGAGCGCGCCCTATCAAGCTATGAAAGCTTCGGATGGCTACTTTGTTATGGGAGCTACCAATCAAAAACTGTGGAAGCTACTGTGCGACAAAATTGGTCGTCAAGAATTATTTGAGGATGCTCGCTTTAAAACCAACCCCCAGCGTTTGGCCAATCGCCTTGAACTGGCTAGTGAACTTGAGAAAACCTTCACCACTAAAACCAGTGAAGAGTGGGTTGAACTTTTACTAGCAGATGGAATACCCGCAGGCCCCATTAATACCTATCCCCAGGCATTTGATAGCGATCACGGCCAACATCGTAAGATGCGCATGGAGATCGATCACCCCATTGAAGGTAAAGTCCCCAATATTGGTTTTGCAGTCAAGATGATGGGTACCCCACAACAAGTATCACGGCACCCCCCTTTACTTGGTGAGCATACTAATGAGGTGCTTCAGGAATTAGGAATTGCAGGAGATGTACTAAAAGAGCTAGAGGATGGTGGTGCTTTCGCAGCCTAAATACATCACTCTTCCTGAAAAAGAAATGGGCTCCAAGGAGCCCATTTTGCTATCGTCAAGATACTACTTTTGACTCAATTAAGCGCCATCTGAATTAGCAATTGGAGGCGCCTCAAATGGATCCTTATTGGACTTGGCAGGCGCTGTCTTATTAGACTTTGTGCCAGGCATTAACTCAAAGTCTGGAGTAAAGGTAGTTATTGTGCTGCGCAATTGCTCAAACGCTTTGCGATCGCCAGTAAATTTGGCCTTGCCTTCAGCCTGAAGCTTTTCAAAAGTAGTTTGACCACCCATGACTTTTTCTAAGTCACTACGATTGATGGTGATTGTTAGGCTTGGATTTTTATCCTGATAGCCCTTGATATTGGTCAGCGTGGAATTGCTCATCTCGACCACAAACTGTTCACCGTTATCCGGTGTATCTAAGTTAATGGTAAATTTCATACCAGCCGCTTTTTGCTATCCATACTGATGGCCAATGCATTGAGCCAGAGCTCTGTAGTCATTGCTCTAATCATGTCAGGACCATTGGTCTTGGGCGATGCTCCAGAAGGCATACCATGACGCA
>JAXIUI010000049.1:0-6861 GCA_034680725.1 Polynucleobacter sp.
AATTACTTTTTCCAACAGAGCTTAAGCGATGACCAAATACGTTTTTGTCACTGGTGGTGTGGTTTCTTCTTTAGGGAAAGGAATCGCAGCTGCCTCGCTTGCCGCGATTCTTGAATCCCGCGGCCTGAAAGTCACCCTCCTAAAATTAGATCCATATATCAACGTTGACCCAGGGACTATGAGTCCGCTGCAACATGGCGAAGTTTTTGTTACTGAGGATGGCGCCGAAACTGATCTCGATCTTGGTCATTACGAGCGCTTTGTATCCGCAAAAATGCGTAAAAGTAACAATTTCACTACTGGTCAGATCTATGAATCTGTTATCAGCAAAGAGCGTCGCGGTGAATATCTCGGTAAGACTGTTCAAGTTATCCCACACATAACGAATGAAATTCAGGCATTTGTAGAGCGTGGCGCGAAAGCGAGTCATGATGGTAATGCCGATATTGCCATCTGTGAAATTGGTGGAACGGTAGGCGATATTGAATCTCTACCATTCCTAGAGGCTGCGCGTCAGATGAGTATTCGTCTGCCAAAACACAGCTGTGCATTCGTTCACCTGACCTTGGTGCCATATATCAGCAGCGCTGGCGAGCTAAAAACAAAGCCTACACAACACTCTGTACAAAAGCTACGCGAGATTGGCATCATGCCTACGGTCTTATTGTGCCGAGCTGATCGACCCATTCCAGAAGATGAGCGTTCAAAGATTTCCCTGTTTTCAAACGTACGTGAAGAGGCTGTTATCTCGGTTTGGGATGTGGATACGATCTACAAGATTCCCGAGATGCTTCAAGCTCAAGGAATGGATGATTTAATCTGCCGCGAGCTGGAGATCCAGGCAAAACCTGCAGACCTATCTGTGTGGGCAAAACTTGTCTATGAGTTAGCAAACCCGCAGCATGAGGTCACCATTGGCATGGTTGGAAAGTATGTTGAATTAACCGAATCCTACAAATCCTTGATTGAAGCCTTGCGTCACGCCGGCATTCATAACCATACACGCGTGAATATTAATTACATTGATTCGGAAGTGATCGAAAAAGATGGTGTTGATTGCCTTCACGGTCTTGATGCTATTTTAGTTCCTGGCGGTTTTGGTAAGCGCGGTACCGAGGGCAAGATTGCAGCGATTCGATTTGCCCGCGAAAATAGCGTCCCTTATCTGGGGATCTGCTTGGGCATGCAATTAGCAGTAATTGAATTTGCTCGTCATGTTGCTAATATTCATGGCGCTAATAGTACGGAGTTTGATGCAGATACAGCAAGTCCTGTAGTTGCTTTAATTACTGAGTGGGTTGATCGTGAAGGTCGTGTTGAAAAGCGCAGTAATGAGTCTGATCTTGGCGGCTCCATGCGTTTAGGTTCACAGCGCTGTCCAGTAAAAGCGGGAACCTTAGCCCACGATATTTATGGTCCAGAGGTGAATGAGCGTCATCGCCATCGTTATGAAGTCAATAATCTCTATGTTCCACGCCTAGAAAAATCAGGCCTGATCATTTCTGCAAGAACCCCAAATGAATCTCTACCAGAAATGATGGAGTTGCCTAGTTCAATGCATCCTTGGTTCTTCGGCGTGCAATTTCATCCTGAATTTACTTCGACGCCACGCGATGGTCATCCACTGTTCTCTGCATTTATTAAGGCATCTTTAATTCATCAAGATGCTACTACTGCACAAGCTGCTTAAGGAAATATCATGAGTTCATTTAAGCTTTGCGGTTTTGATGTTGGTTTGGACAAGCGTTTTTTTCTGATCGCAGGCCCATGCGTCATTGAATCAGAGCAGTCTGCCTTAGATATTGCTGGCCAATTAAAAGCGATTGCGAGCTCACTCGGTATTCCTTTTATCTACAAATCTTCTTTTGATAAGGCCAATCGTTCTTCCGGCACATCATTTCGCGGTCTTGGTATGGAAAAAGGGCTCGAGATTTTGGCTAAAGTGAAGCGTGAAATTGGCGTTCCAGTCTTAACCGATATTCATGATGTCAGTGAAATTGAACCAGTGTCCAAAGTAGTTGATGTATTGCAGACCCCAGCCTTTTTATGCAGGCAAACTGATTTCATTCGCGCTTGCGCTCAAAGCGGTAAGCCGATTAATTTCAAGAAGGGGCAATTTTTATCGCCCCATGAAATGATCAATGTGATTGAAAAGGCGAGAGCTGCGGCTGCAGAGAAGGGCCTACCCGATCAATTTATGGTTTGTGAGCGTGGTGCTTCATTTGGTTATAACAACCTCGTCTCTGATATGCGTAGCCTGGCGATTATGCGGAAAACACATGCACCCGTTGTTTTTGATGCAACCCATTCAGTGCAATTACCTGGTGGTCAAGGCAACGCGAGTGGCGGTCAGCGAGAATTTGTGCCCGTACTAGCCCGCGCTGCTGTAGCAGTTGGCATCAGCGGTTTATTTATGGAGACACATCCAGATCCTGCAAAGGCACTTTCCGATGGCCCTAATGCAGTACCGCTCAATCGCATGAAAGAACTGCTTGAATCCTTGGTGGCTATTGATACCGTGGTGAAGTATTCAGGAACATTTTTAGAAGACAGCTTTAAGTGAATTTGTCCGTTGTGAAGCGATATTCAATCGGTTAAGTATCAAAATTTTTATACATTGAGGAGGGTGCATGAGCGCCATTGTTGACATTATTGGTAGAGAAGTTCTAGATTCACGCGGCAACCCTACAGTCGAGTGCGACGTTTTGCTGGAATCGGGTGTTATGGGACGCGCAGCGGTTCCTTCTGGAGCCTCTACTGGTTCTCGCGAGGCAATTGAATTACGTGATGACGATAAAGAGCGCTATCTTGGCAAAGGTGTCTTGAAGGCAGTTGAGAATATTAATGTCGAAATCGCTGAAACCATTTTGGGTTTGGACGCCAGTGAACAAGCTTTCTTAGATCACACCTTAATTGATCTAGATGGCACACACAATAAGGCTCGCTTAGGCGCTAATGCCACCTTAGCGGTGTCTATGGCTGTTGCAAGAGCTGCTGCTGAAGAGGCCGGTCTTCCTTTATACCGTTACTTTGGAGGCTCCGGCGGCATGCAATTGCCTGTACCAATGATGAATATTGTCAATGGTGGCGCCCATGCCAATAACAGTTTGGATATTCAAGAATTCATGATCATGCCTGTTGGTGCCCAGAGCTTTCGTGAGGCGCTCCGCTGTGGTGCTGAAATTTTCCATGAGCTGAAGAAAATTATTGGCTCTCAAGGTATGCCAACAACGGTTGGTGATGAGGGCGGATTTGCTCCCAACTTCAAGAGTAATCAAGAATGTTTACAGACAATCATGAAAGCGATTGAAGGGGCTGGCTATCAAGCGGGTGAAGATGTTTTATTAGCATTAGATTGCGCTGCCAGCGAGTTCTACAAAGACGGTAAATATCACTTATCCGGTGAAGGGCTGCAACTTACCTCTAGTGAATTTTCTGATTACCTAGGTAATCTGGCTGATCAATTTCCGATCGTATCGATTGAAGATGGCATGCATGAAAGCGATTGGGATGGCTGGGCTGATATCACGCAAAAACTGGGTAAGAAAATTCAATTGGTGGGCGATGATTTATTTGTCACCAATACACGCATTCTCAAGGAAGGCATTGAGAAAGGTATCGCTAACTCCATCCTGATTAAGATTAATCAAATCGGCACCTTGACTGAGACTTTTGCTGCCATTGAGATGGCTAAACGCGCTAATTACACCGCGGTAATCTCACATCGTTCGGGAGAAACCGAAGACAGTACTATCGCAGATATTGCGGTTGGTACGAACGCTGGTCAAATTAAGACAGGCTCTTTATCACGCTCAGATCGCATTGCAAAATACAACCAACTGCTGCGCATTGAGGAAGATTTAGGTGATGTAGCCACATACCCAGGCAAGTCTGTTTTTTATAACCTTAAGCGTTAATTAGTTTTTCCATTTCCCTATGCGGATAGTCATCTACTCCATGCTGTTATTGCTCATCGCAATACAGTACCCATTGTGGTTGGGTAAGGGTGGGTGGCTTAAGGTTTATGAAATGGAAAATCAACTTGAATTACAGCAGGCCAAGAATAGCTTATTAAGCCTGCGCAATGCGAAGTTGACTGGTGATGTTAAGGACTTAAAAGAGGGCACCAGAGCAATTGAAGAGCGTGCTCGCGTTGAACATGGCATGATCAAGGAAGGTGAATTCTTTGTGCAAATTCTGCCGGTTGAAAAGTCCGCTAACAATACCGGGGATGCTGAAAAACCCGTTATTAGCAAACAATAAAAAATCTACCCGGCTTAATGGCCTTTTGAAGGCGGTCTTGTAGCGTCAGTGAGCAACTCTGTTTTAAACACTTGTCGGCAATCGACTGCGTCAAAGTGATACGCCTTGCCACAAAAATCGCATTCCGTATCCACCGAGCCTTGCTCCGCAAGAATACTTTCAACTTCTTGCTCCCCAAGCATCCGCAAAACATCTGCCACTTTGGAGCGGGAGCAGCGACAAGCAAACTGAATGGGGCGAGCAGGAAAGCTGCGTACCCCGTTTTCAGCGGACTCCTCCAAAAATAATCGTCGCAAAATCGTTTGCGGGGGTAATGTCAGTAATTCTTCGTCAGTGATAGTTTCACCTAGCGCTTGAATTCGACTCCAGCCCTCAGCGGCAGACTGAGGGTCGAGATGGGCGTGCCCACCAGAATCTGGGAGGCGCTGTAGCAATAATCCACCAATGTGAGTGTCATTGGAGGTGAGCCAAATTCGGGTATCCAATTGCTCCGAATTTTGCATATAAAGAGCAATTGCCTCTGCTGGGCTAGTGACCGGCTTAATCACAGTTCCGCGATGTTCTTGTAAGGCCACAATACCTTGATAGGGTGGTTGACCAGGCTGACGATCTGCAGGATCGAGCGTGATGACTAATCGACCAGAATGATTGGCATCCAAGAGTTCTCCAAGGCTAGCATCGGGAGCGATTGCATCAGGTCCAACTGAGAGCTTTACAGTAGCCCGCATGGTTAAATCAGACTTGCATTCGACTACCAAAAGGGAAATTGGCCCTTTACTTTGCGCCTGAATAATCAAAGTCCCATCAAACTTCAAGTTAGCGCTCAAAAGGGTGGCGGCACCAACAAAATCACCTAGAATACGCCGAACAGCTGGGGGGTCATTACGCCGCTCGAGGACTGACTGCCAAGCGCTGCTAATAGAAACAATTTCCCCGCGAACCGGGGCACCATCACACATAAAGACAAGTAATTCATTCATAGCTCAAAGTATCCACTTTTTTAAGTAAAGCGGCTATTTTGTGAAAATAAAGCTCAACCTGAGATAATGTCATTTATGCATATACGTACACGTTTCGCCCCCAGCCCCACGGGCTTTATTCATTTAGGCAACCTTCGGAGCGCCCTTTATCCTTGGGCTTTTGCCCGTCATAACCATGGCGACTTCATTTTGCGGATTGAAGACACCGATTTAGAACGCTCCACTCAGGAAGCGGTTGATGTGATTATTGAAGGCATGGCATGGCTTGGGCTTGATCTTGATGAGGGTCCAATCTATCAAATGCAGCGCATTGATAGGTACCGCGAGGTGGTGAAGCAAATGCTAGATAGCGGACTTGCATATCCTTGCTATATGAGCGAAGAAGAGCTCAATAAGCTGCGTGATCAGCAAATGGCCAATAAAGAAAAGCCTCGCTATAACGGCTTATGGCGGCCAGAGCCAGGCAAAACCTTACCCGCCATTCCGCAAGGTGTTCTGCCGGTTATTCGCTTTAAAAATCCCATTGGCGGCTCCGTCATTTGGCAAGACGCTGTTAAGGGCCAAATCGAAATTAGCAATGATGAACTCGATGATTTGGTGATCGCCCGGCCAGATGGGACACCTACTTACAACTTTTGTGTAGTGGTTGATGATCTTGATATGCAAATCACCCATGTCATTCGTGGCGATGATCATGTCAACAATACACCGAGACAAATCAACATCATGAAGGCTTTAGGAGGAACGCCCCCGGTCTATGCCCATTTACCCACAGTCTTAAATGACTCTGGTGAAAAGATGAGTAAGCGCAATGGAGCAATGAGTGTGCGTGATTATCAAAAAGCAGGGTACTTGCCCGAAGCGATTCTGAATTACTTAGCGCGCTTGGGTTGGTCTCATGGCGATGCTGAGGTTTTTACCAAGGAACAGTTTGTCAATTGGTTTGATTTAGATAGCTTAGGACGATCACCGGCCCAGCATAACCCTGAAAAATTGCTTTGGCTCAATCATCAATATATTCAAAATGCAGATCCCGCTTATTTGGCGCAATCTACAAAACCTTTTGCCCATGAGTTAGGAATTGATACAGAGCAAGGTCCTGATTTTGTTCAAGTTGTGGCTTTACTAAAGGATCGCGCCAATACTTTGCTTGAAATTGCAGAGGGTGCAAAGCTGTTTTACTTGCCGGCACCGCATCACAGCTCAGAACAAATTACAGCCAATATTCCACAGGAGATTATTCCAGCCTTGAAAGATCTCATTGAGGCAATTGAGTCTGCAGAGCATACAAAAGTGGCTTATGGCGCAGCTTTTAAAGCAGTTTTGGCCAAGCATCAGATTAAAATGCCCGCATTGGCTATGCCTGTTCGTTATGCTTTATTTGCCACAACTCAGACCCCAGCTATTGATGCCGTGATGGTGGTTTTGGGTAAGGAAGAGGTGGTCAAAAGGCTTTCCAAGGTCGTCTGATCCAGAATTTGCGCGTCTGCACAAAAATAGGCTAAAATCTTGGATTGTTTTGAATGTCTTGTGGTTTTATTACGAGATTACGGGGGTATAGCTCAGCTGGGAGAGCGCTTGCATGGCATGCAAGAGGTCAGCGGTTCGATCCCGCTTA
>JAXIUI010000050.1:0-6632 GCA_034680725.1 Polynucleobacter sp.
GGATCGCTGGTTTAAGTCCGTTTAGCTGTTGTCTAAATCCCACGAAAAGAAGCCATTTTTTATAAATACTGCATAAAGAACAGGTTAAGAAAATTGTACTTTTCTTAACCTGCCTTGTATGTCATTGATTCTTGGAAGATATTTTTTGATGGCCAAATAAACAAATTTCGGTCGACCTTTTAAGACTTAGAAAACATACTAAATACACACTTTTTATTTATCTAAGGAGAATTAAATGGCACAAGCAAAAACACTATCTCAAACAGAACTAGATCTAGTTCTTAATTACGTCAGCACCAAAAAATATGCCTTGCGCGATAGAGCGTTAATACTTACAAGCTTTCTTGGTGGACTTCGCGTTGCCGAAATTGCCAGCTTGAAAATGGGCGATGTATTAAATCTCGATGGCACTATTAAAAATGAAATCCGCCTATCGGCCGCACAAACCAAGGGTAAGCACCCTAGGACTGTATTTGTCTCACAGCGTTTACAGGCTGAATTGGCCAACTACTTAACAACAAGATACATAAAAGAAGCTGATATTCCCCTCTTTCATACAGATCATCGTTTGGGATTTAGTGCTAATGGCTTATGTGTGTGGTTCTATCAGCTTTATAAGAATGTGGGTATTAGCGGTGGCAGCAGCCATTCAGGAAGAAAATTTTTTATTACTACCCTCGCTAATAAAGGGATTGGTGTTCGAATCTTAGCCAGCCTTGCAGGTCATAGATCGATTGCAGTGACTCAGAGATATATCGATGTCAATGATGAGCAAAAGAGGAATGCTGTCGAGCTAATTTAAATGGCAGTCGGGTAAAACCGACTCTAACAGGCATGCCTAGTCAATTGCGATACTCGATCTTTTGCGCAGTCAAACTCGTGATTACCTAATGAAAATAATCGGCTAGCAAAATTTTCATCTTCAAAATTAAAGCGGGTTTGAAAGCTTTTACCTAATTCTTGTTGTGGGAATATACCAAGTGCAGCCTGCTCTGAGATATTTAAAGCGCTTTCCTTGTGCCTCATGACCATTAAGGTCATATGGCGCCGCATGTGATCATCCCCACTTTTGTGCCTTGCTGCCAATGGGTCTAACCTCCCGATAAAGCGATCTACTAGCATTGCCATTGCCCCAGCCCTCCAGAGCTCAGTATCGGGATTTAAAGCCATGGTGTAGATTAGGAGCAAATCTTTCCACATATTCTTTAATTTAGCGCCTTTAAGTACTTGACTATGAATTTGCTTGATTTGAGTATTTGGCCAAATTTGCGATAAAGCATTAACCAGTTGGGTTATTGATGGGGGGTCTTGATCACTACAAAGCTTTAGCAATACGTCGTCATTACAAACGAATAATCTATCCCCGCCTCTAATAACCTCAATCACTGGTTGGCAAGAATACATTGGCAACTGTTTGTGCCCTTCAAACCAAGTCGTAAATGGACAATCTAAGACACAGCCGTACTTGGAGTAACAATCTAAGATCTTACGATTATCAAGACTCATTTTCTTAGGTAATCGTTTTGGTCTCACATACTTGCTAGCGGCGGTATAACTAGGACTTATACGTAAAAAGTTAAAGAAAAGCCTCGCCATCTCCTGATGACAGTCTTGCTGCTCCGCACAAAGTTTTCCGCCCATGCGGATATCTCCAGCCTAAATTTACCTACTTTTTTTAATTCTAAATTTTGTATGTATTCACTACAGGGATGCTGAAGTGAAATCAGATTGTGAATGGAATTCACCATCACATTTTTAACAATTTCAGGAGAAAATCCATGAGTGAAACTACTGTAGTCGAATCAGGCGTTAGCGCCCCTAACGCTGAAAAAACGAATGCCAACCCTTTTGCAGTGGGAATTGGCAATTTATTAACAGGCAGCAATCCAGAAAAAGCCATTGGCGACTCTATTGATCGCCTAGTTGAATATCGCAAAAACTGGGAAAGTAATGAGCTTTCTAGTGCAAATGATGTCTTGTATGGACTTTTGCAGCATTGTTACGCCTTAAACAACACAATGCAAGGCTCAGACAGTATTGCCAAAAGCCTTAAAAAAGGTCTAGCGAACTACATCAAGACCCATGAATACAAGTTCAGCGACAGCTCGCCACTAATCACTAAGATCGTGAAATGTGTATTTGGTGTTGATCGTCGTAGGGTTAATGCCTATAGCACAGCTATGAAGGCAGCAATGGCTGAGAGAGTGAGCGTACTTGATCTACCAAAATATTTCCGTGAAAAAGGTGGCGTTGAGGAAGTTAGACGCTCTGCTACTAGCAAAGGCAAATCGATTGCTCAGAAGGTGGAATTAGGGCGTACCGTACTCGATGGCGAAATACTAGCGAAGGTACAAAGTGATTCTCTTAATGCGTCATTCTCAAATGAGCAGTTAGAGGAAGGCGTTGTATTGCTAGCAACACGAGAAGATGACGGCAGTTTTGCAATCCGCAGAGTCATCCAAAGTGGAACAGCAGTTAAATCAGCGTTAGCAGCTTGCTCCAGTGTTGGCGCTGAAAAAGAAAAAGTACAGAAACTAGCTGATGAGGCTAAAGCAATTGAAGATGAGCGTTTAGCAGCCCAAGCAAAACTCAAAGCCGCTTGAACTTGTTGTTTGCTATCTGATTGCTGGTATTTACTCCCTAAGATAAATCCAGCAATCATTTCATTATTTTAAGGAGATTGCGATGCATAACCCTAGACTACCCTCTATTGTCATACAAGCACCCGGATGTTTAGATGATTTTGCTTTACAACCTAATAGTCGATTTAAGCTTGAATCCATACTTGATTTAAGTCTGCCTATTCCAGCTAACGGTATTTGTGGGATTGTTCTATATGGTTTATACGGAACTGGTAAAACTACTCTGGCCAACTTATTGCCAGGCTTAATTGAAACGGCCAAAGTCAATCCCGCTTGTGCAGCAATGAATGCTGGATCTATCGTTGATACAGAAGATCCTAATTCAGATTATTTTGCCTGCGCACAAGGTCAGAATGGCGCTCAATTAACTCAATCGATTCAAAATAGAACCACTTATATGTCATTTAATAGTAGTGGTCTGCATTACATCATCATGGATGAGGTTGATGTCTTAACCCCAGCAGCGCAAGCAGGCTTCAAATCAATCATGAATCGTAAAGACGTCATATTCATCATGACTAGCAATAACTTAGATCAAATTGATAAAGGCATTCAGAATCGATCAATTTTGATTGATATGAATGTTCCACCAATTAATGATTGGCGACCAATTTTGCGTCGTGTTTATGAAAATGCAGGTCTACCAGCACCGCCTGATGATGTATTAGATCAAGTGGTTCAGGCTGGTAGAGGATCAGCTCGAAGCATTTTTTCAGATATCGTGATGAGCGTTAACCAAGAGGTGAGAGAAAAGCATGAGACTCACTTAATAACCCTTAAAGCATGCAGTTAAGCGATATGTAGCGTCGGGTAAAACCGACACTACATGATTGCCCCTGCCAATCTTTCCGCACTCATCATTGGTGTTAATTTCGAATAATGACGTTCAATCATCCCCACGCTAGTACCCATTTGTTTTGCCAATGTGTGTATATCAATACCATCTGCCAATCTAAATGTAGCGTAGGTATGGCGTAGGCTATACAAGGTTCTATTCTTACCTGTCGCATCCTTTAATAAGTTAGATTCAACCATTAAGCGTTCGAACACGCTATCTAGACTATGAGGGGCATCCCCTTCGGGAAACACAAATACCTTGCGGTCTAACTTGGCTTCAATCACTGCATCGAGATTGGCATAAGGCAAAGCTTGCCAAGCAATTAATCGCTCTAGTGCCTCAATCACAAAATGTCTTGCTATTAGGTATCGAGGGCCTGTCTTGCCCGATACCCAAATTCTTAAGTAACGCTGATCACCAATCCAGTGCCATTGCAAGGCTTTCCAGCGAATTGGCATACTCTCAGTGCCCTGCCTTATGCCTGTTCCCAGCAAGAACTCCACATAGACCCTGCATAACCTTCTCATGTGATTACTACGTTGATTGCGGCCAAATCGCTCCCAGTCCCGCATGTATTCCACTAAGTAATTGACCTCCTGCTGATTAAAAGCAGGCCTAATTTCTGCCCTATCGGCGTTTATCTCCAACAAGGGAATGGTGCGATTTCGATGGATTAAGCCCTGATCCCTGGCTCGTTCAATTACTCGCTTATAAAGCCCCGCATGACGCCTTTGGGTATAGGTCTTGGGATTCTTGCCCATCTGGGATATGCGCCAAGCCACGTAGTCATCCACTAGCTCTTGGGTAATGTCATTGATCTGGTAGCTACCAAAGAATGGGATCAAGTACTTGGTATAGATATGAATGTAGTCCGCATGGGTGCGTTTATTGGGATTGGCCTGGACTACTCGGGCAGCTGCAGCCAACTCTTGCGTGGCTAGTTGACGAAAGGTACGGGTCTTAATGGCTAGATCGCTAGCTAGCTTGACCTTGACTGTTTCATAAATGGAAATAGCTTGGGTAGTGGCTTCGGCCACTTGATCTGATCCAGTGCTAGCGGAATGCCAAGCGCCAGTAGACAGCTTAAAACGGCATTGCCATTGGTGACTACTAGGTCTTTTGTAGAGGGTGACGGCACCATCAAGCAGTTTGATGGGCTCATCATCAGCGATAACGGTAGAAAATAAGAGTGATAAATTATTCATTACAAGCGTCTCGAAACCGGACACTTGTTAGCTTAATTTCAGAGTTACTTTTGGGCGACCTGAATTATTTACTGTCGGTTAAACCGACACTACAGCATCAGGGCTGTGATGGGCTTTCACTGAACACAAAGCAGGCCCACACCCTACTTAATAGCGGCAGGCAGAGTTCGACCTAAAGCCGACCTTGGCGGAACATGGCTCCACTAATCAACGATAGCAATCCGATTACTTAACAACAGCCCAATCTATAGGATAGATTGAGGTGATTTAACTTATAAATTAAATCTTGCTGTAATCACTTTCGCCTTTATTTTGATAACTGCTATGGCCTTAGCACCCTTGGGAATAGCGAAATTACCTTTCACTTCCAATTTCCCTTCATTAGGCAGTAGCTCGAAATCTTTTTTATCTGATCCAATTAAGACTGTCAGCTTTGCGGTCCCACCATCTATAGGTATCGGTTTACCGTGGTCCGTCAAATACAGCGACAAGCTATCAGGCTTTGCAACCAATTCAACATCAATGTCCTTAGCCTCTACTATGACACCGCCATGCATTGGCTTTAAATCATGGCCGGCTCCAGCATGGGCTGGACCAATAAAACTGATTAGCAAGGTTGCAATCACCATCATTGATTTCATACAAACCCCTTTAAATTAAAATACTTCGTTAGATTTCATATTGCTCAAGGCTATTTCGGATGCCTTTTTTCCGTAAAGCCAAAACATGACTGGGGTTAAAAAAGTATCTAATAGGGTAGAACTGATGAGCCCGGAGAAAATAACGACTGCTACTGGATGCAATATCTCTGTACCAGGACGCTCTGCTTCAAATAACAATGGTGCCAAGGCAAAAGCGGTGACCAAAGCTGTCATTAGTACAGGACTTAAGCGCTCAATTGATCCACGAATAATCATTGCCAGGCTAAACGATTCACCTTCTGACTGCATCAAATTTAGGTAATGGCTAATTTTTAAAATTCCGTTGCGTACAGATATTCCCGCTAGCGTGATAAATCCTATTAATGCAGCAATCGAGAGTGGCTGACCTGAAATCCACAAACCAATCACTGCTCCGACCATAGCCAATGGAATGTTAGACATAACCATTAAAGATAAGCGTATGGACTTATAGCGATTATTTAAAACCGCAAACATCAAAAGAAATGATCCAATTGATAGCAAACCAATTACTTTAGATGCCTCTTCTTGCGCTTTAAATTGGCCATCTAGAGTAATGAAGTACCCCTCTGGAAGAGTCTGATTAGAGATCACAGTTCTAATATCAGCCACGATATCTGACAAGGCACGCTTGGAGGCATTAGCCGATAAGACAATTCTTCGCTTACCGCCGTCTCTGCTAATTTGATTTGGGCCATCCCCATCCTCAATGCTAGCAATTTTTGAGAGTGGAATTTTTCCATTTGGCGTATCAATCAAGATATCAGCAAGACCTTCTAAATTTCTTGCTGAGTCTGGTAGCTTGATCACCAAGGCAAACCGTCGATTACCCTCAATAATTTGTGAGAGTCTCTCCCCTTCAACCATGCCCTGCAAGGTGGCCATAATCTGAGATGTTGAAACTCCGTATTGCGCTGCTTTATCGTAATCAATTCGGACCTTAATTTGTGGTGATAAAACCTGCTTTTCTATTTCTAGATCAACTAAGCCTTCAATGCCCGCTAATTTGGATCTCAAAAGATCGGCTTGGCTACGCAGCACGTCTAAATCATCGCCAAAAATCTTAATCGCAATTTGCGACCGAACCCCGGAAAGCATGTGATCTATTCGATGTGAGATTGGCTGACCGATCGCAATTGCAGCGGGTAAGTTAACTAATCTTGACCTAATATCTGCCTGTATCTCAGCCATGGAGCGATCTAAATCTCCCGCAGGCTTTAAACCAACATCTAACTCACTCACATGTACACCTTCTGCATGCTCATCC
>JAXIUI010000051.1:0-6371 GCA_034680725.1 Polynucleobacter sp.
AAGGATCCTGAGTTCTCAAAAGCAGTTGAGCGATTCTTGATTCGAGAAAGCAGTGGTATTGAAAACTACATTGATGAACTGGCTGAACACTCACCACTCAAAGCAAGTAGCGTGACTCTATAAATATTTGCTAAAGTATGACCATGTTCAAACAATATTCCATGCATCGATTGAGTAAGCAAATTGCTTTGCTGGCATTGGTCTTGTTTGGGGGTTGTGCCTCTTTGACTCCACAGCAGATCACGCAACGAATTGACACCATGAGCGACTTCCAGCTTTGTTTGGGAGCTCAAACAGGTATGGATAGTCAAGCGTTTGACTTAGATCTTGGGATTGTTACTGCTGCTAAAGATCGCATCGCACAACGCAAGCTGGATTGTTCTAGCAAGCATGATGAAATCGTGCGCTTCTTGGTGACCTCTCTTAAGCAAGAGCAGAAATACCGAGAAATCTATTTCCCTAGATCAGGTTTTTGGCGTTTTTAAAATATCAATAAGTTAAGCCGTCAAACTCATGAACACCTTAGGGAGCTGTTCTGGTAACTTTTCGAGTTGATCAATGATGGTGTATTTCTTTCCAAAAATATCTGCTACATATTCATCAGCTTGAGGATCTAAGTTGATACAGTAGGTATAAATGCCTTCATTGCTTAATTCTTTCACTGACTGTCGTGCGTCTGCAATCAGTATGTTTTCATCTTTTACATCTATGTCAGATGGTTTTCCATCTGTTAAAACCAATAATAATTTTTTGTCTGCTGTTTGTTGTTTTAAATAATGAGCTGCATGACGCATGGCAGCCCCCATCCGGGTTGAGTAGGATGCTTCCATAGCTGCAATTCTAGCTTTTACATCATCGTTCCATTGCTCACTAAAGCCCTTAATATGCATATAGTTCACATCATGCCGCGTATTTGAATTAAATCCAGCAATCGCAAATGGATCGCCTAGCTGTTGAATTGACCATGCCAGCAGAGAAACTGCTTCTTGACTAAGTTCTAAAATTGTTTGACCTGAGCCATGTACTTTTTCATTCAAAGATTCAGATAAATCCAATAGCACCATCACAGCAATATTTCGGCCATTGCTTTTATGGCTCATGTTGATCCGCGAGTCAGGTTGTGTACCTGTCTTTAAATCAATCAATGATCGTATGGCTATGTCTAAATCTAATTCGCTTCCTTCTTCTTGGTAGCGTACCCGAGTTTTATCTTGAGGCTTTAATAAATCTAATAAACTTTTTAAGCGTTTAGCTAAATCACGATGTTTTTCTAGTAAACGATCGATATCTATAGATGCTCCAGAAGGATGTAGGCGCTCATATAAACTAACCCAGTCTGGCCGATAAGTTTGAGAGCTCTCATCCCATTCTGGGTAATGTCGAGGTGGTAAATGATGAATCTCCTCACTCTCAACAGAAGATGATTTCTTATCAAACATTTCTTCATCATCACTCAACTCATAAAAATTCCACATGTGACGATTGTCATCTCGGTAATCGACTTCGGTATTCTCAAAATAAACATTAGGTAATTGATCGCTTTGAAGTCGAGTTTTTGCAACAAAAGATAACGCTAAATTTGAGATTTCGGCGGTACTAGATTGGCCTTGTTGCATCAGTGTTAAAAACTTTTCTCTGTATTCAGTAATTGCTGGGCAATCAAAAAAATTATCAGTGCTATCTTTACACTCAGTGCGATGATTCATGATGGCCCAAGATAGAGTGGCTAAACGATGGCGAATGCAAGACTCTTTGCTTGAATCGCAAGCACCTTGATCTGGATTTGGGTGTAAGGCTCTAAAAATACTTCTAATTCCTGGATACCGTTGCATCACCAAATAATCAATGCGGCAATCTTCAAAAAACTCAATGGCCATGCGCTGAAGCGGACTAAAGTTATCTGCAAAGATAGCTTGAGTCCAAAGACGATGTCCAGCCATGTGTGCTAAAGCAGCACGATAACGATTAATGCCACTGACTCCTGCGCGTGCAACATATACATCTGGAAGGCGGATGCCTTGATCGTCAAAATAAGGGCTTAGCTGCTTTGTTTCCTCTAGACTTGTCGAAAAGGGGATTAAGTAATCGCTGTCTTCCCAAAGACCTAATAGATATAAATCTAACTCTTTGATGTGGTCTACCAATAGCGTGCCGTACCGTTCTCGTTGCACAACAGCTAAGCTATCGGCTGAACGAAGACTAAAAAACTCTTTTTGTTGTTCTGGGTGATGATGATAATTTTTAATCCCATAGTTGACCCAATGTTTCAATCCTTCAATCGAGAGAACTTCGAGTAGACGAGGGGATGAGTTAAAAAACTCAGGAAGGCTTGGGCTGGCATAGGTCTTGTGGATGCCATGAATCGATGTGCTGGTACGATTCATATGGTCAATGGTGATTTCCAAATAATCTTTTAATTGATCTTCAGATGGCAATCTTCTAGTAATCGCCGCCAGTGATTGCAATAAATTATTAATGGCTTTGCTGTTGGGAGACTTCCAAATCAGCTTGATGCAATCCATCACCTTCGATAAAGATCCTTCGCCAATGATTGCGGCAACCTGAGGCCATTCTTGTAAAAATATCAACAATGGTTCTGGGCCGCGCCCCATTTTCCCTAAAAATCTTCCGGCCTCAATATAAGCATTGATTCCCGTATCACTTAGAATGGTTTTGGCTTCTACTACGCAATCATGAAATACATCATCCACCTGTGGAAAGCGACAATCCAAAGCTTCCCGAAATTTCTCAAGTTCATTCGAACAGATGCTTGGGAATGGCTGGATTGAAGAAGATATCGTCATAATATTGCCAGAAATGATTAAGCAAATATGGCTTCAATGGCATGTATTAAAGTCGAGCTAATATCAGCATCATCAGTCACGGGACGAACCAGTGACATTTTGCAAGCATCATGAGGATTGATTCCTTGCTTGATCAATGTTGCTGCATATACCAATAATCGAGTGGAGATGCCTTCATCTAAACCATGACCTTTGAGCTTTCTGGCTGTGTGCGCCAGTTGCACTAATTTTCTAGAGGTTGCTTCATCTAAGTTGGTCTCTTTTGACAGAATTGCCGTTTCAGTGTCTGCGTCAGGGTAATCAAAATCAAACCCTACAAAACGTTGTTTGGTTGATTGCTTTAAATCCTTCATCAAGCTCTGGTAGCCAGGGTTGTACGAAATCACCAATTGAAAATCTGGGT
Organism: Polynucleobacter sp.; assembly: GCA_034680725.1. Taxonomy (GTDB): domain Bacteria; phylum Pseudomonadota; class Gammaproteobacteria; order Burkholderiales; family Burkholderiaceae; genus Polynucleobacter. The sequence continues at coordinate 3,208 of JAXIUI010000051.1, forward strand.
GAGCAGCAATTAATTCGCCCCGTTTATCTAAGGGTAGTTGGCGGCGATGATCGGTGAGAGGGTGGATGACTACAGTGGTATCTTGTCTTGCCTCGACCACTTCATCTAAATAACAAATAGCTCCCATGCGAACCGCCATGGTTAACGGTCCATCTAACCAACGCGTGCCATTTGACTCTAATAAATAACGGCCCAATAAATCAGAGGCAGTCATATCTTCATTGCACGCTACAGTAATCAATGGTTTGCCTAGCTTCCAAGCCATATACTCCACAAATCTTGATTTTCCACATCCAGTGGGACCTTTGACCATGACAGGTAAACGTGCTTGGTACGCTGCTTCATACAACGCAATCTCATTGGCTTGCGGTTGATAGAACGGCTCTTCTGTAATGATGTAGTTTTGATTTTCTGGCATATAAATACCTTCTGCTAGATAAAAAGCCTCCCAATTGGGAGGCTTTTGGGTTGAGACATACAGTGAATAAACCTCTTACTTGTGAACACCCAATTTCTCGCGCCAGCCTGGATAAATTTTGTCTGCATCCGCTGGGAAAGACTCAAATGCGCGCGCAAATTCTTTATGTTCTTTTGCATACTCAATTGGATCAGCGCCTGATTTCCAGCATTCATAAGACTGACGAAGAGAAATGGCACCTGCTGCTGGAGAGTCAATGTGGCCATATGATCCGCCGCCGGCTGTATTAATCACGTTGCCGTGGCCAAGGTTCTCAAAGAACGCTGGTAAACGCAAAGCATTCATGCCGCCAGAAATAATCGGAGTCGTTGGTTTCATGCCATACCACTTTTGGAAGTAAACAGGACCTTGTGCCTCATCGCGCTCGATCATATAAGCGATGTTGCGATCATCATTTTCACCTTCCATCTTGCCAAAGCCCATCGTGCCAACGTGGATGCCTGAGGCTCCTTGAAGACGAGACATCTTAGCCAAGACAAAAGCTGTATAGCCACGTTTAGCTGATGGGGAGGTCACGGCACCGTGACCTGCGCGGTGGTAGTGAAGATATTGATTTGGATATTGGCGGCGTGCAGTTGTCACCATGCCAGGACCACCAACGTAACCGTCAACTAGAAACGCGACCTTGTCTGCATCTGGGCCAAATGTTTCAAGAATGTAATCCGCACGAGCACACATTTCAAAATGGTCATCCGCTGTGATGTTTGCGGAGAACAATTTAGCTTGACCAGTTTCATCTTGTGCACGTTTCATGGCATCAACCACTAATGGCATTACTTTTTTCAGTGGGCAGAACACTTGATTGCCTTGTGGCTCATCATTTTTGATGAAATCACCACCAAGCCAGAATTGATAGGCTGCTTTAGCAAATGGCTCAGGACGTAAACCTAATTTTGGTTTGATGATTGTTCCAGCGATATAGCCACCATCTTTGATTGGGCGGCCAAGAATACGCCACATATCAGAAATATCTTTTGCGGGACCATCAAATAATTGAATCACGCGCTCAGGAACGTAGAAGTCATGAATCTTTGCATGCTCAATATCACCCATGCCTTGGTTGTTTCCAATTGCAAGCGTTAGGAATGACACCAACATCATGCGACCGTCTGTGATATTTCTATCAAAAAGTTCGATTGGATATGCAATGCGCATATCTTCTGTGGCTTCATCGATGTAATACACCAAAGCATCGACGCCACGTGTGAAGTCATCGGTGGTGCTTACTTCAACGTTTGTTCCAGTTGATGATTCAGCTGCAAAATGGGCGGCTGCTTCAAGATAGCCATAACCGGCTTTAGGTTTCATTTTGTAAGCAACCAAAATATGATTGCCGTTTTTAATCAGATCTTCTTCCTTGAGGCTTAAGTCTGCATAGCGGTTTGATTGATCCATTGCTCTACTCCATTGGTTTGGTTTGTCAGCGAGTTTCTTGGCTCGTTGACGTCACTATACGAATGAAATAGCATAAGTAATATTCATTTATTTTTCTTAATATATAAGAAAAAACTTATGATAAATCTTGGTCTAAGCCCAAACCTCAATTCGTGGACCTGCCTGCTCAATCACAAACTCCTTAAAGGCTAAGGCAGCGGGTGGCAGTTTCTTTTGGGCGCGATGAGTAATGTACCAGTGACCAATATGGGGTAGCCCCATAATATCTAACAGCACAATATGACCTGAAGCTAATTCATGGCGAACGGTTCTCAGAGATAAAAAGCTTAAGCCCATGCCTGCCATAACAGCTTGCTTGATGGTTTCATTACTCGGCATTTCCATCGCAATTTTCAGTTGCACGCCATGCTGTTGAAACATTCTTTCCATTGCCTGGCGGGTTCCTGAGCCGATTTCTCGCACAACAAACTCTTGGTTTGCTAAGTCTGAGAATTTAGCTTGCTTGCGTCGCGATAAAGGGTGGGTAGGACCCGAAACAATCGCCATCGGATTGGTTGCAAAGGGCGTTGCAATGCAATCCATTTCCTTTGGAACGCGTCCCATGATCACCAAATCAACTTCGTTTCTTGCAAGCATCGCCAAAATACTCTCGCGGTTATCAATTTTTAATGTAACTTTGATGCCAGGCAACATTTTCCGGAACTCAACTAAGAGCATCGGTACGAAATATTTGGTGGTACTCACAATACCCAAAGATATATGACCTTGACCTAAATTCAAGTGGCTTGCCATGACAGCTTCTAAGTCTTTTAACTCTGAGATTGCTGCTTGTGCCCGCTCTAAAAACTCCAAGCCAGCGCTTGTCAATTGAATATTGCGACCTATCGGTTCAAGCAACGGTAAGCCAAATGCATCTTCTAATTGCTTGATTTGCATTGAAATAGCGGGTTGAGTCACAAATAGGTTTTCAGCTGCTTTGGAGATTGATTTCTCCTTGGCAACTTCAATGAAAGTTTGTATTTGCTTAATGGTGTACGGACGCATGCCTAATTATCAGTCAAAGCTTATGAATAAGTAAAGATTTGTGATTGGATTTTATGTGTCTATATGGCTACATTAAATCCATAAATTAAATATGGGTATAGGGAAACATTATGCATTTAGGGAGAACCACATTATCAAAGTTTTTGATTCAGCAACTTCAGGCTGAAGGTAAAAGTGACTTGGCCGCATTATTGGTCGATGTGGCTGCTGCTGTCAAAGCAATTTCAGCAATGACAGCGAAGGGGGA
>JAXIUI010000052.1:0-6057 GCA_034680725.1 Polynucleobacter sp.
CCAACCATCATTAAGATGCCCATTACGGCAAGCAATAGCAGCAATAAAATATCAAGGCGAGAGACGGTCATGTGAGTCGGCGTTTTGCGATGTAGGGCTCAGAAGCGTCATTTTAGTATTTATTAATCGACGTAATTTGGCATCTTTATCTATACAGCTACATCTTCCTTACCAATCCTGACATTCCTGGTAATTCATCTTCGCAAAAAGGCATATTCGGACAAAAGAAACTTAAAATAGCGTAATTATGATTAATGTCGAAGCGGTTATATGAATTACGATGATTTTCTTGTGTTGCTCAATAAAAAAGGTTTTCCACCACCTTCCTTGGTTAAGTATGTGGATAGTAAATTTTTAGACCTTCAGTCTCACCCCTCCGAATTATTTGCATTGGTTCTTGAAGGCCAAGTTGACATTACGATTGATGGTCATCGAGCCAGCTACCTAGCTGGTGATTGTTTCCGTATCCCCGCTAATCAGATTCACTCTAAAAGCTTCAGTGGTAAAGGCGTTTCTTATGCAATGAGTTGCAGGGATGAATCGGATGCTATTTAAGTTACACCGCAAACGTGAGCATGATATTTTTTTGAATGAAACAGCAACTTTTTAAAAAAATACATCGCAAAGAGTCTCAACTGTCGTGGGATTCCAGGAGCTTAGGGCGTAGTCATTCTGAGCTCATATTATCTGCAGCCTCACAAAAAAGAGGTGGCGCCCCTCTGCTTCAAAAGAAAAAAATAGTACTTTTCCAAGACGTGGAGGTATCTTCAGGATTTTCAGACGCCGGTACACATGCTATTGAATCCAATGAAGCTTCATTATCAGCAAATTTAGATTTTTCGCAATGGTATGCACAAGCTGGTGATGCAGTTGTTTCCGATGTCAGCTCGCATGTATCAACACCATATTCTGGGGATGCTTCTAATCCCAAAGATTTCTTGGTTCATGGTGATCAAAATAGTGTTGGCTTATCTAATCTAGCCATTGCTTTGCTTGGATTGGTAGGCATCGGAGGGGTAGTTGCCCTTGCTTCCAGTAAAGGATCCTCATCATCAACCCCTGACACTACAACCCCTACGGTTCAGTCCTTAAATGCAAATGCAACTGCGGGGACTGTGACTTTAAATTTTAGCGAAAGTTTAGATCCGCTTCACTTGCCTCTAGCAAGCGCTTTCGATATCAGAACCGGAGTTGCCCTTGCCAGTAATCCGGTCATCTCTATAGAAGTTAGCGACAATTCCTTAATTCTTCATCTAAGCAATTCTTTCGTCTCGGGTCAAATTAGCATTTCTTACCTAGACGCATCCTCTGCGAATGATGTAAATACAATTCAGGACATAGCTGGTAACGATGCTCAAAGCTTCGTCACTGGAACAGTAGCAGACGGCTATATCAGTGGTGCTCAGATTTATATCGATGTCAATGGAAATGGCATCCCCGATGTCAGTGAACTGCTCGCGGGTGTAGTGACTGATGCCAATGGCAATTTCTTTTTACCTAGTAATGCTCCTTTGGGGGCCATTATTGCTGTGGGTGGTATTAATGTGGATACCAATCTTGCGCAGTTGACGCCGTTAAAGGCGCCTATAGGCTCACTGACAATTAACCCTATTACCCATTTAATTCAATCGATTATTGATGAGTCATCATTGTCTGGAACGGTCATCGATGCCCTTGATGCAGCCGATAGGGTAGCAACAGCCTTTGGTATTAGCCTTCCAAGTGGCGCAAGTCTTTTAAGTTTTAATCCGTTGGCCGGCTCCAGTGTAGATGGATATAGCTTGCTAGCCCAAAAAGTGGCAGCACAAATTTCAAGTTTGACGGTTCTTTCATCATCAGGTGATCAAGGAACCGCATTTTTGGTGATGAATTCTCTGGCTGATTTCATTCTGAGTCAGCCTAATTCTCCTGTAGATTTGTCGGATAGCGCAGATGTGAATCAGATTTTGCTACCTATTTTTAGTGATGGTGCATCGCGTGTTGCTGATGTCGTTGCCGCCAATACCGCAATTGAGAATGTAAATTCATTCGGCGAAATTACCGCTGAGCAAACTACGCATTTAAGTGCTGCGACTCAATCAGCTTTATACCTTGCCCAGATTCAGTCGGCTTCCGCTTTAGATTCAAATGCGCCCAATACTGAAGTGCGTGCTATGGGCGGAAGCAATATTAATACGAATGACCTCAACCTTGGGCTAGCAGGAGTAGAAGGGACTACTGATCCGCTCACCTTAGTGCATCTTCAATTGGCGCCCGGTCTTCATAAAAGTATTTACTCGGATAGCTTGGGTGAATGGCGCTATAGCTTTAGCTCTTCAGATGTAGCTTATATGGGGCAGGGCATAAAGAATATTTTATGTTGGACGGTGGCTGCAGCAGGTAATCGTGGCGAGGTAACTAGAGTGCCACTCTTTATTGATACCATAGCGCCAACTGCATTATTGCAATCAAGAGTCAATGAAACTACGCATGAATTAATTAACGCTAGCTCCGATAATGACTCTACACCCACGTTTAAGATTATTGCAGAAGCTGGTTCAGTAGTTAAAGTAAAAGATGGCTTAGGGTCCTATAAAACTTTAGGCATCGGAACAGGTTCAGCGCAAGAATATTCAATTAGCTTAGATGCATTTCAAGGATTGCATAAGCTAACTTTTAGGGTGCTAGATGCCGCTGGAAATTATCAAGAGCAGTCTTACGATTATGTTTTAGATAGCATTGCTCCGCAGGTAACAATGAACGCTAGCGCTGGCACGATTAATCATGGTGCTGCTACATTAATTTCTTTCAGCTTTGATCAAGCGCCAACAGCGTTTTCAGCTAGTAACCTAGAGGTAAGAGGCGGCACTATGAGCGCATTGACTGGCTCTGGTACCACGTGGGCTGGTACATTTACTGCGGATAGCGATCTCAGCACTAGAAATGCTAGCGTCAGCATTGCCCAAGGTTTTTTGCATGATAGCGTAGGCAATGCCAGTGAAGCTGCAACCAAAACCATCTATGTTGTTACGCCACTACCCAGTATTAGTCCTGATCTTGGAGTAATTAATGCTGACCTAGCCAAAGAGAGCTTGATCGATATGATCATGCGCTTAGTTATCGTGGAGCTGGAGAAGATTCCATTTGCCATCAATTTATCGGATGTGGCCGCCTATATTCAAGATCATTTGTATGTAACTTTGCCTGGTAATGGAAGCTTTGAGATTGATTATGTTGCCAACCCGAACGATGCTGCCTTTATAGCCGTTCCATTGGATATTAATTTAGGTATTCCAGGTCTTAACCTAGATGTACAGAGCGCTACACCGTTAGAGCTAGTGCTCGATTGTGAAATTAACATCAGCGGTGGATATGACTCTTCAGGGCTTTACCTTAATACTTCGACAGGAGCCGATCCCTGTGTGCAGATTAGTGCAGAGGTTAGTACAGATGAGGCTTTAACAGTCACTGGTACTCTTGGCCCACTAAGTATCTCGGCTGTTAATAACAATACGTTTGCGGATGTAGCGGCAACTCTTAGCTTAATTAGCGATGGCGATAATCGATTGTATTGGGATGAGTTATTGGATGTGATTAGCAATCCCGAAAATATTGGCAGAATTTTTGATGCACGCGTGGATGCAACGCAAAACCTCTCATTTCTTATTCAGTCTGAAGTTGATACAGGAGTAGGTTTATTGGACTCCTTTATCCCGAATTTCAGTTTTATTGCTACAGCTTCTGCGACCGAGCATGGAGATATCAACGCTGCAAGTCTTACTTATGCAGCGGATTTGGCCTTAACTGAGGCTAGAATCACTTCCGATGTTTTAAGTGATGTTGTAGTTCCGTTTTTGCAGACTACCGAAAAGGTCATCGCCCCTTTATACCCAATGGTTGATTTTTTCCATTCACCATTGCCGTGGCAAGTCCAAACATATCAAAATACGACCTCACTTCCCAGTGGCTGGGATATTATCAATCCAGAAGCATGGTTTGACTATGCAAAAGGGGCCGCAAAGGCAGGCCTATCGTCTGGAATTGATAGCGTTATTCAAGATCTTTATGCATCGATGGACATTGATGAGGATGGTCAAGTCCAATTTATTGAAGTAATGCAGGCACCTGTTCAATTTGGGATGACTATTCTAGAGAATGGTGAATCCATTATTGATGATCTTCAGGAAGTTATACGAGAAATACAAGATAGCCCCGCAGCCTCTGCAGCGGAATGGGCGGCAAAAGCAACGCTCATCGGTGCTGCAATTGGCGGGGTAGTTGGTGGGGCACTTAGCGGTTCGCTTGGAACGGCGGCTGCAATTGCAATTTCACTTAATGCTGATACCTTATTGGCCCAAACTGAGAAAATCAAAGGGGATCTAGAAAACCTGCATACCTTAATGACAAACATTAATGCGGGTATAGATGCTTTGGAGATTGTTCTATCAAAAATCGAGGATTTCCGCTCCTTGACTCAAATGCTCACTACTAATGAGGATAGTGGATCAGGTATTACGATGGATGGAATTTTATTGGGTAGTTATGGATATCACATCGAGGGAGGCCTCAATGGGTATACAGTTACAGAGGGAACACCTAATAACCCTATATTAACGCAGCTAGTTGACTCTCAATATATTCCTCCATCGCAAAGCTATGAAGTGCCTGCATATACTGGTATTTTGGCTGACTTGCAGAATATTGGCATCGAAATTCCATTGCTTACTGAGCGCAATCTACTTGGTAAGCTCATTTCGCTTCAGCCGATAGATCTTTTGACCTATAGCCCAGACTTGCCAACAGTTAACCTTAGCTTTGATAGTGACGTTGATTTAGTTGCTGTTGGGCAAGATGTGGCCAATGTGATTCAAGCGTTTGGCTTACCTGGAATCGGTGAGGCATATACACAGGCAACAAAAATTATTTCTATCTTTGCGAATTTAGAAACCCAATTCTTTGGAAGCTTAACTCTTGATCCCAATATAGACTTTGGCATTGATACAGCAGGTGTCAATAGTTGGTTTACCAATGGAATGCCGCTGGATTATTCTGGCTTGCTTTACCTTGCTGATGGACTATATGCATCAGATCATCTCACCAGCGCTAATAGTGGTGGTGGAGTTGTAACTACTGATAATCCTGAATTTACCATTTCCTCGACTCTGGGCCTTTCCAATACATTAAACATTGGTTGGCCATTTGTTGGTGGGCAACTAGATGTCGCAACAGAGCTTCTAGGACAACTACTTCTTGATGTTAATGATCCTAACGATGACGGCAAACTCAGGTTGAGTGAAATCCTTGCTAATATTGAGAGCAATGATCCATTGCTCAATATTGGTGATCCAAGTTATTTGGATTTCAAGGTATCGGGTGAGGGCAGCGCATGGCTTGATTTTTCTAAGCCCATTCCTGTTAGCGCATTAAAGTCGCTTGGAATTGATTCAGGCATATTGAACGCCATTGCTGATGCGGCTTCATGGATAACGTCTGCAGCGGAAAACAGATATTCCTTGGATATTCCTTATGCCGCTCAATGGAGGCTTATTGGCACTACTTCTGATGCAGTAATACAAATATAAGTATATTTTTATTTATGCCACCGCCTGATAGGTTTGACATAAGCCCCATTTCAACGCCCCTCATGCTGGTGGTGCAACATTATTCCGAGCTAATTTAATTAATGATCCTGTCAATTCGCTTAGCGCCCAAAAGTCTTTGACAGTCCCAAAATACGGAACCTTTGTCTTTTTGCTTCGAGTGTTGATGAGACAACCACTCTGAAGGATATGGGTATTTATGGATCAATGATGGCCATTTAAACCTGTTTCAAGCTCGGGTGGTTTTTCTTTGACTGTTTACTTTTGGTCCTTACGGGGCAGTCAGAGATCAACAGATTGAATATGCATCGATCACTTTAAGCCTATTGCCTACCTGGCGATACCAATAAAAAAGCCCCTAGATTGCTCTAGGGGCTTTTTTATTTGGCTCCTCGACCTGGGCTCGAACCAGGGACCTACGGATTAACAGTCCGGCGCTCTACCGACTGAGCTATCGAGGAATAAGCCGATATTATAG
>JAXIUI010000053.1:0-5809 GCA_034680725.1 Polynucleobacter sp.
CCACTCATGTGAGCAATCTGGGCAGATGAAGTTATCGCCATCTGGGTAAGTATTTTCCATGCCGCATACAGGGCATGATGGAATCGTCATATTAATCATGCCTCAATTTTAGTCTTTTCGAGATACCGGTTAGAAAAAATATGATGAACGAGCTAATTAGGCGAAAATAGAGCCCATGAAGATTTTGATCGTTAAATTGTCCTCTTTGGGCGATGTTTTACATAATTTACCCATTGTTTGGGACTTGCGAGCCCAATATCCTGATGCCCAAATAGACTGGGTAGTTGAAGAAGGGTATGTTGGCTTATTAGAGCCTCTTAAAACAACTATTTCTCCTGCTTTCGCAGGAATCGATCGAATTATTCCTTTGGCATTCCGTCGTTGGAAAAAAGCGCTCAAGCGTGGTGAATTCATTCGTAGCATCCAGGAGTACATTGCCTTCAAGGCCGATCTGCAAACAACGCAGTACGATCTAATTATTGAAACCCAAGGCCTGCTGAAGTCTGCCTGGGTGACTAAGTTAGCCAACCCTCAAGAGACAGCTCAAGTCTTTGGTTTAGCCAATCAGACAGAATTTTCTGGGTATGAGCCATGGGCAAGAAAGTTTTATACCGATGCTGTGCAGGTCCCGTTTCATTGTCACGCCGTAGATCGTTCACGTTGGGTAGCTGCGGCTGCATTAGATGTGTCAGTTCCGGACCGAGTGGCGTCGCCCCCCAATTTTTATCCATCGCCCTATATTCAATCTTTGATAGATGCTGCCAAGTTAGGCTTCGCCTCGACGAGAGTCGACCTGGGCTTTGATGTGAGTAAGCCCTACGTGATGTGCTTTCATGCAACGGCAGGCAAGAGTAAGCGTTGGAATGATGACGCTTGGGTGGCTGTTGGTAAAGCTTTAGTGGCTAAAGGTATTCAGGTGGTATTGCCCTGGGGTAATGATCAAGAAAAAGAGATCAGTACACAGCTTGCTAAAAAAATATCAGGCCATCATTCACTAGTAGGTTCTAAAGCAATCGTGCCAAATGCTTTCTCGATTGCCGATGCCTTTGGTTTAGTGGCGGGTGCTCAAATGACGATTGGTGTGGATACTGGCTTAACCCACTTATCAGCCATTCTTGGTATGCCAACGATTGAGCTATATTGTGACAGTCCACGCTGGAAGACGGAGGGGTACTGGTCGCCGAATATTCATAATCTAGGCGATAAGGCGCAGCCCCCAACTGTTGAAGAAGTGCTGAGTGGCCTTCATTCAATATTGGTTTGAGTATCAAGTTGGAAAGATCATCTATGAGTAACCAAGTTCATGCTCACTCTATTTCATACCGCCCTGATATTGATGGCTTACGAGCGTTAGCAATTTTACCGGTAGTGCTATTTCATGCATTTCCGAACTTGTTGCCAGGCGGGTTCATTGGCGTTGATATTTTCTTTGTGATTTCTGGTTATCTCATCACCAGCATCTTGCTCAAGGACATACAGGCGGGCAGCTACAGCATCAAAACTTTTTATGCTCGCCGTATCCGTCGTATCTTTCCAGCGCTGAGTGTTGTTTTGCTTGCTTGCCTGGCACTTGGTTGGATTGTTCTAACAGCCGTTGAGTATCGTGCGCTAGGCAAGCATACCGCTGGTGGAGCAGGCTTCATTGCCAACATCATGTTTTGGAAAGAGGCTGGCTATTTTGATGCGGCTGGAGATACCAAGCCCCTGTTGCACTTGTGGTCCCTAGGCATCGAGGAGCAGTTTTATATCGTGTGGCCTTTGTTGCTCTACTTTGTCACCAAGCGCTCTTGGAGCGTCTTGGGTGTCATTGGAACTGTTGCGGTTCTATCGTTTGCGCTTAACGTGTTACGTGTTGGTATTGATCCGAGCGGCACCTTTTACTCGCCGTTGAGTCGCTCCTGGGAGTTGGCGTTGGGGGCATTTTTGGCTTACCAGGCCATTTCGCCAATTCCTGCTTTGAGACATTTTATTGAGCGCTATAACCAATATTTATCTGGGGTTGGGCTGGCCCTCATATTGCTAGGATTTCTGGTGATACATGAAGCCAGAGCTTTCCCTAGTTGGTGGGCTTTATTGCCTGCTTGCGGTTCGGCCTTGTTAATTGCAGCAGGCCCTCAGTCCATCATTAATCAGCGAGTTTTATCGCAGCGCTTGTTGGTGTGGGTGGGGTTAATTAGTTTCCCTTTGTACCTCTGGCACTGGCCACTACTATCTTTTGCCAGAATTATTCATTCTGAGACTCCTCCATTTGATGTGCGTTGGATGCTGGTGTGCCTAAGCATTTTGTTGGCGGGGCTTACGTACTTGCTGATTGAAAAGCCAATTCGTTCATCACAAAAAAAAACGTACTGTTATCTGGATTTTGTCATTAGTCATGGTGGCGATTTGTTTGGCTGGAGCTGCTATTTACAAAACGAAAGGGGTGAAGTCTCGACACTCTGGTATGTTGAACGCTGACCCAGCTTCTCTTGATATGGGTGCTGATCGGGGTCGCTGGGCTAATGAATGCGGCATCCCCATGGAGGCCAAGTTAATTCTTAAGTCTTGTTATAGCCCTCAAGATCAAAAGGCCACCTATGCTGTGTGGGGTGATAGCAAGGGTGAAGCTATCTACTACGGCATCGCAAGGGAGGCGGTTAATCAAAATTCTCCACGTTGGATGATGATTGGTAACGCCATACCTATGGCGGGAGATATACCAAGATTAAGGGGGCGTAACGCCAATAAAAACAATTACGTGTTGGACGCCTTGATCGCTAATAATGATGTCAAGGCAGTTTTACTGGCCCCTGCAGCACGCTCAATATTTTCTTTGGGAGAAGTCTATTCAAAAGAAGACCTTGATGCCAGCCCACTATTTGATGAAGGACTTGTTGGTGTGGGCAATGCCATTGTTGCTTTAGAGAAAGCTGGTAAAAAAGTTATTTTCCTGGTTGATCATCCTGGCTTTCCTGATCCTAAGAGTTGTATCAGTGGCGGGATGACTAAGAGTGAATTTTTAAATCAGTTTTTTTATCGCAAAGAGAACAAGCAGTGCTCGATGACGTATGAGCAGCATATGCACACAAATGAGCGCTACAGGTTGTGGATTAAAACATTGCAACAACAGCATCCCAATTTGATTGTTTACGATCCTACGCACTTAATATGTGATGTGGCAAATAACTATTGCGGCATTGCAAGTGATGGTAAGTTCTTATATAGCTACGGCGATCACTACTCTGATTATGGGAACTCCTTGGTGGCTAAAGATTTCTTGAGTAAATTGCCATCTTTGTTAAAACGTAACTAATTATTTTTCTATTGAATCCAAAGTAATACATGTCTGACTTAATCTCTGAATCACCAGAGCAAACTGCTCTACGTATTAATAATCAAATTGCCTCTGAAATGAATGTGCGCCCACAGCAAATTGCTGTGTCGGTAGCGCTGATGGATGAGGGTTCGACAGTGCCATTTATTGCGCGTTACCGTAAAGAAGTGACGGGTGGCTTGGATGACACGCAGTTACGCAACATAGAAGAGCGCTTGCTGTATTTAAGAGAGCTCGAAGAGCGTCGTGCTGCGATTCTGAAATCAATTCATGAGCAGGGTAAGTTAACGGACCTATTGATTAAGGCGATTAATGCAGCAGAGACTAAGCAAGCATTAGAAGACTTGTATTTGCCGTACAAGCCGCGTCGCAGAACTAAGGCAATGATTGCACGTGAAGCAGGCCTCGAGCCCTTGGCTAGAAGTTTGATGGCTGACCCTAAGTTGGAGCCCCAAGTAGAAGCTGTCAAATATATCAACATCGATGAAATAGCTTATGCAGCCTTAACGCCTGAGCAAATTAAAAAGTCTCAGGCTGGTGAAGAGGGAACAAAGCCGTTCGTGCCTGACGTTAAAACTGCCTTAGATGGCGCAAGAGATATTTTGGCGGAAGAATTTTCTGAAACAGCAGAGCTGTTGGCGAAATTACGTAACCATCTTTGGAGTCAGGGCATTATCAACTCCAAGGTTGTTGATGGTCAGGAGATGGCAGAGGAAGAAAAGTTCCGTGACTACTACGCCTACTCAGAGCCGATTCGTTTGGTGCCATCGCACCGAGCCTTAGCCCTATTTAGGGGCCGTCAATTAGGGGTATTACAACTTAAGTTATCTCTTGAAGAATCTCAAGAGGCCTTGATCCCTCATCCGTGTGAAGTCATGATCGCTAAACATGTGGGCATTGAGCAATTAGGCCGACCCGCTGACAAGTGGTTAGCAGAGGTGTGCCGTTGGACATGGCGTGTAAAAACTTCACTGTCGTTAGAGATGGCACTGTTTACCCAGTTACGTGAGGCTGCAGAAACTGAGGCGATCAAAGTTTTTGCACGCAACCTCCACGAGCTCTTGTTAGCCGCGCCTGCTGGACCAAGAGTGGTGATGGGGGTTGACCCAGGAATTAGGACCGGATGCAAAGTCGCTGTGGTTGATGCCACGGGCAAGCTACTAGAAACAACCACCATTTACCCTCATGAGCCTCGCAAGGATTGGGATGGTTCATTAGCGGTCTTAGGGGCTTTGTGTGTCAAACATCAAGTTTCATTGATCGCTATTGGTAATGGCACGGCCAGTCGTGAGACAGATCGTCTTGTTAAAGATTTGATGAAACTGGTTGCTGGTAAAACAACATTAACGTTACAAAAAATTGTTGTTTCTGAAGCGGGCGCTTCTGTCTACTCCGCCTCAGAACTGGCTGCTCAAGAGGTCCCAGATCTAGATGTGTCATTGCGTGGCGCCGTGTCGATCGCGCGCCGTCTGCAGGACCCGTTAGCAGAGCTTGTGAAGATCGAGCCTAAAGCCATTGGTGTGGGTCAGTATCAGCACGATGTGAACCAGTTCCAGCTATCTAGAACACTCGATGCTGTTGTAGAGGACTGTGTGAATGCTGTTGGTGTGGATCTCAACACAGCATCCGTGCCGTTGCTCTCTAAGGTGTCAGGCTTGAATGCAGGCCTAGCTAGAAACATTGTTTCACATAGAGATAGTAAGGGCCGATTTAATAGTCGTGAGGCGTTAAAAGAAGTGCCTCGATTGGGTGATAAAGCCTTTGAGCAAGCTGCTGGATTTTTACGTATCAGTGGCGGAGATAATCCATTGGATCAATCTTCTGTGCATCCCGAATCTTATTCGTTGGTTGAAAAGATTCTTTCTAAGATTGGTAAACCCGTTTTAGAGGTAATGGGTGATAAAGAGCTACTCAAGAAGGTAGCTGCCAATGATTTTGTGGATGACACATTTGGCATCGTTACCATCAAAGATATCTTGGCTGAGTTAGAGAAGCCCGGCAGAGACCCCCGACCAGAATTTAAGACGGCAAGCTTTGAAGAGGGCGTTGAAGATATTAATCAGCTAGTCCCTGGCATGATCTTGGAGGGTGTGGTCACCAACGTGGCCGCCTTTGGCGCGTTCATTGATATCGGTGTGCATCAAGATGGTTTGGTTCACGTCTCTGCGCTGGCGGATAAGTTTGTTAAAGACCCGCACGAGGTGGTTAAGGCGGGGCAGGTCGTCAAGGTCAAAGTGCTAGAGGTTGATGTGAAGCGTCGCCGCATTGGACTGACCATGAAGTTAAATGATTCTTCATCAAGTTCTTCAGGCTGTATCTCTCGCGGTGAAACACCTCGTCAGAAAAATCACTCTGGGGCATCACAAAATCAGTCGCATAAAGGTAACACTGCTTTTGAAGAAGCATTTGCAAAGCTCAAGATAAAAAACTAATACTAATATTTATAAGAAGGTTATTGGATTACTTTAGAATGGTTCTCTAAAAATACGCAAGAGA
>JAXIUI010000054.1:0-5248 GCA_034680725.1 Polynucleobacter sp.
CCTAATCAAAAGGAAATGGCTGAATGGTTTGATGCCTATTGGCGTTTTATGAGTGTGCAACGTGTTGAGCCATATACACCTGACCGTAAAGCTACTTTTCCATCATTTGAAGTGAAACTTACCGATGGTAGCAAAGTGCACTTTGATAAATTGCAAGAATCCCCAGAGTTGCTACTTGGCCGTACAGATGAAGGCATGATGTACCATGTCCCTGCAGATATCGGGTTTGCTTTATTAAATCCACCGATTAATCTCGGGAAGTAATTGCCAGAACTCCCAGAAGTAGAAACCACGATGCGGGGCATGTCTCCGCTAGTGGGCAGTAAGGTCAATGAGGTGGTCATTCGCCATCCAACCCTTAGATGGCCAATTCCTAGTCAGCTCCCCCAGCTTTTACCTCAATCAACGCTACGAAGTTTACATCGTCGTGCTAAATACATTTTGGCGGAATTTGTAGATGCTCAAGATCAGTTATTAGGTACATTAATTCTACATTTAGGCATGTCAGGTCGTATTTGTTTGCTTGAAGAAAATGAGCCTGCTGCTAAGCATGACCATTTTGAAATTCATTTTGCTGGTGGCCACTTATTTCGCTTGCGCGATCCTCGACGTTTTGGAGCTGTGTTGTGGGTGGATGCAAGAGACTCAGTAGAAGACCACCCACTAATTAAAAGCTTAGGCCCTGAGCCTTTGCAGCCGAGCTTTACAGGCGATTATATTTATAAGCAGACGCGAACACGTACAGCACCTATAAAAACCACTATTATGGATGGCCATTTGGTAGTTGGGGTTGGCAATATCTACGCAAGTGAATCTTTGTTTAGGGCGCGTATCAATCCTAAAACTCTAGCAAATAAAGTGAGTCGTGCAAAATGTGAGCGCTTGGTTGAGGAAATTAAAGCAACATTAGCTGCAGCGATTGAAGCAGGGGGCAGCAGTTTAAGAGACTTTTTTGGTGCTGATGGCAACCCTGGGTATTTTCAGCAAACCTATTTCGTTTATAGCCGAACTGAACAGCCTTGTTATGTTTGTGGGTCGCCTATTAAGCAAATCAAACAAGGTCAACGCTCTACTTTTTATTGCGCAGAATGTCAGCGTTAAAAGCTTAGATGCTAGTGTTGCCTTGAGGCGTGCTCATGCAAATAGCCGTGCTCATGTTCAGGTAGATCATCTTTAATATAGCTAGGCAACAAAGACCCAATCACCATCCCGAATGCACTCACTATCACGCCTGCGAGTTGCGCCGGGATTAGGGGGGCTGCTGGGCCGGCGATGAGCATAAGTAACCAAGTGAATAGACCACCAAATATTGAAAATAGGGCGCCTTGATTGTTTGAACGTTTCCAATAAACACCGCAAGCTAATGGAATGAAGGCTGTGACCAATGTGATTTGGTAGGCATTTTCGACCATGCTGAAAATGCTGGCTTTTGAATTCACTGCGTATAGTGTGACGAGTAGGGTGAATGCTAGCGTGACTAGACGCATATAACGTAGCAATAAATGATCAGCTAGTTTTTGACCCGCTAAGCGTTTGATGAGGATGGGTTTGATAATGTTTTCTGTGAATGTCACTGATGGTGCCAATAGAGTTGCGGAAGCGCAGCTCTTGATTGCAGATAATAAGGCACCAAAAAACAACACTTGTGCGACAAGCGGTGCGTGGTCAAGCACCAGTCTTGGCAAGATCATTTGTGGATCAACATCAATTAATTCATTGACCATTTTGGGGTCTATTAACGTTGCTGAATAAGCCAGAAACATGGGTACAAAAGCAAATAAGAAATACATGATGCCACCGATGACGCTACCCCAAATCGCAATTTTTACAGTCTTTGCCGATTGCACGCGCTGGAAAACATCTTGCTGTGGAATAGAGCCGAGCATAATGGTAATCCATGCAGCAAAGAATCCAATCAAGGATTTCAAATCCATATTTGGCCAAAACTCAAATTTTCCAGCTTCACTTGCATGTTTAATCACAGCGCCTACGCCGCCGACTTGCCCGCTAATTTCGTGACCAATAAATAGCATGCCAATCACAATCACAATCATTTGTAGAAAGTCTGTAATCGCCACTGCCCACATACCGCCGACCATGGTGTAAATCAGAATGGTGATGGAGCCTATCCACATACCGCTGATTTGACTGATTTCACCAGCAGATAGCACATTAAAAACTAATCCTAGCGCAGTAATTTGGGCGCCCACCCATCCTAGATATGAAATCACAATGGCAATCGATGTCATGGATTCGGCCACACGACCAAACCGTTTGCGGTAAAAATCGCCTATCGTGAGTAGATTCATACGATATAGGGGAGCCGCGAATAGCAGGCCAACTAAGACCAAACAAAGTGATGCGCCAAACGGGTCTGCAACAAGCCCGTGTAGACCTTCTTTTAAAAATACTGCAGGGATACCAAGAACAGCTTCTGAGCCAAACCATGTAGCAAATACTGTTGCAATGACTATGTGAATGGGTAGATGGCGACCTGCAATCGCAAAGTCTTTGGTCGTGTGAACTTTGGAGCTGGCATATAAGCCGATGCCAATAGATACCAACCAGTAAAGCATGACAAACCAAAGTAGCAAGGGAAAATCCTTAATTAATTGAGCTAGGAGTTACGTGAACCTGGCATTGATTTTAGCAAAAAGCATCCCAAGGGAATAGGGATGGCAATTTTGCTAAATAGTAACAATCGTAGGTGTAGAAATAAAGGGTAAAATGTTGAAATGGAATCTTTACCTATATTTATGCGGATTGCCAATTCACGCTGCCTTGTGATCGGGGGTGGAGATGTGGCGTTACGTAAAGTGACGATGCTGATGAAGGCTGAGGCTTCGATTGAAGTTGTTGCGCCTGAAGTTTGTTCCGAGCTGTTAGCGCTTGAAGCCGAGCAGCAGATAAAAATTACACGCGCTGCGTTTTCCCCAGCGCAAATAGATGGGGTAGTCTTAGTGATTGCTGCGACAGATGATGAGGCGGTTAATACACAAGTTTCAGTTGAAGCTAAAGTCCGCAATATCCCTGTTAATGTGGTGGATTCCCCAGCGCTTTGTACATTTACGATGCCGGCGATTATTGATCGATCTCCTCTGGTGATTGCTATTTCAAGTAACGGTTCTGCACCAGTATTGGCACGTTTGATTCGCGCTAAGGTTGAAACAATGGTACCTGCTAGCTATGGCCGTTTGGCAAGTTTGGCGCGTGAATTTAGAGATGATGTAAAAGCTAAATTTACGACTACCCAGAATCGTCGAATTTTTTGGGAAAAAGTTTTTCAAGGCCCGATTGCTGAGTTGATGTTTTCTGGGCAAGAGCGTGCTGCTAAGTTAGCCTTAAAAGCCGAGATTGCATCTGGTTTAGATCAGCAGAATGGTGAAGTTTATTTGGTTGGCGGCGGTCCGGGAGATCCTGATTTGCTTACATTTAGAGCTTTGCGCCTTATGCAGCAATGTGATGTCTGCGTGTACGATAAATTAGTCAGTAAAGAGGTAATGGAGTTGGTGCGCCGTGATGCGGAATTGATTTATGTTGGTAAGGCGCGTGATCAGCATACTTTGCCGCAGGAAGAGATTAATCATTTGCTGGTGAAGTTAGCCAAAGAAGGTAAGCGTGTTTTACGTCTTAAAGGCGGTGATCCATTTATTTTCGGACGGGGCGGTGAAGAGATTGAAACCTTGATGGAAAATGGCGTGCCTTTCCAGGTTGTACCTGGCATTACTGCTGCTAATGGTGTCTCCAGTTATGCGGGGATTCCGTTGACGCACAGGGACTATGCACAATCTTGTATTTTTACGACGGGGCATTTGAAGCCTAAAAATGGTACACAGCAAAATGTAGTTGAATTGGATTGGGTAGCGCTCACGCGACCTAACCAGACGGTTGTGATTTATATGGGCTTGGTTGGCTTAGATCAAATTTGCGCTAAACTCATCGAGCATGGATTGCCAGGCACGACACCGGCTGCAGTCGTTCAACAAGGTACTACTTTAAAGCAACGTGTGGTGGTTGGTGATCTTACTAATTTGGCTGAGAAGACAGGATTAGCGAATTTGAAGCCGCCATGTTTGATTATCGTTGGCGGAGTTGTTAAATTACGTGAGAAGTTGGCTTGGTTTGAGCCCATGCAAGATTAGTTGTTAAGCGGTAGCGTCAGTCTGACTTCTAGCCCACCCTCTGGTAAATTCACTAAATCTAATCTGCCTTTATGAAGTTTGGCAATTCGGTCACAAATTGCCAAACCTAGACCACTTCCCTTTGTATTACCCCTTGCAGTATCTAGACGTTCAAATGGCCTTAACAGTCTTGCCTTTTGGCCATCAGGAATGCCTGGACCGTTGTCCATCACGCTAACTAGTATAGACTCGGCTTCAATTTTAGTTGCCAGTATGACTTCGCCTTTGCCATAAGCAAAAGCATTATCAATGAGGTTGCCCAGTAAACGTTGCATTGCTAATGGCCGCAGTGCGATTAAGTGAGTTGGTCCTAGTTTTAGTGTTAGTTTTCTGCCTGAACGAACATGACGTTCATATAGCGATTTAAGCAAATCATTTAAATCGAGCATCTGTGCAGGCTCACCTTCAATACCGCGAACAAAGTCTAGGAATTGATTGATAATGCCATCCATATCAGTAATGTCTTGCACCATGCCTTCTTTGTATGCTGCACATTGCTCATCTGGCAATAATTCAATAGCAAGGCGCAGTCGCGCTAGGGGCGTGCGTAAATCATGAGAAACACCTGCCAATAGCAATGTTCTTTCAGAGTCTAACAAGGCTAGAGATTCTGTCATTTGGTTAAAGGTATGACTTACTGCACGAAGCTCATCGACACCTTCTTCTGGCAGATGAATGGCTGATTGACCACTACGAATACGATCAGCTGCTTTAACAAGTAAATTGAGAGGGCGGTTAATCCTTGCTGCAATTAAATAAGCCCCTATGAGCGATAGTAAGATTACAAGCGCTCCCCAGTTTAACCATTGCCAAGGAAAGTGGCGCTCGGCTTGTAGTCTTGGAATCACGACCCAGTATTCATCTTGATTAATATTAAAGCTAATCCATAGGCCCTGAACGCCAAAATGATTTATTGCTACTAAGGTGTCGCTACCTAGGGTACTTTTGATTTTTTTAACGAGAATGTGAATAAATGGATCGTTTGGTAAAGGCTCAATTTCTTCGAGCAGGTCAGCCGCATAAATACGAACTCCTTCTCGACCTGATAGCTCTGAGAGTAAAGCAAC
>JAXIUI010000055.1:0-5148 GCA_034680725.1 Polynucleobacter sp.
AACAGCTTTAATGATTTGCTCAATAGCAGAATTCAATGCAAATTCAGCTTTGGCTTTTGAGATCTCAGCGTCGTCAGCAATCGCTGCGATTAGTTCTGCTTTGTTCAAGTGAAGCTCCTTATATATATTGATGTCAGCGCACATTACGCTTACATGATTTTAACCACAAAAAATAATAAAAATAAAGCTGCGATACAGCAATTTTTTTATTGCCTACTTTTTACTCTTCCAAAACCGTGATATTCGATACGAAATACTCGGTATCGCCAAAGCAAGTGGTTGGCAAACCAATATGTTGATCATAGGTCAGCGATACCTTTTTACCTAAATTAGCATTGATTTTTTGCGCCACAGCATCTTCACGCACCGTAAAGAGGAACTTTTCCGACATTGTTCCCGGCATGGATACCATTGCTAACTCGCCTTCCCAGGTTTTGCAAATATAGCCTCGGTGTGAAAACTTTTGTACATATCCAGCGCGCTCACCACTGCCATAGCTCCAATTGAGCATAACCCAGGTATAGGCAGCTAAACTCACCAAGCCAATCAATACAAGGCTTAAAAGCCATTTTGTAAATCCATTCATACGATATTCCTTAATAAATCATCCGCGCAACCCTGGTTGGGAGCATTCGTAGCG
Organism: Polynucleobacter sp.; assembly: GCA_034680725.1. GTDB lineage: Bacteria > Pseudomonadota > Gammaproteobacteria > Burkholderiales > Burkholderiaceae > Polynucleobacter. The sequence goes on from JAXIUI010000055.1 coordinate 641, forward strand.
GCCTGTTTTGATCCTAATCAACATTTGAGCATATTCATTAAAAAATAGGGATGAAATACTGTCATATACAAATTAAAATACTAGTATTAACGCTAATTGAGTCGCCCAATGGAATTACGTCATCTCATCTTTTTAATTTTTGTCATCTCGGCAATTTATGTCTACTTCAGGGGAAAAGTACGTTTTGGCTTAATTCGCTCTTTAACAGACTATCAAGTACTTTTAGCCCCCATCAATAGCCTGCTGTACCTATTCTCAAAAACGAAGGCAAGGGCATTTATTCCAGTGAAAGAATTCCCTGAAATGCAGGTTCTTCAAGACAATTGGGTGATGATTCGTGATGAGGCGCTGGCTTTAAATGCAGACGGTGCGATTGCCGCGGCAACTGGCTATAACGATATTGGCTTTAATTCATTTTTTAGGACCGGCTGGAAGCGCTTTCACCTGTACTGGTATGGCAAGGAAATGCCATCGGCACAGGTAAATTGCCCCAAAACAGTTGCCTTACTAAAGTCCATTCCATCTGTGAAGGCTGCCATGTTTGCCTCACTTCCTCCAGGCGCTACTTTGGTGCGCCATCGCGATCCCTATGCTGGATCGCTACGCTATCACATTGGTCTAGTAACCCCAAACGACCCCAAATGCTTTATTGATGTGGATGGTGAGCGCTATTACTGGAAAGATGGCGAGCCAGTCATGTTTGACGAAACGTATATTCATTACGCTGCGAATGAAACCGATCATCAACGTATCGTGCTGTTTTGCGATGTAGAGCGCCCCGTTTATACAAAAGTAGTTCAGCTAATGAATCGCTGGTTTGGAAAATATGTCATGAGCGCCGCTTCTTCACAAAACGTTGAGGGTGAAAAGGTTGGCTTAGTCAATGTGCTCTTTAAATACTTTTACCATCTCCGAGCACAAGCAAAAAAACTCAAAGCATCCCATCGTCAGGTGTACTACGTCGGCAAATGGGTGCTTATTCTGGGAATTTTGTGGGCCATTTTTTGGTAAGCCCTAAGGACTCAAAATTTCAATAATCTGCTCCGGGGTAATGGAGCCCCAGATTTCAAGCCTCTTTTTGCGGCTACTTTGCCCAGACAGAAACTGAATTTGTTTTTGCGGCACCTTTAATTGCTGCGAAAGCCACGCCAACAGCAGTTCGTTCGCCTTGTTTTCTATGGCCGGTGCCTTGAGGGAGATCTTTAAACAGCCGTCATGAAGCCCCACGACCCTGGTCTGTTTGGCGCCAGGCTGACAATGTAAGTTAAGCGCAAGGCCAGTAGGGGTTTTTTGCAACCAAATAGGTGTCATCAAAGTACTTTAAACTCAAACCATGATTATGAAAAACTCTAATGCTTTAGACCAATTATTTGCCAATAATCGCGAATGGGCAGAGGCAATGATAACTAAGGATGCTGATTTCTTTAAGCGCCTTGTTTCTCAGCAGGCCCCAGAATATCTTTGGATTGGCTGCTCAGACAGCCGAGTACCGGCGAACGAAATTGTGAATCTGCTTCCAGGCGAGCTATTTGTTCATCGAAATGTCGCCAATGTTGTCGTGCATACTGATCTGAATTGTTTATCAGTCATCCAATTTGCGATTGATCTATTAAAAGTGAAGCATGTTTTAGTCGTGGGTCATTATGGCTGCTCAGGTGTGCATACAGCGCTCACAGACCGGCGCGTTGGTCTTGCTGATAACTGGTTACGTCATGTTAAAGATGTGCATGAAAAACACGAACGCTATCTAGGTGAAGCAATACCTTCGCCTAAGCGCCAAGATCGCCTCTGCGAACTCAATGTGATTGAGCAGGTTATCAACGTTTGCGAAACCACCATAGTGCAAGATGCTTGGGCAAGAGGCCAAGACCTTACGATACATGGCTGGACTTATCGCCTTGAGACAGGCCTTGTCAATGACTTGGGTATGTCTATTAGCTCGCCCGAAGAGATGAAAGATCGCTACGCTAAATCTTTATCACGCTACGACGCTGAATAAATTCGGTCTTGTTTAAAACACTATCCAATTATTTTGGGCTTGCAATCTTAAGGTTGCTAGCATCGCTTCCCTATAAGTCGATTATTGCAATTGGTTATGGCTTGGGTTGGCTCGCCGCTTATATACCTACTGATCGCAATCACGTCGTACAAAAAAATCTTCAACTCTGTTTTCCTGAATTGAGCAACCAAGAAATTGATGCGCTCAGAAAAAAACATTGGCGACTACTGGGAAGAAGTTTGGTTGAAAAAAGCATCATTTGGCTGGGTAGCAAAAATCAGCTCAAAGAGATGATCGAGATTCATTCAGAAGTCGATCTTGCCGATAGAAAACCAAGAATATTAGTCAATATGCATTTCGTTGGTATTGAAGGAAGCATTATCCTCAGTGCACTCTCTCAAGAGAAAGGCTGGCCACGCACTTCTGGTTTTTTTCAAAGAATGAAAAACCCTTTTTTCAATCAGAAAATTATTGAGTGGCGCAATCGATTTGGCGGTAACTCTATTGATCGCCAGGGCAACTCTCTAGAACTGATTCGGGAAATTCGTAAAGGCAGCTTCATTATCATCGCACCAGATATTGATTTGGGGATAAAAGACTCGACCTTTGTACCTTTTTTTAATATTCAAACCAATACCATCACAGCAGTGTCTAGGCTGGCTAAAATTACCGGTGCGCAAGTTTGCATGATGATTACGACTCTCAAGAAAAATGAAGCTGGCTATCTTTGCTCGATTAGCAAGCCATTAGAAAATTTCCCAAGCGATGATCCTCAAGCTGATACTGCAAGGCTCAATCAAATCTTTGAAAAAGAAATTCGCTTGCGACCAGCGCAATACTACTGGGTTCATAAACGCTTTAAAAATCGCCCATTTAACGAGGTCAGCCCATACTAGCCCTAAACCGAGCAATTGCTCGATAATGTGACGATGGAAGAAAAAATACGCGTCTCTAAGCTGCTGTCTGAACTAGGTCTATGCTCTCGCCGAGAGGCTGATTCCTACATTGAGCAAGGCCTAGTGACAGTGGATGGCGAAGTTGTAAATGAACTCGGATCACGTGCATTTAGGCACCAAAAGATTGAGCTTCAGTCTGGTGCAAAAGCGCAGCAAGCTTCCAGAGTAACCGTCATTCTCAATAAACCCGTAGGATTCATTTCTCACTTTGATGACGAGCAAGAGTATCAGCCGGCAGCCTCACTCATTACGCCTGACAACTACTTTGCCAGTCCGCTGGATAAGGGCCGAAACCCACGCTTTAATACCAAAGGCCTGGCGCCAGCTGGGCGTCTTGATATTGATTCCACAGGCATGTTGGTCTTAACCCAGGACGGGCGAATTGCCAAACTACTGATCGGTGAAAATAGCCCCATTGAGAAAGAATATCTTGTTCGTGTTGAAGGCGCCCTCTCTTTTGCAGATTTGGATCGATTGCGGCACGGACTAGAACTAGATGGGGTCGTCTTAAAGCCAGCCCAAGTCAGTTGGCAAAACGAAGACCAACTCCGCTTTGTCCTGCGTGAGGGGCGTAAGCGTCAAATTCGCAGAATGTGTGAAATGGTAGGACTCAAGGTTTTAGGCTTAAAGCGGGTTCGCATGGGTCGTATTTCACTTGGCGCCTTACCACCAGGAAAATGGCGTTTTGTGAGGCCCGAGGAACAGTTTTAATACAGCCCCCCGCTTATAATTCTGTCTATTCAAATAGGCGCAGAATTACCATCGATACCATCACCTCCAGCACTCCCGGCGCAGAAGTCTTAAGGCGCCGTAGCTTTGCCATCATCTCTCATCCAGATGCGGGCAAAACCACGCTTACCGAGAAATTACTCCTATACGCAGGTGCTATTCAGATTGCTGGCAGTGTAAAAGCTCGTAAAGCGAGTCGACATGCCACTTCCGACTGGATGGAAATTGAAAAACAGCGCGGTATTTCGGTAGCCAGCTCAGTCATGCAAATGGAATATCGCGATTGCATTATTAACCTGCTAGATACTCCAGGCCACCAGGATTTTTCTGAAGATACCTATCGTGTTCTCACAGCAGTAGATTCAGCCTTGATGGTGATCGATGCAGCCAATGGAGTTGAATCACAAACCCTGCGCCTGCTAGAGGTGTGCCGAGCGCGTAATACTCCGATTGTTACTTTCATTAATAAGATGGATCGTGAAGTAAAGCCGCCCATGGAGTTAATGGATGAAATTGAATCCGCTCTTGGCATTGAAGTGGTTCCATTTACCTGGCCAGTGGGTATGGGTAAATCATTTGCTGGTGTGATTGATATCGCCAACTCGCAAATGCGCATGTTTAAAGCTGGTGAAGATCGTGTAACTGAAAACTCACACGCAATTGTTGACATTAATGATCCAGCCCTCAAAGAGCGCTTAGGTACGGATTTAGAAAATGCCTTAGCTGAAGTCGATTTGATTAAAAATGCGATGCCCGCTTTTAATAAAGAGGCTTTTTTAGCAGGGCGCCAGTCTCCAGTTTTTTTTGGATCTGCCATCAATAAC
>JAXIUI010000056.1:0-4125 GCA_034680725.1 Polynucleobacter sp.
CATAAATCATTCACACCACTTTTCCATCCTAGTGCAGATGATGTGAAAGCTCAGGCAAAAGCTAATATTGCTAAACGTTTAACTTATGTGAATCAAGAGTTATCAGGTAAATCTTATTTGGTCGGCGATCAATTCTCTATTGCTGATGCCTATTTATTCACAGTGATCGGATGGATGGGTTTCTTGGCGATGCCAACAGACGCTTATCCTCATATTCAAGCTTTGGTAGCAAAAGTGGCAGCTCGACCAGCAGTGCAAGCAGCCATGAAGGCTGAGGGTTTAATCAAGTAGGATTTGAATCAAACTAAATGAAGAGACAACTTGCTCCGATGGCTTCTATTGTTCCTATTGCTGCTTTATTGAGCGCATTATTTTTTAGCACCAGTGTGCAAGCAGCCAGTGAGCAAGATCTTCAAAATAGCTTTGATCCCTATTTGAAAGGGTTCCCCCAATTTCCTGGGGTAAAGCCTGGTTTGGTGATTGATAAAACCAATCTTGAGCAATACAAGGCAATTTTAGATCCGGGTTTGCAATACGTGATCCAAAACGATTGGCATCAAATCAAGGTAGGGCCAACCACACAGTTTCAAATTAATCAGAAGTTCATTGCTGCTACCAAGCAGCATCTTAATAAAGCTCAGCTCGGTCCAAGAGTTGGTGATATTGATCAGTACATTTCAGGGCGTCCTTTTGTTGAGGAACCTGATGTAAAAGATCCACGTGCTGGAGAAAAATTAGCTTGGAATTTCAGGGCTGGTGCCGGTGTTGGTGATAGCGGGGTGATCTATCCTTTCTATTGGCGTTATCGAGACTTAATGAGTGGCAAGATTGAGAAGACGGTGAAGTTCTCTTTCAATATTTTGAAATTCAAGCATCGCATTGAAGAGCCGGCTCCAGACATTAAGCCCAACGCTGCTGATTTGGCTGTGGCTATTTATGCCAAAGTTTACGAGCCACAAGATCTTAAAAATACCCAACTCTTGATCTTGCATGCTGATAACGATCACAAACCTCAAGATGCTTATATGTATTTGGGTTTCCAGAGGCGCGTGCGTCGCATGGCGCCAGGACAATACACAGATGCTTTTTTAGGCTCTGATGTCATGATTGAAGATTTTGAAGGTTTCAATGGCCGTATTTCTGATATGAAATGGCATTACAAAGGAGCCCAAAATCTTTTGCTGCCAATGTTCAATCATCGTGAGATGAAGTTGGCAACTGACTTACCAGCAGAAAAAGATGGTTACCAATTTATTGATGTGAATGGTCAAGGGGGATGTTTCCCTGATATCACTTGGCAATTGCGTAAAACTTTTATTTTGGAAGTTGAACCGCTCGATCCCAAACACCCGATCAGTAAGCGACTGTTTTATTTAGATGCTCAATCAATGCACATTGTTCGTACTTTGATTTATGACCGAAAAGGTCAACTATGGAAAGTTGGAACCTTGGGTAAAACTCATCCTGATGCACATTTGCCAGAAAATAAAGATTTGGGCAGTCCAGTCGATGACGTTTTTTCTGCTGTGGACGTTCAAACCAAGCATTGCACCACCGGGCAATTTAAAACAAAGGTTGATCCTAAAGCCAACCCGCCTTCACTTTTTCAAGTTCAAAACTTGAGGGGTGGCGATTAAATGACAAGTTTTTAACCCGCATCTCTTCATAAAGAGTAATCTTGATAAGTTCTTATGAGTGACTAGGCGTCATTTGTAGGCTAAATTCTTAGGATTTACCCTTAAATCTCGAGAAAAGTGTAATATTTCGGGAATATTCGAGATATGATTCAGCCTTAAAATTGAAGAATAATCTTAACTAAGACCTTTTAAGCATAGGTGAGAGCATGGTGGAGCAATTTAATCCTGAAAAAAGATTTGTAAGATTTGTTGAGAAGCGTGACGATGGTTTTGTATTGTTTGAATTCGCGGTGGGTGAGCCTGAAATTTTTGCGGAAATGATCTTAAAAGAAGAAGATTATGTAATTTTCTGTAAAGAGCAGGGTGTTGTCATGATTGATGAAGACTCCAATCCGATTGATGAAGGCAATGATTTTGAATGGCGCTTGCGTGATGCAACCCAAAAAAGAATCGATAAATAGTTCTCTCGAGTATCAAAAACTAAGAGAACTGATGTGAATTTTGAAAATTAGGAATATAAAAAATGGCTAATGTATTTATTGCATTTCAATCAAATCAAGATAGTCGCTACATTGTTGAGGCTATTCTTGAAGACAACCCGCTAGCGGTTGTAGATGAGCAACCCGCTATGGTGAAAATCGATGTGCCCAATCGCTTGGTGATCAAGCGTGCAACTGTTGAAGAAAAAATGGGTCGAGAGTTTGAGCTACAAGAAATGCACATGCATTTGATCACCCTTTCTGGCAACGTTGATGAGGATGACGATCAGTTTGTTTTAGAGTGGAAATCTTAAAATTTATTAAATGAGATGTTGAATAGATCGCTCAAGCTGATGAGCGATCTATTTTTTGTTAAAAGTTTTTATTTGTGAGTTTTTATGTCATACGAACTAACCATTGAGCCACTAGGTCAAACAATCGAAGTTGAAGACGGTCAGACGATCTTGGATGCGGCTTTAAGAGCTGGCATTTACTTGCCTCATGCTTGTTGCCACGGTTTATGTGCAACTTGTAAAGTTCAAGTGGTCGATGGTGAAGTGGAGCATGGTGAGGCATCTACTTTTGCCTTGATGGATTTTGAGCGTGAAGAGCAAAAATGTTTGGCTTGTTGTGCCACATTGCAAAGTGATGTCACGATTGAAGCAGACATTGATGAAGATCCTGATGCTCGAGTGATTCCAGTGGTCGACTATGAGGGGGTTGTTTCTAGAATTGAAAATCTAACGCCCACCATCAAAGGTATTTGGTTAAAGATTGAAGGTGGTAAGACAGTTGATTTTCAAGCAGGGCAATACATCAATTTAGAAATCCCAGCGCTGAATCAAAGCCGTGCTTTTTCATTAGCAAATCCGCCACATGATGGTGAAGTTGAGTTGAATATTCGTATCGTGCCTGGTGGCTTGGTCACAACCTATATTCATGAGCAGTTAAAGGTTGGTGACAAGCTTAAGTTGAGCGGTCCTTATGGTCGTTTCTTTGTCAAGAAATCAACCAACACGCCGATGTTATTCATTGCAGGTGGTTCAGGTTTATCAAGTCCGAAAAGCATGATTTTAGATTTGCTCAAGGAAGGCTGTGAATTGCCAATCACATTGATGTACGGCGCCAGATCACAAACGGAACTTTATTACGACCAGGAGTTCAAAGATTTGGCTGCGAAGCATCCAAACTTTACGTACATAGCAGCACTGTCTGATGAGCCTGCTGATTCTGGATGGACAGGACCAAGAGGATTTGTTCATGAGGCTGCCAAAGCTCATTTCAACAATGACTTTAGTGGACGTAAGGCTTATTTATGTGGCCCACCTCCAATGATCGAGGCAGCTATTACAACACTAATGCAGGGTCGCTTGTATGAGCGCGATATCTATGCTGAGAAATTTATTTCAGCAGTGGACTCGACCAATACAGTTCGCAGCCCACTCTTTAAAAATATTTAAGCCACTGGTTGGCTAAAAATTTCTTCAGGCAGTTTGGACACCAAGTCATAGGTTAGTTTGATGTGCTGACCTAAGAGCTTGGTGCAAAGCTTGACATCTCTGTTCAGAGCCGCTGACTTGAGCGCCTCATGCTCGGCATGAACGTCTCTTTCAATATCTTTTCGATAATGCATGGCAATGCGACGATAACGCTCTGAATGATGGTAAAGAATACCAATGAATTGTAGGATCCATTTGGATGGGCATGCTGAAACCAAGGCCGAATGGAACTCCTCGTTTCTCTGCTCCCACTCTTGAAAAAAGTTGTCTTCCTGTGCGTCGTTGGTTTTACCTAACTTTTTCTCGGCCAAAGTTAGTCGGTGATAAGCGGCTATAACATCAGCCTCCCACTTGTCATTGCCCAGAGTTATCGATTGAGACAGAGCTTCATTCTCCAACATGATTCTTCTCTCAGTGATATCCAGAAAGTCAACCAATGACATAGGGCTGACAGTGAAGCCCTTCTGACCTTGTGTGAACACCAGGCTATCAGCCACTAATAAGGCGAGA
>JAXIUI010000057.1:0-3983 GCA_034680725.1 Polynucleobacter sp.
CCGATGCCCAGTGAAATGGTTTCACCTTCATACCACTTTTGTTGTTCTGGCTTTTTAAATGAGCGCTCTTTCCATGCGGTTGATGGCAAGATTCCGCGTATTTCACCTTCTAAGTCAATGCCGGTTATTTGACCAAACCCAAGTGGTTTCATGAAGTCATGCATCATGTTGACACCCATATCTCTTGCTAGATGGTAGTAATAGGTGTCGCAAGAGTCGATGATCGATTTCGCCATGTCAACGCTACCGTGGCCGCCAACTTTGTCATCTCTAAAGGTGTGATTACCGAAAGTGAAATAACCAGGGTCTGAAATGGTTTGACTTGGTGTTCTTTTACCTGTTTCAAGTGCGGCCAATGCCATGAATGGCTTGTAGGTCGAGCCTGGCGGATAGATGCCTTTGAGAGGTCTGTTGTAAAGAGGCTTTTCTAGTGACTCATTAAGAGCCTTCCAAGTGCCTGCATCAATACCTTCGACAAAGTCATTCGGATTGAAATTTGGTTTTGATACAAAAGCTAGGATGTCTCCCGTTTCTGGCTCGATTGCAACAAATGCGCCGCGACGTTTTCCGTAGAGTTCTTCAACAAGGGCTTGTAACTTGATGTCAACAGACAACACAAGATTTTTGCCAGGCGAAGATGAAGATGTTGAAAGAGTTCTTACTGCACGTCCACCAGCGGTGATCTCTACTTGCTCAAACCCAGGCGAACCTCGCAATGCGTACTCATAACTTTGCTCTACACCGATTTTTCCAATGTACGGCATGCCCAGTAAATTAATATTTTTTCTTTGTGCCCAATCTTCATCTAAGCTTTTGCTTGAGTCTAATTCTGCGATTAATTTTTCGCGATCTTTTTGAGATACTCGGCCAATGTAGCCAATTAGGTGAGAGGCTAGCTCGCCGTAGGGGTATTGTCTAAATAAGCGAGCTCTAATTTCAACGCCCGGAAATCTAAAACGTTGCGCAGTAAATCTAGCAACTTCCACATCACTTAATAAAGTTTTAACTGGAAATGAGTCAAATGTTTTTGATTCACCTGCTAGTTTTAAAAAATTGCGCCTATCTTTGGGCTGTATATCAATAACGGTGGATAGATCGTCAAGGAGTTCCGTGAGATTGGTTTCGATTTGTGAAGGGTTAACTTCTAATGTGTACGCTGAATAATTGCGCGCTATCACAATGCCATTACGATCAATAATTAGGCCGCGATTAGCTGGTACCGGCACTAAGGCTATGCGGTTATTTTCTGCGGCTACAGAATGACGGTGATGTGTGAAAACTTGAAGCCAAATAAAGCGTAGCAATAATATTGAAAAACAAACCAAAACAAAAAGCATGGCAATGCCAAGCCTGTCTTGGAAAGACTTGACCGTTGGTTGGGATTTGCCAAATCTATTCATTTAGTTAATTAAATCGGACGATTTAGATCAACATCAGTGGGCCGTCTTTGAGGGGCTAGCAATAGCCATACTGCTACAGGCCATAATAAAGCCTCGATAAATGCTGAGAACAAGCTAGCCCAGGCCCATAGAGGTAGTTCACCTGATGCAATCCATCGTATTGCTAGAGGCCAAATTGATGCTGCAAAAAACAAGGGCAAAAGATGCAAGGCTTGTTGTGCTCTCGCGAAACCTAAAACGCGTCTTTGCCAATAAATTCCAAAGAATGCAATGATTGGATACATGAATGCGTGCTGGCCTAATAAGCTGCCGTTATGCACATCCATAATTAGACCTAAAGAGAATGCCCAAACCACACCTACTCTACGAGGTTGGTAAATTGTCCAAAAAACTAAGCAGAGCAATAGCCAGTCTGGCACCCAAGGAGCGTTCCCCAACGGTAAAAAATTGAGTAAAAGCGCAGCAAATAAACTGAAGCCTATGAATAAGGGGTTGGCAGGACGAAGAATGTAGCCGCTTTCAATCATGGCTTGCCTCGGTATAAGCGGTTAGATTTGTTTTCTGCAGGTTTGATTGATTTCGTTGTGTCAGGTCTTGGGCCAAAACCCGCATCATAAAAAAGAATCATGACATGACGAAAACGATTTACTCCACCCACAGGCGAGCAGTAAACATAAGCAAAATTTTTATCCACGTTACGCTCAATTTTATCTACTGTTGCTACGGCAAAGCCCGGTGGGTAAACGCCATCTATGCCAGAAGTCATGAGAACATCACCGACTTGCAGGTCGCTCACAGCTGCCATATGTCGAAGCTCTAGTGGCCTACCTCTGCCGTTGCCGTGTAATGCGCCTCTGAGCCCGTTTCTTGCAACCTGAATGGGTATAACCATATCCCGGTCATCTAGTAGGGCTACTTCAGATTTGTTTTCCATTACTCTCACGACTTGACCAACAATACCTTGATGGTCTGCAACAGCTTGGCCTGGATTAATGTTGCTGCTTGCCCCCTTATCAATAACAACCCGTTGTGAAAGTGGGTTGTTGGGGCTGTAAAGAACCTGACTAATTAAAATTTTGAAGCGAGTTTGTTCTTGTATTCCAATTAGTTTTCTTAGTTGAGCATTTTCTGACATGAATAGCTCAGATTGATTGGCCAGCAGAGTTAATTCGGCAACTCGCTTGGTGAGGGCTTCGTTTTCTTGTTCCAGTGACCCTTTGGTTGTTAAGTAGTCGTAGCTTGCTAGAAGCCCGTCTCTTGGGGCAAGCATGATGGCTTCAAAAGGCGTCAATAAAAAACCGGCGATTGATCGAACGTGCCCCATTGCTTTGAATTGATAATCCACCACCATCAAAATTAGACTGATTAAAAGGCAAGCGGCCAGCTTGATTAAAGCTGGCGTGCCTTGTTTGAATAGTGGAGGTGGACTAAGCTGCAATTAAATCTCGGTAGCTGCTTAGGTGACTTATTCTTGGGAGAATACGCCGCCTAATTTGTCCATACGCTCTAAAGCCATGCCTGAGCCTCTAACAACGCATGTAAGAGGGTCTTCTGCCACGTGTACCGGCAATCCTGTTTCTTCAAGTAATAGGCGATCTAAATCTCTCAATAGGGCGCCGCCACCAGTTAGCATCATGCCGCGATCTGCGATATCTGATGCTAATTCAGGGGGAGTTTGCTCCAAAGCAACTTTGACGGCCGTCACAATTTGATTGAGAGGGTCCGTAAGAGCCTCCAAAATTTCATTGCTAGTAACAGTAAAGCTTCTAGGAATACCTTCTGATAGGTTGCGGCCACGGATTTCCATGTCTTTTACTTCAGAGCCAGGGAAGGCTGAGCCGATTGTCTTTTTGATGGCTTCAGAGGTTTGCTCACCAATTAACATGCCGTAGTTGCGACGGATGTAGTTGATGATGGCTTCATCAAATTTATCACCGCCAACGCGGATAGAACCTTTGTAAACCATGCCACCGAGGGACATAACGCCCACTTCTGTGGTGCCGCCACCAATATCAACCACCATAGAGCCTGACGCCTCTGAAACCGGCAAACCTGCACCAATAGCAGCCGCCATCGGCTCTTCAATGAGGTACACCTGAGATGCGCCAGCGCCAAGCGCTGATTCGCGAATTGCACGTCTTTCTACCTGGGTAGAGCCGCAAGGGACGCAAATGATGATTCTAGGGCTTGGTTTAAGCAATTTGGTCTCATGAACCATCTTGATAAATTGCTTAAGCATTTGTTCTGTAATGGTGAAATCGGCAATAACGCCGTCTTTCATGGGGCGAATCGCTTCGATATTGCCCGGAACACGGCCAAGCATCTGTTTGGCTTCCTTGCCAACAGCTAAAATGGTTTTTTTACCGTTAGGGCCGCCTTCTTGGCGAATTGCCACAACAGATGGTTCATCGAGGACAATACCCTTGTCGCGCATGTAAATCAGGGTATTAGCTGTGCCCAAGTCGATGGCTAAGTCATTGGAAAAGTAGTTGCGAAAGAGACCAAACATAATATAAGTGGGAAAATAGATTAATTAATACGTTAATGAACCCTTTAATGATACCGCAGCAGGACAAATGAATC
>JAXIUI010000058.1:0-3699 GCA_034680725.1 Polynucleobacter sp.
AGATAAATTTCACAATTATTCGCCTTATTAAGTATTAATGAATACATCAGACAGAATCTTGGAATTCAGATAAACAATCAATATGAAGCAATCTTCATATATGGTCTAAGAATGAGAGGAAAGGCTTTAAGTCGACGAGAGTCAAACTTGGCCTGCCCAGCACGATTCGAACGTGCGTTTAGGGCTTAAAGATACTGACTTTAATCCCCAACCATCATGAATGGGGCCCAAAACAAAGGGTGTGCGTAACTATAGCTTTCTTCTTTGGCATCAGGCTGCCCCTGATTAAGCAATTGCAGACTAGCTTGTTGTAAAGCTTGAGGTTTACTGACAGTTTTATCTTGATTTTGGCGACTAAATAAATCTGTCATGAGTTTGCGGGAAGCTTGACTATCCACGGGCCAACTAGATACCAAGAGCGATCTGGCGCCAGCATAAAAGAAGGCTCGACCGAGACCTGATAATGCTTCAGCACCTTCACCCTCACCTGCTGCTGTATTACACGCCGATAACACCACCCAATCCGCATTAAGCTTTAAAGTAAGGATTTGATCTACTTTTAGTAAACCATCGCCTTTCCCCCCTAGGACTTCAGGATTTGTTAGCGCTAACGCAGGTTGAGTAAGGCCATTGAGCTCCCCTGGCACCAATCCATGGGTTGAGAACATTACTACTTTTCTATTAGCCAGATTCGCCTTTAATACCTCATCTAAATTAGCGCGCTTTTGTAAAAAAATATCACGCTTGGAATCAACATTAAATACCTTAGCAATCTCTTCAATCTCCATATTCGTATCTGGTAATCGCGGCAGAATACTAACCTCAGCAGAACTGACTTGAGCTGTATTTGGAGAATTGCGAAGCTTTAAAGGAACCCCACGGGAAGATAATTGTGTTCCTGAGGATGGATTGGCAATCATCTTCTCATTGACCTTAGCTTGCTCAACACTAAATAAAGGATCCCCAAAAGCTATGTAATCTAAGCGGCCTTCTTTAGGCTTAGGTAATGAGCGTAAACTTGTTAAGGCAGTTGCAGATGGCACCGTCACTAATGCATATTTTTTAATTAACCATGGCGCATCGCGGTAATTACTAAAACGCAATTCTGTCTTGGAGCTGGGAACAAAGTTATTGGTAAGTAAAACGCTCAGAGGTAACTGCCCAATTTCATCATGCGGCACTAAAATAATAGTGTTTTTACCCTCAAGTGCAGACTGCACAGGGCTAATTAAAGATTTATAGATTTGATGACTAAGGCCAAAGTTAAAGGCGGGGATTTCTTCAACTGTTGTAACTTGAGGATCTAGAGCCTTACGTAAAGCACTAACATCTTTTTTTAAATTAACTTGTGTGATATTGAGTGTTTTAAATTGGGGATTACCGGTGGCACCGATCGCCCACGCATAGCTATTACTCTGCCCAACAAACCAGGTAATCATCACCTCATCAGCTTTAAGGTTCTTTTGTACTTTTCCTAAAGAGGCGGGTTTTGGGCTAATCAGTTCGGCATACTCCGGAAAGTCAATTTCAATCGAACGAATTGCGGCTTTGGCTTCTTGCCTCAATTGTTCAATATCAGCTTTCATTTTCTTTTGCACTTCAGGTAACTGTTGAGCAACTGGTTGCATTGATAGCTCTTTTGCAAACCGCGTTAAGAAGGTAATTTGTTGATTAAGATCTTGCTCCTTGCGAGCCAATTCAGCCAACCGAGGATTGGTAATATTTGCTCTTGCCACAGTTGCATTTAAAGCCTTTTGAACACCACTGCTTCTAGCCATGTCTCCTAATAAAAAAGCCTCAGAGGCAATAGCAAGGGTTGGTGATTTTTCATAAGCACGTGCCAGCACACCAAGATACGATTCGATATATGTTGCTAGGTATTTTTTCTCTTTGGAAGAAAGACCTTCAGAGTCAGATGCCACCTCACGTTCCAATGCTATAAGCTCGCCCATACCTGTTGCAAACAACTTACGAGCATCTTCATCCTTTTTCTGACTAGCCAAAACCATAGCAAGCATGAGCTTGGCATCAGCAGTTTCTTTAGAGTTTTGCCCTGTACGTTTTTCAGTGGCCCTCAAAAACTCCCGAGCCAGAGCTTCAGCCTGAGGTAGATTTCCAACATAAACCAATGCCAAAACACGATCCAAAGAATTGATATCTACAAATCGACCAACCTCTGGATAAGTTTTGAGCGTTATCTCTAAATTAGTGAGTACTTTTAAGGCATCTGCAAATCTTCCATCTGCAATATATGCTGATGCAAGAGTTTTATGCACTTTTGCAAAATCAACTGATTCAAGAGGAATACCGGCTTTCTTGAAACCGTTAATAGCCTCGGTCAACAAGTAGATTGCATCTTTATTTCGGTCCCGAGCAAGCATTACGATTGCTAATTGACGTAATGCATTTGAGGTGGCTAAAGAGGCTTTTCCGGTTCTGGCAAGAGCTTTTTTTAAAGCCTCTCTTGCGTAATATTCAGATTCATTTACTTTCCTGATCTTTAATAAACTATCACTTAACTTAATATAAGCTTGCTCTAGTTTTATGCGTGCCTGCTCAGGATGACTATTAAAGCCTCTCGTGCCGGGGGGAATATCTTGCAGCCCCTCAATCCATGGCTCATATGGCTCAATGGCATTTTTATAGGCAATAGAAGACTCTTCAAATTTACCTTGATAATAATAATATTCAGCATTAGCTGTATAAAAATTAAACTTTCGACCACCACCATATTCAGAATCATTTTGATAAGATCTAGTGGCTGTAAAGCTAGCATCAGCATCTCTAAGATATTTTTTGGCACACTCAAAATCACCAATCTCAGAACAAATTCTCACCAACACAACTTCAATATTCAAAGAAGCTCCAGCATTCCTTGCTGGAATTTTTGATAGGGTTTTTTTTAATTGTTCTGTGACATTGCCTGTATTGCCAATTGATAACTGAGTAATTGAAATTTCAGGCACCAAATAAAATTCTTCAAAGGTTCCTAGGTTTATATATTTCAAACCTTTTTGCAAAGATTCCAATCTTTTAGATGACATGCCGAGCTTTTCAGCAGCTAAGGCCTGATAATAATAAAAGGCATAGGATTGTGTATTAGTGCTATTAGCGGGCAAAGTCGAATTTACTAGTTTGAGACTTGCTTCAATAGAATTTTCATCGATCTTGCTTTGATCAATCAATTGAACGATATCGTTGATTGACTTGGGAATGCTCTGGGACTTATCAAGATCAGAAGTAGCATAAGCAACTTGACTTATGACCAAACAAAAAATAAGGGTTAACTTGTTGAGGTGATTGCTCATGTTACCTCTCAATAAGATTGATTAAATTCTTAGTATTTATTATGAAATACTAGCGTATGCTTTATGAGCAATACTGTCCACAGATATTTGTATTCGATGTGATGGCTTGTCGTTATTCATGCTAATTTTATAGTTATTCTTCTGCTGGGCTTCACCTGATGCACGCCAAGTTAACTAAACTGTGCTCCAAAGTATCGAAATGCGAACAAGTTGCAACAAATAGATTGGGTGATCGATCACTGCAGAAGATAAGAGGCTTGGCCTGCCCAGCACGATTCGAACGTGCGACCTACGCCTTAGAAGGGCGGTGCTCTATCCAGCTGAGCTATGGGCAGTCTTTGATTAGAGCTAGATTATAGCGGAGGTCTAAAAGGCCTTGCTCATATACGAT
>JAXIUI010000059.1:0-3663 GCA_034680725.1 Polynucleobacter sp.
GTTTTGGTGACCTCTTGTAACAGACTATCCATCACGAACGCAGTTCTTGAATCAAGCACTTTTAATTTGCTATCGCCTGCAATTGATGGTGTTGCTTCAAATAAAACATTGCCTTTGGCATCAATGACTTTGCTAATCAGATAAGGCTCAACTCTGTAGCCACCATTAGCAAATACACCGTATCCAGTGGCGAGCTGCAATGGTGTGACTGATCCTGCACCTAAAGCCATGGTTAGATAGGCAGGGTGTTTATCTGCTTCAAAACCAAAGCGTTGAATGTAGTCTTGAGCATAACGCGGACCGATTTTTCTGATCACTCGAACAGACACTAAGTTTTTAGATTTAGCTAAAGCGGTGCGTAGGCGCATCTGACCTTCGAACTTGCCATCGTAGTTCTTTGGCTCCCACATTTGGCTGCCGGTTTCTAAGCTGCTGATAGAAAGCGGCGCATCATTAACAAGCGTATTAGGCATGATGCCTTTTTCAAGAGCTGCTGCGTACACAAATGGTTTAAATGATGAACCTGGTTGGCGCTGCGCTTGTGATACGTGATTGAATTTATTGCGGTTGTGGTCAAAGCCACCAACTAAAGCTCTAATACCACCGTCGTGCGCATCTAATGCCACAAAAGCTGCCTCAACTTGTGGCATTTGTGCAAGAACCCAGCGCCCATCTGAGGGTAGTACACGAATAATCGCGCCAGGCCTAATTTGTTGTTTAGGCTGCGCCTTATCTGACAAAGCAACAGTACCCAGTTTTAAGTCTTCACCTTTGATTGTGACGGTATCACCCGTGGCAATCACGGCTTGAATCTCTTTAGGCGTGGCCTGTATTACAACGCCAGCCAGTAAGTCATCACTACTTGGATGGTCGCTTAAAACATCGTCAATCGCACGCTGTCTTTCAGTATTGTCATCAGGCAGTTTGATGTAGCCTTCTGGACCACGATATTTATGACGTAACTCGTAGTCCATGACTTCTTTGCGTACTGCTGAGTACGCAGCATCTTGCTCTGCTCGACGAATCGTTGTAATAACAGTCATGCCTTGCGTATAAATGCTATCGCCATATTCGCTGATGAGTAATTGGCGCACCATCTCAGATGCATAGTCAGCTTTGGTTGCAAACTCTTTACCAACGCCTCGAACATGCAAAGTTTCTGCTAGAGCTAACTCATACTGGTTAGGCGTGATCATTTTTAGATCACGCATTCTTTGCAGAATATATTCTTGCCTAATCTTGGCGCGACGATAGTTAACGACTGGGTTGTAGGCTGATGGCGCCTTTGGCAACCCGGCAAGCATTGCAGCTTCTGCAATGGAGATTTCTCTAACGTCTTTACCAAAATAAATTTGTGCTGCACTACTAAAGCCATAAGCTCTTTGACCCAAATAAATTTGGTTCATATAAAGCTCAAGTATTTGTTCTTTAGATAGATTCGCCTCAATCTTCCAAGCTAGTAACACTTCGTAGATTTTTCTACTGAATGATTTCTCATTACTTAAAAAGAAATTTCTAGCTACCTGCATGGTGATGGTTGATGCGCCTTGAGCTAATCTGCCACGCAAGTTAGCAAGGGTTGCTCTTAAAACACCCCAGTAGTCAACGCCGCCATGTTCATAAAAGCGTTCGTCCTCAATGGCAACAACAGCATTTTTTAGATAGGATGGAATTTCATTGATGGCAATAACGTTGCGACGTTCTTCGCCAAATTCACCAATTAATGCATTGTCTGCCGTATAAATTCTGAGCGGAACTTTTGGTTTGTAGTCCGTGATGGTATCTAAATCAGGTAAGTTAGGTCTTGCAACAATCAATGCATATGCAATAACCAAGCCGATAAGTATTAGTCCTGCGCTACCAAGAAAAAATCCCCAACGAATAAAGTAGGCTCGCCAGTCGCGAGATTCATTTCTACGATGACGACCGCTGCCTAAGCGTGATGGTGGACGTACGGGCTGACGAGATTGGCTCATGTCGTGATTATAGAGATAGCCGTGAAAACTGGGGTATTAAAAATAAGTAGGAATTGGCTGTATTAAAAATCAGAAAATTCTGACAAAAAATCAGCAATTCGCTGATTTTTAAGCGCTAAATAAGTCTAGACAATACATAGATGTTTAAACGATCAATTACCTCTGATTTATACGCTCCCAAGAATATCGCTGATCAGGTTGATTCTGGTTCATCAGGTCTTCAAAAGGAATGGTGGCCAGTCATTTTTCATAATTGTCAAAAATATCAATTACCTCTTACAGGCGGTGCATTTGCCGTCGTTCTATTTAGCGTATTCGCACTGAATTATTTCCAAGCAATTGCTATTCAAGACTTGAGCTCAGCGATTCAAAGTCAGCAACGACAGATTCAGGTATTGCAAGTAGAAGTAAAAAGTCGCGAAGTCAAACAAACTGAGTTAATGAATACCAATACCTTAACTGGTGACGATGAACTAGTTGCACCAGTCATTACATATTGGGGATTGATGCGTGCCAGTACAACAACAAAAGCGTTAATAGAAGTGAATCAGGAGCAGCGTTTATTAAAGGTGGGGCAGGCGGTGGGTGACGGTTGGTTCATTAAGTACTTTGACCAAGAGCATCTTCAACTTGAGTCTAAGCAAGGTCAGGTAATAAAAATTTCAATGGAGTCACCATCTTGAACAGTAAAAGATTATTAATGCAAATGGCATTTTGGAGTCTTGTTTTGCCATATGCAGCGCAATCGAAAAGCATGCCACTTACCCAAAACGAATCGCATCCAGTAACACTGAATTTTTCATCTATAGATTTGAGGCAGTTGTTTCAGATTTTGGCGGAGATGCGTGGCATTAACCTCATTCTGAGTGAAAAAATCCAGGGCAGAACAAATATTCATATGAATCAGGTGCCATGGCAAACAGTTTTAGATAGCGTACTTGCAAGTAAATCCTTGGCCTATAAATTGGAAGGTAGGGTCTTGTGGATTGCACCCTATGAGGAATTAGTGAGCTTTGACAAAAGAAAAAAAGACCGAATTCAACAAGAAGATCAAATCATTCAATCAGAGTTTGGTCTGCGACAAATCATGATCGAGGCAAGGATAGTTGAGGCTGAAAGACGGTTCGCTCAAAACTTAGGGGCAAAACTTGGTTATCAAGACCCTTCTGGACAGATGAAAATGGGCAGCCAGTTACCAGCAAATGGTCTCAATGGCTTTGGAGCAGGAACGGCAGCGATCAGCTTGTTAGGTAAGCAAGCATCTCAAGCCTTGCACATGGAGTTATCCGCCCTTGAATCTAGTGGTTTGGGGGATATTATTTCTAATCCTCGCGTATTGGCGGCAGAAAATAGTCAGGCTTTAATTGAGCAAGGCACTGAATTGCCTTACCAGTCATCGGCTGGACAGGGAGCCACAAAAGTTCAATTTAGAAAAGCCAACCTTCGGTTAGAGGTCAAGCCCAGAATTCAGAAAAACCAAATGATTGTTCTGGAGGTTGACATCAATAAGGACAGTGTTGGTTTGAAAACTGAGCAGGGTTTTGCCATTGATACCAAGCACGTTAAGACTCAAGTATTGGTTGAAAGTGGTGGAACTGTCATTTTGGGTGGAATTTTTCAGGAGATGGAGCGTAAAGACGATGCTAGGGTGCCATTTTTGGGGTCGATTCCAATCTTGGGAATGTTA
>JAXIUI010000060.1:0-3116 GCA_034680725.1 Polynucleobacter sp.
CTATCTTAGTAAAGCACCTCATCAGTGCCCAATCAGCACGCGGTAAGTACTAAATACCCAGTCAATCATTCAAAAAGATAAAGGAAGATGTCATGAGTCAGCTCAAGCTTGGTTTTGTAGGTCTAGGGATTATGGGTGCCCCGATGGCAGGTCATTTGGTTGCCGCTGGTCACCAGGTCTACATCAATACCCGTAGCAAGGTGCCTGCTGAGCTAGCCAATAGCGCGGCCATCGTGTGCACTAGCCCAGCAGAGGTAGCCCGCCAAGCAGACATCATCATGACCATGCTGCCTGATACCCCAGATGTCGACAAAGTCCTCTTTGGGGACCAGGGGATTGCCCAGGGCCTGAGCCCAGGCAAGATCGTCATCGATATGAGCTCTATCTCCCCCATTGCTACCCAAGAGTTTGCCAAGCGGATCAATGCCCTAGGCTGTGAGTATGTTGATGCCCCTGTCTCTGGTGGGCAAGTAGGGGCTAAAGCAGCCAGCCTGACCATTATGGTGGGCGCTAGTGAGCAGACCTTTGCCAAGGTCAAGCCCATTTTTGAGCTCATGGGCAAGAACATTACCTTGGTCGGTCACAATGGCGCCGGTCAAATTACCAAAGTAGCCAATCAAATCATTGTGGCGCTCAATATTGAAGCGGTTGCCGAAGCACTCGTCTTTGCTGCCAAAGCAGGGGCAGATCCAGCAAAGGTAAGACAAGCCCTGATGGGTGGCTTTGCCAGCTCCAAGATCCTAGAAGTGCACGGTGAGCGCATGATCAATCGCACCTTTGATCCTGGCTTTAGGATTGAATTGCACCAAAAGGATTTAAGCCTAGCCCTCAGTAGTGCCAAAGCCTTAGGCGTCTCTTTACCCAATACCGCTACTGCCCAAGAGCTCTTTAATGCCTGCAGCGCTCATGGCGGTAAAGCTTGGGATCACTCAGCCATGGTCAAAGCGCTCGAGAAGCTAGCGAACTTTGAGATGGGGAATAAGGGGTAATCCCTTTTCTGATTGCGCCTTAGTGATCTGGATCTAAGGCGCTTGCTGTATTTAGATAGTGTCTGGAAGTCACTAAGTTGACTAAAGCTCACTAGCAAATGTCTTTCATAGCCTGTATTTGATGTAAATCAAGACTCTATAGTGAGATGGGATCACAATGGGTAGATCTTCTTGTACTTCAAATAAGGTGGGCTTTAATATGAATCTAGAATTTATCGGTCCTGCGAGGGCTCTTAGCAATGGGGATGTTGTTTATCCAGCCATATTGAATGGCAAGTCTTTGCAATGCACCTTTAGCTATGAAGCTTTGCAAGATGTAGACCCAGAGAGTATCGAGGGTGATTCATTGAAATTATTCTCCAACCACCAGTTAAAGTTATTATCCATTGCCGAGAAGAAAATCTTAGGCGGCCATATTGTTGATGGAGCCGTTCATCTATTTAGTCATGATTTGATCCTGGACTAAGTATTTTTGTAAATACCCCGTATTCAATTTACCGTTGTTACATTAGAAAGAGAAACTATGTCATTTAATCACTCAGTCATTTGGATTGACCATCAAGAAGCACATGTTATTTATTTCAACCCAACTGCAAGTGAGAGTGAGGTGATTAAAACGAGATCGACTCACAAAAATATTCATCATAAGAGTGGCTCGGTGAGTGGTGCACATGCGGCGCCTGATGAGCACTATTTGCATGAAGTGATTCAGGCGGTAAAAGAGTCAAAAGAAATTTTGATTGTGGGGCCCGGCTCCGCTAAATTGGAGTTGATGAAGCATGCCACTAAGCATGATCATACGATTGCTGAAAAAATTGTTGGTATTGAGACTGTGGATCATCCTAGCGATGGTCAGTTACTCGCTTATGCTAAGAAATACTTTGCACGGGTTGATGCTCTCATGGGCGACACCATCATTACTGGTTAATGCATTGATCCCCCTGAAAAATGGGGGGATAATTGAACCATGTTGCTGACCATTGCTTTCATAGCCAATACTTTATTGGCGCTCATTGCGATCTTGCTTCACTATGAGGTCTTGTTTCAGCTAGATCAATATCTGCCCAAGCTCGCACATATTGCTCCACGATTTAAGGTGCTGCTTGGTGTAGGGGTGATCTTTCTAGCCCATGTTGTAGAGATCTGGATGTTTGCTTTAGGTTACTTTGCGACGCTGCAATTTCCCTTAATGGGTAGTCTTGTAGGCGAAGTATCGGGTCATGGTATTTTGCTTGATTGCGCCTACTTGTCATTTATTACCTTCACTACGCTAGGCTATGGTGAGATTGTGGCCGAGGGCTACTTAAGATATTTGATGGGGGTAGAGGCACTCATTGGCCTCATTCTGATTACCTGGTCTGCCTCATTTTTATTTATTGAAATGCAGAAATATTGGACAGCATTTAAGACCAGTAAGGGTTAATTTTTGATGACGACACATCATCCCTCGCTAAAGCATAGCTTAAGAAAAATTATTTTTGGAACGGATACCGCTTGGGGTTTACGTTTCGATCAATTTTTGATTTACGCAATTCTGCTTTCTTTATTGGTCGTAGTTTTGGATAGTATCGAATCTGTATCTAAAACATACCATGCAGAACTTTCTGTTTTTGAGTGGATTTTTACGCTTTTATTTACAGTGGAATATGTTCTCAGAGTCTACTGCGCTCCTGATCGCATTAAATATATCTTTAGTTTTTTTGGTTTGATTGATTTATTAGCAGTACTACCAACTTATTTGGCCTTACTTTTCCCTGAGTTACATGCCTTAATTGATGTGCGAATTCTGCGTTTAATTCGTATTTTCCGAATCTTCAAGCTAACCCAATATATGTCCGAGTATCAGCATTTGGCTGATGCAATGGCTGCGAGTAGAAGAAAGATTTTGGTTTTTCTATCGGTCGTGCTGATGGTGGTGATGGTAATGGGTACGCTCATGTATGTAGTCGAAGGACCAAGTCATGGATTTACCAGTATTCCGATGGCAATTTACTGGGCTATCACTACCATGACGACGGTGGGCTTTGGTGACATTACCCCTCAAACAGACTTAGGTAAATTCATTGCTTCAGCCATGATGCTAATGGGCTGGGGAACTCTTGCAGTTCCAACGGGTATTGTTACTGC
>JAXIUI010000061.1:0-3005 GCA_034680725.1 Polynucleobacter sp.
GAGCGAATTGACTTAACGTCTGCCTTCGCAACTTCTGTGGAACCACGCAAATGACGCTTATTCTTGGTGGTTTTCTTGGTGAGGATGTGGCGTTTGAAAGCCTGACCTCGTTTAATCGTTCCGCCTGCGCGAACCGTGAAGCGCTTTTTGGCGCTACTCTTGCTCTTCATCTTGGGCATAAAGCACCCCTTTAATTACTTGTGCAACATAGGTGGTAACCGACGGTTACACTTCCTGTACCCAGAAGCACTTCAAACTACCAGCACTTTTCAGTGCCTCCCTACTTAAATAACAAACCAACTCTTGCGAATAGGTTTATTACTTAGCCTTGCGAATGGGGGCCAATACCATCACCATCTGGCGACCTTCCATCTTTGGAAACTGCTCAACTTGGCCATGCTCTTGCAAGTCCAACTTCAAGCGCTCCAACATTCTGACTCCGATTTCTTGGTGGGCCATTTCACGACCCCGAAATCGCAGCGTAATCTTTGTCTTATCGCCATCTTCTAAAAAACGGATTAGATTGCGTAGCTTTACACCATAGTCACCATCATCTGTGCCGGGACGGAATTTCACTTCCTTCACCTGAATCACTTTTTGCTTGAGCTTAGCTTCATGCAAACGTTTGGCTTCTTGGTACTTGAATTTGCCGAAGTCCATGATGCGGACTACAGGTGGCACAGCAGTCGGAGCAATTTCCACCAAATCGGTTTCTTTCTCTTCTGCTAAAGCCAAGGCTTCACTCAACTTAACTACGCCGATGGGTTCACCATCCATTCCAATCAGACGCACTTCAGGGGCAGTAATTTCCCGATTTATGCGCTGCGATTTATCAGTAGCGATCTTCTTAATTCCTTTAAAAAAACAATAAAAACCATTCCACCCCTAGCTAGGCTCGGGTCCGACTTTCTGGGAAATATCCTGCTGGAGTCGGGCAACGAAGGCATCAAGAGGCATTACGCCTAAATCCACTCCGCCACGGGCACGAACGGCCACCGAATTACTTTCAGCCTCTTTATCACCAACAACTAGCAAAAAAGGAATCTTCTGTAATGCGTGCTCGCGTATTTTATAGGTAATTTTCTCATTCCGCAAATCCGATTCGACTCTAAACCCTTGTTTTTTCAGAGATTGCTGGACTTGTTGTGCATATGCAGCGGAATTTCCGGAAATATTGAGGACTACCGCCTGGGTCGGAGCAAGCCAAACGGGCATATTTCCAGCATGATTTTCAATCAAAATGCCGATAAAACGCTCTAAAGAGCCCACAATTGCCCTATGCAGCATCACTGGAGTCTTCCGGGTGTTTTCTTCGGTGACGTATTCAGCACCTAAACGGGCTGGCATTGAGAAATCCACCTGAATCGTGCCGCACTGCCAAGTACGTCCAATCGAGTCTTTGAGGTGATATTCGATCTTGGGACCATAAAAAGCGCCCTCGCCAGGCAATTCTTCCCATTCTTGACCGGAAGCCGTTAAAGCACCCCTCAAGGCATTCTCTGCCTTATCCCAAATGGCATCATCCCCAACCCGTTTAGCTGGACGTAAAGCCAACTTCACGGCAACTTCAGTAAAACCAAAATCCTGATACACCTCTCGAACCGCCTTATCAAAAGCAGCAACTTCAGACTGAATCTGATCTTCTGTACAGAAAATATGGCCGTCATCTTGCGTAAAACCTCGTACACGCATCAAGCCATGCAAAGCGCCCGATGGTTCATTACGATGACACTGACCAAACTCCCCGTAACGCAATGGCAATTCACGATAGCTATGCAAGCCAGAGTTAAAAATCTGCACATGACCAGGGCAGTTCATCGGCTTTAATGCATAAGCACGATTCTCAGACTCAGTCGTAAACATGTTTTCTTTGTAGTTATCCCAGTGCCCAGATTTTTCCCACAAACCACGATCCAAAATTTGGGGGGCTTTTACTTCTTGATAACCTTCGCGTTGATAAACGCGGCGCATATATTGCTCAACTTCTTGCCAAATAGCCCAGCCCTTTGAGTGCCAGAAGATGAGGCCAGGAGCCTCTTCTTGAAAATGAAATAAATCGAGCAACTTACCTAAACGGCGATGATCACGCTTCTCTGCTTCCTCAAGCATGGTGAGGTAAGCATCTTGATCTTCCTTTTTAAGCCAAGCCGTACCGTAGATACGCTGGAGCATTTCATTTTTGCTATCACCACGCCAATAAGCGCCAGCAAGCTTCATCAGCTTAAATACCTTGAGCTTGCCGGTAGATGGCACATGGGGGCCACGGCATAAGTCAGTGAACTTACCTTCGGCATACAAAGAAACATCTTCACCTTGCGGGATGCTAGCAATAATTTCTGCTTTGTAGTGCTCGCCCTGATCTTTGAAGAATTGCACGGCCTCATCACGCGGCATTACTGTGCGAATCACTGGCTCATCCTTCTTAGCGAGCTCAGTCATTTTCTTTTCTAGTGCCGCTAAATCTTCTGGCGTAAAGGGGCGATGAAATGAAAAGTCGTAGTAAAAACCGTTTTCAATCACAGGACCAATAGTGACCTGCGCTTGTGGAAATAATTCTTTGACTGCATACGCTAGCAAGTGGGCTGTAGAGTGGCGCACAATCTCTAAGGCTTCAGGACTTTTGTCAGTGATGATGGCAAGCTGAGCATCTTGATTAATGACAAAACTGGCATCGACCATCTTGCCGTCAACAATACCCCCTAATGCTGCTTTAGCGAGACCACTACCAATGCTTTGTGCAACCTCAATCACCCGCACAGGAGCATCAAACTCACGTTTAGATCCATCGGGTAGAGTAACTACAGGCATGTCTGCTCCATCTCATTAATATTGCTTCAATTGACTGCTTTACTACGTCACATCTGCCAAAAAGAAAGCGCGGGAGCTTTTCGGCAACCGCGCACTTTTGGGTCTTTATTCGTTGGTAGGCTCGATTGGACTCGAACCAACGACCCCCACCATGTCAAGGTGGTGCTCTAACCAGCTGAGCTACGAGCCTATATAGC
>JAXIUI010000062.1:0-2915 GCA_034680725.1 Polynucleobacter sp.
CAATGCCTTCCTTAAAGTAGGCTCTAGCAACCTCTTTGAATGGCAAAAAGCCATGACGCTCTTCACCGTAATTGACAAAGCAAGCTTCGAGCGAAGGCTCAATGCGAGTAATAACACCTTTGTAAATATTACCTTTGCGTTGTTCACGACCGGCAGCTTCGATATCGATATCGATGAGTTTTTGACCATCAACAATGGCAACTCGCAACTCTTCTTGTTGAGTTGCATTAAATAACATGCGTTTCATAACACTCTCCTTGTGGGGAGTGCATCGTTGCGCGGTGCGATAGGGACAGATTAAACACTGCTTGGGGCAAAGCCCACCAGCGGCGTGGAGTGTGGATCAAACCATCCTAAGCCGTTTTGCTTAGTACACCGAGTTCCATGTTTACTAAATCGGTGCCACACTTGACGATCGCCGCAGAGACCTCCTTTAGGTCATCAATGCAGGCGCGCGCCTGAAAACTGTCTTCTAATCGCGGGTCGCGGCATACGGCACACTAACCCTGCGCCTCATTAAACGGGGGAGGGGCAACCCCGGGAGTCTATTAAGGGCGACTCCAAGCTCCACGATTCAAGCCTGTTTTCAGGTTGAGATCTAGCCAATAAATTAGCTAGATCGTTCATTATACGGCACAAGTTGAATGACAATGGGGTATTGTTGAGTCCCTTGCCACCTTCATTCAAGGTGATAAGGGAGATAAATCATGAAATCCGAACCCGTTTCTAGGCCATTGGCACCAAAAACCGCTCCTGCAGCTGCCGTGCATCTTCAGACTATTGGTCCAGAGGAGGCAGGTCAGCGCTTGGATAATTATTTACTTCGTTGGGCCAAAGGAGTGCCTAAAAGCCATGTTTATCGCATTATCCGCTCCGGGGAGGTGCGGGTGAATAAGAAGCGAGCTGAGCCAACCACCCGTCTGGTTGAGGGTGATGTCGTTCGGGTGCCACCGGTCAGAATTGCTGAACCAGCCCAAATGGCAGCCGTTAATACTGCCAAAACCAAGTCTCGGGCACATGGATATTCTGACAAAATGCCGATTCTGTTTGAGGATGAAGCCTTGTTGATTGTTAACAAACCCGCTGGTTTGGCTGTTCATGGTGGCTCAGGCATTGCGCTTGGTGTCATTGAAACTTTAAGGATTACACGTCCGGAACTGAAATTCTTGGAATTGGTTCACCGCTTAGATCGTGACACCTCAGGTGTTCTACTTTTGGCAAAAAAGAGAAGTGCTTTGGTGGAGTTACATCGTCAAATTCGGGAAGGGCAGACGGACAAACGTTATTACTTATTGGCTCATGGTGAGATTGCACAAGGCCCTGGTGTCATGCAATTAAAGTATCCACTGCATAAATACTTATTGGCTAATGGAGAGCGCCGAGTGCGGGTTGACCCAGATGGGTTGCCAAGCCATACCGCTTTGCGGGTCACTCAAGTCATGAAGCGGGATAATCTTGCGATTACCCTATCAGAAGCACAACTGAAAACAGGCCGTACCCACCAAATTCGGGTCCATCTTCAAAAGCTGGGTCATGCTATTTTGGGTGATGATAAGTATGGATTTGAAGATCAAGATAAAGTGATTAAGTCAAAGCGCTTATACCTCCATGCACACTTAGCAGGATTTACCCATCCGCGCACTGGTGAAAAGATGCGTATTGAATCACCATTGCCAGCAGAATTTACTGCCATGATGAAAACCTTTGAAGCGGTTAGCAATGATTAAAGAGATAAAGCCAGACCGTCGTTATGATTTGATTGTGTGGGATTGGGATGGAACCATTATGGATTCCACACCAACCATCGTGCAGTGCATTCAGCAATCTTGTCGAGATTTAGGCTTTAAAGAGCCCGATGATTCTCTGGCTAGTTCAGTAATCGGCTTGGGTATTCAAGATTCATTAAGAAGAGCAGTGCCTTGGATCGAGCCAATTCACTTCCCCAAGTTAACGGAACGTTTTCGCTACCACTACCTAGCTAAAGACCATGAGCTCCATTTATTTTCTGGTGTACAAGAGTTATTAGCTAGTTTGCGAGAAGATGGTTATTTACTGGGTGTTGCTACCGGTAAATCTCGTGTAGGGTTAGATCGCTCCTTGCAGCATCATCAGATTGGGCATTTGTTTCATGAGACTCGCACCGCTGATGAATCTTTCTCAAAGCCGCACCCGGGAATGCTTCTAGAATTATCTGATGTGATGCAAGTGCCTACACGCCGCATGCTCATGATTGGTGATACGACCCATGATTTAGACATGGCTGCGAATGCTGGAGTTGATGCTGTTGCGGTGACCTATGGCGCACATCCTTTGAGCACCTTAAAAGAAGCGCCATCACTCGCGCATGTTGATGATGTTGCTCAACTGGCTCAATGGCTTAAAGATAATCTCACTGTCACTAAGGAATAAAAGACATGGATCAACATCAATCGGAGAATGCAAATCAAAATTGGGAGCGTCAAGCTCTTGAGCATTTATTGTTAGAGAATTTAAAAGAGACTCGTAAGGCACGTCGCTGGAAGGCTGTCTTTCGAGTGCTTACACTCATTATCTTTATTGGGGCCATTCTCGCAATCTTTGATTTTCAAGTGCCTGGCGGTCGCATGGGTACCGAAAGACATACTGCACTCGTTTCTCTTGAGGGCGAGATTTCTTCTAGCTCAATGGCTAATGCCTTAGATATCAATTCTTCTTTAGCAGCAGCATTTGAGAATGAACATAGTGTTGGCGTGGTGCTGCGTATTAATAGTCCTGGCGGCTCCCCAGTTCAAGCGGGCATCATCAATGATGAGATTTCGCGTTTACGTAAACTCCATCCAAGTAAACCCCTGTACGTGGTTGTCGAGGATATTTGTGCATCTGGTGGCTACTATGTTGCAGTAGCTGGTGATCAGATTTTGGTGGATAAGGCAAGC
>JAXIUI010000063.1:0-2781 GCA_034680725.1 Polynucleobacter sp.
CCCTTTTTGTATCGCATCGTCTACATGAGACTTCACCTTATCAACTGCCTGCTGATCAATCAGTGGGCCTAGCTGACTGCCAGGCTCTAGACCTGGACCTACTTTGATCTTCTGGGTGGCAAGAGCTAACTTTTCTACAAAAGCATCATGCAAGCTTTGGTGAACATAAAAGCGATTGGTACAAACACAGGTTTGACCAGCATTGCGATATTTGGATTGGATGGCTCCCTCAACCGCTGCTTCGAGATCCGCATCTTCAAAAACAATGAAAGGCGCATGCCCACCCAATTCCAAGGCTACTTTCTTAACTGTGGGGGCACACTGCTCCATCAAAACGCGACCCACAGGAGTTGATCCGGTAAAAGAAAGGTGTCTGACTAATGGGGAAGCGCAAAGCGCTTGACCAATTGCCACAGAGTTGGTGGCGTCAGCCGTCACTATATTAATGACTCCATCCGGTATGCCAGCTTCTTTTGCCAGTTCTCCTAAGGCTAGCGCGGACAATGGGGTTTGTTCAGCAGGCTTAATCACAATTGTGCAGCCTGCAGCAATCGCTGGGGCTACCTTGCGGGTAATCATGGCTAAGGGAAAGTTCCACGGCGTAATCGATACGCATACTCCAATAGGCTGCTTGAGCACCATCATGCGCTTATCTGCCCATGGACTGGCTGGTACTGCGCCCATGACGCGTTTGGCTTCTTCGGCGAACCATTCAATAAATGAGGCGGCGTAGATTACCTCGCCTTTGGCCTCGATCAGGGCTTTGCCCTGTTCTTCGGTCATCAGTTTGGCTAGGCGGTCGGCATCTCGATTCATGAGTTCAAACCAACGCTTTAAGACTGCAGCACGTTCTTTGCCTGTTTTGGCTCGCCAAGCGGGCAGGGCCAAGTGAGCTTTTTGTACTGCTGCCAGAGCCTCGGCAGGGGTCATGTTCTTAACTTGGGCAATGACTGCTTGATTAGCGGGGTTGCTTACGCTGAATGTTGAGGGGGTCATGCTGTCTCTCTTGGATTCTTTTTGGTGGTCTGATTTTTTTATTAGCCCAAAGGTTAGCACGCTTACTCAAGCTAAATAGTAATAGCCTGCAGCTCTCAGGTAAAACCCTAGTATTTATAGGGGTAGTGAATCAATCTATGGTTTTTAGGGAAAAAAATAGACTAAATCTAGGTTTTTCAGAATAAGAAATTAGTGCTTACTAACATTAAATTAAGCCTTATGGGTCAACGACTCACCCACCTTATCCACAGAACATATGGTACTTCATACAGTCTTTTAATAACTAAATAGAATAACTATTTCTTTTTATATTCTTGACAGTGTATATAAGTCTTCCTAAGATGCGTCAACTGAAAGAGATGTTGCGGTGCACCAATTTTGAACCTAGTTTGAAACCAGTCATCAATATATTTTTTTAAATGAAGATGGATATGAACATAAACACGTTAAACATGGCTAGAGCAGTGAGGCAGATCGGAGATAGTTCCGAGTCTGAAGCCCAGCTATTGGCATTTAAAGCGAAGTTTAAGAGCATCCTAAGCACCTTATACCTAGGCGCAGCTTTCTTAGTGGCTGCGCTTTGGATGAACCAGCCTAGTGGCAGAGTAGAGATTGCAAGCCTGCTTATTCCAGCCGAAGCCTATGACATTTTGAGCGCTGGATTTTCGCCAGTGCCTTCTGTGGCTGAGGAAGCCTCAAAAATTCCAACAAAATTAGTCGACAGCCAAGCAACAGATCAGAGTCAATTGCGCAGTTATGCAGAACGTCAGGCTGTGGCTCGTTATTTAGCGAATAAATACAAAATTGAACATGCTGTGAGCATGAACTTCGTGGATAAAGCCATTACGGTTAGCCGTGAGGTTGGTTTGGATCCAACTCTGATTTTGGCCGTGACAGCGATTGAATCAAGTTTTAACCCATTTGCTGAGAGCAAAAAGGGTGCCCAAGGCTTGATGCAAGTGATGACACGCGTACATGCTGAAAAGTATCAAATCTTTGGTGGCGATCATGCAGCCCTAGATCCGGACGCTAATATGCGTGTCGGCTCATTGATTCTTCGTGAGTACATTGCCAAGGGTGGTTCTTTAGAAGCAGGCTTACGTCTTTATGTGGGCGCCTCATCAGTATTCATTAGCGATGGTGGCTATGGTGAGAAGGTTTTGGCTGAGCGTGAGCGTTTAAGACAAGCTGCAGCACTGAAGATGGCTTTAATCGGTCAAAAGCTCTTATAAGCAATCAAACACATCAATAAAAAGCCTGCAAAATTTGCAGGCTTTTTATTTCATTCATTCTTGAGACAGTGGTGCATTCAATCAATGGATCACATTTCGTGTGGTCTTAATTGTTGGGCTAGCTTATCAAGAACACCATTCACGTATTTGTGGCCATCAGTGCCGCCAAATACCTTGGCAAGCTCAACAGCTTCATTGATTGCTACCTTAAACGGTACGCTGATATCTTGGGCTAATTCAAATGCAGCAATTAATAGCGCGCCATATTCAACAGGAGAAAGCTCTTCCATCGGGCGATCAATATGTTGTTTGATTTGATTCTCTAGGGTGTCATAGTGATTCACAACGCCTGAGAATAAGTGATCAAATAAATCTTTTTGAGCTTTTTTAAAGCCTGGATCTTCACCCAATTGTTTTGCAATCGTCGCGTAATCAGCAAAACCACCAGCGGCTTTGATAACTAACCATTGATATACACCTTGTAGAGCGTATTCACGAGCGCGACGACGCGGTGTTAAGGAGCGCTTCACCGTTACAGATGAAATCGGCTTAC
>JAXIUI010000064.1:0-2763 GCA_034680725.1 Polynucleobacter sp.
CTTGTATATGACCCTGATCTAGCTTTCGCTAGCTGACCCAAGAGAGAATCAGTTCAGGGGCAACCGCAATTAAGCGGCTAGTGCGTAACGTTCGTCGTTAGCAGTTATTACATTCCCATTGATTTACGAGATAACGGGTCCTCGGTATGCCCTTGATGCTTTGTAATCCACGTCGAAACCATGTCGACCCCAGAGTTCATGCATAAGAGCCTCCATTTTAAGGCCGATGCTCTTAAATTGCTCAATAACTTTTAGGATGTGCTTTAAGCCCTATTGGGAAGGATAATTTCTAGCAGCTCTAGTGGATGACGCACGAGGTAATCAGCACCCCAGGCCTCAGGAGGCTCATCGCAACCACAGTAGCCATAGGCTGCTGCAATCGTTTTCATACCAGCTGCTTTGCCTGCCACGATGTCCCTAATGTCATCGCCAACGTAAACTGACTTGCTAGGATCAATATTGGCCATTCTGGCGGCATGCAGAATGGGCTCAGGATGTGGCTTAGAGTAAGGCGTGGTATCACCAGATACTGTGGAGATTGCTCTCTGACGTAGGCCCATGAGATCTGTCAGTGGGTTGGTGAAGCGCTCACTCTTGTTGGTAACAATGCCCCAAGGCAGCTTTGCTTGATCTAATTGATCGAGTAAATGATCGACGCCATCAAAAATGACACTGTCAACTAAGAGCGCTTTTTCGTAATTAGCAAAGAATTCATCTCGAAGCACCATGAAATCAGGGTGATCGGGATCGATTCCAAATGCACCCCTAATGAGTCCTCGTGCTCCAGCAGAGGCGCGGGGTCTCAACACTTCATAGGGCATAGGACTGAGTTGACGTGCCACAAGTAGCTGATTTGCTGCTGCTACGAGATCTGGAGCGGTATCAGCAAGCGTTCCGTCTAAATCAAAGAAGACCCCGCTAAATGGGCTGACTTGCGCTACATTCATTTGCGTACCGCAATCATGTAGTTCACATCCACATCGTCACCAAGGCTATAGACTTGGGTAAGGGGGTTGTAGCTCATACCTTTGATGCCAATCATCTCCAGTCCAGCTTGACGGATAAATCCCACCAGCTCGGAAGGTTTGATGAATTTTGCGTATTCGTGCGTACCTTTGGGAAGTAATCTTAAGATGTATTCAGCGCCAATAATGGCAAATAAGTAGGACTTAGGACTGCGGTTCAAAGTGCTAAAGAAGAGTGTGCCACCAGGTTTGCAAAGGGTTGCGCAAGCACGAACTACTGAAGCAGGATCTGGAACGTGCTCCAGCATTTCCATACAAGTCACAATGTCATATTGCTCAGCTTGCTCTTGTGCAAGCATTTCCGCTGAAATAGAGCGATATTCCAGATCGGCGCCTACCTCTAAAGCATGCAATTGAGCGACCTTGAGGGCTTTTTCCGATAAATCAATGCCGCAGGTATTGGCGCCAGATTGGGCAATAGATTCGGCAAGGATGCCGCCGCCACAACCTACGTCGAGCACTTTCTTGCCATTGAGGTCTACATACGACTTAATCCAGTCCAGGCGCAATGGGTTGATGGCGTGCAGGGGCTTAAATTCACTATTGGGGTCCCACCAGCGGTGAGCTAGAGCGCTAAATTTAGCAATTTCAGACTGATCGACGTTCATGAGTGTTAAACCATGGGTGATGCGGGTTGGATAAATTACGAATATAGCGGAAATAAAAAAGCCCGCTTGAAGCGGGCTTTTTTATCAAGTAAAAGAATTACTTAACTGCAGCTGTACCAACAACTTCGATGTCAGTACGGCGGTTCTTAGCGCGGCCTTCAGCAGTTGCATTGCTTGCAACTGGATTGCTCTTGCCTTTTGATTCTGTGTAAATACGGCTACCGTCAACACCTTTGCTTACTAAGTAAGCTTTAACGGACTGAGCACGACGCTGACCAAGAGCCATGTTGTAAGCATCAGTACCAACGCTATCGGTGTTACCAACAGCAATAATGACTTCTAATTTGATTTTGCTCAAATCCTTAGCGATTCTGTCCAAAGTAGCTTTACCTTCTGGCTTCAAATCGGATTTGTTGAAGTCATAGAGTGTGTCAGCTTGCAAAGTGATCTTGCTTTGGGTAACGCTTGATTTTTTGGCAGCAGCAGCCTTAGGAGCTAACCAGCCATCGCAATCCTTAGCAGCAGTTGCAGGTGTCCAGTTGCTATCGCGCCAGCACAATGTGCCGTCACCGTTTTTCCAGCTCAAGCCAGAGCTGTTTTCCCAGTTATCAGAAGCCATTGCTGCAGATGCAGAAACAGTAATAACAGAAGCGAGCAACACTTTTAGGGTTTTGTTCATTTTTAGTCCTCAAAAATCTCTTTTTTAATTAAAGTCAAACTTAAATGTAATTCGCCCTACTTTGAAGCAAAAAACCGCAAAGCGACACATCTCAATTTCGTACAAACTGACAGAATCTTAGCATAGGGGCTATCAGTCATCAAAATGATATTATTTCTAAATGGAACAAGCCGCTAAAGAAACACTACCAATATCCCTCGAAGACGAAATGCGGCGGTCCTATTTGGACTACGCAATGAGTGTCATCGTCGGCAGAGCCCTGCCAGACGTGCGTGATGGCCTCAAACCGGTTCACCGCCGGGTCTTATTCGCGATGTATGAATTAAACAACGATTGGAACCGTGCTTACAAAAAATCTGCCCGTATAGTTGGCGATGTGATCGGTAAATACCATCCACATGGCGATTCTGCGGTGTATGACACGATTGTTCGCATGGCCCAGGACTTCTCC
>JAXIUI010000065.1:0-2641 GCA_034680725.1 Polynucleobacter sp.
ACAAATGCTGGCCACTCTCCAAGCAAGCCCAAATGTGAGAACAAACTATTAAATAATTGAAAGCTAATGCCCAACATGATGCCGCCAAATACTTTATAGCCAATACCACCTGAACGACTTTGCAGGTAAGCAAAGGGCAGGGCAAGGGCAAGCATCACCACAATTGTGAAGGGATAAATCACTTTTTTCCAAAAAGAAATGGCGTAACGTTGGTAGTCTTGCTTGTTTTCTTGAAGGTGATTGATGTAGCTGAATAAGTTAATGATCGATAAGCGATCAGGTTTAATCAGCAAAGCACCCAATAATTCTGGGCTGACATCTGTTTCAATATCCAATGTTTCAGAGCGACTAATTTTGGTTGAGAAACTTGGGTCTAGGCGATTGGCTGCGGGGATTTCGGTGAAGCGTGTTTCGGTCACTTTATTTAAGCGCCAAACACCGTTGCCAACAAACTGAACTGTTTCAGCAGTCCGACTCAATAGCAAGCGGTAGTCACCATCAAACTCATACATCCTAAAGCCTCGGATCACCTCATTGCTTTCTAATGAGCCAACATTGATGTAACGAATGCCCTTTTGAACGTTACCCTTGCCATCATTGCCGCGTAATTTATCTTTGATCCAGGCGCCTGAACGGAACTCCATCACATCTTTGCCTTGATTGACAAAGCTTAAGCGAATATTTTTAGAAACACCTTCGCTGAATGGCCCAATGACTTCGCTCATTAACATGATCAAAAGTGCAATAGGAATTGAAATCTTCAACAAGGTTTTCAGCGATTTAGGAGTGTCTAATCCTGCCACTCGCAAAATGGTGTATTCGGATTGAGCTGCCATGTTGGCCATGACATAAATGCCGCCAATGAGACCTGCAATTGGCATGATTTCAACTAGGCGACTTGGTACACGCAGTAAAACAATGATGAAAGTCAGTAACACCGTTGAGGTGTTCATGACATCGCCCATTTCGGTGATGAAATCAAAAAATATGAATAAAGAGATTAAGGCAAACAAAATAAATGTAAATGCCAAGTAAATTTGTTTGGCTAGGTAGCGCTCGTATACCAATGGAAAAATTAAATGCCACATCTTAGTTGGAGCTCCTCAATTTATTTTGAGTCCAACGCTTATAACGACCATAAAGTGTGATGGAGCGATTTTGACGGTAAATAATGAGCATGATGCCAATCAGCGCGGCAAGAACGTGAAGTAACCACCAAGCAATTGCAAATGAAAATTTTCCAGTGCTGACCCAAGTTTGCATTAATTTAAGTAAATTGGAGTAAGTGAAATAAATCAACACAGCCATGACCAGCGCCGTGTATCTGCCGCGACGTGGATCCATGTAGGAGAGGGGAATTGCAATGATCGCAAAGACAAATGCCATCAGAGGTAAGCCAATGCGCCAAAGTATTTCTCCTAAATGAATGGCATTGAGGTCTTCGAATAAAACCCAGGCAGGTAAGGTTTTGGCTTCACTTAGGATTGGATCTATGACTTTATCTTGCAATTTAAAAGTGTATTTATCGAATTCAGTGATCCGAAAATCAGTATTGCCTGGAACGCCTTCGTAGCGACGTCCCATTTCCAGAATTAATTGTTTTTCTCCATCAACTTTGTTTTCAATGAATCCTTCTTTGGCAACTGCTACAAGTTGACGATCTCTTCCGAAGTCTGTAACAAAAATATTTTTAATAACATTTGTTTCGGGATTCATGCTTTCAATAAAAAAGACACGATTGTTCCCCGATGATTCACGAAACTGTCCGGGTGCCAATATTGAGATATCGTCACGCTGTTTAAAACGTTGTTTGATGGTAGCTGATTGTTCGCTCGCCCAAGGAGATACAAAAACAGATAGAAGCCCAATAACAATTGCCAAGGGGAGCGTGAAATTTAGGACGGGTCTGAGAATCTTGAACAGGCTAATGCCTGCTGTTTGCCAGATGACCATTTCAGAGTCTTTGTACCAACGCGTGAGAACTATTAATATGGCAATAAAGATCGATGCGGTCAGCAAAATAGGTAAGTAATTAATCATCCCTAGACCAATTAGTACCAAGGCATCTTTAGGATTTGCAGCTCCTGTGGCGGCATTTCCAAGAACTCGTATCACAAGGTTGGTTAAAACGAGCGTGACAAGTGCCATGAACACCACACCTGTGGTGAAATTGAGTTCTTGTCGAAGGGCTCTTTTAAAGATCATAAAAAGCGAAGCTGGGCGATAATGATTGTTATTAGAAACTTCCCTTGAGTTAAGGTGAAACAAAGGAAATCCACATGGAATGTAGCACGAAAGTATTTGGAGAGGGCTCTTTAGGAATAAAGGCTCAAATGTCTTCTGTCACTGCTTGCTTGGTATGGGCGTTTCCTGCCAGCAATATCAAGAATGCCAAGAAGTTATCAGGTGGCTTGGCGGCTCTGAATGCTGCTACTCCTGGGGCGGTTGCATGAGCTATTGAGAACAAAGACCTGGATACAACATCTGGAAGTACTCTTTTGCTCAGTGCCACCGATGCATGGGCCAAATTAGGCCTAAAAGCCGACAGATTGTTGTTGGTTTGTTGTGGTGAAGAACCAAAGGTCAAGCCAAAGCAGGGCGCTAACAATTGTTCTAAATGGATTTCTGCTGGCCTAAAGTC
>JAXIUI010000066.1:0-2621 GCA_034680725.1 Polynucleobacter sp.
GCTTTTTTGAGGCCACGACGATGATGGATTCATTCATAAAGTCCTTGTCATAACCAGTCGGCGCCGCCCAATCAAACTCCAAACTATATTTAGCATCACTATTTTTGGCTGGAATCGTGGTTGACCTGGTGATGTAGTTATCTTTATCAAGCTCGTTTGGGAATATTTTGACTACGTTGTCTTTGTTGAACGCGCTACGCCAATTAAAAATTTGGATGTACATCGGTGCGCTTGGACTTACCCTGATTGAGAGGCTATCACCCTGCCTGAAGTTGACTCGATTGAGCTCAAGTTGAAAATCAAAACCAGGGTCTGACTCGACAGACGGCGGCGCGACATCGACGACCATCAAAACAGAACAGACTTGAGCACCCGGAACTGTTTTGACAATCTCTGAAATAGTTTCGCTTTTAGTGATTCGCCCTTCGACCAATACAGATGAGTTCTGATTCATCTCACACTGTCGGGCATCGCCCTTGGTGGAGTTTTGAAAGCACTGGAATTGCTGAGCAAACGAGATTTTTTCGCCTGTCACCATGGCAATGGCTTTGGACTTGGCTGCTTCTCGAGCGTTGTCACAGGCTTGGTTGCGCGATATATCCGGGCCAAAGTAAAAATCTGCCTTAACGTCAACGGGTACGGCGTAAGCACTAGAGCTACACAAGCTAATGATGCAATATAAAATCCATGACCCAAGCGAAGTTATACAAATCCGCATGATCAATAAACCACAAGTTGCTGTTGGTTTCCGGTGAATTTAGGGTCTTGTTGTTTATTATTATTCAGCGCAAACTGCCTGGTTTTTTGTGTCACATAGTCTGCCAGCTGACCTAGATTCACTTGTCGCGTAGAGTGCATCCCCTGATCTGCAGAAATTCCTTTGAGCAGAAAAAAAGTAAATACACCATGCTGCAAACTGTCGTCCCCATAGGCAACTTGCTGATTGCTAGAGGCACTGAACACGCTAAATCCAGCAGGAAGTGCATCGGCATTTTGTTTTATATTGACGGCTCTTTGATTTTGAACCAATGTTTGCCCTACTCTGTTGACACCGCTGAAGCATGTATCTAGAAAAACCACCACAGATCTAGCTCCGATTTGACTGATTTGTTTAAACAGATTCTTTTGATTAATTGCTGTCTCTTCTAAAAGATCAGTATTCACGTCGAAGGGTAGAAAATAGCGCTGCTTTACCTGGTCTTGCGACAATCCGTGCCCACTGAAATAAATAATGACGTCAGTTTTGCCAGCATTGATATGTGCAGGTAACCAGTATTTGAAGGCCAACAATATATCGGCGCGCTGCGCATGGTGATCGGTGAGTAATTTGACATTTTCAGGCTTGACGCCTAAGTACCGAACAGCGTGGTCTTTGAATTGAATGGCATCATTGGTTGCATAATTTGCACCAGGCAGATTTTTGTAATACTGAACACCAATCACGATGGCTACTGCGTCACGCACCTTGCCTATAACTTTTATTGGCTGGGGTTCTGACTTATCTGCCCCACGGTCTTTCAGAATGCTGGCCTTTAAAGCCTCAATCTTTTTTTTTTCGAACGCTGGGCCCTGCAGATCATTGACCTTTTTGCTGCCATCTTGTGTATTGGTCATTTTCGTGACCAATGCATTATTCGCCCAAATGCCAGTTAATGCAGGTTTGCCATTGCTAAACGTGTAAGTGCCCTTGCCTTCTCTTTTGCCAAATTGGTATTCGCCAACATACTTATCACCATTGGCAAAGAAATACATGCCAAAGCCATGCTTCAACCCATTTTTAAATTCGCCTTGGTAATGATCGCCTTGGTATCGGTCTGCAGTGAACTCCAATATTCCACGGCCTTCAAACTTACCAATCATGAAGTCGCCAGCGTACGAATACTCATCCTCATCAACAATGCCGCGGCAAGAATGCCATTGGCGAATATCCTTACCCTTGCACGTGGGTAGGGTCGTCTGTGCAAACAACAAGCTACTCCATGCCAACAGCAGAAGGCCGAAAAATAGATTCTGAAGTGTTTTCAAGAATTTCATCGGTTCATCTTTAAAGGTGGAATTAATTTGTCAGTGTGTTGGCTTGGATTTTTTGCGCCAGTGCGGCCAAGTTGTTGGCCAACTTACGCTTGTCTTCGTCCAATGCTCGTTGCTGAGCCAAAAGCTGCTTACGGTCTGCCATAAGTGCAGACTTCTTTGCCATGAGTGCTTGAGACACAGAACTGCCATCTTTGGAAGCATCTGGCGCGGGCTGAACCTCGGCGACTGGTTCACGGTAGGGAAGTTCGCCAAATCGATCTGCACCTTTTAAAGAAGCTTTAGAGATTTCGCTCATGGCTTTGGATTGAGCCATGGCTGATGTTTGTGAAAAACTATCCATCTTTTTCTGCATGCTGCTTTCAACTGCGGCAGTTAGTATTTCAACTTCTAAATTTTTATCAGCAAGATCAAGCTGCTGCTTAGCGAGGTCAATCTGTGATTGCAGCTTTTGGATTCTGCTTTTCTCAGATTTATATTTCTCTTCCAAGCCACGCAGGCGTGTTTTCTCTTGAAGAATGGCGGCTTGCTTTTCGCGGTCCTGGCGAATAATTTCTTGCACTTGGTCTTGAAGATTCTGAGGAGAAACA
>JAXIUI010000067.1:0-2490 GCA_034680725.1 Polynucleobacter sp.
CTCAATTTTCATATCCCCTTGGGCAAACCAACAGTCAGCCACTATCAAGCAGCGCTTTCAGCAGCGTGATGACATCTCAATGTTGGCCCCAGGACAATTTAGAGAGTCCTCCGGCAATAATCGCGTTTTCTTTATTGAAAGCATTAATCCAGAAACAGAAATGATTAAGAATGTTTTTGTCACTGACTTCGGCAAAGACAAACAACGTGTGGCAGTTGCAAAACAGGGCTTTATTGAAAGGAATGCAGATGGCGATAAAACCCTAACCCTTCAATTGGGTCGTCGCTACGAGGGCACACCTGGCAACACCGACTTCAGAATCACTGAATTTAATAAATACACCGTGAAATTGGAAGACAAGGTGATCAACCCCGATATCACCAGCCCTAATACGATGCCAGTATGGGTGTTGTTGAAAGATTTATCGATTCAAAATCTTGCAGAAATACTGTGGCGTATTGGTGTGCCATTGATGGCGCTGGCATTAGTGATTATTGCAATCCCATTGTCATACACAGACCCACGTAAAGGTCGCTACACTGGCCTCATCTTGGCAGTATTGATTTATTTCTCTTACTCAAACGTTTTAAATTTAATGCAAGCATGGGTTCGAGTAGGCAAAATGAATTTCTCTATTGCCTCATGGTTACCACATGTGATCGCTGTCATTCTTGGATTAGCTTTCCTTTATTACAGAGAAAATAGATCAGTAACTCTGCGCAACTATCAGCATCACTGGCTCAAGTGGAAAAAGGCCAAAGATAATTAAGCATGTGGCAAAAATTATTTCCCCTCGTCTATGAGCGCTACCTAGCAAAACAAATTTATTTGTCATTTGCTTTTATTTTGTTTGCTCTGACCTCATTATTTGTTTTCTTTGATTTCATTGCCGAAATCAAAGATACCAATAACACCTATTCAGTAGCGCTCGCATTTTTAACTGTTTTAATGCGCGTCCCAAGCCGCCTTGTTGAAATCATTCCAATTGCCGGCTTAATTGGTGGCATTTATGTGATGGCCAATATGGCCGCACTATCTGAATACACCATCTTGCGTATTGCAGGTCTTGATACAAAAAAAGCTTTAGTCACTTTAATGAAAATTGCGGCTCCCATTGCCTTGCTGATTTTATTAATGAGTGAAGTACTAGGCCCTTTTACAGAGGGGCTTTCCAAAAATATTCGTCTCGGGGCCCTCAATCAGGGTAGAGAAGCATTGGAATTCCGCTCTGGGGCCTGGATTAAAGATAAGTTACGTGGCAGCGATGGCAAGGGTGAAGTTAAAAACGGAATCCGCTATATGAACGTAGGATCTTTAGAAGGTAGCCAAGTGATTCGCGGTTTTAGAATGTATGAGTTCAATGACCAATATGGCCTACTAGTTAGTCGTACTGCAGAGACCGTTGAGTTCATCGGTGGCGGGATGTGGCGCCTGAAGGATGTTACAGAAACAAGATTCACTGAAATTGCTGGCGGCAATCCTTTAGATCCTAGCTTTACAACTCAAATTAAAAAAACAGACACTCTGGATATTGAAACAGAAGTAAGCCCTCAACTCTTAGGCGCCCTATTGATCAAACCAGATCGCCTATCCATCATTGATTTATTCAACTACATCAATCACCTCAAAGAGAACAAGCAAGACTATCAACGGTATGCAATCTCTTTCTGGAAAAAAGTGATCTACCCATTCACGATTTTGGTGATGTTGGCCTTGGCATTGCCATTTGCTTACCTTCAAACTCGCTCAGGTGCAATTGGCTATAAAGTCTTCGGCGGCATCATGTTGGGTATCAGCTTCCAACTCTTTAATAGCCTCTTTTCTCATTTGGGCTTACTGGGAGAGTGGCCCGCCTTGGTCAGCGCCATCACGCCAGCGATGATCTACTTCGTACTTGCCTTGATCGGCATCCGTTGGGTTTCCAAAGTTTAAGTACTTAAGTTTTTTTGCATTATTTCTACAAATAATATTAAATCGATTTAATATACGATTTAATACATATAGAGATGATTACTCATGAACTTACATCAATTTAGATTTGTCAGAGAAGCCGTTCGACAGAACTTTAACCTTACTGAAGCTGCTAAAACCCTGTTCACATCTCAACCAGGCGTTTCAAAAGCGATTTTGGAGCTTGAAGACGAGTTAGGGGTTGATATTTTCCGTCGCCACGGCAAAAGAATTCGTAGTCTCACAGAGCCAGGCAAGCGAATCCTAACGTCCATCGAAAGAATTTTGATTGAGGTTGAAACTCTCAAGCGTGTTGGCAAGGACTTCGCTGCTAGAGGTGGAGGTGCAAAATGTGTCGCATGACGGCGGGGAAGACGTGAGAGGTATCAGACGTTCAACCGCGCTGAGGGCCTGCGGAAGAGAAAGATTGGCAAGGGGGGCTTGCAGCGATCACGTCCACGGGGGGAAGAGCAGCCCAATGGTACGCGCAGATGGCATGCACGTCATGGGGAAGAGCTGTGTCCCATGACAGAAATGCAG
>JAXIUI010000068.1:0-2353 GCA_034680725.1 Polynucleobacter sp.
CAATATTGCGGGGCAGAGCAAATTAAGTCCAGCAGAGTTCAAAGACAAGGTTGAAAAAGAAGGCACTACGTTTGCTAAATATAAAGAAGAGTTGCGAAAAGAAGTTCAGTTGGCGCGTCTTCGTGAGCGCGAGGTTGACGCTAGGGTTCAAGTGAGTGAATCTGAAATAGATAGTTACATTGCTGAGAAAGATAGAGGCAGACTATTGCAAGCCGGTAACGATGAAATTTATTTGGCGCAAATGTTGATTTCATTGCCTGCTAATGCAAGTGAGTCTGATGTGGCTGCGGCAAAGAAAAAAGCAGAAGATATTTTGAGGGATGCAGGCTCTGAAAAAGATTTCTTGGCATATGGAAAGCGTGTTGCTGCGCCAGGCTCTGGGGTGAGGGTTGAAGATTTAGGTTATAGAACTTTAGATCGCTTACCGCAGTTATTCATTGATGCCACCCAAGGTGTTGGGTCTAATCAATTGGTTTCAAGAGTATTGCAAAGTGGCGCAGGCTTTCATGTCATTAAAGTAATTGATCGTAAAGGCTCTGTTGTTGCTAATGCCCAAAATATTGTGGTTACTCAAACACAGGCAAGGCATATCTTGTTGAGACATCGTAATGGCGTGACAGATTTAGAAGCGCAAAGACGTCTCAATAGCTTTAGGGATCAAATTAAGGTGAAGGCTGCTGACTTTGCTCAGTTGGCAAAAAAACATTCTGAAGATGGCTCTGCTCCGAATGGCGGCAATCTTGGCTGGATGTCTCCTGGCGAGCTTGTTCCTGAATTTGAACAGTCAATGAATCAATTAAATATTGGAGAGGTAAGTGATCCAGTAAGAACTGAGTTTGGCTGGCATTTGATTCAGGTGGTTGAGCGTCGTCAGGCTCAGTTGTCTGCTGATAAGCAAAGAGATTATGCGCGTGCCACTTTGCGTGAGAAAAAGCTAGATCAAGCTTATCAAGACTGGATCAGACAAATTAGAGATGCTGCGACTGTAGAAATTCGCTCCATTGATTAAATATGATTCGAATAGCCCTTACAACAGGTGAGCCTGCCGGTATTGGGCCCGAGATAAGTGTGAAGGCGGCAGAGATTTTCCTCAAAGAAAATCTAGACGTTCAAATCAATTTGATTGGTGATCGATCTTTGTTTAAAGATGATCTTCATGATCGCTTAGTAATTCAAGATACCCCTCTTAAAGCAAAGGTAGTGCCAGGCCATCTTGATAAATCGAATGCTAGGTATGTTCTTAATACTTTAGATCATGCGATTGACGGATGTCTTGGTGGGCGCTACCAGGCAATGGTCACTGCGCCAGTTCAAAAAAGTATTATTTCTGAATCTGGCATTAAGTTTAGTGGCCATACCGAATATCTTGCTGAAAAATGTGGTGTGGCGTTAGTGGTCATGATGTTGTGTGGCAAGCCTGTTTTTAACTCTGATTTATTGCCAAAGATGTTGCGAGTTGCTCTAGCGACCACACATATCCCATTGCAAGATGTTTCAAAAAATTTATCAATTGATCTGCTAGATCAG
Source organism: Polynucleobacter sp. (assembly GCA_034680725.1). Taxonomy (GTDB): domain Bacteria; phylum Pseudomonadota; class Gammaproteobacteria; order Burkholderiales; family Burkholderiaceae; genus Polynucleobacter. The sequence goes on from JAXIUI010000068.1 coordinate 1,528, forward strand.
ACAGTGGAAATCCTCAATAAGGATTTAAAGACTAGATTTGGCATTGAGCAACCAACAATCTATATCTCCGGACTTAATCCCCATGCGGGAGAGTCAGGTCATATGGGGATGGAAGAGGTTGATGTCATCATTCCAGCTATAAAGTTAATGCAAGAAAAAGGGTTCTCAATAGTGGGGCCGTTGGCAGGAGATACCATGTTTAGCCCTAAGAATTTGCAAAATGCAGACGCGATCCTTGCGATGTATCACGATCAGGGCTTGGCGCCATTTAAGTTTGCAACTTTCGGCGAAGGAGTTAATGTGACCTTGGGTTTACCTATTATTAGAACCTCTGTTGATCATGGTACAGCGCTTAATTTGGCGGGTAAGAATATTGCTGATGTAACAAGTATGTTGGCGGCTTTAGAGATGGCAAATTTAATGGCAAGGAATCAGAGTGGCACATCAAGCTCGTAAGCGCTTTGGACAACATTTTTTGGTAGATACGGGAATTATTTATTCCATTATTCGCGCCATTGAACCGCATCCTGTTGATCAAGTCATTGAGATTGGCCCTGGCTTGGGCGCCATGACAAAACCTTTGTTGGGTTCTCTGGATGAATTATCTGTTGTTGAGTTAGATCGAGATTTGGTAAAGCGCTGGCAATCTCAGAATATTTCAACGTTACAAATTTATGAGGCTGATGCTCTTAAATTTGATTTTTTAGAATGGGCTAAATTGGCAAAAGAAAAGATTGCTAATTTAGTAGAGCCTCGCGTCAAAATCGTGGGCAATTTGCCGTACAACATATCGTCACCATTGTTATTTCATTTAATGAGTGCGGCA
>JAXIUI010000069.1:0-2221 GCA_034680725.1 Polynucleobacter sp.
AGATACCGCAGAGCCTGAGCTGGAACCACCAGAGATGTATTCTGGATTAAAGCTATTTTGACAGGCTCCATAAGGCGATCGCGTACCCACCAAGCCAGTAGCAAATTGATCCAAATTAGTTTTCCCAACAGGAATTGCCCCAGCATCAATTAATTGCTGAACAACAAAAGCACTTTTCTCGGGTGTATAAGCGTATTCTGCACAACCAGCCGTTGTTGGAATGCCAGCCAAATCAATATTGTCTTTAATGGCAAAGGGAATACCGTACAGAGGAAAATCTGCAGGGTTCTTATCCGCCAAATGATTGACGTAAGCCATCATTTCATCAAGACTTAAACGACGTATCCAAATATTATTCACATCTTCTTTATCTATTTCTTTATGTATCTGCTTAATCAAATCAACAGGATTTAATTCGCCAGATAAATAAAGGCCTCTTAAATTTGCAATCTCTAAATTCATTTCAAGACCCCTTCTAATTTTCTGCAATCACTAAAAGCTGCTGACCTGCGGCAACCGAACCGCCCTCTTGGCAAAGAATGTGAGTTACCTTGCCTGTACAAGAAGCGGTCACAGAGATTTCCATTTTCATAGATTCCACGACAACAACAACATCGCCCTCTGCAACAATATCGCCCACATTAACTTTGATTTGCCACAAGTTACCTGCAACATGTGAGCTGACAACACTACTTCCGTCAGCAAGCTCAAGCGCTTCACCGACGTCTTGCCCAGCTTCATTCTCGTTACTGTAATTAGCTTGGCCAGAGGCAATCCAACGCTCACGTTCTGCATCAAAAGAAGCTTGCTGTGTAGACTTAAAATCAGCGATAGAATCGGAATTCTTAGCTAAGAACTCGGTGTAATCTTTCAGCTTAAAAGTTTGTTCTTCAATCTTGAGTTGAAATTTTCCACGCGGGAAATCTTCACGCATTTGTAAAAGCTCAGCTTCGCTGACAGGATAAAAACGAATTTGGTCAAAAAATCTGAGCAGCCAAGGTTTTCCGTCTTTGAAGTCTTTGGTTTGATTCCAGCGATTCCACATTTGGATTGTTCGGCCGACAAACTGATAACCACCTGGGCCTTCCATACCGTAGACACACATATAAGCGCCGCCGATACCAACTGCGTTTTCTGGCGTCCAAGTCCTCGCAGGATTATATTTGGTCGTGACTAAGCGATGTCTAGGATCAACTGGGGTAGCCACTGGCGCGCCCAAATAAACATCACCAAGACCAAGCGTTAAATAGCTCGCGCCAAATACAATTTTTTTCACATCCTCAATACTTTCGAGGCCATTAATACGACGAATAAACTCAATGTTACTTGGGCACCAAGGCGCATCCTTACGCACCGATTGCATGTATTTTTCAATTGCCAATTTGGTCGCTGCATCATCCCATGACAACGGCAAATGAACGATACGTGTCGGCACTTCCATTTCTTCAATCGCTGGTAATTGTGTTTCTGCAGCCGCAAGCAACTCAAGCAATTGAGTGGCAGGAAGCACCAAGCTATCGTAATGCACTTGCAGGGAACGAATCCCTGGAGTGAGATTGAGAATGCCCTCAACATTTTTGCTCTCTAACCAATGCATCAAAGCATGTACTCTAAATCGCAAATTCAAATCCAAAACAAGCGGACCATATTCCACTAATAAATATTTATCGCCTGCTTGACGATAAACAACTTCCACTTGATTTTCACTCTCTGGAATTTTTGCCAAAATTGGTGTGAATACATCTTTAGATAAGGCTGGTTTTCTTTGTACTGGAGCTAAGGTTTTTATTTCAATATTTTGAGCTTGTTCCAATGCTCTCGCCTCATCACGACTTAAACATTTAAAGCGTAATTTATCCCCCGCTTTGAGCTGACCCATTTTCCACAATTCGGCTTGCACAATTGTTGCAGGACAGACAAAACCACCTAAACTAGGGCCATCGGGGCCCAAAATTACTGGCATATCGCCAGTAAAGTCGACCGTGCCAATTGCATAAGCATTGTCATGAATATTGGATGGATGCAGACCGGCCTCACCCCCATCTTGGCGCGCCCAAGTTGGCTTAGGCCCAATGAGTCTGATTCCCGTGGTATTCGAGTTGTAATGCACTTCCCAAGTAGTAGAGAAGAACATAGCAATGTCTTCATCAGTAAAAAAATCAGGCGCGCCGTGCGGGCCATATAAAACACCGATTTCCCATTCGTTGCTATAAACAGGGCG
>JAXIUI010000070.1:0-2104 GCA_034680725.1 Polynucleobacter sp.
GCGTCACTGAACCCGATCTTTGTGGTCGATGTTATGCGAACAGACTGGCGCTTAAAATACAAAGATGGCAGTGAAATTGAAGCCTCACTCGATATTGGCGACCTCAAAATTTGTACACCCAATGTGTGGCAAAGCATCGCGCCTATCAATGAATTGGAAATTGAGCTCAAAAAAGGCAAAATCTCGCACCTGTTTGATCTCGCTTTAGAGTTGCAAAATGATATTGCACTAAGTATTGAAAATGTCAGCAAGGCCCAAATTGGCTATCGTTATCTGCGCCCTCAGCCAACCATTAAAACGCATACACAAGCGATGAATATTAAGCGCTTCAAAGAACCGCCAACCACCAAGCAAATTATGGAAGAGGCGCTCAGCAGCATGCAAGACAATCAAGAAATTTTAAAGAAAGTAAACCACACGCCTGCGGTTTACCATATGCGCCTGGCTTGTAACCGCCTCGCTAGCGCACTGACCTATAGCGGTCATAGGGCCATGGATAGAGATACCCAAAACATTATTCAAGATTTAGAGTGGCTGTCCCAGTTTTTAATCTCCCCCTGCGATGCCTATGCTTATGAAGCACTCACTGCGATCTTAAGCGGTCAACGCTACCAAAGAATTTTGCTTAGCCTGGGCGCTTGGCTGCACAAATAGGTTTATCCATAAAAGCCTCTAATCGCTGCTGTTTTTTGTGCATTACCAACCCCAATGAGGCCTACCATGCCGACCACTATGTCGACCAACCCCAAAATTTGATCTTGGTATTGAGCCAAACCCGCCATAAATCATCACCGGAGAAGGTGATTGATATATACGAATTGGCTCACGGTAGACTACTTGTGGTGGTAAATAATAGGTAGGCTGAGATATAACATTCACTGAAGATGACTGATTAGTGTCACTCACTGCCACCCTAACTTTAATCGTCGAGCCAGGCTGGGTGTTAGTCACGGTAGTAAAGTCTCGGCCATTGTATCGATAGGTAACCAAATAACCCCGACTAAGCTCTTGCCACTGATCAACCATTACGCATCTTTCAATCGGACGCTCAACAACTCCAACACTTGTATTGCTCGCAACTCGATCACCCACAATTGCACCAACACCAGCACCAACTGCAGCTGCAGCTACGCGCCCATTACCCTGACCAATCGTGCTACCAAGTAAACCGCCGGCAATACCACCAACAATACTGCCTAAAGGTGAGCTGCTATTAACTGCCGCACTTTCACGTAGGATTTCAGTCTTGCATTCTTGCCTTGGGCTATTAATCCGCTCTATTTGCGGGACAGCCGAAACGACGGGCACCTCTTCATAAAAACTATCATCGGCAAATACTGTTGTAGCAGATGCCATCAATAAGGTCATCAAAGCTTTTTTTGTAAATTGGTGCATGATTCATCCTCTCAGAAATTGCATGTTTAAATGACACATGCAATCTTATTAACGAGAAGATGCGGATTAGGATGACAACCCTCAAGAATTATTCTGCTAATTGCTCTCTAATAAACTGAAGTGTCAGCGCAACGCCAAATCCGTTCACATCACTTGCGACCGCTCCCAAACCACCCTTACGGTTATATGAAGACAAATCGATGTGTAGCCAAGGAATATCATTTTCAATAAACTTGCTCAAAAAACGTGCCGCATGGACGTGGTCAGCGCCACCATCAAGGGTGCATTGTTTGATATCGGCTATGCTACTTTCAATTTCTTCGTCGTAATCTTCATCAAATGGAAAAGCGCAAACGCGCTCACCCACTTTGGCACCAATGCCCACTGCCTTGCATAAAATGGCAGGATCGTTGCCAAGCACGCCACTATATCGGTCACCCAAAGCCGTCATCATAGTGCCCGTTAAGGTTGCAAAATCAATCATCACTGAAGGCTTCTGACGTGAAGCCAAAGTTAAGGTATCAGCTAAGACCATTCGGCCTTCTGCATCGGTATGTACAATCTCGATTGTCATACCATTCAATGCGGTAACCACATCATTTTGTTTGTAAGCTAATGGGCCAATATGATTCTGCGCAATAGCCAACCAACAATCAATCTTGACCGGTAATTTAGCTTCTGTTGCAGCAGTTAAAACGCCCAAGGCCAC
>JAXIUI010000071.1:0-1943 GCA_034680725.1 Polynucleobacter sp.
GGGCACCCATAATCCCTAGACCTACAAAACCAAGCTTGAGCTGACTCATGACATCTTCCTTTATCTTTTTGAATGATTGACTGGGTATTTAGTACTTACCGCGTGCTGATTGGGCACTGATGAGGTGCTTTACTAAGATAGGCAATATCTTACGGGAAACAGCAATAAATGGTGTGACATCCAATTCGAAAGTGAAAAGGAGCCAACCCTCCCTTCTCTTTAAATCTGATGGACCGAAATTGGTCAGCTTTTTGAAGATCTTAGGGGCTCCTATTTGAAAGGTAAATTCAGAGTTAATTCCTGAGAAAAATACGCTAATATGACTATAGAAATAGTTATTAATAAGGAAAGTTATGAAAATGAAGTTAATCCCCCTCTCTGTTCTCGCTTGTGCCCTGTTGGCTGGTCCAACTACCATCATGGCTCAACCTGGTGGATCCAAGCCAATGGTGATTGATGCCGCTGTTACTGATACTGTTTATCAGTTATATGAAGGCACCGTTACTAAGATTGATAAAAAAACACGTACGATTTACTTCACAAACAATGAAGGTGAATCTAAATTTGTTGCCGGCCCCGAGATTAAAAACTTTGATCAGATCAAAAAAGGGGATCGTTTAAATGTGAACTATGAGCTAGCAATGGCAATTGAGCTCATTAAAACAAAGAGTGATGGCATTCGCAGCAAAGTAGAAACTGCTTCTGAAACGACTTCTAAGTCAGGTGAAAAACCTGCTCGCTTAATTTCAAATACAACAACAATCATTGCTGACATCGTTGCAGTTGATCGCGCTAAGAAACTGGTGTCTGTTAAAGGGCCGAGCGGACAGGTCACTACGGTGACTGTTAAAAATCCCCAATTATTGGCAGATGTGAATGTAGGTGAGCAAGTTAAAGTCGTCTATTACGATGCAATGGCCGCATCTATCACCTCTCCAAAGAAAAAGTAAATTGCTGTAGGGGCAAGGATTAAATTTGAGAATTCATTGTTTTTTAAGCCTTGCCTTAATCTTTCTACTATCTGGCTGCGCCAACACCACAAGACCAGGCGCTGTTGGGGTTAATCGATCCCAGTTCATGATGATCTCTTCGGCTGAAGTAGATCGTCTTTCTGCTATTAGCTATAACGAGCAGAATCAAAAGGCCAAGCAGAAGAATGTTTTAGTCACATCTGGTCCGACCTATGAACGTTTAAAGTTCATCGCCAATCGTTTAATCCCGCAAACCGAAGCATTTCGTGACGATACTAAGCAATGGGATTGGCGCCTTACCTTAATTGATGCGCCGGTACTAAATGCTACCTGCGCTCCCGGTGGGAAGATTACTTTTTATACCGGAATTATTGAGCAGCTTAATTTGAATGATGATGAAATCGCCGCCATCATGGGGCATGAGATAGCCCATGCTTTAAGAGAGCATGGTAGAGAGCGCGTTTCCCAAGCGATGGCGCAAAATCTTGCCGTGAATGTGGCTATGGCAGCTGCGGGAAGCTATGGTTCCGCAGTTAGTGCAGCCAATCAAATGGCGCATTATGTTTTTGTATTGCCAAATTCTAGAGAAAATGAATCTGAAGCCGATGCCATTGGCTTGGAACTGGCGGCTCGCGCAGGCTATAACCCAATGGGAGCCGTTACCGTTTGGCAAAAAATGATTAAGGCAACCAAAGGCAAAAGTTCACCAGAATTTTTATCAACCCACCCCTCTGGTGAGACCAGAATTGAGCAGTTAACTGCATTAATGCCTGCTGTAGAGCCTCTCTATAGACTTGCTCCAAAAGCACCTGGATCGAGCAGATAAAGATAAAAAATGCAGGTAATAAAAAAGCCTCTCGAAAGAGGCTTTTAATATTTGGCGGAGCGGACGGGACTCGAACCCGCGACCCTCGGCGTGACAGGCCGATATTCTAACCAACTGAACTACCGCTCCAAATACCACGAGTGCTA
>JAXIUI010000072.1:0-1937 GCA_034680725.1 Polynucleobacter sp.
GCTGAGGCTGGCCTTAGCTTAGAAGATTATTTCGAAACTGTAGGTAACATGGTTAATCTCATGCCTTTGGATGATTTGCCAGAAGAGATGATGCCTTCAGATAAGGCCAATGATCCAATGCGCCTAACCTCCATGAAACAGCTTGCTGGCGAAATGGAAGCTGCTCTTAAAAAGTTGCCAGAAAAAGAACAGCTGATCATGGCGCTGCACTATCAAGAGGAACTCTCCTATAGAGAGATTGCTGTAGTTATGCAATTAACACCCGGAAGAATCAGCCAATTACATACTCAGGCAATGATTCGAATTAGAGCTGAGATAAATAAATAAGTATGAAATCAAAACATTCAAAAACCAATACTTTAGAGAAAGCCCTAAAACTACACCGGTCAGGAAGCTTCTCTGAAGCCATCAACATATATCAGCAGCTCATTAAAAAAACACCTAATGATGCGTCAGTGCTTTTCTTATATGGCACAGCCGAGTATCAGATAGGAAATCGCCTTGAAGGCATAGCCTTACTTTATCAATCATTGAAAATCCAACCAAATAATCCTGATGCGTACAATAATATTGGTAACGCACTAAAGGATATGAATCATTTTGAAGAGGCTATCAACTGTTATGACTTGGCCATTGGATTAAGACCAGACTATGCTCACGCCCTCAATAATAAGGGCGTAGCTCTCAAAGAGCTATCCAGATTTGATGAGGCAATAACCTGCTACTCCGAAGCAATTAAATTTAAATCAGATTACGCTGAACCACATAATAATATTGCCAATATTTATACAGCGCAAAAAAAAACAATCGAAGCCTTAAATCTTTATGACAAAGCTATCGGTATAGATCCGAGTTATGCCCCAAGTTACTGGAATAAATCACTATTAAAACTATTACTAGGTGAATATGATGAGGGTTGGAAGCTATATGAGTGGCGATGGCGCTATGGCGCAAAAAATCTAGTCAGGCATATCCCCGCTCCACTATGGTTGGGCAATGAGTCTTTAGAAAACAAAACCATTTACATATACTCTGAGCAGGGTCTAGGCGATACCATCCAGTTTTGCAGATACATTAAGCTGCTAGCTAACTTAGGTGCCAAAGTTATATTTGAAGTACAAAATCCCCTGATCAAAACCCTTAAAAATATTGAAGGGGTTCACGAGGTTGTTGCTATCGGATCCAGCCTACCGAAAGTAGACTTTCATTGTCCACTCTTGAGCCTACCTTTAGCATTCAAAACATTGGTAGATACTATCCCAGATCAAATTCCATACATAAAACCAGACACAATAAAAGTTGAAAAATGGAGACAACGGTTAGATAAAAATGAAACTTTAAGGGTTGGATTGGTTTGGTCTGGTGGCTTTAGACCTGATCAACCAGAACTATGGCAAGTAAATAAAAGAAGAAATCTAGACCTTCAATACCTAAAAAAGTTAAATATCAAAGGCATTAATTTTTACAGCCTACAGAAAGGTGAGCCCGCAGAATCCGAGTTTAAAAACTTAGATTCAAGTTCCTGGGATGGCCCACTCATCAAGAATTATGTTGATGAGTTATATGACTTTTCCGATACAGCAGCTTTGATTGAAAATTTAGACCTAGTTATTGCAGTAGATACCTCAACAGCACACATGGCAGCCGCCATGGGAAAAGAAGTCTGGTTACTCAATAGATACGACACTTGCTGGCGATGGTTTTTAGATCGTAATGACTCACCATGGTACCCAACCGTGAGAATATTTAGACAACCCACCCCAGGTGACTGGCAATCAGTTATCAACGAAGTACGGGATGCATTACAAACGAAGGCTTCAACTAATCAAACAAAGCGCTAATTTCTATAGTCAGAACTGAACCGGCGGGATGGAGTTTGTGTATGGCATTTGTTTCGACTGAGGCCTTACATTCTTCGTATGAGTTAAATACTTTCA
>JAXIUI010000073.1:0-1890 GCA_034680725.1 Polynucleobacter sp.
CTTTGTCGACTTTTTGCAGTTCTCAGGACCTTTGCAAACCATGATGCGTGATAGTTTGGGAATTAGTTCAACTTTGACTGATCCTCGTTCTTTGGGTGGAGTTATCTGGACCTTTTCCCTCTGTTTATATCCCTATGTGTACTTAGTGGCTCGCACTTCATTCTTAGATCGAAGTGCGCGTCTGATGGAGGCAGCAGAAACATTGGGCTACAGCAGTGTTGAGGCCTTTATTCGTCTAGTGCTACCGATGACAAGACCTGCTATCTTTACCGGCATTGCTTTGGCATTGATGGAGGTCCTGGCAGATTTTGGGGCGGTCTCGTATTTTGGTTTACAGACTTTTGCAACCGGTATCTTTAAAGCGTGGCTTTCGTTTGGGGACCGAATTGCTGCTGTGCACTTATCGCTCATGTTGTTGGCTTTTGTGCTCATCGTATTTTATTGGGAACAACATAATCGTTCTCGTCAGCGTTATGCCTTAGGCAATACCAATACTCAGCCACCAATACCAAAACGCTTAAAAGGATCACATGCATTCTATGCATCTTCCTTTTGTGGGGTCACTTTATTCTCAGCATTTATATTGCCCATGTGGGTATTGCTTCACCTGCTCATGAGTGAGAGCTTCAGTATCGATCCACGCTATTTTTCTTGGCTCAAGAATTCTTTAGGACTATCCGCACTTACTGCAATCCTAGCAGTGATTTGTGCCATATTTCTTGCTTATGCTGCGCGCCTGAGTCAAAGCAAAATACTGCGGGGGGTCAATCGCGTTCTAACGGTTGGCTATGCGCTACCCGGAGCTGTATTGGGTGTTGGAATCTTGTCATTGATGGGATTGCTTGATATTGCATGGTTTATGTCGGCGAGCGTTGCTGTTTTGATTTATGCCTATCTAATTCGTTTTTTATCTTCTGGCTTGCAAAGTATTGAAACTGGATTAACCCGAATTACTCCAGCGATGGATGGAACGGCCGCACTTCTGGGAGCAAAACCGTGGGAAATGATTCGCAGAATTCATTTGCCATTACTGCGCCGTAGCGTGCTGACAGCTTTACTGTTTGTGTTTGTCGATGTGATGAAAGAGTTACCTGCTACCTTGCTATTGCGGCCCTTTAACCTTGATACCTTGGCAGTCGCCACCTATCAGCTGGCTGCTGACGAGCGACTTTCTGAGCTTGCGCTACCAGCCTTAAGCATTGTATTGGTTGGACTTTTACCAGTCATCTTGCTTTCAAGAGCCATCTCCAAGGGGCGCTAGAAACCCCAGGAACCATCAATATTATTGATAATCATTCTCATTTGTGATAGGATGGTGCCTATAGAATTCATCAATAAGGAATGGCGAAATGGTTTCGGTGTTAAGCAGTTTGTACGGGAAAGCAAAAATATTCTTTTTCAGCATTGCCTTATCACTTACTCTCTTAACCAGCGGATATGCCGTAGAACCAAATAAAGAGCTAAATCTATATTCTGCTCGTCATTACCAAACGGACGAGGCTTTGTACGCTAACTTTACGAAGTCAACAGGAATTAAGATTAATCGCATTGAGGCCGATGACAATGCCCTGTTAGAGCGTTTAAACAGTGAGGGCTCAAGAAGCCCAGCAGATGTTATTTTATTGGTTGATGCTGCACGACTTTGGCGTGCCCAAGTCAATGGCTTATTTAGACCTATTCAATCGAAGATATTAGATCAGCGTATTCCAGCTAATTTACGGGCCAAAGCAGATGCCGATGGTATTACTTGGTTTGGGTTCTCAACCCGTGCCCGCGTCATTGTGTATAACAAAGCCAGTATCGATCCACAACATGTGAATACCTATGAAAAACTTGCCGACCCCATCAATAAGGGTAAGGTCTGTACACGCTCAGGTTCTCACCCCTATA
>JAXIUI010000074.1:0-1884 GCA_034680725.1 Polynucleobacter sp.
GGTACCCCTTGCTCCCTGATGAACACAGATTTTCGAACGCGGTAGGCCTCATCTTGAGCCTCGGGCCATTTTTTTATCAGAATCATTCGATTTATCAATTTTTAAGGGCGCTGTAGATTGCTAGCTACCCCAATGTAGCAAAAAAACGGACCAAGAGCTGCGACATTAGCCTTAGGAAGCATAAATAGCCTAGATCATGGTTACAATGAATTGTAATGTTCTCTCTCGGACATTTTTGACAAACCTTTTATTTGGGAGTTATTTTGAAAAAATCTTTACTTGTCTCAATCATTGCATCTGTTGGTGTAATTGCTGCTGGATCAGTAGCCGCTCAAGCTCCTGCCAAGATGTTGCCATTGGCAGTAGAAGCAATGGTGCTCAGTGCCACGGTAGATTCAGTTGATGTTCAAAAGCGTATCGTTGTTTTGCGTGACGCAAATGGTAATTTGGCGCAGATGAACGTTGCTAAGCAAGTGAATGACTTGGATAAAGTAAAAAAGGGTGACCTATTTGTTGTTGAGCACGCTCAGGCAATTGCCGTTGGCTTGGTAGCTGCCCCTAAAGGTGCTAAGCCTGGCGTATCTGGTGTGCGTTCTGTTGTAATTTCTGGAAAGGGTTCTGCTAAGCCTTTTGAGGAAATTACCGATACTGTATATGCCACTGTCAAAATCAGCTCAATTGATGCTAAATCACGCGTAGTAACATTTACATTGCCTTCTGGTGAGAAGCAAAAGGTTAAGGTAGATCAAAGCGTTCTCGGTCTTGAGAAATTTAAAGCTGGCGATGATGTCATGATTGAGTTTGTGGATGACACCGCTATTGGCTTTGTAGCTGGCAAGAAATAATCCAGTATTAAAACGGCATCACTAAAAAGGCCCGCATTGCGGGCCTTTTGTTATTGCATGGAGAGATTGGGTTTTCTGAGTGATGGTTCAGTTTGTGCTTGCTGGTTTTGCATTGGGGAAGAAGAGTTGTTCACCATTAATTTTGTACATCGCAATCACATCTTGACCGTCCTTAGAGGTGATCCAATCGATAAAAGTTTGGCCTGCTGCTTTTTTAACATGAGGAAACTTTGCAGGGTTGACCAACATAATGCCGTATTGGTTAAAGAGTTTTGGATCACCTTGCACCAGAATTGCCAAGTCACCGCGATTCTTAAAGTTCAACCAAGTTGCACGATCAGCCAAGATATATCCATTCATAGCTGAAGCAGTATTGAGAGCTGGGCCCATGCCCGAGCCAGTTTCTTTATACCAAGTCATTGTTGGAGCTGGCTGTATTCCTGCATCCTTCCAGTAGCGCAATTCAGCGGCATGGGTGCCACTCTTATCCCCCCGAGAAACAAACGGTGCTTTTGCTGATGCAATTTTCTGAAAAGCGACTTGAATATCCTTTCCACCAGCTATCTTGGCAGGGTCAGATTTTGGCCCAATTAATACAAAGTCGTTGTACATTACTTCATTGCGTTTAGTGGCGTTACCTTCAGCAACAAACTTATCTTCAGCGACTTTGTCGTGAACGAACACAACATCGGCATCGCCACGGCGACCAATATCCAATGCCTGCCCTGTACCAACTGCAACAACTTTGGCATCAATCCCCGTTTTCATCTTGAAGATTGGCAACATAAATCCAAAAAGACCAGATTGCTCGGTAGAAGTAGTGGAGGAAACAATAATGCTATTTTCTTGGGCGATTACTGGTGCACTCAAGAGTGTCAAACTGGTTATTACTATAGTTAATATTGTATTGAATACGAATTTCATTTGATTTCGCTTCCTTGGGTTGGTTCAGTTAAGATGCGCTATATTACAAAACATGAATATGCAAAAAATTACATATGAGAATTCAGATAAGACCTACTCTTGTTTTTGGTAGTAA
>JAXIUI010000075.1:0-1788 GCA_034680725.1 Polynucleobacter sp.
TACTAAGTTTTTCCAATTGAATCTAAGAATGAAAACACTGATCCGCTGCCCTTGGTGCGAAGGTTTTGATCTCTATCGCCAATATCACGACACAGAATGGGGCGTTCCACTTCGAGATAGTCAAAAGCTTTTTGAGCTTCTGATATTAGAAGGTGCTCAAGCCGGACTCTCTTGGTCAACTGTCTTAAAGAAGCGGGAAAGCTACCGTGAGGCCTTTGATAATTTTGATCCAAAAAAGATTGCAAAGTATGGTGAGAGAAAAGTGGCGGAGTTAATGGCTAATCCTGGCATTGTTCGTAATCGATTAAAAGTGTCGGCAACTATTGGCAATGCTAAGGCTTACTTGGCTCTAGAAAAAAGTGGAGTAAGCTTTGATCAATTTCTGTGGTCATTTGTACAAAATAAACCCATGCAAAATAATCGCCGTCTAATAAGCGAAGTTCCATCAAAATCGCCAGAGTCTGATGCGATGAGTAAGGCGTTATTAAAATCAGGATTCAAATTTGTAGGATCAACTATTTGCTATGCATTTATGCAAGCATCCGGAATGGTCAATGATCACCTCATTTCATGTCACAGATATTCAGCGGTAAAAAAACTTTAATGTCTACCGTTTAGTAACTAGAATCTAAAAGCCTAAAATACAAAAGCCCCTGTTATTGCTAACGAGGGTTTTGCTTACTTGGTGGTCCGGGGCGAAATTGAATCAATCTGGGGATGCCACATATCCTATTGTCAGCATTAGCTAGAAATGGGAACTTCAATTTACGCTTAAATTTTTGAATCACAAAGTAGACAACTCATCCATTCGTATCTACAATGTAGAAACAATTGGGAGGCAGTTATGGAAGCCGTTATTAAAAAGTGGGGGAATAGCCCTGCACTTAGACTTAGCGCTAGCTTGATGAAAGAAGCGCATCTGACATTGGATCAGAGGGTCTCTGTAAAAGTATTGCGTGGAAAAATTATCATCGAGCCAGTAAATCGTAAAGAATATAAATTGGAAGAGTTGGTTGCAGGTATTACCGCCGATAACTCTCATGCGGAATCTGATTTTGGTAAGCCTGTTGGCAAGGAAGTCTGGTAATGGTGAAACGTTATGTGCCAGATTCGGGTGATATCGTTTGGTTGGAATTCGATCCGCAAGCCGGACATGAGCAGGCAGGGCATCGTCCTGCATTAGTTCTCAGTCCAACTTCCTACAATGGGAAAGCGGGTTTGATGCTTTGTTGTCCACTAAGTACAAAAATCAAAGGACATCCTTTCGAAGTCTTAACAGAAGTTGATGGCACTCGATGTGTTGTACTAACTGATCAATTGAAATCACTTGATTGGCGTGTGCGTAAAGCAAAGTTTAAGACTAGCATCGGCGAACAAGAATTGTGGGATGTGAGAGCGAAGATAAAAGCATTACTAATGATATGACGAGTAAGCTTTCGTTCAATTGACGGGCGTTCAAGTACTTAAAGGTCAATACAAAAAACCACACTAAGGTGGTTTTTTATACCTTGATTACCCAAGACAGAATCGGCTAGAACCTAGGAAGCTAGATCCTGCACAAGTTGATAAGACAACCATAGCAGCAACAGCCAAACAATAATAACAATGAACAAACCTAAGTAGCTCTTAGGCTTGGATTGTTTGTTAAGCAGCCACGTATCAGCTTGTATCCTATATTCTTGAATAATTGAATTTGGTATTAATCTGATCGCAATCCAAATTAACATAGGCAACAAAATCAAGTCATCTACATAGCCCAATATAGGAATAAAGTCTGGTATGAGGTCA
>JAXIUI010000076.1:0-1767 GCA_034680725.1 Polynucleobacter sp.
GCTAGAGCGAAGTTTGACTGAGCTATTACAGGGACGGAGTTTAGAGGGCTTGAATGATTTGCCAGTACCCACTTTTTCAAGCGAGGATGTAACAGAGCCCAATAACTTTGTTGAGCATTTTATTGATTCTAGTGGCATCGTGTCCTGGCGCTTTTTTAGCGCAAAGCCTGCTTATGAATTTGTTGAGTGGGATTTTTCAAGCCGTGGCGAGGATTCGAATGCTGTAGAAGCAGCAAGCCTGTTTGGCATCCTTGCCGGGCTTGGCAAAGAATCCTATGTTGCAAGCCATGATCAGTTGGGGGCAATTGCGTGCCGTATTTTAGTTCCGGGCTATTCAGAGGTATATCCAGTCGAGGATCTTGTTTGGGACAACACCAATAAAGCCTTGTTGTTTCGAAATGATATTTTGAATCTTCATCAACTCGACGACAGCAGTCTAAATACCTTGCTTGAGAAATTAGAGAGTAATGAGTTAGATGAATATAGTGATATCGCCACATTGATTGGAATTGAGTTTGATGACAATACCCCTTGGGGTCAGCTAACAGTATTAGAGTTGAATTTGCTGATTCATCTTGCGTTACAAAATTTTGATGAGGCGCATGAGTTGGTTGGTGCATTCCTGCAATACAACGACAATACCGTTGAACGCAGATTGTTTTATCAGGCCCTAAATGCGGTCTTAGAAATTTGGCTGGATGATGAGCTTGAGCTCGCGGACTATGAAGTGAATTTTCGACGCATTTTCGGTGATCAGAGGATGAATGCCGTCCTAGGCTCAATCGATGGAAGCGTACGTTTTTATGGCTTAACGCCAACCAGCATTAATCTGGAGGGCCTTGAAAGGCATCGTCGTCTGATCGATAGCTATAGAAAGTTGCATTTTGCCCGAGCAAAATCTCAGGATACCCATGGACTCTCAAACACTTAATTTCTGGCTAGACAATTTAGCAACAGTTGCTTTTGCAATAACGGCAGTCCTTGCCGTTAATGAGAAAGACGACATCGATATTTTTGCAGTACTTGTTTTGGGCGGTATTACTGCAGTAGGTGGCGGAACCTTGCGCGATCTTATGCTTGGCGTACCAGTATTTTGGTTGCCAGATGCTATAGAGATTCGCCTAGCTGTTCTAGCTAGTGCTTGTGTCTTTATAGCAAGGCCGTTTTTTAGAATCAATAAAGTGTATGTATCAATGCTGTATCTAGATGCCTTTGGCGCAGCTTTATTTGCCGTGCAGGGGACTCTTAAGGTTTGGGAGCTTGGTTACACCATACCGATTCTGCCGCTCATTTTTGGCGTGATGTCTGCAATCGGTGGCGGGGTTATTAGAGATGTGATTGCTGGACGAAAAACACTTTTAATGTCCAGCGAGCTTTATATTATTCCAGTACTTTTAGGTTGTGTATCCATGATTGCAGTGTTAAAGTTTTTTCCGGAGCATGCGCTCATTGGCGAGATTCTTTGTTCCGCACAAATCTTCTTATTTAGGGCTGCAGCAATTCACTGGAATTTAAGCGTACCGAACTTCTTGGTATTACGATCTAAGAAGTAATAAATGCGTACAAACAAATACTTCTTATGACTACAGCACTCATTCTGACAATTACACTGATAGTGGCAGTACTTGCTTCAGTATATTTTGCTGAAGTGATTGCGCATCGCGTTGGCCAACCTTATGGAACATTGATATTGGCCATTGCTGTTACTGTGATTGAAGTGGCGCTGATTGCCAGCATTTTATTAAGCAGAAGTCCTGGTAGCGAAGC
>JAXIUI010000077.1:0-1711 GCA_034680725.1 Polynucleobacter sp.
AGATTCAAAGGTCAAGAAGTCAACTTCACACCAACGAGCATTCATGTTGGCCAAGCCTGTCTTCACAGCAATTGAACCTGCGCGCATTGGAGGCAAAACGTTCAATACATCCGCCTTGATGTCGTCGTTGAATTCAAACTTAAGCTTCTTACCCTTAACATCCACATCAGTTAAATTGTGTTTGCCGCGGTACTCAACGATGCCTGCATAACGAGTTGACCACGCAGCTTTAAACAATCCTGGCTTAGATGTCACATCATCGTTAGCATCCAAAATAAGCACTTTGCTCTTTGGCTTGTTCTTTTGGAAATATTCAGCTACTTGGCAAGCACGCTCGTATGGTCCTGGAGGGCAACGGTATGGAGCCAATGGAATTGTGATGGCAAAAACACCACCGTTTTTCATGCTTTCTAATTGCTTTCTTAAACCAACAGTTTGTTCGCCTGCTTTCCATGCGTGCAGAACTTCGTTCTGAGCATTTGGCTTGAGCATGCCTGGCAATTTGTCATAAGTTAAGTCAACACCTGGAGAAACAATCAAGCGGTCGTAAGACAAGGTCGAACCACCAGCAAGCTTCACTTGCTTTTTAGCCACGTCCACTGACCCCACATAGTCTTTAACTAACTTCACGCCGTGGTTCTTACTAAGACCATCGTATGAAACTGTGATGTCTTCCATCTTCTTACTACCACCAAGCACTAAGTTTGATAACGGGCAAGAGATGAAATTCTGATTTGGTTCAACCAGCGTGACTTCGGCTGTGTAATTTGAAAACTTACGGACATACTTAGCAGCTGTTGCGCCACCATAACCGCCACCAATCACCAATACTTTGGCATTTTTTGCGTCAATTTTTGTAGAGGCACAACCGATCAGAGTTGTCGCAGCAGCACCCGCACCTACTAATTGTATAAATTCGCGTCTTTGCATGATCAACTCCTAATTATTTTGTTTTAGCGACTGGTTTTTGAGCTGGCAAAGCTGCAAAGTATGCAGAGATTTTTTCGATCTGCTCGTCCGTGTAACCTTTACTTAACTGATGCATGATCGTGGCGCCTGGAACCTTACCATTTTTGTAATCGTTCATTTTCTTGATCATTGCATCTTTATTTTGTCCCGCTAGGCTGGCCATGCCACCTTCAGAATAACCATCGGTACCGTGACAGGCTGCGCATGATGCAGCCCATTGTTTGATTTGCAAACTTTGGGCATTTGCCAAAGAAGTTGCACCTAAAAGGCTAATAAATAAGCCTGCCATCAACACTGATGGTTTACGAATGAATGATTGCATCATTTCCCCCTTTAATAACACTTTGATTCTAATTGGATAAAACCTTTAAACCCCTTGGGGTTTCACCCTAGAATTAGTGACTTTTCATAACTGTTTGATTATTCAGTAGAGTTGTATTTAAAACAAATGCTTATTTCTTATATGAATATGTCAAAAGTGCATGAAGCTGGACTCAGCGATGCTCTATTTATCAGTTATTGGCTCTTATCTACTAGACTTTTTTATTTTTTTGCATACCTGGCAAGGTCAATCAAATCCAAATCAACCATCAAACCGAAATCTTTCTGAATCACCCGCCCTTGAGGATTAACGACATATAGTTCAGGGACCCCTCGCCTTTTGCCAATGGCTTTAGCCAACTCCGGAGTCATCATCACCACTGAAAAGGTATATTGATTCCTCTCCATGTAATCTTTGACT
>JAXIUI010000078.1:0-1693 GCA_034680725.1 Polynucleobacter sp.
CATTCAATGGCAATCCATTGCACTCGTACTCATTACCTTGGGTCTCAGTCGTTTGTGGGCTCCTTTGAATAAATATGTAACAGCAATGCTGATTGCAGTCAAAGTTGGCGCAATCGCCGCAATCCTGATTGAGCTTGCTTTCCCGCAGCTAAGCCCGTTTAAGCGGGTCAGCAATATACCTGGAGCTTTTCCTCCACTCTCTTTTCCAGACCTCAGCCCAGCTACTTTGCAACAATTATTTGGCGCCACTTTAATCATGAGTTTACTGGCCTCAACCGAGGCTATGGCTATTGCCCGCGCAATCGCATTAAAGACACGAGATTCATTCAATGCAAATCAAGAATTTATTGGGCAAGGCTTAGCCAATGTCATGGGCTCTTTCTTTTCAGCCTACCCTTCAAGTGGATCTTTTAATCGCACAGGGGTTAATTTAGCTGCAGGGGCAAAAACACCACTATCTGCTATTAGCGCTGCGTTTTTCTTGGTAATTATTTTGGCATTTGTGTCGCCCCTAGCAAAGCACATTCCCTATGTCGTCATTGCTTCCTTATTGCTACTAGTGGCATGGAAATTAATTGATTTAAAGCAAATTCGTCATGAGTTTGAATTAGGCAAAGTTGCTTGGATTCCGATGCTTGTCACAGCAGTGGGTACCGTGACGATTGCCCTTGAATGGGCCATTCTCATTGGCATCTTCACATCCATCTTGATGCACAAAATACTCGGACACAGCAAAAAGCCCGTCAAGTAAATCTGATTATTTCGCTTCCACTAAATCCAATAACTTTAAGCGCTGTACTTTTCCAGATGGCCCTCTAGGCAAATCCTCCATAAAGAGGATAGTTTTGGGAGTTCTAAATTTCCCTAAATTATCAATGCAGAATTGGCGCATCTCTGTCTCAGAGCAAGACTGTCCCTCTTTCAAAATAATGCAGGCCATAATTTCCTGCCCATAATTGGAGTCCGGAATTCCAACCGATGCAGCATCGAGGACAGCAGGATGCTTCAAAAGTACTTCATCGATTTCGCGGGGAGCAATATTTTCACCCCCCTTAATAATCAGCTCTTTTAATCTACCGGTAATGAAATAAAAACCATCAGCGTCTCTCATACCAAGATCGCCTGTTTTCATCCAGCCGTCGACATCAAATGCCTTTTTAGTTTCAACCTCGCCTTTATAGTAAGCGTGCAATACATTCTCACCCTTGAGGCAAATTTCTCCGGAAACAAGATCAGGCAATACTTTTCCAGCATCGTCAACGATTTTTGCTTGCACTCCGCAGGGAAGCCCAGGACTACCGAAGCGCCTACGCTCATCATGTGGATTGCAAAATACAATTGAACAGGTTTCAGTCATGCCCATCGCTTCGATGACCGGCATTCCAAATAACTCCTCGAATTCACGATGATGCTCAGGCGGAAGAGGGGCTGACGCAGAACGCCCAAAGCGAATATGTTTTAACTGGGCTAGATCAGGTTTATTAGCCCCACTTTTGGCGGCATTAATCAAATAGGCAATGATGGTGGGAACCATATTGATCCAGGTACACTTGTATCGAATTGCTGTCTTCCACCAGGTGGATACAGAAAAGTGGTGTGGCGCAACAATGGATCCACCAGAAAAGAACGGGGTAATTGTTGAGATGACTTGACCATTGATATGGTAGATCGGTAGCGAGCTCAAGACAATATC
>JAXIUI010000079.1:0-1625 GCA_034680725.1 Polynucleobacter sp.
CCAGAATCATCAGGTAAAACAACCTTGGCCATTCATGCAATTGCAGAAGTCCAAAAACAAGGAGGCATTGCTGCATTCATCGATGCTGAACACGCTTTTGATCAATTTTATGCTCAAAAACTAGGTGTAGATGTCGCAAACCTCTTGATCTCACAACCAGACAACGGCGAACAAGCACTTGAAATTGCCGACAACCTCATTCGCTCGGGTGCCATTGACCTCATCGTGATTGACTCAGTAGCAGCGCTCACACCAAAAGCCGAAATCGAAGGCGAAATGGGCGATTCCCAAATGGGTTTACAAGCACGCCTTATGTCAAAAGCATTGCGCAAGCTTACTGGCTCAATTAACAAAGCAGGTTGCTGCTGTATCTTTATCAACCAATTGCGCGACAAAATTGGCGTGATGTTCGGAAACCCTGAAACTACAACGGGTGGTAATGCTCTTAAATTTTACTCCTCAATTCGCATCGATATCAGAAGAGCTGCTCAATTGAAAGAAGGCGAAGACATCATCGGTAACCGCGTTAAAGTGAAGGTGGTTAAAAACAAAGTGGCTCCACCATTCCGCAAAGCAGAATTTGATATCATGTACGGAGAAGGAATTTCTAAAGTTGGTGAAATCATAGATCTGGGTGTGGATCTCAATATCCTTAAAAAGAGCGGATCTTGGTTCTCTTACGGAGAAACCAAACTTGGCCAAGGCCGTGATGCTATTAAATCATTAATTCTAGACAATCCTGAACTCATGGAAGAACTAGAAGAAAAAATCAAAAACGCGCTTGCAACACCAAATGGTCAAGCAGAGGTGCTGCAAGACTAAAGCCTATCGTTTGGTTGGAAGGCGGCGCTCTTTGGGGCGCCGCTTTTTTTATACAATAATCTTCATCAAACATCGTTTGTTGCAAGCTGCATAAATCTTTTATATCTTCGAAACATCTAAAACTAAAAAAATGAATAAAACACTCTCATTATTAGCAGTTACTGCTTTATTACTAGGTACTGCAACAAGTTGTAAAAAGAAAGGCTGTACAGACCCAAGCGCTGTCAATTACAGCACTGAAGCTAAAAAAGATGACGGTACCTGTAAGTTTGCCCCATCCATTACAGTGAATGGCAACAATCCAGAAACCATAAGTGTAGGAAGTGCCTACAACGATGCTGGTGCTACTGCGACAAACACTGATGGTTCAGCAGCAACCGTGACAACTTCCGGAACGGTTAATGCCAATACCAAAGGAACATATACGCTTACCTATACTGCAACCAACGATAACGGAACAACAACGGCAACCAGAACAGTTAACGTTGTGATTGGCATGGACAATTGGCTAGTAACATGGCAAGTAAGCAGTGATTGCGGGAATACCTTTCCACTTGCAGCAGCACCAATTTTTGCCACTAGTACAGCAGGCACCAACGACCTTCTGATTGACAACATGTTCAACATTGTAGGAGGAACTGCAACTGCTACGGTAAATGGCAGCAACATCAATATTCCAACACAAACCATCGATTTTACTTTTGGTCAAGTTACCTTCTCAGGAGTAGGAACAATCAATGACCAAGCCAACACCATTACGATTACTTACACATATGACAACACTACACCTATTATCGGTGGCA